>JBDHAD010000009.1:0-53017 GCA_039588215.1 Gemmatimonadota bacterium
CGATCGGCTGAGGGGAGCCGAGGACCCCACAGCACGGCGCTAACCCATGTCTAATGCGACAGAATCTCCGTTTCGGCCGGCAGCCGGATTGTTTCTCATCGCGGGTCCGTGCGTACTGGAGTCGGAGGATCTCAATCTCCGGATCGCGGGCCACCTAGCCGAGATCTCGGGACGGCATGGAATTCCGGTCATCTTCAAGGCATCGTTCGACAAAGCCAACCGCACGAGCCGAAGCTCTCAGCGTGGCCCCGGCCTGGAGCTGGGTCTAGATCTCCTGGCCGGCGTGCGAGCGGGAACCGGCCTCCCCATCCTGACCGATGTGCACCTGCCCGCTCAGGTGCCCGTCGTAGCACGAGTCGTGGATGTCGTCCAGATCCCCGCGTTCCTTTCGCGTCAGACCGATCTCCTCGAGGCTGCGGGTGCGAGCGGCCTACCGGTGAACATCAAGAAGGGGCAATGGATGGCGCCCGAGCAGATCGCGCACGCCGTGGAGAAGGTGCGCTCCGCAGGCGCGGCTGATGTCGCCGTCACGGAGCGAGGAACCGCATTCGGTTACGGTCGGTGGATCGTGGACATGCGAAGCTTCGAGGTCATGCGAGAGGCAGCCTCGTGCCCGACTATCTTCGATGGGACGCACTCGGTGCAGCTCCCGGGCGGGGCCGGGACGGCGAGTGGCGGCGAGCCCCAGTTCATCGAGCCTTTGTGCCAGGCGGCCGTGGCGGCCGGCGCAGACGGGCTGTTTGTGGAGGTGCACCCGGAGCCCGAGACGGCGTCCTCCGATCCGGCCAGCATGCTGTCGCTCGACCGGCTGGAACCGCTCGTGGAGCGGCTCCAGCGACTTCGCTTCGCGTTAGACCGTGACCCGTCCTCGGTCACGTCCTGAGCCGATGGAGATCCCCTCTGATGTAGCGCGTGCGATCCGGTTGGTCGTACTCGACGTGGACGGTGTGCTCACGGACGGCGGGATCTATGTCGGGGGAGGCCAAGGGGGGGCGGACCGTGAGCTTCGACGGTTCCATGCCCTAGACGGACTCGGAATCCGAATGCTCGCCGAGGCAGGGCTCACGGTGGCGATCGTCTCGGGCAGGCGCTCGGACGCCGTGGCGTTGCGCGCGACCGAGCTGGGCATCACCGAGGTCCACCAGGGACTACCGTTCGGAAAGATCGCGGCCGTCGAGGGTATCCTTTCGCGGAACGAGTATTCGTGGTCCGCCGTGGCACACGTCGGAGATGATCTGGCGGACCTCGCGCTCATGGAGCGAGTGGGACTCTCCGCCGCGGTTTCCAACGCGGTGCCCGAGGTGAAGGCGCGGGCCGCCTGGTGCGGAGCCGTGAAGGGCGGGAGCGGGGCTGTGCGCGAGTTCGCGGAGACACTGCTCCGTGCGCGCGGGGAGTGGGAGGATCTTGTGGAGGCGTATGTCGAGCGGAGTCGTGGAGCGGCAGCGCGAGGCTGAAACGGGCCGGCACGACGCCGCGCTCCTGACGCTCGCGCGCGATGTCGTGCGCGTCGAGGCCGAAGGTGTGGCCTCGCTGGCCGAGCGGCTGGACGAGCGATTCCTGATGGCCGTGCGGCTGATCCTCGGGGCCACGGGACGCGTCGCGGTGACAGGCGTGGGGAAGTCAGGTCTCGTAGCCCGCAAGATCGCCTCGACACTCGCTTCGACCGGAACTCCCGCGCTCTTCCTGCACCCCGTGGAGGGTGCGCACGGAGACGTCGGAGTCCTGCTGCGCGGCGATGTCTTGATCATCGTTTCCCGGAGTGGGACCTCGGACGAGCTCATCGCGCTGCTCCCTTCGGTGCGACGACTCGGAATCCCCATCGTGGCTCTCACCGGCGTCCCGGACTCACCTCTTGCATGCGCCGCGATGTCGGTCCTCGACGTCGGCGTCTCGGAAGAGGCTTGCCCCCACGATCTGACACCCACGTCGAGCAGCACCGCGGCGCTCGTGATGGGTGATGCCATCGCGATGGCCCTCTTGCACTGCCGGGGGTTCGAGCCCGAGGACTTCGCTCGGCTGCACCCGGCCGGTGCCCTCGCACGTCGGCTGCTCTGGCGGGTGGAGGACGTGATGCTGTCGGGCGAAGAGGTCCCGACCATCGGTCCCGACGCCTTACTCGCCGAGGCGATGCACGGGATCGCGCACCGTCGCGGCACCGTGCCTGTCGTGGACGCCGACGGCATGGTGATCGGTGTCATGACCGCGGGAGACCTGACCCGGTTTGCGGAGGAACGTCCCGATTTCCTGACCCGACCCGTGTCGGAGGCCATGAACCCCGACCCCAAAGTCATGGCGCAAACGGCGCTGGCCCTAGAGGCGCTTGGGCGGATGGAGGAACATGGCGTGATAGCGATGCCGGTCGTGGACGGCGCGCGTCGGCTCTTGGGCATCGTGCACCTCCACGACGTGCTACGCGCGGGTGTGCGGTGAATAGCCCGGCGCCCGACACCGTCACGCGGCTTCGACGATCCGTCGGCGCCGGCCTGCTGTTCGGTGTCCTGGCCGGGCCGACCGCGTGCGCTCCCGAGGACGCGCCACCGACGGCGGGGCCCGAAGTCCTGCGCGAGGGGGTCGACATGGTGATCATCGATATGGATCACTACCTGACCCGTCTCGGCGTCCGACGCGCCCGCCTGCTCGCGGACACGGCCGAGTACGTCAGCGAGAACGAGATCCACCTCCGCCCGGTCGAGCTCATCTTCTTCGACGATGATGGCCGCGAGGTCTCCGTGCTGAACGCCGACTTCGGCGTCTTCAACGAGGTGTCCGAGGACATGGAGGCGACGGGCAACGTCGTGGTCCTGGATCGTCGAGATGACCGCAAGCTCGACACCGACCAGATCCGCTACACGAAGGAGGAGGATCGCCTGTATGGCGACAGCCCCTTCGTGATGGAGAGCAACTCGGGTCGCACGGTCACGGAGGGGGATGCGTTCGAGGCGGACCCCGGCCTCGACAACGTCATCATCGATGGTCCACGCGGGAGTTCGGTGCCTCGCACAGATACGCTCACTGCGGAGCCGCTGGATTCGGGCGCCGTGGCGACGCCGGATTCGCCGACCGCGGAGGCACCGGACTCTCTCGTCGTACCAGACTCAGCGGCCGCCGACTCGACCGCGGTCGTTCGAGACACGGCCGGTCGGGACACCACGTCGCGCGACACGACGGCGACCGTGCCCGACTCCACGGCGAGGGACACCACCGCTCGGGACTCGACGAGCTCGGCGAGGCGCCGGGAGCGTGCGGGTCCGGGCTCGGGCTGAGACACGGGATGCCAGCGTCCGGTTCGGCGTGGCGGAGGCTCTCCTCACTTGCCGCGAGTCGCTATGGCTGGATCGCGCTAGCGACGCTCATCGTACCAGCGGCGCTCGCGGCGCAGGGTGTGCAACGAGGCAACTGCACCCTCATCTGGGAGCCGACCACGGCTGACACCCGCAGCGTCAGCCTCCGCGAGGGGCAGGACGCCTACGTCACGCACGTGAGCGGCGGGATGCTGTGGACCTGCGGTACGGCCACCATGCTGGCGGACAGCGCGGTCAAATACGACCTGGCGCGGCGGGTCGACCTGATCGGAAGCGTGCGCTACCGGGACACCATCCGCACGCTGGAGTCGGGATTCCTCACCTACTT
The DNA here is from genome assembly GCA_039588215.1 of Gemmatimonadota bacterium. GTDB lineage: Bacteria > Gemmatimonadota > Gemmatimonadetes > Palauibacterales > Palauibacteraceae > JBDHAC01. The sequence goes on from JBDHAD010000009.1 coordinate 3,631, forward strand.
CGAGCTGGACGATCGTGTCGTTGCCACCGACAGCGTGCATCTGACCCGGCTGGGAGATGGATCTACGCTCACGGGTCCACGGGTGGAGTTCCTACGGGCCATTACCGGGGTGGATGCGGAGACGATAGCGACGGGGCGCCCACACATGGTGCTGTATCCGGAGGGAGACGACCCCGGGCCGCCGTTCGATGTGGACGCGGACCGGACGATCTTCGCCGGAGAGGAGGAGGCGCGCGCGTTCGGGGATGTGATCATCACCCGGCCCGACCTCCACGCCGAGTCCGACTCCGCCACCTTCCGTGTCCCCGACGGCACCGGAATGTTGTACGGATCCCCGTGGGTGGAGGCCGAGAATATCACGTTGCGCGGCGACACCATCAGGACGCACTTCGAGGAGAACGTGCTGCGGAACGTGGGTGCGATCGGCCAGGCCCATGCGCAGGGCGAGTCGTTCGAGGTCCGTTCGGAGCAGATCGACGTCGCCGTGGAGGACGAAGAGGTGGATGCCGTGTGGGCGCACGGTGACGGCTTGGCGGAAGCGATCTCGGGAGACCAGCACCTGTACGGAGACTCGCTGCGCTTCGCGATGTTCGAAGGTCAGCTCGACACGATCAACGCGGTCGGCCGGGCGGCGGCCATCCAGGGCCAAGGCCCGGCCCGCTTCGATCAGGAGGCGGCGGCGGACTCCGGAATCGAATCGGGTGAGGATCCACCTGCGGAGCTTGGTGCGCAGCTGGATCCGGTGGTCGCGGACACGGCACGTGCGCCCGACCCGGCAGCGGAGGATTCGGTTCGCCTCCCGGACCCGGTGGTCGCGGACACGGCACGAGCGCCCGACCCGGCAGCGGAGGATTCGGTTCGCCTCCCGGACCCGGTGGTCGCGGACACGGCACGAGCGCCCGACCCGGCAGCGGAGGATTCGGTCCGCCTCCCGGACCCGATCACGGCGGACACCATCGGCGTAGCGGGGCAGCCATCACCCGAGCCGGCCGAGGAAGCCCCGCCGGAGGAAGGCACGGGCGCCCAGACCGCCCCGTCCACGGCACGAGGCGAGGCCGACGAGAGCGTGTCACAACAGGCGGCAGCCGACACGACCTCCGACGCCGAGTCGAAACGACCGGACGACGGGCCGAGACTGCAACTGCCGACCGACGATGATTCGAACTGGGTGACCGGCGACACCCTGTACGCGATCTTCGAGCGCGAGCCGCGAGCCGCGGAGCCGAGTCCTCCAGACAGTGTCATGTTCGGCCCGACTCTCTCCGACAGCGGGATCACCGTCCCCGCTGCAGCGGACAGTGCGGCCGCGGTGGCCGATCCGGACTCCGCCGCCAACCCCGTCCTGGAGCAGCTGATCGTCATCGGGAACGCCCGATCGCTATATGCGCAGGTCCGCGACACGACGGCTTCGGCCGGGCCCTCCCGGAACTACATGATCGGGTTGCGGATCGACATCTTCTTCCGGGACGGGGAGCCCGAGCGGGTCGAGGGTATCGACGCCATCGGCCTGTACCTGGAGCCCCTCGAGCCGACAGAGGGCCAGGGCCCCGAGACAGGCATCGTCCCGGTTCCGGAGGACACCACGAGCATCGGGGCGCGCGAAGATACGACCGGAGTCTCTCAACCACCGGACTCGAGCCGCAGCATGGCGGTGCGCAACCGAAGGGGTGGACCGCGCTCCACTGCCAACGTCCGGCGCTTCTCCCCCGCCGGCGAGCGCCGGAGTCTGCCCGATCCACGCCCGAGAGAACCGATTCGCGCCATGATCTCGGGAGTCTCCACGGGCCGTGCTTCCCGCGGGCGCTCGGGACCACCCCCGTCGAGGACCCTCCGATGACCGATTCTCCCGGCCCGACCGCACAGGATGGCACGCCCGAAAACGCGGCGCCGGCCAGCGCTTCGGACCTTTTCGCGCACGGATCCGATGCCGCGCCGAGCACGCTTCGCGCCGAGGGACTCGTGAAGTCCTTCAAGCGACGGCGCGTCGTGGACCAGGTCGACCTCAGCCTCGTTCAGGGAGAGATCGTCGGGCTACTCGGACCCAACGGGGCAGGGAAGACGACGACCTTCTACATGATGGTCGGACTGCTGAAGGCCGAGCAGGGCCGGGTGTACTTGGACGACCAGGAGCTCACCACCTGGCCGATGTACAAGCGAGCCCGGGCCGGGATCGGTTACCTGCCACAAGAGCCCTCGGTCTTTCTGAAGTTGAGCGTGGAAGACAACGTGATGGCGATTCTGGAGACGCTTCCGTTGTCACGCCAAGAGCGTCACGCGAGACTCGAGCGTCTCCTTGATGAGTTGTCGATCAAGCACCTTCGAAAGAACAAGGCCTACTCCCTTTCGGGGGGAGAGCGTCGTCGGCTCGAGATCACCCGGGCGTTGGTGACCCGCCCCAAGTTCCTACTTCTGGATGAGCCCTTCACCGGAGTCGATCCGATCGCGATCGATGATATTCAACGGATCGTGCGTGGTTTGCGAAGTAGGGGGCTGGGCGTGCTCGTGACGGACCACAACGTCCGCGAGACCCTGTCCATTACCGACCGCGCGTATCTCCTGTTCAAGGGCGAAATCCTCGTCGAGGGACCGGCCGACCGACTCGTGAAAGACCCCGAAGCACGGGCACTCTACCTGGGACAGGACTTCCGACTCTAGCGCTCGAGCACCGCCCACGGCGTGGTGTCACCCCAGCCTCGAAGCACCGATCCCGAAGACAGCGGCCACCCGTCGGCGGGGGTGCCATCCGTCCCAGAGCGGTGTATCTTTATCTTCTGGTATGATTCTTGTGACACGGGTGTGGGGATGAACGTGCGGAAGCCAGCCTGCCCAAGGGGCCTACCGAGGGGCGAGCGAACAGGAGGGACGCGGTGAGCGGAATGCGACCCGGCCTCACCACGGGCCTTCGAATGAAGCAAGAGTTGAAGGTGAACCCTCGCCTGTACCAGGCGATGGACCTCCTTTACATGCCTCTCCTCGATCTTCAGCAACACCTCAAGCAAGAGCTCGTCAACAACCCGTTCCTCGACCTCGTGGAACCGGGAGAGGACGAGTTGAACGAAGAGGTCGAAGAGAAGGAAGACCCTGAAGAGGAAGAGGTCGATTGGGAGGAGATCCTACTCAACGGCTTCGATGCGGGGGGACGGCGCGCCGAGTACGAGGAGAAGGAATACTTCCGACCCACACCGGCCGCGACGCGTGATCTATGGGATCACCTGTTCGATCAGCTCACGTTGATGAAGCTGACTCCGCGCCAGGTGCTGATCGGCGAAGAGATCATCGGCAACATCGATCGAGAGGGTTTCGTGACCTGCTCGCTTGGGCAGATCATGGAGTCGGTGAACAACTACCTCGCGGACCCCGAGAACGTTCTCGTCCGGGAGGCGAAGGACGCCGAAGAGGAGATCGATCTCGAGTCGGTCACCATGGAAGACGCCGAGCAGATGCTCGCCATGATACAGGGCTTCGATCCCAGCGGGATCGCGGCTCGCGATCTGCGCGAGACGCTGCTCCTTCAGCTGCGAGACCGCGGTGAGGAAGACACCCTGGCGTTCCGTATCGTGCGCGATCACTTCGATGAGCTCGTCAACCATCGCTGGAGCGAGCTCTCGAAGGAGCACGGCATATCCCCGCAAGAAGTCCAGACGGCGGCGGATGAGATCTCGAAGCTCGATCCGAAGCCGGGGCTCAAGTATTCGGACATGTCCGACGCCTACGTAATCCCCGATCTCGTCGTCGACAAGATCGACGGTCAGTACTATGTCTTCCACAACGACACAACGCTGCCCCGCCTCAAGCTCTCGCGTTCCTATCGCGAGGTCGCTCAGGACCGCGGCAAGTTCCAGGGCGAGAACAAGACATTCATATCGAAGAAGCTCAACAGCGCCCAGTGGATGATCCAGGCGATCGAGCAGCGCCGGCAGACGATGTTGAAGGTGATGAACTTCATCGTCGACCGGCAGCGGGACTTCTTCGAGAAGGGCGTCGAGCACCTACGACCGCTCACGCTGCGCGAGGTAGCCGAGCACATCGACATGCACGAATCGACGGTGTCTCGGGTCACGAACGAAAAGTACGTTCAGACGCCGCGCGGTGTGTTCCCGCTCAAGTTCTTCTTCTCGAGCGGGCTCTCCACCGACTACGGGGAAGATGTGTCGGCCCGCGGCGTGCGCGCGCAAATCAAGAAGCTCGTCGGCGAGGAGGAATCCAAGAGCCCGCTCACCGATCAGGCGATCGTCGACATTCTGAAGCGGGACGGCGTGCAGATCGCGCGCCGAACGGTGGCGAAATACCGCGACCAGCTCGGGATCCTCTCCGCCCGTATGCGCAAGCGCGTATGATCGAAGCGGCCGCGGACGAGCGATCTGCACCGGCGGCTTCTTCCTCTCACCAGGTCTCGGTTCCCGACGTCTCGCGTTCCGAGACCCCACCCGCGGACCAGGACGGCCATGCCTCCGCCGCCACGGCCCCCAGGGTCTCGATCGTGATCCCGGCGTTCAACGAAGCCGAGAACATGCCCGAGCTGTTCGAGGAACTTGCCGAGATGCTCCGGGCAAATGAGCTCCGCGCCGAGATCGTTCTGGTGGACGACGGCTCCACCGACGGCACCTTGGACGCCGCGCGGAGGGCAAGCGAGTCGGCGGGATGGCCGGAGGTCACGCTACTCCAGCACCGGCGCAACCGAGGCAAGACCGAGGCGCTGATGACCGCCGCCCGCAGGGCGCGAGGCGAGTATCTGGTGCTATTCGACGCCGACCTGCAACACTCGCCGGAGGAAATCCCGCGCTTCGTGGAGCGCCTGGATTCGGGGATGGATGTCGTCGCCGGTCGCAAGGTAGGGCCATACGATAAACGAACCGTTTCCAGCCTCTACAATTGGCTCGCGAGAAAGATCTTCCGCGTTCCCGCTCGAGACCTGAACGCGATGAAGGCCTTCCGGGCCGAGGTCCTGGATCGGATCCACCTGCGCCACGATTGGCACCGGTATCTCGTCATCCTAGCGCACGCCGAGGGATACGACATAGGCGAGATGGATATTCAGCTTTACCCGCGCCGGCGCGGGGAGCCGAAGTATTCCGGAGGCAGTCGAATCCTCGTCGGAATCCTGGACATGCTGGCCGTGTGGTTCCAGCTCGTGTTCAGCCGCAAGCCGATGCTGTTCTTCGGGGTGACCGGACTCGGCCTGTTGTTCGCCGGAGGGGTTACGGGCGTGATCGCGATCTTCCTGCGCTTCGGGCTCGGTCAGGGATATCGCCCCCTGTTGACCCTCGTGTTGTGGTTCACGGTGGTGGGGCTTCTCCTGTTCGTCCTAGGCTTCCTGGCGGAGCTCGTGGCATCGCTTCGAAGTGAGGTCGAGGAGTTGCGCCGCGAGCGGGAAGGGGTACCGAGAGACCGGCAGGTCTGACGCGTGGGGTCTCCCGCCGACGAGATCGACCCTCCGCGCTGGATCGGGCTTGGCTTTGGCCAGTCGGCACTCGCCGTCTGCCTTCTCCATGTAGTGCTGGCGCTCATTCTCTACGAGCCGACCCTGTTCCCGGGCGGTGACAACGCCAACTACATGATTCTGGGTGAGTCGCTGCGCAACGGGGCGGGATATCGCGATCTCTACCTCCCTACGGAGCCTCTTCACGCCAAGTATCCGCCGCTCTTGCCGGCCCTCCTCGCGGTGCTGGGCTGGTTAGGCGGGTTGCAGCTATACAAGCTGGCGATGCTGGCCTGCACCGTCACTGCGGTATGGCTCACCATCCAGGTGGGACGGCGGCTCCTGGGCGACGGCCCGGCGCTGCTGGCGGGACTCCTGCTCGCGGTCAACCCCGTCCTGCTGGAGTACGCGCATTACGTGCTGTCCGAGGCACCCTTCGTGGCGCTGGTCCTGCTCTCGTTGTGGGCCGCCGGACGCTCGGGCGGACGTGGTTATGGGTGGGCGGTCGTAGCCGCGATCGCGGCATTCCTGACGCGCACGGCGGGTCTTACGGTACTCGTCGCAATCCCCCTGGCGGCAGCCCTGAGCCGGCGCTTTCGGCGCGCGAGCCTCGCCGGGGGGATTGGGCTCGCCGTCATGCTGGTCTGGGGTCTGTATCAACGCTGGGCGGCTCCAGAACAAGCCGGGTATCTACGGGAGCTCGCGCTACGAGACCCTTACGATCCGGCCGCCGGGTCGGTGGGGTTCGGTGGGTTGTTCGCGCGCGCCGCGGGAAACGCGTGGACCTATGTGAGCAGAGTGCTGCCGCAGACGCTCACCGGCCTGGATCCGATGGCCGCGCCGACCCTGATTACATTGATCGGCGTCGCATTGGCCGCCCTCGTCCTCGTTGGCTGGGTGCGGCGTGTACAAGAGCACGTGGGAGCTGCCGAGCTGTTCGTGCTGCTTTACGCGGGGCTGATCTGCATCTGGCCCGAGGTTTGGACCGACCGGCGTTTCCTTCTGCCCCTCGCGCCACTCCTGCTTCTATTCGCGGTCTCCGGTGCGTCTCAGGTTGGTGAGACCTGGCGCCCGCGGCTGGGCGCCTGGGTCTCCCGCGCGTCGACGCTCGCTCTGGCGTTGTTGATCGTGCTTCCGGCGCTTGCCTTCGTGACCAAGCAAGCACCGCTCCGGACCGAATGCGTAGCACGCTATCGGGCGGGGGACCCCTGTGACCAACCCGCCCTCGCGAGCCTGTACGCGGCCGCGCGTTGGGCACAGGCCAACACCGAGCCCGACGCGATCATCGCGAACCGTAAGCCGAGCCTCTTCTATTGGCACTCTCGTCGCCGTGGAGACCTGTACCGGTACTCGACGGAGACGGAACTGGTCATCCGCGGGCTCGAGGAGATGGGTGCCGATTACGTCGTCGTGGATCAAGTCAGCGGTACGACGCTACGGTACCTCGTGCCCGCGATCCAAGCCCATCGCCTTCGGTTCGAGGGGGTGTACGAGGGTGGACAGCCGCCGACCTTCGTGTTGCGCTTCCTCGAGCCGCCGAGCACGGCCGTGCGCCCCGCCGCTGTGGGCGACTCGACCGCATCGCAGACCGCGGCGGCGGCACCGTGAGAGTCGTCCACATCGCGACGGCTTTCCCCCGCTCGGACGGGGACATCATCACCCCGTGGCTCGTAGCGTTGCTCGAGGCGCTCGGAGAGCACGGTGTCACGGTCGAGGTGCTCGCTCCAGCTTACCGGGGTGGAGGGAGCGGCTCGTTCCGCGGGATCCGCGTGCATCGGTTTCGATACGCTCCGGCGCGGCTCGAGACGCTCACTCACGACGAGACGGTCCCCGATAGGCTTGCCCGCCACCCCTCGTATGCGGCGCTCCTCCCGCCCTACTTGGCCGGGGGATCGCTCGCGGCAACCCGTCTGGGATCCCTTCGACCAGATGTCGTCCACGTTCACTGGCCCATGCCGCACGCCTGGTTCGGCGCCCTCCTTCGGGCCGCTTCAGGCGGACACACGGCGCTCGTGTCGAGCTTCTACAGCGTCGAATTGCGCTGGGTCCAGCAGCGGCTCCCGTCCCTCACCCCTTTCCTGCGCTGGTCAATCGAGGCCTCCGATGGGGTGACGGCGATTTCGAGCGCCACCGCCAAACGCGTGCGTTCGCTGGCCGATCGGCCGGTCCGCGTCATTCCTTTCGGTGCGGCTCTGGAGCCGCCGACGGATGTGCCGATAAGGCCCCCGCTGGCCGAGGACCGCCCATTGGAGCTCCTGTTCGTGGGCCGCTTGGTGGAACGGAAAGGGGTCGAAACGATCGTGCGGGCCCTCCCCCGGGTGCTCGAACGCCGGAGTGCCAGGCTCACGGTCGTAGGCGAGGGGGAGTGGGCGCCAGTGATTCGGGAGGCTGTGGCCCGCGCGCGGGTCGAGCCACACGTGCGCATGACCGGCCAGATTCCCGCGACCGAGCTGGAGCGCATGTACGCCGACGCCGACATCTTCGTGCTTCCGGCCGTGATAGACCGGAAAGGAGACACGGAAGGGTTGGGCGTCGTGCTGCTCGAGGCCATGCGGTTCGGGCTTCCCGCGATCGCGTCCGCAGTCGGCGGAATCCCGGACATCGTACGAGACGGTCAAACCGGCTGGCTGGTCGAGCCCGGCGATCCTGGGGCGCTCGCTAGGCGAATCCTCGCCGTCGCGGACCAACCTTCCACGAGCCGTCGAGTCGCGCAGAGGGGCAGGGAATGGGTTGCGGAGCGTTTCGGCCTCTCCCGCATCGCCACGGATCTGATCGATTGCTATCGGGACGCGATCGCGACTCGCCGGGGGCCGTAGGCGGCCGCTGAGAAAGTCGCGCAGCGGCCTGCTAGCCCCTTGCAGCCGCACACTCCGACGTAGTTTCTTGCTCCCGGAGCAGTTCTTTCCTCGCGAGTCTGGATCTGGCCGATAGGAACCATCGGGTGCCCGATATGGAGGGACTCGAATTGGGAACAGGCGTGCGGATGAGCGGCGAACAAGAAGGCGGAAAGGCCCGACCCCCGATCGGGTTGCTCTGGATGGGCGCCGCCGGGCTGCTCGCGCTCCTGTTTTATCGGGAGTTCATACTCTCCCCCGAGCGCCTGTTGTTCGGCACCGACATGTTGGGCGAGGGATACCCCCTGCGTCAGTTTCTGGTCGAGGAAGTCCGGGCGGGGCGCGGCGTGCCCGGGTGGACGCCGCACGTGTTCGGGGGCATGCCGTACGTCGCCCTGCTACCCGGTCCGGTGTTCTATCCCACCACGCTCCTCTATCTGCTGATGCCACTCTACCGGGCGATCGGGTGGACCTTCGTCCTCCACACGTTCCTGGCCGGGGCTTTCGGGTATTTCTGCGGGCGCTCCTTCCGGCTCGGCCGCGCGGCTTCCGCCGTGTGCGGCGCATCGTTCATGTTCACCGGGTATGTCATGTCGCACCTCTACGGCGGGCAGGATGGACGCATGTTCGCCATGGTGCTCATGCCGCTCGCTCTCGGAGCCCTCGAACGAGGTCTGAGGAGCGGAGAGGCCCGCTGGTTCGCGTGGGTGGGGGTCACGGTCGGCCTCCAGATCTTCACGCCGCACACGCAGCTGATGTACTTCTCATCGCTGGCGCTCGCCCTGCACCTGGTCTTCCATCTTCTGTTGCGCGCGAAACGCGGCGGCGTCTCGGATTCGGTGGAGGAAGCGACCGGGACTCGACGGCGCACGATCGGCATGAGTGCCTACCTGCGCCCCATCGGTTTGTTCGCGGGCGCTTTCCTGCTGGCTGCCGGGTTGGGTGCCGTACAGCTCTTCCCGACGGTCGCGCTCCTCGAGCACGTCGTTCGTGCTGCGGCGGAGAGCGGTTACGAGTTCGCGGCGTCCTGGGGTCTCCAACCACAGGAAATCACCGCGTTGTTCCTCCCCGATCTCATCGGCTCACTCGACACCTATTGGGGCGCGAATCCGTTCAAGCTGCACACGGAATACCTCGGCGTGGCCCCCGTGGCGCTCGCCGTGCTGGCAGTCGCGACGTCGTTTGGCTCCGGAGGCTCCCGAGACCGCCGTCGCATGATCTGGTATCTGGGAACTGCGGTGCTGCTCGGGATTCTCTTCGCTCTCGGTGCGGCGACCCCCGTGCACCGGGTGGCGTACGCCATCGTGCCGATGATCAGCGGCCTGCGCGCGCCCGCCATGATGATGGGGCCGGTCGCCGTGTTCGTCTCGCTGCTCGCGGGATTCGGATGGGATGCGGCGGTCCGCCATCGAGCCGCACCGGAGGTGGTCGAATCCGGGACGCCTCCGGCGCTCGCGCCTCGACTACCGCTCGCGCTGCTGTCCGCTCCATTCCTGTTCCTCGGGGCCGCCGCGCTGATCAATCCCGGCGGCCTGCAGGAGTTCGTGTACCACGCGTGGTATCCGGCCGGCTGGCCGCGGACCCCGTCGCCATCGTTCGAGGGTCCACTGCGAGCGGGAGGCGCGATCCTGCTCGTTTCCTGGGCAATCGCGCTCGGCGGGGCGTGGGCGGTCGCCAGTCGACGCGTCGGCCAGGTCGCCGTCGTGGTGATCCTCGCGGTGATCGTCCTCGATCTGTGGCGCGTGGATTCCCGCTACCTACGGACGGCCGACGCCGACGCCGTGCTCGAGCCCGACGCGGCGATGCTCGCCCTTCAGGATCGGATCCAGCCCGGTCAGCGGGTGTGGGCGCTCCCCGGCTCGTTCGCTCCGAACGACTTCATGTACTTCGGGATCTCGTCTGCCACCGGTAGCCAGAAGTTCCTCCTACGGTGGTACGAGCGTCTCGTGGGGCGGCTTCCGGCCGACCAGGGGGAAAGGTTGGGCGGCTACCCCAACACGCTGTGGCCGCTGCTCGATCTTCGCTACCTGACCGCAGCCTCGGACATCGACAGCCCGCTTCTGGAGCCTGTGGCGGAGGAGCCGGCCGCAGAGGCAGGACGAGTGCGCCTGTACGCGGCCCGCTCGACACAACCGCACGTTTTCTTCCCGGCGCAGATCGAGATGGTGCGGGATACGGGGGAGGCGCTGCGACGGACGCTAGCGAACGAGATGCCGGCCGAAGTGGCCGTCGTCGAGGTGAACGGGGCAGGGGAGCCCCCCCCCGTGGCTGGTGCAGGCGAGGCGACAATCGCTACGTACGAGCCCGATGAGATCGTCTTGCGCGTACGCGCGGAGCGGTCCGGCCTGCTCGCCGTCAGCGAGATCTACCACCCCGCCTGGCGCGCGTACGTGGATGGGCGTGAGACGACGGTGTGGCGCACAAACGTCGCGTTCCGAGGCGTCGAAGTGCCCGAAGGCGAGCACGAGATCCGTTTTGTCTATCACTCCGCGTCGCTGCGGACCGGGACCGCGGTATCGCTCATCTCGCTGCTCGTCGCACTCGCGCTGCTCCTTCCGTGGTCTCGGCTTCGTAGCGCTCGCGGGCGGGTCGGGGCCTGATCTCCATGGCACGTCCCGGACTGCGCATCGCCACGTTGCTCTTTCTCCTCGTCGCGGTGGTTGCCATCGCGGTCTTCGGTGTGGGACAGTGGGGCTCGTTACGCGAGCTGTGGGCCGAGGCGGAGGGCTACGAGTGGAGTGTTGGACCTGGCTGGCTCGCCGTGGCCGCCGTCCTCGGCGTAGCCTCCCTCATCGGGACTGCTCGCACCTGGGCCTGGCTGTTCGAGCGCGTCGGCGGTAGGTCGGGGGCGCGTCAGGCGATGGCGGCGTGGTTGGGCTCGAACCTCGGGCGTTATCTACCCGGCAAGTTCTGGCAGCTGACCGGGCTCGCGGCCTATCTGCGGGCGCGCGGTGATTCGGGCTCCGCTGGGATCGCGACCTCGCTCGCGCTGCAGGCCGTCGTTCTCTTGACCGGGCTCGCGTTCGGGATCGCGATCGCGGGCTCGGCTCTGTCCAACGTGTTCGGGCCGTGGCGGCTGCTTATCCTCATCGCGCTCCTTCTCGTGTTTGCCCAGCCCCGCGCGATTCGCGCCCTCACGCGGGTCGGCGGCCGCGTTCTCCGCGAGCCGGCGGCTGGAGAAGTGCAGGTGCCCGCGCGCGCGCTGGGTGAGACCGCCTTTTGGATGGTGGTCTTGTGGATCGTCACGGGGCTCGGGTTCTGGGCCCTGCTTCGCGGGCTCATCGGCCCGGCCAGCCCGTCACCCATCGTTGCCACGGGCATCTACGCTACCGCGTATCTTGTCGGCTTCCTGGTGCTGGTCGCGCCCGGCGGGCTCGTCGTACGGGAGGGGATGATGACGGGGCTCCTCGTCTCGCTGGCCGACACCCCCGTTGCGGTTGCGGCGGCCATCGCGGTGGTGGCCAGGATCTGGATGACGCTCGCGGAGCTGATCGCGTTCGGTCTCATCGCTTCGGCGGGCGCTCCGATCATCACGGGCGCGGTGGAACGCAGTGGCGGCTCGAAGGGCGGCAAGGACGGCGGCGCGGGCTCTGAGACGTGAAGCGCCGTGACCCGCAGCGGCCCTCGGCTTGCCCTTCGCCGTCAAAAGTCCGACGGTGTCGTGAGGCCGACGACTCCGACCCCAGGGCCGCACCCACGAGTGGATGAATCAGGCAGGGAAAGTGATCGCTGGTGAGTGAAGGTCGACACCTGACGACGACCGGTCGAGGGCTCGTCATCCTCCCCACGTATGAGGAGGTCGAGAGTCTCGGTCAGATCGTGCCGGGCATCCTGGAGCAGGATGCCCGGCTCGATGTTCTGGTGATCGACGATGCATCTCCTGACGGAACGGGCGAGCTTGCGGACCGGCTGGCTGCGGAAGACCCGAGGGTCTCGGTCATCCACCGCGAGGGGAAGTTGGGTCTCGGGTCGGCGTACATCGCCGGTTTTCGGGCCGGGCTGGAGCGCGGGTACGACCTCCTGTTCGAGATGGATGCGGATGGATCGCACGATCCGGCGCACCTGGTCCCGATGCTCGAAGCGACGGGGCGTTTCGACGTGGTCGTCGGATCCCGGTACCTGCGCGGCGTGAACGTGATCAACTGGCCGATGTCCCGTCTCCTCCTGAGCTATTACGCCAACAAGTACGCTCGCGTGGTTACCGGCCTGGCTCTTGCCGACTTGACGAGCGGCTTCAAGTGCTTCAAGCGCGAAGTGCTGGAGGCGATCAGGCTGGAGAAGGTCGGCTCCACCGGATACGCTTTCCAGATCGAGATGAACGTTCGGGCCTGGAAGCGGGGGTTCCGAGTGGGCGAGATCCCGATCGTATTCGTGGATCGGGAAGCGGGTCGGAGCAAGATGTCGGGAGCCATCGTCCGCGAAGCCGTATGGCGAGTGTGGGCGCTGCGTTTCAAGTCGATGCTCGGGAGGCTTTGAGGTCCGTGAACAGGACAGCGAACGTTCTACATCCGGGGCGGCGGAAGGTCCGACCGGCGATCGATTACGAGAACCACCCCGTTTTCCGCACGCGGCCGAGGTGGAGATGCGAGCTGCACCGGATCATCTTCGGACACCTGACGCCGGGCGGGAAGCTGTTCGACATTGTCCTGATCGTGGTGATCCTGGTCAGCGTCGCCGTCGTGATGATCGAGAGCGTCGCGCCCGTGCAAGAGCAGCATGGCACCGCGCTGAGGACGGCTGAGTGGATCTTCACCGTGTTGTTCACGCTCGAGTACGTCACGCGTCTCGTCTCGGCGGAGAGGGCGACCCGGTACGCGCGGAGCCCCCTGGGAGTGATCGACCTGCTGGCGGTTCTCCCCACGTACTTGAGCCTCCTGGTTCCGGGCGGGCAGGCGTTCACCGTGATTCGGATCCTGCGGGTGATGCGTGTGTTCCGGGTCCTGAAGCTCGCGCAGTTCGTGGGGGGGGAGCAGCTCCTGATACGAGCTCTACGCGCGAGCTCGCACAAGATCGTCGTATTCCTCGTTGCCGTGCTCACGACCGTCGTGATCGTTGGGTCGTTCATGTACTTTATCGAGGGGCCCGAGCAGGGGTTCACGAGCATCCCGGTCGGGGTGTATTGGGCGATCGTGACGCTCACCACGGTGGGGTTCGGAGACATCACTCCCCACACGGCGCTCGGGCAGGTCCTCGCCGCGATGCTCATGATCCTGGGGTATGCCATCATCGCCGTGCCCACGGGGATCGTGACCGTCGAGATGGCTGCGGCGGGGCAGCGGCGTGTGCGGTTGGCCCCCGACGAGCCGCGAGAAGTCCGGCGAACCGGCGAGCGCCGCGTCTGCGTGGGCTGCGGCGCCGAGGGTCACGACGACGACGCCACACACTGCAAGTTCTGCGGGCTCGATCTCCCGGCGTGAGTAACGGGGATACGGGGGTGCTGCCGCGCGCCGGCTTGAGCGCGCGCGAAAGCGCGAGGAATGCCCCGCAGCCGCGCCAGCGCGTGCCTGAGACCGAAGGGGAGACCCGGTGAGCGGCGAGCCGATCTTCCTCTTCCTGATCCAGGTCGTCGTCGTCCTCGGGCTCGCCAGGGTCCTCGGAGAGCTCTTCCGGTGGTTCAAGCAGCCACCTCTCGCGGGTGAAATCCTCGCCGGCGTTCTGCTCGGGCAGACGGTCCTCGGGCATCTGGCGCCCGATCTGTTCACGGCGCTGTTTCCACCGGACGAGCTCCAGGAAGCGATGTTCGGCGTCACGGCCGAGATCGGCATCCTCTTCCTCCTCCTCGTCGTGGGTCTCGAGGTCAACGTCGCCTCGGCCTGGAAGATGCGGAACCAGACCTTCACGGTCGCGGTGACCGGAGTCCTGGTCCCGCTGGTGCTCGGTACCGCGGTCGCGTGGTTGCTCTACGACCAGTGGGTAGAGGTCCCGACGCCTCGCCTGGCGTTCGCCCTTCTCGTCGGGGCCGGCGTCGCGATCACGGCGATCACCGTCGTCGCCCGGCTGCTCTTCGACCTCAAGATCATCAAGTCCGATCTGGGTCTGTTTCTCATCTCGGCGATGGCGCTCAACGAGCTATTGGGTTGGGCGGTCCTCGCCGTGGTTCTCGGCCTCGTTGGAGCGGGGACCACGGGGGTGGGGATGGATGGCCACGGGCTCGCGTGGACCATGGTCGGGATCGTGCTTTTCGCCGCGTTCGCTCTCACCGTGGGGCGCTGGCTCGCCACCCGGGCGCTTCTGTGGATGGATCGGGCGGAGCTGCCCAGCCCGGCTGCCCCCCTCTCGCTGGTCGTGTGCTTCGGTCTCATAGGTGGCATCGTCACGGGCGCGCTCGGGATTCACCCCGTCTTCGGATTCCTGGTCGCCGGGATGATGGCCGGCGACCCGAGAGCTCTCTCCGAGCATACGCGCTCGATTATCGAGCAGATGGTCGAGGCGATCTTCGTCCCGCTCTTCTTCGCGGGGATCTGTCTGCGGATCGATTTCGTGAGCGACTTCGACACCGTCACCGTGTTGTCGGTGACCGCGCTCTCGGTGGTCGGAAAGTTCGTGGGCGCGGGTCTCGGCACGCTCATGGTCCGAATGCCGGCGGCCGATCGCCTCCCGGTGGCGATCGCCCACATCCCCGGTGGGCCGATGGGGGTGCTCCTCGCGAGCGTGGCCCTGGAGGCCGGTGTGATCGGGCCCCAGATGTTCGTGGCGCTCGTGATTGCCTCGATCGTATCTGCACTGCTGGTGGGGCCTGCGTTCACCCGGCAGCTGCGTAAGGCCGAGGCCCAGGACGTGTCGGCCTACATCGCGAAGAACCGCGTCGTGAGGCTGAAGGCGGCCTCGCGGGACGAAGCGATCGACACGCTCGCGGGCGTGGCCGCAGGGGCTCCTGGAGCGCCGGGGTCGGACGTGATCCGCCGCGCCGTCGCCGCACGTGAAGCGACGATGGGAACGGGAGTAGGGAGGGGGATCGCGATCCCGCACGCGCGCATACCAAACCTGAAGACGCCGATCGTGGCGATCGGGATCTGCAAGGAGGGCATCGAGTGGGACGAAGTCGACGGGAAGCCCGCGCACCTCATCTTCCTCGTCCTGACCTCGAGCAGGGACGAACGCGACACCCAGCTGAAGATCCTGGCCCAGATCGCCCGGTGCTTCTCCGATCCCCAACGGACGCGCGATGTGGTTGACGCCCTGGACACGGAAGACGTGTGGGGGTGTCTACAGGCCTCCCTGCAGTCGCCGGAGTGAGGCGGACTCCGCTCCCGAGAGGGAACCCGGGCTAGAACGCTAGTTTACAGAATGTGTCTTATGCGCCATTAGCGGTTGCGGGGGTCCTCGAACACATATGGGACGCGGTGCCTCTCTTCAAGCGAGTCGGGGTCCTAACGTCCTCCGGGGGGGCTTCCGGGGCGCGGAGCCCTAGCTGCCGGACGACTCCGTCAGCCGCCCCCGCAACTCACCCAGTCGAATCCGGTACAGACCGGCCTCGGACGGATTGTCAGCTGCCTCTTCAGCGATCCTCGCGTAGATCGCGACCGCTTCCTCCATCCGCCCCAGGTCGGTGAGGATTCGTGCGGCGCTCGCAGAGGCCTGGCGTCGTTGGAATGGATAGCGGGCCGAAGAGCCCAATTCCTGGAAGAGCGCGAGCGCCCGCTCCGGCTCCCCGTTCTGCTCGTACGCGATGGTGAGGAGCGTGCGCGCGCCGAACCCGAGCGGGACGTCGACCGGTAGTCCGACCCCCTCCAGCACGCGTATCGCGTCCTGGGAGCGACCGCCGTCGATGTAAAGGCGCGCCAAAACCAGGCGAGCCTCCGCCTCCGAGACCGTCCCACTGAAACGCTCGATGAACCCTTCGAGCTGGGACGTGAGCGCGGCGGGCTCGGTCCCTCCCGCCATCCCCCGGAGCTGGCTCAACTCGGCCGCCGCCCGCTCACGCACGGTCGCGCGGTATCCGCGATAATACAGGATTCCACCGACAAGAATCGCGAGCCCACCCGTAATCAGGATGGCGGAGCGAAGGTTGTGCTGAAGCCAGCGCCACAGACGCAGCGCCCCGGCGACGAACGCGTCTTCCTGCGAGTGCGGCGCGTCGGGCTTGCGACCGTGCGCGATCCGTTCGGCCATTTACCTAATGTCCTATCTCAAACGGATGAAGCTAATATCAATAGCGTATTGTAGTTATACGCTTCGAGCATCTGTCCCCCGGCCAATCCGGCCAGCTCGATAAGGAAGCTCATCCCGCAAACGGTACCCCCGAGCTTCTCGATGAGACCCGCCGTCGCGCGGGCGGTGCCGCCGGTCGCGAGCAGGTCATCGATCACGAAGACCTGCTCCCCTTCCCCAACGCCCCGGCTCTGCATCTCGACCTGGGCGCTCCCGTACTCGAGCGCGTAGTCGATCATGGTGGTCTCACCGGGTAGCTTACCCGCCTTGCGCGCGAGGACGAACGGGAGCCCTGCCTCCAGGGCAACGGGCACCCCGAGGAGGAAGCCGCGTGACTCGATCCCGACGATCTTCTCCGCCCCGGCTCCCAGCGCCTGCTCCGTGAGCCACCCCACGATACGTCTCAACAGATGGGGATCTTCAAAGAGCGGCGTGATATCCCGGAACAGGATTCCGGGTTCGGGGAAGTCAGGATAGACGTCGAGCGTCTCGGCGACCTCCTCGATCAGGCTCGATGCGTCGCTCATGTCGTCGTTGACCGCTTCCGTAGGGGCTCAGGCCGTGCCGTTTGCGGGGTCACGGTTGGGCCCCGATTTCCGGCGCACAAAGCTACCTGTGAAGTGGAGATGCCGCCACTCGCGAGCCGCGGCCGTGAGGACCGAGGTCGAGGTTCAGGTGCCGGCTTCTGCCCGGTGTCGTCGATGACTCCACAGGGTCAGAAGCGAGACTGCCACGAACCCACCGATCGCGAGGAGGATCACCACGCCGAAGGAATCCGTCGCCACCGGCAGCCTCAGGGTGTTGTCAGCCTGCGCCCATGGCCACAGGGCTCGCAACGAACCGGCCATCAGGCCAATGAGGGCTGCCATGGTAGGATCGTGGTAGCGGGCGAGCAGCCAGTTGAGGAACTTGGCGAACATGCCGAGGCCCATCCCCGCCCCGAGCGCGAAGACGGCGATGAAGAGAAGATCTCGCTCATCGATGGCGCGAAACGTGGGCGTATACATGCCGAGGACGAGCAGGAGATGGGCGCCGCTCACGCCGGGCAGGATCATGGCCGTGATCGCCACGACCGCGGTCATGAAGATGGCGATGATGCCCGGGCTGCCAGCGTCGCGGGGTGGAAGTCCGACCAGCATGAAAGCGATGATCCCCGCCGCGAGCGCGATCAGAACGTGGTGGGCTCTCACGCCGGACATGCGCAGCCACGGGATCGCCAGGGACCCGACTATCAGTCCGAAGAACAGCCCGCGGCTCTCTTGCGGGTATGTGTCGAGCAGGTAGGGAACGATCCTTCCTCCAACTACGAGGATCGCCACGACGCCCACGGCCAGTCCACCGAGCAACACCCAGTTGATCTCGCCCAGCTTCGCCCTGGCCCCGGCCACATTCAGCCGAACGACCTCGAGGAAGGCGGTGAAGCCGGCGGAGAGCGATCCGATGAGATCCTCGTAGATGCCGAAGATGAGGGCCATCGTGCCACCGCTGACGCCCGGGATGACGTTGGCGGAGCCGATCACGGTGCCGTGCAGGACATGTGTCAGGAAAGCCTTGATGGGTCGAGGCATCGAGTTCGCTTTCAGCAGGCTGCCGAAGTCAGTTAGCGGTCGAACTCAGTCTTGCTCGACCAACGGGACGAACCGGGCTCGGTCGACCGTCTCCCGGGTGAACTCGCTCCCGTTCCGAGTGATGCGCAGCAGGCTTTGCTCGTGCTCCTCGAAGATGGGCACGACGAGACGCCCGCCCTCACCAAGCTGGGCAAGTAACGCGCCAGGGAGGCTCGGCGCGGCCGCGCCGACCAGAATGACGTCGAACGGCGCTCGCTCGGGCCAACCACGACTTCCGTCCCCTACCTGGATGTGCGCGGACAGGCCGATGGACTCGAGTCGACGCCGGGCTCGCTCGGCGAGCGACTCGACACGCTCGACCGAGTAGACCTCGGTCCCCAAAGCCACCAGGAGTGCGGTCTGGAACCCCGAGCCCGTCCCCACCTCCAGCACACGCTCCCCCCCCACCAGGCCGGCGAGTTGCAAGTGGTAGGCGTGGACCGAGGGGCGCGAGATCGTCTGTCCGTGGCCGATCGGTAGGGCGGCATCGTCATATGCCTGATGCTGCAGCGCTTCGGGAACGAAACGGTGGCGTGGGACGCTGTCGAAGGCGTGCAGAATGGCCAGGTCCTCGATGCCCGCGTCCCGCAGTTGCTCGACGAGGCGACGCCTGTCTCGGCGGAACTCGCTCAGATCTTGGCGAACGGCCACGCCCGCACTTCTTCCATGAGTTGAAAGTTCGTGAGATCGAGGTGGAGCGGCGTCACGGACACGTACCCGGCCTCGATGGCCCGGAAGTCCGAGTCCTCACGGCCGCGCCAGTGGCTCTTCCCTCCCCCGATCCACACGTACTCGCCTCCGCGGGGGTCGGCGCTTCGGGTCACGGAGCCCGAGTACACTCGTCGCCCGAGGGCCGTGATTCGGATCCCCACGACGCCGTTCGCAGGGACGTCGGGCAGATTGATGTTGAAGAACGTTTCCTCCGGGAAGTCGGGCCGCTCGACCAGCAGCCCGAGCACTTCGGCGAGCAGCGCGGTGTACGACTCGAGCACGCTGACTGATTCCCCGGTGAACGAGACCGCCACCGAGGGGATCCCGAGGATCGTACCCTCCATCGCGGCCGCCACGGTTCCGGAGTACAGCACGTCCTCTCCCATGTTGGATCCGTGGTTCACTCCCGAGAGCACGAAGTCGGGGCGTTTGTCGAGCAGGTCGCTCACCGCGATCAACACGCAGTCGGTCGGTGTGCCATCCACGGTGTGATGCGTCGAGTCGAGACGAGTGACACGCAGCGGCCGGTGTAGGGTGAGCGAATGGCTGCTGCCGCTCTGCTCGCGGTCCGGAGCGACGGTGTGGACTTCACCCAGCGTGGCTGCGGCCTCGGCCAGGATCTCCAGCCCGCGGGCGTGGATTCCGTCGTCGTTCGTGCAGAGAAGCCGCCGCAGCTCGGTCGGGGCGCTCTCGCTAGCCGGCATCGACCTGCGAGAGCAGTTCCACCAACTCATCCGCCTCGCGTCTCAGGTCGCTGATCGTCTCGGTGTCCCAGGCCACGCGGGCGACCTTGTTCAACTGCCCTTCCCGGCGAAGTTGCTCCAGCTTGCGCCGCGCGCCTTCGATGGTGTACCGCTCGGAGTACAGCAGGTGGCGGAGGAGCTGGATCAGCTTGATCTCCTTCCGCCGGTAGACGCGGTTCCCCGCCTGGTTCTTGGAAGGGCGCAGGACGGGAAACTGACCCTCCCAATATCGCAGCACGTGCGGCTTCAGGTCCGCGATCTCGCAGACCTCGCCGATCGAGTAGTATTCCTTCTCCGCGATTCGGTCGGACAAGTCTAGCTCCAGCGTTCGGGTTTTGGCTCGCGGGCCATGAGACGCGCCAATGCCTCGCGCGGCTCCACGCCCTCGTACAGAATCGAATATACGCCCTCCACGAGGGGCATCTCCACGCCCAGCCGCTCCGCCAGCTCGTGCGCCGCTTTCGCGGTGCGGAACCCCTCCACAACCTGCCCCATCCCCGCGAGCACGTCCTGCACCGGGCGCCCTCGGCCTATGGCCACTCCCACCGTCCGGTTTCGACTGAGGTCCCCGGTGCAGGTGAGGACGAGATCGCCGAGTCCCGCCAGACCGGCCAACGTGGTCTCCTCCGCGCCGAACCGCCCGGCGAGGCGTGTGATCTCGGCCAATCCCCGCGTGATCAGTGCCGCGCGCGCGTTGCTTCCGAGCTCGAGCCCGTCCGAGATCCCTGCGGCGAGCGCGATGATGTTCTTGAGAGAGCCCCCGAACTCGACTCCGACGACGTCGGGTTGGGTGTACACCCGCAGGTATGGGTTCTGGAAGAGCTGTTGCACCCGCTCCGCACTCTCCTCGTTGTAGGCCGCGGCGACCACAGCCGTGGGCAGACGGCGCAGGAGCTCGTTCGCGAAGCTCGGTCCCGAGAACACCACGGTGCGTCCCTCCGCGCCCGGCCCGAGCACCTCTACGATCACCTGCGACATCCGCATGTCGGTGCCGATCTCGATGCCTTTCGCGGCGCTGATCAAGATCGGATCCGCGAGATAAGGGGCGGCGAGAATGGTGACTTCGCGTATCGCGTGAGACGGACACGCGAGCACGACGCACTCCACGCCATCGAGGGCCTCGCCGACCTCGGGAGTCGCGTTCAGCGATTCGGCCAGCGCTACGCCGGGAAGGTATCGGGTGTTCGTCGACCGCTCCTGGATCTCGCTCGCCCTGCCGGGATCCCGTGCCCAAATACACGTCCGGTGGCCGTTGTGAGCCAGGACGTCGGCCAGGGCAGTGCCCCAGCTTCCACCCCCGAGGATTCCGATCCTGCGCGGTATCACGGCTCGGCCCCCGGGTCCGACCGCTGCGCTGGACCCGCACGGCGAAACTCGACCTTCAACTCCTCTCGGCGTATGAGCCGCAGCACGTTCTCGCGGTGAGTCCACCAAACGATCGCGGCCAGCAAGAATGCATACAATACGGTGTGGCTCGGGGCAGCTGCCGCTCGCGCCAGGGGTGCGACGAGCGTAGCCGCGATCAGCGAGGCTAGCGACGCCAGGCGCGTCAGGAGAAGCGTGCCTGCCCAGACGAAGGCGGCGATGAGCCCGGCCACCGGTGCCAGGGCGAACAACGTACCAGCTGCCGTTGCGACCCCCTTCCCCCCACGGAACCTTGTGTACACAGGCCAGACGTGGCCTGCAATCGCAGCCAGGCCGTACGCCAGCTCCCAGGCACCGGCGCGCCCGTCCCACTGGGGGAGGAACCAGACCGGCAGGAACCCCTTGAAGAGATCGATCGCCAGCACGGCGACCGCCGGTTTGAGACCGATCACCCGATAGACGTTGGTGCCGCCGAGGTTACCACTCCCCTCACCCCGCAGATCGACACCGCGCAGGCGGCCGACGAAGTACGCGATGGGTAGCGCACCGACCAGGTACGCGATCGCCAGGAGAACGTAGGGCGTCATCCGCGCTCGCTTCGCTTCTTCAGCTTGATACGAATCGGGCTGCCCTCGAAGCCCCACGCGGCCCGAAACCCTGCGGTCAGATAGCGCAGGTAGTTCTCCTTTACATCCTGAGGCCGGTTCGACCACAAGACGAAGAGCGGCGGTGCGGTGGCCACCTGGCTGCCGTAAAGGAGCCGGACGTCCCCTCGAGTTCCCTGCGGCGGTTGTTGGCGAGCTACCAGCTCTTCGAGCACGCGATTCACCTCAGCGGTGGGAATGCGCGTCCGTCGATTCTCTTGAACGCGTCGGGCGATTTCAAGCGCTCGCCGCACACGTTGCCCCGACTTGGCTGACGTGGTGACGATCGGGACCCATCGAAGATAGTGCGCTCGCTCCCGAAGCTCACGCTCGAAGGCGGCCAGAGAATGCGGTCCGCGATCCTCGATCAGGTCCCACTTGTTGGCCACGAACACCAACCCGCAGCCACCATCCCAGGCTGAATGACCGATCCGAAAGTCCTGGTTCGCGGCCCCGGCCCGGACATCCACGAGGAGAAGGCACACGTCCGCCCGCTGAATCGCCGTCGTCGCGCGCAGGCGGCCATAGAACTCGACCTCGTCGTCGACACGAGCCCGCCGCCTCAGGCCGGCTGTGTCGATAAGGCAGATGCGAGTCCCATCCAGCTCGAGGTATGTGTCGATCGCATCGCGAGTCGTCCCGGCCTCCTCGTGAACGATGACCCTCTGCTCGCCGAGCAGCATGTTCACGAAGCTCGATTTGCCCACGTTCGGTCGCCCGATCACCGCCAATCGGAGGTCGACGTCGGGAGCATCTTCGGTCGGGAGCTCGGGGAGCGCGGCCACGACCTGATCCAGAAGGTCACCGCTTCCCTTCCCGCTCTGGGCAGAGACCGCGACCGGCGTGCCCAAACCGAGCTCGAAGAACTCATAGTGCTCCGCCGCCTCGGCGAGCTCGTCGGCCTTGTTCGCGGCCAGGATGGTCGGTCGGTTCGAGCGACGCAGCAGATCAGCCACGTGTCGATCCAATGGATGCACGCCGGCTCGAGCGTCCACCACGAACAGGATCGCGTCCGAGTGCTCGACGGCCGCCATCACCTGCGTCCGCACCTCACGATCCATCCGTTCAGAGGCAGCCTCGATGATGCCGCCCGTGTCAATGAGAAGAAACGGCCTCCCACCCCATTCGGCCTCCGCGAACTGCCGGTCGCGCGTCACCCCAGGGCGCTCGGCGACGATAGCGATGCGCTGCCCCAGGATCCGGTTGAAGAGCGTGGACTTCCCGACGTTGGGTCGGCCCACGATCGCCACCGTGGGGAGCGCTACACCCGACTCAGAGCGTCGATGACGTTGTCCGACGGCCATATCTCGAGCTTCGGCAGCGCCGCTCGTAGCTCTTCGAGCGACATGTCATCCAGGAAGAGATCATCCTCGTTAAGCGCGTTGCGGCTCAGAAGCGCCAGATCGTGGTCCGGCGTCGATCGTAAGGCGGTCAGATGGTCGCCCCCGGGGAGCAGACCGGCCGTCGTGACCATCGGCCCGTACAAGGTGTTGGGGACGGCGCACGTCGTGATCTCGGCTCCGCAGGCTTCGGCCATCTGGTCTGCCAGCCGCGTCAGGGTTGGACCCATGGACGTCCCCGTGATGAGCACGATCCTCGTGCCGTCGAGTCTCGGAAGAGCGTCCAGCCCCTCGCGCACCGAGTCGCGGAGGAATGAGATCGCGCCCACGCCATTGCTCTCCAACTCGAGGTCATCGAAGTACTCCCGCCCCGGCGGTTCGCGGCCGGCTTGCAGGAACATCTCATCAGCCGCGTAGCACCAACCGAAGCCGCGTTCGCTCCGCGCCGTCTCACGGACCGCGTCGATCTGCCTCAGCACCTCGACACACTCTGGTGTGGTCAAGGGGCGCACGCCACGGTCTTCATTGTGGGCCGTCAACCCGACGGGCACGACCGAGAGCGACAGAACTGCCCGGCCCCGCGCGTAGAGATCGGCGATCGTCTCGTCCAACACGTGGCCATCATTCACCCCCGGGCACAGTACGATCTGGGCGTGGACGGCCACTCCGCCACCCCACAGACGATCCAGGTTCTCGCGGATGTCCGCCGAGCGTGGGTTCTTGAGCATGTGCATCCGCACGTCGGGGTCGGTCGCGTGAACGCTCACGAACAATGGAGAGAGCCGCTGCTCGAAGATGCGCTCCCAATCAGGCTCCCTCAGGTTCGTGAGCGTCACGTAATGTCCGAAGAGGAACGACAGTCGATAGTCGTCGTCCTTCACGTAAAGCGCCGACCTGAGGTTGCGGGCCTTCGGGTTCCCCTTCACGAAACAGAAGGGGCAGGCATTGGTGCACCGGCGAACCTTGTCTGGCTCGGGGACGAGGCCGAGCGCCTCACCGGGCTGCTTGACGATGTCGAATACGAGCCGCTCGCCGTCGCGTGTCTCCACTTCGAGCTCGATTTGATCGTCGGCCTGGTAGTACAAGAGATCCAGCCCGTCCCTCAACTCACGGTCGTTGAGACGCAGGAGCAGGGTCCCCGGCAGGATGTCCAGCTCGGTGGCGATCGAGTCTGGTCTTACCTTCGCGACACGGATCATTCGTGCGCTCCTCGGACCCGGGCGTCAACCACTCTCTTCTCGGTGCTGCATGTCGGCCTCGGTGAGAGCCTGACGTGCCCGGTCGTACTCGTGCGCCGGAACCAGGACTCGAACGATCGAGAGTCCACCGACTCCGACCACGTTCGCGTGATCCGTCTGGGAGAGGACTTGGGCATCGAGACCGGAGGCCCGGAGGGCGCCGGCGATCACCTCCGCGCGCAACTCGTCTCTCGGTCGGTCGATCTCCGCCCAACCCTGCAGTATGCGCACGTCCGCATGGGTCTCGCAAAGACTGGCGTGGCGGTTGCCCTGATCGCAGGGGCCACACAACACCGTTCCGCACACGGCGCAGGCTACGGATGCGACCGCGCTCGGGTGCGACTTACAGGGTCGGGGGTGGCGGAGGGACCCGCACCAACCACACCGGGATAGGGACGCCTGCCACCGCCTTCCGCAGCGGGGACAGCTGCTCGCGTGGCTGGCGTCCACCTAGGTCGAAGACGCCGGCCAGCGAGGCGTGTAAGCGAGCGTGCTCAGGAGCCGTTCTTCTTGTACCGGAATCCCATGATCGGCTCGCTAGCCGTCACGTCCAGCTCGAACCGCTCTCGCGATGCCGGGGTCAGAGTCGGCATAGAGAGCATCTCCGTGGCTACCACTTGCCCACCGGCTCCCAGGAACTCGAACGGGATCGCGATGGCGCCGATGGCTTCGCGCGCCTCCAGGACGCCACGCACGATGTAGCTCCCCTCCTGGACCTCGGCGATCTGCACGCTATGAAACACGATCTCGGTGGTCTCGCCCTCCTGGAGAACCTGCATCGCCTGGCGATCGTTGTTGCCTGCGGCAAGGGCGCTGGCAAGCAGCTGGTAGTTCGCCGCGTCGTAGGGGTACCAGGTGGTCAGACTGTCGGCGAGCGCGAGAACCGGCTCTGATGGGTTGTCCGCCTGCACGGAGGCGTTCACGTAGTTCTCCATCGCCTCCTTGTTGTAGGGATTCTGAGTCCGGGCGTTGCCAAACGCCTCGACCGCGCGTGCGTAATCCCCCGAGTTGTACAGGCCGACGCCCACCTGGACCCAGAGGTCGTCATCGAGATCCGTCCGCGACAGGACATCGTTGAAGATCTCGGACGCCTGCTCGTCCTGTCCCATGTCCGAGAGGGCCAGGGCGTGGCTGACCCGGAGCGCCACATCATCGGGGAACTGCTCCAGATACGACTCGTACGCCGAAGCCGCCTCCTCCTGACGGCCGGAGGCGAGGAGCAGATCGCCCAGCCCCGTGAGAGCCGCCCGGACCTGGTCCTGCTCGCCGCCAACGTCGAGCGCGGCACGATACGTCTCGATCGCTTTCTCTTCGTTCCCTTGCTCGAGATACAAAAGGGCCGCGTTGTTGAACGCGCGGATGTCCTCGTACACGACGTTGGCGATCTCGAAATGACCCAGCGCCGCTTCGGTATCGCCTGCTTGGTACGCCTCGATGGCATCGTTGTAGATATTCACCCAGGCGTTGTAACGGGTGTCGGAGGCCACCTGGGCACACTCGGGCGCGATCTCCTCGAACTTGTTCAGGATCCCATGCGCCGCCAGATAGTCCTTCAGGCCGATCTGGGCGTTCGCGGCCAACAGGTAGACGGCCGGGTCGTCACCCTCGAGCCACGGCTGCAGCGACTCCAGCGCCTCGGCGAACGCGGCCTGAGCCTCCTCCGGCGTTTCCGCGGTCTGACCCTTTTGCAGCGCTGCCGCGGCGTCGTTCGTTGACCTGCTTCCGGTCAGCTGGCACTCCTGCTCCTGCGCCAGAACGGCGGCTGGGAAAACCAGGAGCCACGCGGCCCCAACGAATAGCCGGCGCAGCGCGTCAGCCGAAAGAGTCTCTCGCATCGTCATTTGCGTCCTGATCTCAGGT
The DNA here is from genome assembly GCA_039588215.1 of Gemmatimonadota bacterium. GTDB lineage: Bacteria > Gemmatimonadota > Gemmatimonadetes > Palauibacterales > Palauibacteraceae > JBDHAC01. Next base: position 29,543 of record JBDHAD010000009.1, read on the forward strand.
TCCATTTCCTGAAAAAGCTAGCGTCGGTCACGCAATCTCGCACGATCGCGAACCGGATTTCAACCTCGGCCCGAATCCCGTCGGATTGGCTCCGGACCGCCGAACCTTTAGGACGATAATAGGTCCGTTCGAGTCACATCCGGGCCCCTGCGTGAACTCGCCGCGGGCGCCCGCCATGGAGCCTCGCGCGGACCTTCCCGCCACGTGGGTTCGGGTACCCTCCGCGCGGTCTTCCGGTCCACCGCACCTTCGTGGGCCGTAGCCGGCTAGTACGTGAGAAGGTGTGCCGTGTTGAACAGGACGACGGTCTCCCCAGGGACCAACTCACCCCGTTGTCGGAGCAGGCGGGCGGCTGCGAGCGTAGCGCCGCCCTCTATCGCCGCACCGATGCCCGCGCGCCCCAGCGCGGTTGCCCCGGCTACCATGTCTGCATCGCTGACCGCGACCGCTCCGCCTCCGGACGCGCGTAGCGCATCCAGAATGAGGAAGTCACCGAGCGCTCCCGGGACCCGCAGCCCGAAGGCCTCGGTCCGGGCGTCCTCCCAGGGCGTGGCCGTCTCAGCCCCCGCGTCCCAGGCCCTCACGATCGGTGCGCACCCATCGCTCTGCACGGCGTACATGCGGGTCGACGCCTCGGCGAGCCCCAGGGTCTGGAGCTCGTTCAACGCCTTCCAACTGCCGACCAGGCCGGTGCCGCCCCCCGTCGGGTACACGATCGCGTCAGGAGCTCGCCAGCCGAGCGCCTCGACGATCTCGAGCATCATCGTCTTCTTCCCCTCGATCCGATACGGCTCCCTGAGGGTCGAGACGTTGAAGGCGCCGGTCTCGGAGGCGAACGTCCGGGAGAGTCGCCCGCATTCATCGATCAGGCCGTCGACTCGCTCGATGTCGGCTCCGTAATGCTCGCAGCGCCGTGCGACCCCGGCGGGAGTATCCTCGGGCATGAACAGCTTGGCCTTCACTCCGGCGCGCCCGGCGTACGCCGCGAGCGCAGCGCCCGCGTTCCCCGCGGTCGGTACCACGAGCGCCGTGGCGCCCTCGAGGACGGCGCGCGTGACGGCGGCGGAGAGCCCGCGGTCCTTGAAGCTGCCAGTCGGGTTCTGACCCTCGTCTTTCACGAATAACCTCAACCCGCCCAGCTCATCGCCCAGCGTCGCGAGCTCCAGCAAAGGCGTCCGGCCCTCTCCGAGGGTGACGGGTTGTTCGCCACTCGATAACGGTAGAATCTCGTGAAACCGCCACATACTGCCCTGGCGCTTCGACCAGGCCGCTCGCAACGCGTCGGGATCGGCGGAATCGAGCTCGTAGTGGACGAGCAGAGGCTTCCCGCACGAGCCACACACGGTCGCTCCGGACCGATCGGCCGGTTCCGCGCAGGCACCACACTCCAATCGCCACTCAGCCATCGGTCTTCCTCTCCGCCCCTGCGCTCTCGAGTCGGGCGAGCACCCGCTCTCGGCCGAGCGCGTAGGCCACGTCTGCCAACTCCGGCCCCCGGAGCCTTCCGGTCAGAGCGACTCGAACGGGCTGGAACAGTGATCGTCCGCGGACCCCGGCGGATTCACCGGCTGCAACGAGCGACTTCTTCAGAACCCGCCGCTCCCATGTCGAGGTTGTCCAAGCGTCGTGGGCCACGCCCATGGTCAGGCTCGCGTCCGGGGCCTCCAGCACCGACCGCGCTTCCGGCGTATTGCGGTCGGGCTCGCGGAACAGGCCGACGATCTCATCGGCCGCTTGTGTGAGCAGCTCGATCCGGTGCCCGATGACCTCGGCGCTCCTTTGCATGTCGGCGGCGTCCAGCCCCAACCCCGCCGGCTCGACGTATGGGACCAACCGACTGGCCAAACGCTTCGGAGATTCCGCCCGGACGTGCTGCCCCGACAGCCAGCGCATCTTCTCGAGGTCGAGTACTGCGTCGGTGGCCCCGATCCGATCGAGATCGATCTGCGCGAGTAGCTCCGGGATCCGGAGGAACTCCTCGCCGCTCGCCGAGGACCATGAGAGGAGCGACAGATAGTTGACTACCGCGTCGGGGTGGTACCCCTGCTCCCGGTAGCTGAGGAGCCCTTCCGCGCCCGCCCGCTTCGCGAGCTTGCCTCCTCCCACCGCGAGCACGGTCGGAATGTGCACGAACTCGGGCGGCTCGATGCCCAACGCCCGATACAGAAGGACCTGCTTCGGCGTATTGGAGAGGTGTCCGACGCCCCGGATCACGTGCGAGATACGCATCAGGATGTCATCGACGACGACGGCGAAGTTGTACGTCGGTGTGTCGTCCGCACGCAGGAGGACCATGTCACCCAGATCGGCTCCGTCTATCGCGAGATCGCCTTTGAGGCGATCCCGAAACCCGACCCGACCCGGCTCCACCCGTAGCCGCAGCGCGGGCGTGCGACCCTCGCCCTCGAGATCCGCCGCCGCCTCCTCCGTGAGGGCCCGGCAGCGATCATCTCGTCCCGGTGGATCGCCGGCGGTGACGGCGGCAGAGCGCCGCTCGACCAGCTCGGCCTCCGTACAATAGCAGCGAAAGGCGAGTCCCTCCTCCACCAGCCCCAGAGCGTGCTCCCGGTATATGGCATACCGTTCGCTTTGCCGGTACGGACCAAAGGCTCCCCCTGTGGCCGGATCCTCATCCCTGTCCAACCCCAACCAGTCCAGGCTCTCGAGGATCTTTGCCTCGGCTCCCGCAACGTTGCGGGTCACATCGGTGTCCTCGAAGCGAAGCACGAACGCACCACCGTGGTGACGAGCGAACAGCCAGTTCAGGATCGCGGCGCGCGCGTTCCCGAGGTGGAGCTCCCCCGTGGGGCTGGGCGCGAATCGCGTGCGAACGGCGGACTCAGCCATCGACGCGCAATTCGAACCCGGGGCAGCGCCACACGGGCAGCGTTGGGTACCGGACGTACTGTTGATCCTCCGCGGACCGCTCACACATGACGAAGACCGAGCCCCGGTCGGAGACGATGTCGCGCTGGAAGCAGCATCGGTTGCACAGCCCAGCGTGCCGGACGGTCGGGCTTGGCGGATCGCCGCCGGATTCGGGCGGCTTGTGCTTTGACGTCGGCTCGATTCGCGAAGCGCGGGGGTCAGGCACGGGTCATGCCTCCGACTCCGAGCTCGCACCCGCCTGGCGCTCCGCGGGATCCTCCGCGAGCGTGCGGCGAATCACGGCGGCCGTGCTCGCCCCGATCCCGGGGGTTGCCCGCAACTGGTCGAGACTGGCGCCGCGAACGGCGTCCAGGCTCCCGAAGCGACGGAGCAGCTCCTGCTCCCGCACCGGGCCCACGCCCGGAATGTCACCGAGTCGGGACCTCAGGGTGCGACGTCGACGGAGCGTGCGGTTGTACCGAAGTGCGAACCGGTGAGCCTCGTCACGCGCTCGCTGCAACCAGTGGAGACCCGGGTCTGTGCGAGGTAGTCGCAAGGGCTTCGAGACCCCGGGGCGGAAAACCTCCTCCTCGCGCTTCGCCAACGCCACGGTCGCCAGATCGGACACACCCGTCGTGTCCATCGCCTGACGCGCGGCGGCCAGCTGCCCCTTGCCCCCGTCCACGACGACGAGATCCGGCAGGGGCCTGTCCTCTCGGGCCCGGCGGTGGAAGTATCGTCCCACGATCTCCTGCATCATCGCATAGTCATCGGGCTGCCCATCCGATTCACGGATCCGGAACCGACGATACTCGTCCTTATCGGGTCGTCCATCCCGCAACCATACGGCGCTTCCGACGGATTCGCGCCCACCGAGCGTGGAGACGTCGAAGCACACGATCGAACGGGGCGCCGCCGACAGGTCCAGGGCCGCTGCCAAGCGACTCGCTGCCTCGGGTGTCACGTCTTCTGCTGATCCGCGCTCGCGGGTCACGCGAGACCCCTCCAGGCGATCCTGCTCGAGGATGTGCGAGGCGTTTCGCTCGGCTGCAGCCACCAGGTCTCGCTTTGCCCCCCGCACCGGGACGCGGACGGAGAACCGTCCTTCGCGGCGGGCGGACAGGTACTCCTCGACCAGCTCGACGTCGTCGAAGGTCCGAGGTACGAGCAGCTCGCGCGGGGGATCTTCCCGCCTGACGTAGAACCCCTTCACCAGTGCTCCGAGCAATGCCTCCTCGGTCTCCCCGGCGACGTTTCCGAGATAGTGAACCTGGCGTCCGACCAGGCGTCCTTCCCGCACACGGATGACGACCCCGCAGGCGAGATCGCCGTCGCGGGCGAGTCCGATCGCGTCATGCGTGCCTCCCCGAAAGTCGACAGCCGCCTGGCGACTCTCGATCGCGTCGAGGCCGCGCAAGACGTCCCGCAGCTCGGCGGCGTGCTCGAATTCCAGCTGGTCCGACGCCTCCCGCATTCGCCGCGTCACGGTTCGGCGCACACGACCCGTCCGGCCGCCGAGAACCTGAAGGATCTCGTCGATCATGTCACGGTACTCGGCTTCGGTTTGAAGACCGGCACACGGTGCCTTGCAGCGCCCGATATGGTAGTCGAGACATGGGCGTGGAGGCAGCTCGGACGGCATCCGGTAATGGCATGATCGGACGGGGTACATCCGCTTGACCGTGCGCAACGCGCGACGCATGGCCTTCACATCCGTAAACGGGCCGAGGTACCGGGAGCCGTCCTCTTTCAGGCGGCGAGTGACGAAGATGCGCGGGAACGGCTCGTTCACCGTGATCTTGATGTACGGATAGCTCTTGTCGTCACGTAACTGGATGTTGAATGGTGGCTCGAACTCCTTGATCAGATTCCACTCGAGCAGGAGGGCCTCGGCCTCGGATTGCACCAGAAAGGTCTCGAGCGACGCGATGCGCGATGCAAGCCGAGCCAGCTTCAGCGATCGGTCGGCGTCAGCGCTCACATAACCCGCCACTCGAGCGCGAAGCGACTTCGCCTTGCCCACGTATAGCACGCTCTCGGCCGCGTCGCGGAATACGTAGACCCCCGGACGGGTCGGGAGTGAACGGATCTGCTCGCGCAATCTCTCGTCGGGCCCGTGGGAGCTCATCGAGTCTCGGGTCGAAGGGCGTGGGTCGGGGGTTTTCGCGCGATCAGCAGGTATGGAACACCCCCCGCCAACAGCGTTCCTAGCAGAACAGCGATGAGGTGGAGCAGGCCCGTTCCTTCGATCACTGTCTCCAGCCACATGCGTGCGGGTAGGGCGAGGAGGCCGGCCACCGCACCCGCCAGGCACAACCGAAGGAGTCCGCGACGCTCACTCGGTCCGAGGAGGGGTCCCGTGCGGCGCCCGAGCCGGTGCCACAGGAGACTCAGGTTCAGCCATGCTCCCACGGCTCCACCGAATGGCAGCCCCGCCGCCGCCCGTGCGCCGAAGCCTGCGGACTTGAGCCAGAACATGAGGCTCGCCCCCACGGCTACTCCGGTGACGACCGACACGGCCGCGATCCGCATCGGGGTCACCGTGTTCTGAAGGGCGTGGAAGCCACTCGCGAACAGCTTCACCAGGCTCGACGCCACAATGCCGATCGCGTATGCCGCCAGAATCCAGCGCACGATGTTTGTGCTGTCAGCGCCGAATGCCCCTCTCGCGAAGATGATGCCCACCACCAGATCGCCGAACAGCAGCAGGACGACGGCCGACGGGAGGACGAAGAAAGAGATCCGGAAAAACCCGTCCACGAGGTGGGGGCGGAGTGCCGTGGCCTCCCCGCCGCGCGACATCTCCGGCAAGGAAGCCGCCGCCACCGAAACGCCGAACAGCCCCAGCGGCAGATAGGCGACGCGCTGCGCGTAATACAGCCCGGCCACGGCCGCGGGTCCCACGGCTCCGCCCAGGGTGCTGGCAAGGACGACGTCCAGGAGGCTCGACACCTGGAAGATTCCCTGCCCTGCCGCCACCGGACCCGCGTTGCGCGTCACCCTTCGCACCGGCTCCCACCCCCGCTCGATCGCCGGCCGCAGCGTGCGTGCGAGCCGGCGGGCCGTCGGGAGCTGGATGCCCAGCTGCAGGAAGCTCCCGACGAGGGTCGACCAGGCGAGCACGTGGATCAGCGGCTCCCACCCCAAACGGGCGCCCAGGAGAAGACCCGCGATCTGCGCCCCATTCCATAGCACCGGGGCGACGTACGGGAGGAAGAAACGACGGTGGCTGTTGAGGACCCCCAGGCACCAGGCCCCCACGATCATCACCCCCGCCATCGGGAACAGAATGCGGACCAGGCGCCCGGTCAGCGCCGCTGTCCCCGCGTCGAACCCGGGTGCGACGAGGCGGGCCAGGACCGGCGCCAGGAGCACGCCCACCCCCGAGAGCAGGACCGCGACGGCGAGGACCATCCCCAACACTCCGCGGGCGAGCCGTTTCGGCGGTGCTGCGTCCGCGCCCTCCTTCTCCAGCAACGCGCTGTAGACCGGGACGAACGAGGCCGAGAGCGTGCCCTCCCCCAGCAGGTTCCGGAGCACGTTCGGGATTCGCAGGGCCGCCGCGTACGCCCCGGCGGCCGCCCCGGTTCCGAAGAAGGAGGCGATCGTGATGTCGCGGAGAAAGCCGGTGATACGGCTGAGGAGGATTCCGGAGCCGACCCGGAGGGCGGAACGCCCGGTCGAGACGGGAGCGGCGGTCACGCCTTCGTAGGGCCGCGGGGCGGGGTCAGCCGTCCGACTCTTCGGACGACGCGTCCTCGTCTGGACCTTCGGTCAGCCGCGGCGCGTCTTCGCTCGGCCCCTCGACCAGCGAGCGGAGAAACTGAGATTCTTCGCTCAAGCTCTCGACCGTTTCGGTCAGGTATCGCACCTCCGCCTCGAGGGCGTCGAGCCTCGGACCGCTGCCCTTCGCGTCGTCGCCCGACGAGATACGCCGTGCGAGGGCTTGCCCCACGGGTGAGTCGATCACGATCGCGAGGACCGGGATCAATACCACCAGGACGAGGATGAATGCGAAGGCCGCGACCATCGAGCGTATGCCTGGCTCTCTGTTGACACTAGCGAAGCGCGGGGGGATTTGCATCGACCCCGTCGCGTCGGGAACCTATTTGCCTTTGCTACCCCGTAGCAACGCGCCGGTGCGCACATGCCGGCGGCCGACCTACTCCAGACTGCTTGCGGCCGAATCTCCGAGCGCCTGGCGCGTCCGGGTGGCGAGCTGAGTGACGAGCTCGGGTCCGTAACGCGCAAGGTAATAGTACGGGCTGACCACTCGCTCCTGTGGCTGGCCTCCTGGGAACAAGTGGCCCGCGCTCTTTCGCACCGCCTGCAAGCTCGATTCCTCTCGCTCGCGTACGCCCGCGTCGATCCGGCTACCCAACCCGCCGAGTGCGTCGAGCACCCGCTTCCGCGCCTTCCCGGCTGCCGACCGGAGCCCTGGGAGCTCCTCGCCGATCGCCCCGTCGAGTGCATCGAACCCGGGCGCCACCGCTTCGCGAAGCTCGCTCAGAGCCGCATCGACGGCGGGTGGTCGAGAAGCCCTCGTGATACGGGCGATCAACGAGTCTCCACCGTCCACCAAATCGTCCGGTGAGGCAGCCAGCCGCTCGAGCGTGCGCGCGATCTTCGATTCGACGAGTGTCCACGCCGCACGAGGCTGAATGCGAGGCAGAGGCACTTCGTAGCGCTCGAAGAGCGGCGGTAGCTGGCTCCAATACGTGATTTCGCCCGGGCCCAGAACGGTCGCCGCTACCGGCAGAAGCCAGGACTCGAGCACGGGCCGCGACGCCACGTTCGGGCTGAACCGTTCCGGCTCGCCCTCAAGCCAGGCGGAAAGCTCGGAGGCCCCCACCACCTCGCCCTCCCGACCCAGGCGGACTCCTTCGCCCGCCCGGTAAAGACGCTCCCTTCGCTTTCCCGTGTCCACCAAGAGCGGGTAGGCATCGACCAGAAGCGGGATCGGCGACTGATAGCCCGCGTCGCCCAACCGCCTTCCCCCTTCCGCGAGCGCCTCTTCGGCGGATTCCTGCCCCTCTATGATGCCGCGGACGAGCGGCAGACTGGCCCGCTTGACGTCGGGATGAGCCGAATCGAGCCATGCGAAGTCAAACGATTCGAGCGCGTGCGCGAGGCTACTCGCGAACGCATCAGCGATCCGTTGACCGGTTGTGTATGTATCTCGAATACACTCGATATAAGATGGTGCAAACTCCGAAGCCGGAATGTGTTGCAAGAACTCTTCGAGGAGGGACGTGATCGATTCGTCTAGTCGGGTCGACCCGACTGCCTGACCGGCTCGCCCTTCGGGTGGACTCAGGCTCAACCGTCGCAGAGCGCCGGCGGCGTCGAGGATGGATGTCGAGCCGACCTCCTCCCAGTCATGGTCGTCCGACGCGATCCAAAAAACGGCCAGGGTCGGGGTCCCGGTGGCGGCTTCGATTCGGCGCGCCGTTTCGATGGCCGTCAGGGCCTTGTAAAGAACGAACAACGGACCGAGGAAGAGGAGCGGTTGCTGCCCCGTGGTAACGAGATGACCGGAGCCCGCGAGGATGCTCCCCAGCTTGGACTCGGCCGCCGCCGACGAGTACCCGAAGGTGGATGGCCCGAGCCTCCCGGTTCGACCTGTGCGAGCGGACGCGACCGCGGCGCCGCTCTTGATGAGCGGAAGCTCGATCTTCGAAGTGCCCGCCAGAAGGTCGCCCGTGAGCGTGCCAAGCGGGGCGAGGGAACGAGGACGGATCTCGGGAAGGTGGCTCATGCGGCGACACCGGCAAGGAGTAGCCGCGGCGACTGCGGGTCAAACGGTGCGCCTGCATAGCCTCCGAAGCGGGTCCTCACTGCGAGACCGTTGTTCGCCAGCAGCACCATGAGCTCTTCGGGGTCGTACAAGCGTACGCGCTCGTGAAAAACCTGCGGTGCGCCGGCTACCCGCACGCCGTCTTCTCCGCTCGGGAAGATCTCGATTCGCTTGATCACCTGACCCTCTTCGATCCAGCGCCGCTGTCGCACGCGCCGGCCGCCCTGTTCGACATCGGTCTCCGCCTCGAGGTTGGCGATCACCCAGGGCGCGTTCATGTAGTCAAGCAAGAACGTACCCCCGGGCCTCAGGACACGACGCATTTGGCGAACGACCAGTTCATCCTCCTCCTCCGACGCGAAGTAGCCGAATGACGTGAAGAAGTTGACCAGGGCGTCGAACGCTCCATCTCGAAAGGGGAGGTAGCGCATATCGCCGCGGACCAGCGATCCCGCGACCCCGGGACGCTTCGCCGCGTCGCGTAGCAGGCGCGCGGAAAGATCCAAGCCCACGGCCTGGTATCCTGCGTCGTGCAGCTTCTCCAGGTGGCGCCCGTAGCCGCACGCCAGATCGAGGACTCGGGCCCCGGACTCGGGACCCGACTCGCGCGTGAAAAGCCGCACGCCCGCCTCGGCCTCCGCTTCGTCGCGGTGAGGGTACAGGGAGAGATAGGTCTCCCCGAACCAGTCCCGGAACCACTCCGCTGACGCGCTCACGGGCCCTTGTGGTACGCCTCGCCCCGAATAAGGCTGCCCGCCCGATACAATTGCTCGGTGAGGAGCAATCGGGCGAGCTCGTGCGGGAGAGTCATGGCGGAGAGCGACAGACGGATATCAGCGCGAGCCAGCAGGTCGTCGCCGAGACCGTGCGCTCCCCCAACCGCGAATGCCGCCCCCGGCCGGCCGTATGTGCCTATGTCTTCCAAGTAGCTCGCCAACCCGCGGGTGTCGAGCGGCTTCCCCGCCCGGGTAAGAGCGACCAGCTCGAGAGCGCTCGGGATGGCGCGGAGAAGGGCCTCAGACTCACGTACGCGAGCCTCGGCCGCGCGCGCATCGGGAAGCGAGGCCGCGCTCACCTCGACCGACCGCAGCCGGAAGTAGTGGCCCGCACGACGCTCGTAATGGCGGATCGCGTTGCCGAGTCCCGGGCTGCGAGGCCTCCCGACCGCCGCAATGACAAGTTCCATTAGCGCGCCAGCACCGTATCACGCAGAAAACGCTCGCTGTCTCGATACGGATGACTCTCGGTGTAATGGAGTCCGCGACTCTCGAGACGGCGCTGCGCGCTCCGCACGATCAGACCGGACACAAGAATCTGGAACTCGGTCTCGCGCGCGCGCAGGGCCCCGAAAGGGTCGGAGGGACGCGTAACGGGCTCGACCGCGAGGGTATCCAAACGTCCGCGAGCGGTCGCCAAGCCCTCGTCCGAGCGGACGAGGCCCACGTGCTCCCACATCAACGAGCGCAGCTCGTGTTCGATTTCTGTGACGTCCGCGCCGTCCTGTGGCTGAGGGGGGGCAGCGCCCAGACGGTCGGAGGGTCGACCCAGCGCCGGCAGGTCTACGTGCAAGCGAAGTGCGGTACGGTGCGAGAAGACCACGGCCTCGAGGAGCGAATTGGAGGCCAGTCGGTTGGCGCCGTGCACACCGGTGCATGCCACCTCGCCCGCGGCATACAACCCGGGGAGCGATGTGCGCCCGTCCCAATCCGTCAGGAGACCCCCGCATTGGTAATGGGCCGCCGGCACCACCGGGATCGGTTGCTCCGGCAGCTCGATCCCGGCTTCTCGACACGCGTTGAAGATCGTGGGGAAGCGCTCCTCGAACCGGGTGGCCGAGATCGACGAAGCGTCCAGAAGCGCGTGGCTCGTTCCCGTACGCTGCATCTCCGCGTGGATCGCGCGCGCTACGATGTCGCGCGGCGCCAACGAGCCGGCGGCATGGACGCCCTCCATCAGCTCGCTCCCATCCGAGCGCCGCAACACCGCGCCTTCGCCACGCACGGCTTCCGAGATGAGGAACGCCCGCTCGCCGGCCGCACCTGCCGGGTAGAGCGCCGTCGGGTGAAACTGGACGAATTCCAGGTTGGCCACCGCCGCGCCGGCCTCGTATCCGATCGCTATTCCATCGCCCGTCGCGATGGCTGGATTCGTGGTGTGCTGGTACAACCGCCCGCAACCACCGGTTGTCAGAGCGACGGCGCATGCTCGCACTTCCACGAACTCGTCGCCGTGTACGTTCAGGAGGAGGGCCCCACCGCAGCGCGGTCGTTGCGTATCGGAATGAGGCGCCGTCAGCAGGCTCCACACGAAGTGGTCGTCCAGCAGCTGGATGCAGTCACTGGACGCGACGGCGGCCAATAACGCCCGTTCGATCTCGCTGCCCGTGAGGTCTGCCGCGTGAACGATGCGCCGGCGACTGTGCCCGGCCTCCCGGCCCAACGAGAGCTCGCCGCCGGACTCCCGACTGAAGCGAACTCCCCAGTCCAGGAGCTCGGCCACGCGGTCGGGGCCCTCGCGCGCCAGCTCCTCCACAGCGCGTCGATGGCACAGGCCCGCTCCGGCGACCAGGGTGTCTCCGACGTGCAGCTCGACCGAATCGTCGTCGGATACCACCGCCGCCACCCCACCCTGCGCGTAGTTCGTGCTCGAATCGACCAGATCCTTCTTCGTGACCAGCAGAACCTCGGCATATCGTGCGGCCTTCAACGCCAGCGTCAGACCGGCGATCCCGCTGCCGACCACGAGCACGTCCGTTTCCAGTACCTTCACGTCGAAGCCGCCTCCCTCAACCGCCTCTCGAGCAGGGCACTCCCCGATATCCATTCGATCCGCTCTCCGAGGAACCACAACGGAACCGATTCTGGAAGACGACCCACGATTCCCGACAGATCCTTGCGGGTGACGACCACTCCCTGCGACCCCGCTTCGGCGATCGCTTCCTCCATGTCCTCGGCGTCTGGTGCCGTGTGATCGGGCAGGGCGTGGCGGTGCGCCACGTCCGCACAGATTCGATCTACATGCTCGAAGAAGAGATTCGGCTTCATGATCCCGGTCAAGGCGACGGTCGGCCGTGGCGTCGGAGTCGCCGCCGCGGCCCTGTTCACGGGTACCAGCCTCTCCGGCACCAACCAGCAATGTGCGAAGCCGGTCGCCGGGTAGCGACGCCCGATCCATTCTGCCAGCCGGGCACCAGCGGCCCCATCGATGTCGCGCTCAGCGAGGACGATGACGTGGGCCCGCATGAGCGCCCCGATCCGCTCCCGAAACGGACCGGCGGGCAGCCGACGACGGTTGGTGCGACGGATGGCGTCCAGGTCGAGCATGACGACATCGAGATCACGGGCCAGACACCTGTGCTGAAAGCCGTCATCCAACACCGCTACCGTGGCACCGGACTTGGCCGCCGCCAGCGCCGCAGCGCGACGGTCAGGGTGTCCCATCACCAGCGCAAGAGGGTTCATGGCGCGGTGCAGGGCCAACTCGTCCGGGTAGCCGCGCGTGAGGACGGCGACCGTATGCCCGTCATCCGCGAGCCAGCGCGCGAACTCTGCGGCCAACGGGGTCTTGCCGCTGCCGCCCACGGTGAGCCCCCCGACGGAAAGCACCGGAAACGGCGCACGCCGGGCAGTCATCACACCCGCATCGTACAGGAAGTGGCGTGCCTCGGCCCCGCTCGCGAAGACGGCCTCGGCGCCGCGCAGGAGTGGCCCGGGGTGTCTCTTCCAGGCGCGCCGGACCCGTGTCTCCACACGTCGCAGCGTCCGCGAGGGCGACGCGGCTCGCCGCTCACAGCGCTCGACCTCGAGGTTCAAGGCCCTCTCGACGCGCTCGACACCGTCGGCTAACGAGGGGTCATCTACATTGGATATGCGAATCGGATTCCCGTAGGACACGTACACCCTCGCACCCGGCTTCGGAATCATGAATCGATCCCAGCTGCTCAGACGCCAAACACGGCTAGCCGACACGCCGACCGGAACGATTGCCAGCCCGGTCTCCGCGGCGGCCTTGACCACGCCGGGCTTGCACCGGCGTCTGGGTCCGCGCGGTCCGTCGGGCGAGAAGGCCAGGGCTCTCCCTTCCCTCCCGATCCGTATCATCTCCCGCAAGCCGGTCGCGCCCCCGCGCGTGCTCGATCCCCGCGCGAGCGAATACCCGAGATCCAGCAGCAGACGGGAGATGATCTCGCCATCTTGATGACGGCTAACGAGCACGCTCGTCCCCTCTCTCGCGTGTAACCGGGCGAGCGATAGAAGGTGCTCGTGCCAAAACGCGAAGATGACGGGTTGTTGCCGCGGGTCCGGTCGGACCGCCGAGTCCGCGAGTTGATGGAAGCGCCATGTCCGCCCCGTCAGCAATCCCACCCGCCCCAGGGTTACTGTGAGTTCGACCGGCAGCTTCACCTCTTCCTCGCCTCCTAGGCCGCGTCAAGAAGCTCGAGTGCCTGTTGCGCGACCCGTGCCGCGCACCCCGGCTGACCGAGTCGAGACCGCACTTCGGCGAGCCCGTTCACGATTCTCTGTCTCTCCGAGCCCGTCTCATCCAGCAAGGGCATCACCCGCGTCAGTAGCGCTTGCGGGGTGAGGTCCGCCTGGACGAGCTCAGGCACCAATCGCTCCCGCGCCACGAGGTTGGCGAGGGCGATGTGGGGTACCCGAACCAGCCGCTTCGCGATCTGGTACGTGATCGGATGCATCCGGTACCCCACGACCATCGGAACACCTGCGATCGCGAGCTGCAGGGTGATCGTACCCGACTTGCAGAGCGCCGCCCGCGAAGAGGCGATTGCCTCTTCCGCCGTTACGAGCGGATACGGTGAGGCCTCGTACAAGTAAAGGGCGAGATCCGGCTCGCGCGCGATCTGTATCTGAATTCCGGGTTTCGCTCGTGAGATCCGGTCAGCGGCTGCCAGAAAGACCGGCAGGATCCGCTTCACTTCCTGAACGCGCGATCCGGGGAACAGCCCGAGCGTGACCGGCTCCTCACCGTTGCCGGCGAGGCTCGCTGAGAATCGCTCGGCCCCCGGGTCGCGGAGCCCCGCTACACCCACGAGCGACCCGTCCAGCAGCGGGTGCCCCACGAAGTGCGCGCGGACGCCGTGGCTGGCCAGCATCTCTTGCTCGAACGGCAGGATGACGCACACGCGATCCGTGCTGGCGGCCAGCCGTCGGGCACGGTGCTCTCTCCACGCCCACACCTGAGGGGCGATGTAGTACAACACCCTGGTCCCACGGCGACGAGCGACTTCAGCCAGCGGGATATTGAAGCCGGGGAAGTCGATCGGGATCAACAGCTGGATGTCCCGCTCCCCGAGGAATCGGCGGATGCGTCGCCGCAGGCGGGCGATGCGGGGCAGGCTGCGGACGATCTCGGCCAGACCCATCACCGCGAGTTGATCCAGATCGGCGAGCAGCCGGACGCCGGCAGCCTCCATGCGACTTCCGCCGATGCCGTACAGCTCTAGGCTCGGATCCAGGTTGAGAAGCGCGCGCGCCAACGAAGCCCCGTGGATGTCCCCCGAAGTCTCTCCCGCGGACAGGAAGACGGCGCGCGGGTGGCCGGAGTGTGCCATCGGACGCTGTGCGACCGTACCGAGGCTGTCTACGAGATTCGCCCGAGATACACGATCAGCAGCAGCACGACTACCAGCAGCAACACGAGCACGATGGTCCGTGGGCCGTGTCGCACGGCACCCCCGAGTTTCTTGCGATCTTCACGAATCTTGAGCAACGACATCCGCGAACTCCTCGATTTCTCGTGTGATTCCAAGAGCGACGGCGAGTGCCCGCCGCCCCTCACGTCCGGTCACAAGCCGCGACGCTTGACCGCGAGCGGCCTCGAGAAACGCCTCCAGCTGGAGCCGCAACGGCTCCGCCGACTCGGCCGTGAGCTCGATCCGGTCCACGAGGTCTTCCAGGCCGTCCGGAACACCTGTCGGATCGCGCCTTCGCCTCAGAAACTCGCCACGACCGGCCCGTAGATCCAGACTGAAGTAGCCGGATCTCTGGAACAGCCGAAGCTGGCGGAGTGGCCGGGCGGAGACACGGCTGGCCGTGATGTTCGCGACCGTCCCGTCCTCGAATGCCAGGCGCGCGTTCGCGATGTCCACCGAGGACGACACGACGGGCACACCGACTGCCTTCACGTCGACGACTCGACCGTTCACGAGACCGAGCACGAGATCGATGTCGTGGATCATCAGGTCGAGTATGACGGTCACATCCGTGCCGCGGGGCTGGAAAGGAGCCAGCCTGAGCGACTCTATGAACCGGGGCCGATCGATGTACCGCTCACAGCCCATTAACACGCCGTTGAAACGTTCCACGTGCCCGACGCCAAGCACGATCCGACGTGCGTCCGCAAAGGCGACGAGCCGATCCGCTTCGTCGAGCGTCTGTGCGAGCGGCTTCTCTACGAGGGTATGGCACCCGGACTCGAGCGCGGCCCGGGCCATCTCGAAGTGCGCCCCCGTGGGGACCGCGATCACGACGCCTTCCGTTGCGTCGAGCAGGGGTGCCGGCCGCGGGAAGCTCCGTGTTCCGATCCGCTCCGCGACGGCGCGCGCCCTGTCGGCGTCCACGTCGTAGACGCCGACGAGCTCCGACTCGGGTAGTTCCTTGAGTATCCGCGCGTGCTCTGCGCCGAGCCGACCGACGCCGATCACGCACGTACGAATCGGACTCACGTGGTGATTCCGCGGCGGCTCGCTCGGATGAAGGTGATCAGGTGCTCGACTTCCTCTCCGTGTCCTTCCTGGGCCTCCAGGGCATCCAAGGACTGACCGATGTTCTGATCCGATTGGAAGATTCGGCGGTAGGCGACGCGGAGCGCCTGCAGCGTCTCCGGTGCGAACCCCCGCCGCCGCAGTCCGACGGTGTTGAGCCCGTACGCCGCGCACGGGTTGCCCGCCGCCATCACATACGGCGCGACATCTTGCGGAAGACGAGAGCCGCCGCCCACGAAGCTGTGGCATCCGATATGGACGAACTGGTGAATGGCGGTGACGCCACCCACGATCGCCCAATCATCGATCTGCACGTGGCCACCCATGTTCACGGCGTTGGCCAGTACCACGTGGTTGCCGATCCGGCAGTCGTGCGCGACGTGCGCATAGGCCATGATAAGCGAATCGGCTCCCACCACGGTCTTCCCCGACACGGCCGTGCCGCGGTTCAGCGTGGCGTACTCGCGAATCACGGTCCGAGGGCCGACCTCCAGAAAGGTCCTCTCCCCGGTGTACTTCAGGTCCTGGGGGTCGGTGCCCAATACGGCCCCGAATCCGAGTCTACAGTCATCCCCCACCCGGGTGTCTCGCTCCAGATAGGCGTGGGGCCCGATCTGGACCCGCTCTCCGACTTCCACGCCGGGACCGATCACGGCGTAGGGGCCCACACTGGCGCTCGAAGCGATCCGCGCATCGGGGTCGATGATGGCCGTCGGGTGACGCACCGCGGCCGGGGCGGCCGCGCTCGGGGTCTTCACCGATCAACCACCTGCGCCATCATATTTGCTTCGGCCGCCACGGCACCATCGACCCGTGCCACACCCCGCATCTTGCATACACGCCCGCGGAACTGGACGAGCTCGACCTCGAACTTTAGCTGATCACCCGGCGTGACTGGGCGACGGAACTTCACGTCGTCCAGCGACATGAAATAAACGACCTTTTCGCGAGGCTCGTCGAACTCGTTCATGAGGAGCATGCCTCCGACCTGTGCCATCGCTTCCACGACGAGGACGCCCGGCATGATCGGATGATCCGGGAAATGACCGGGGAAGAACGGCTCGTTGATCGTCACGTTCTTCAGACCCACGATCCTCTGTCCCGCTTCGAACTCCAGGATTCGATCGACGAGCAGGAACGGATAGCGGTGCGGGATGTGGGCCAGGATGTCCTGAATGTCGAGACGCTGTCCTCCCTCGTCTCGGGCGTCGAGGAGGTTCCGGAGCCGACGGGCGACCTCGACATTTCCTCGGTGACCAGGGCGCTCGGCCACCACGTGACACCGGAGGCGGGCTCCGATGAGCGCGAGATCGCCGATCAGGTCGATCACCTTGTGTCGGACGAACTCGTCCGGGTAGCGTAGATCCGCGTCTGGCGCGAGGCCCGCCTCCGTCACCAGGATCGTGTTGTCCTCGTTGGCGCCGAGCGCCAATCCGCGCGATTGCAGCGATTCTTGCCATTTTTCGAGCCCGAAGGTCCGCGCCGCCGCCACCTCACGGTAGAAGGTCGCCTCATCCACCTGCAGGCTGGCGAATTGACGTCCGATCGCCGGATTCTCGAAATCGATCTCCGCCGATATTCGGTAGCCGGGATAGGGGACGACGGCATATCGGGAATCACCCGACTTCAGGAAGAATGGCGAGTCGACGGTGAGCAAGCGGGCGGGTGCCCCCTGCTCCTCCACTCCCAGTTCGCGGAGCACCTCGCTCCATCTGGCGGAGCTCCCGTCGAACGCAGGAGGCTCGGGTCCGACCATGTCGATCTCGATGTTGTCGATTCGGGCGGCCGCGAGAGCGGCCAGGAGGTGCTCCACGGTGCGTACCGACGCCTCATCCGAGCCCAGCACCGTTTCCCATTCGACCCCGATCACGTTGTCGACGAGCCCGAGTATCTCGGGGTGACCGTCGATGTCGACTCGCCGAAACAGGATTCCGGTGTCCTCGGCTGCCGGACGGAGGGTCGTCTGCACCGGCTCGCCCGTGTGCAGGCCGTTCCCCTCGAGCGTCACGGTCCCAACGATCGTGCGTTGGAGTGTCGTGTCGCGACCGTTGGCGCCACTCATGCGCTATCCTCTCAACGTCGTGTTCACGAGATGGTGGATGAGACATCGTCGATCCCCCACCGCGATATCGGCCGGGGCGGGCAGGTCACGGCCGGTCGACAAGCCCCACAGACCCGAAGCAAGCTATCGGAGAGCCTCGAACCCGATCAAGCTCTGGGTGGGGTCGGGAGGTGGCCTGGAAGATGATGGGCTCGCCCGCGCCGAAGAAACGGGTCGTGCCCCCGCCGGCCTGGGAGCGCCGGGAGCCGGCTCAGCGCTATTCTTAGCGACTTGCCCGCTAGCGGCCCGGGTCGACCGCGGCGGTCGCATCGGGGCTTACTCCCAGCCGCTCGAGAACGGCCGCGGTGATGTCGAGGCCCGGGTCTGCCGCGACCACGCCCGCCTCCGCGACGTCGAACACGATCGCGTACTGGTTGGCGGCGCGGATCTCCTCGATCACCGCGCGCACCTGGTCCAGTATGGGCTCGAGCAGGGTCTGTCGCCGCTCCTCGGAGATCTGCTCCAGCTCGATCTGCCTCTCTCTGGCGGCCTGCTGCTTTCGCAGGATCTCCTGCTGCTTCTGCTCCTTGGCGCCCTGGCCCAGCAGGGCCTCCTGGCGCCGGTACGTGGACACGAGCGAGTCGATCTCGGCGCCGAGAGCCCGCATCTCATCCTCGTACCCCGTCAGCTCCTGCTGAAACGCGACCTGCGCCTCGTTCGCGCCGGGTGCGATGGGCAGGATCGCCTGTGTGTTCACGTAGACCATCAGCGTACCCGAGGGAGGCAGGCTGCTCCCCGCCGCTGCCGGGTCGGTTTGCGCGCGGGCTGTCACTGCCACCATGAGTGCCGCCACCGAAAGCGCTGCGCCACGAACGAAGAATCGCATGCGAACGTTCTCCTGATCTCTCTTCAGAAAATGCGCCCGAACTTGAAGTGGAGCTGCCACCCCGGATCGGGCCGTCCCAGCACGTCTCGTCGATCGAAGCCGTAGGCGTAGTCGAGCCCGATCGGTCCGAAGGGCGAAACCAGGCTCACTCCTAACCCCGCGCCGACCAGGAGATCCGTGGGATTCAGCTCACCCGCGCTTCGCCACGAGTTGCCGGCGTCCATGAAAGCGCTGACGAAGATGCTGCTGGTCAGCTTGAGGCCGAACGTGGTGCCAGCCTTGAAGTAGGACTCGCCGACGCGGTCCAGATCACTCAGACGGGTTTCGCGTGGGATGTGGCCCAGGGGTGTGACCGTGGCCTCCTCGTAACCCCGCAACTGTACTCCCGCCTGGGTTCCCCCGACGAAGTACCGCTCGGTGAAGAAGGGGTTGTCTCCCAGGATGACCCCTGCCGCGAAATTCATCCCGAAGGTGAACTCCATCGGGGAGCTCTGGAGTCCACCCCCGATCTGGGCAACGGGGACGAACCACTCGCTCGAGAGGTCGACCTTCTGATAGTTCCCCGCCCCACCCAGGAAACCGCCCGTATGACGGAGCGAGATGGTGTTGCGGCTCCCGGCCGTCGGGAAGAGCGGATTGTTCCGGTTGTCCTGGACGAGGCGAAAGCTGAGGCCGCTCCGTGTGCCGGACGTCAGAAGCTCCCGGCTGGCCTCGGAGATGTTCGTGGTGTCCAGACCGCTCACCCGATCATTGAACAGAGAGTAGCCCAGGAACAGGCGGACCGATCGGAGTCCGAACACGGGCGTCCCCACCTCGACGAGTCCACCGGTCTGACGCCGATCGCCGAGGCTGAACCCCGTAAACCGATCCCGGGAGCTCCGCAGCGTGAGCGTCGCGGATTGCCGGCTCCCGAAGATCTCCGGGTCCGAATAGCTGACGTCGATATCTTGCTGCCGGCGCCCGAAGATCCATCGGAAACGGCCCACCTTCGCCAGCCCGAACAGGTTTGGCTGTTCGTACCCGATGAATCCCGCAAACCCGCTGATCCCGGAGGCCGTGACACCGAAATTCACGGTCCCGGTTTGCTTCTCCTGCACGCGCATCGTGATGTCGATGTCGCCGTCGGGTCGCTCCGCGAATTCGATGGCCTGCTCCGGAGGAAGCGGCTCGAAGAACCCGAGTCCTTGGATCGCCTGAAAGCTCGATACCAGACGCTCCTGCGAATAGATGTCGCCGGGGAAGATGAACAGCCGGTTCCGGACGATGCGGTCGTGCGTGTAGGTATTCCCCTCGATGTTGATCTCGCGAAAATAGCTCGGCTCGCCCTCCTGGATACTCAGGATCGCCGCTACCCGGGGGCCTCCACCCGGCTCGGCGGGCGGGAGGCGCTGTACGTCGGGTAAGATGCGAGCGTTCAGGTAACCGGAGTTTCGGTACAGATCGCCGAGGCTGCCGCTGGCCGTGAAGAACGCGGGCTGGTTGAAGGGTGCCGCCTCGCCTTCGTCGACCTCCACCTGCCCCGCCCGCGCGCTTTCCTCGATGACGCTTGCGGCGAACGCCCTGTTCCCGACTACCCGCAGTTCCTCGAGCTTGTATTGCGGTCCCTCCTCGACCCAAATGACGATCCGGCCCTTCCCCGTCACCGCGTCTGAGATCACGGTGTCATCTACGACCTGGAAATCCAGGTACCCGTGTCGCGCGTAGTACTCGGGGAGACGTTCCGCTAGATCGAGTCTATACTCGTCCTTCTTGAGCTGTCCCTGGTTGAACCACAGGAACCCTTCCTGGTCCGTGATCATGGCCGAGCGGAGCTGCCCGTCCGTAAATACCTCGTTGCCCTCGAACAGAATGCTCGTCACACCCAAGCGCGGGCCCTCGCGGACTCGGAACGCCAGCCGCGAATCACCGGGGCGCGACGGATCGGGCCGGATGATGGTGTCGACCCGAGCGGTCGGGAAGCCTTCGTTCGACAAGGCCTCGACGATGAAGGCCTGGGCGCGCGTGATCCGGTCGGGGTCGAGTGGCGCGTTCTGCGCGAGCCCGATCGTATCCCGAACCCTCCCGGCGCTCAGGTTCTCAAGGCCCTCGAACTCGTATCGGGTGATATACGGGCGCTCCTCGACCGTGATGTAGAAGACGCCCGGCTCGCGGTCAGCTCCGCTCACGGCGACCTGGACGTCGGAGTAATTACCTGTCGCGAAGAGTCTCCGGATCGCGTCCTGGACCTGGGGAAGCTGAACGATGTTCCCCACCCGCAACCCGCTGCGGTCGATGATTTCGGTCTCGGAGTGACGGAAGTTGCCGCTGACGACGATGCTGTCGACCCGGACGCTGGTCTCTGCGAGGTTCTGCCCAAACGCAGGCGCGACCCCCGCCAGTGCGAGAGTCGCGCCGATCGAGAACGCGAGGCCGGTAAAACGACCGGTGTGAGGCGGCGAGGTCACGTGGCCGAGGAAGGCGAGGCCACCCGGAACGCCAGCGACTCCTCGTCGTCCGCCGCCGCATCCACCACGATCTCGTCCCCCGGCGTGAACTCGGCCATCAGGATGCGCTCCGAGAGCGGATCCTCCACGTAACGCTGGATGGTCCGCTTGAGCGGACGCGCGCCGAACTTGTCGTCGTACCCGTGATCGACGAGGAACAGGACCGCCTCATCCGTCAGCTGGATCTTGAGCTCCTCCTCCGAGAGTCGGTCCTGCACATCACGCATCATGATGTGGACGATCTCCCCGATCTGTTCCCGATCGAGCGGATGGAAGACGATCACTTCCTCCACGCGGTTCAGGAACTCGGGCGTGAAGACCCGCTCGACCTCGTCGGTCACGCGCTCCTTGATCCGCGCGTAGTTGAACCCGGCCTCGTCGGCCTCGAAGCCCAGCTTCGACGTCGTGGCGAGATCTCGGGTGCCCACGTTGGACGTCATGATCAGGACCGTGTTCTTGAAGTCGATCACACGGCCGTAGTTGTCGGTCAGTCGGCCCTCATCCAGAACCTGGAGCAGGATGTTGAACACGTCCGGGTGGGCCTTCTCGATCTCATCCAACAGCACGACGCAGTATGGCCTGCGACGTACCGCCTTGGTGAGCGTCCCGCTGTCCTCGTACCCGACGTATCCCGGGGGCGCACCGATCAGACGGCTGACCGAGAACTTCTCCATGTACTCGGACATATCGACGCGTACGAGTGCGCCCTCGTCGACGAACAGAAAGCGCGCCAGCTGACGGGCCAGCTCGGTCTTCCCGACCCCGGTCGGACCGCAGAAGATGAAGCTGCCGATCGGCCGGTTCGGGTCCTTCAGACCGGCACGGCTGCGCCGAATCGCCCGACTGACCGCCTGGATCGCCTCGTGCTGCCCGATGATCGACGTGTGCAGCTCCTCCTCCATCCGAAGTAGCCGCGCCGTCTCCGCCTCCTGGAGCCGTGTGACGGGGATCCCGGTCCACCGCCCGACGATGAACGCGATGTCGTCTTCCGACAGGGTCGGCCGGAACTCCTCCTGCTGCCGCTCCCACTCGTCCCGGCGGCGCTTTATCTCCTCCTGGATCTCCTTCTCCCGATCCCGCAGGTACGCGGCGCGCTCGAAGTCCTGATCCCTGATTGCCTCCGACTTCCACTCCGCGAGCTCCTCGAGCTGCTCTTGGAGCTCCTGTACTTCGGCCGGCGGGACCTGCGCGCCGAGCCGCGCCCGGGCGCCGGCCTCATCCACGACATCGATCGCCTTGTCGGGGAGGAAGCGGTCCGTGATGTAACGGTTCGCGAGTTTGGCGGCTGCCACGAGCGATTCGTCGGGGATCACCACGTTATGGTGCTCCTCGTAGTATTTGCGGAGCCCCTTCAGGATCTCGACAGTCTCATCCAGCGTTGGGGCTTCGACGATCACGGTCTGGAAACGCCGCTCGAGCGCACCGTCCTTTTCGATGTACTTCCGGTACTCGTTCAGGGTGGATGCCCCGACGCATTGAAGCTCACCACGCGCGAGCGCGGGCTTCAGCATGTTCGACGCGTCGATGGCGCCTTCAGCCGCACCCGCCCCGACCAGCGTGTGAAGCTCGTCGATGAACAGGATGACCCCGTCGTTCTGAGAGATCTCGTTGACGATCGCCTTCAAGCGCTCCTCGAACTGACCGCGGTACTTGGTGCCTGCGATCACGGCGGCCATGTCGAGCGCCAGGACCCGGTGATCCTTGAGGCTGTCCGGCACCTCGCTGCGCACGATGGCCTGGGCCAGCCCCTCGACGATCGCGGTCTTTCCGACACCGGGCTCCCCGATCAGCACCGGGTTGTTCTTCTTGCGCCGAGAGAGGACCTCCATCACCCGCTCGATCTCTTCATGGCGTCCGATCGTGGGGTCGAGCTTGCCCTGCGAGGCGAGCTCGGTCAGATCACGGCAGAAGTGGTCCAGCGCCGGTGTCTTGGACTTCTTCTCCGATTTGCTGCTCGGCGGAGCCTCGCTGGCGGGCGGACCACCGCTGGGCATGTCGGTCCCCAGCAACTTCAGCGTCTCGCCCCGCGCCTCGTCCAGCCCGATCCCGAGCTCGCCCAGGACCTTCGCGGCCAGTCCCTTCTCTTCGCGCAGGAGTCCGAGGAGCAGGTGCTCGGTTCCGACATAGCTGTGGTTCAGCTCGCGAGCCTCGGCCATCGCGTACTCGAGAACCTTCTTCGCGCGCGATGTATAAGGGAGCTCTCCGATGGTCGAGGTGCTCTTTCCGTGCCGGACGTTCTCCTCCACGAGCCTGTGGAGCTCATCCAGGTCGGCGGAGAGATTAGCGAGAACCGCGGCCGCGACGCCTTCTCCCTCACGGATCAGCCCGAGGAGGATATGCTCGGTGCCCACGTAGTCGTGCTGAAGGCGGATCGCCTCCTCGCGAGCCATCGCGAGCACTTTACGAACACGGTCGGTGAAATTGTAGTTCATGCGCTCCTCAAGCCCGCGTCACCGGATCGGTCCCGCTTCTCCCTATGCCCCGCGCCCACGCTCCTCCGACTGATCCGCCGCCTCATCCTCGGCCAACGCCTCTCGGACGAAGGAGGCGCGAAAGACATCTGCGTCCGTTTCGTCGAGCCTCCGGCGGGCGGCGCGCTCGAGGTGCGCTGTCTGCGCGTAGATCATAATACGGCTGACCGTCTGTACACAGGGTGTTTGGAGAAGTTTCAGCGAC
>JBDHAD010000010.1:0-108533 GCA_039588215.1 Gemmatimonadota bacterium
AGGAAGGCCACCAACGACGCTCCGTTGGGGCGTGTGGTGGGCGTGCATGGTGCGGGGTCCTGCCAACGGCGGCACAATCGCGGCACACCCGGCCCGTAGTGCGTTGATATGCCGCAAGTTAGGAACGGCCCAAGCATTGGGAGTGCCATTCGTCCCGAGCGATACGACGCGCACGGGAGCCCTTGGAGGCGTGCAGCGGGCGGGCGTGGAGAATGCCACGCGCCCGAGCCCCGAACCGCGACGGGGTGGTATTGTGGATATGCTGACTCTATACTTAAAATCTACTGTACACCTCTGTCGTATTCTGCCACAGGAGGTTCACGTGAGGAAGCTACTCGCAGCATTCGTCCTCGTCGTCCTCGTCGCGTGCGACGCGCCGCCCACGGGGGTCCAGGGGAATCTCGACGAGACCGTTACTCCACCCGCGCCGAGCTTTGCCGCTGCGGATGCCAGTCCTGTCTTCTTCCCGTTCGCGTTCCCGGTAGTGAACTGTGCCGAAGTGGTGGATATCAGCGGTCAGTTCCATCCGGTCATTAAAGGCTTCGTCAACGCGAATGGCAACTTCCACGGGATGTTCCACATCAATGCGAAAGGGACCGGTGTCGGCCAAACGACTGGGGCGACCTACGAGTGGAACGACCGGCTCTTCGATTTGACGAACATCGCTCCAGGCGGAGCGCAAACGTTCATTCTCAATGACAATACCCGCCTGATCGGACACGGCCAGGCAGTCAACCAACAGTTCCATATCCAAATCAAGGTCACGATCAACGCGAACGGTGATGTGACCGTGGACACCGTCGACATCGACGCGAGCTGCGGCTGAGGTATCTCACCACCACCGAGGATCAAAGACGGGGCGGCCCCTTCAGGGGCCGGCCCCCTTTGTCTTTTTCTTCGCTCCCGCCACTCCAGATTGTGCCGTAATTGTGCCGTAACGGACATGCACCGAGCGTATCTGAGCGTACATCGTCCTCCCGCGCGATTGGGCAGAAACCCCCGCACCGTGTAGCTTGGTGCCGCTCAGTCGGTACTTCTCACACCTACCGCGTGGGACGGTGAATGCCATCAGGGGTCGATTCCAGCGTGTCGCCGTTCCAGCCCTATCCCGGGCTGGCGAACCCGCACGCGCAAACGCTCGCCGCGAGGCTGATCCGCGCCCGATTCCGTACTCCCTACTCGCGGACCCGACTCGCGACGCCCGACGGGGACTTCATAGATCTCGACATGGCCGGGCTGCCTGATCCGCATGGCTCGGTGTGTTTGATCCTACATGGTCTCGAAGGCTCCTCCGGGTCCGGGTACGTGCTCTGCGCCTGCCGGGCTCTCGAGCGGAACGGGATCGCCGCGGTGGCCATGAACTTCCGATCCTGCAGCGGAGAGCCCAACCGGACACCGCAGTCGTATCATGCCGGCAAGACCGACGACATCGAGCTCGCGCTCGACTGGCTGGCTCGGCAGTTCCCGAACGCGAGCCGGGGGGTGCTGGGGTTCTCGTTGGGCGGCAACGCGTTGCTCAAATACCTGGGTGAAGCGGGAGAGGCGGCGTTCGCCCACGTTGACGCGGCCGTTACGGTCTCCGTGCCGTTTGACCTTGCCTCGTCCGCGCAGGCCATGGAGCGCGGAGCGGGCCGCATCTACGCCCGCCATTTCCTGCGCTCGATGCGTCGCAAGGTCAGGGAGAAGGCCGGGCGATTCCCGGACGCGTTCGATCTGGCAGCCGTCCATCGTGCCCAAACGCTTTGGGCGTTCGACGAAGCGGTAACGGCCCCGATCCATGGCTTCCCCACGGCCGCCGATTACTATGACGCGTGTAGCTCTCGGCGCTTCATGGATTCCATCCGGGTGCCCACGGCGCTGGTCCAATCGCGAGACGACCCGCTCGTGCCCGCGGACACGATCCCGTGGCGGACGATCGATCGTAACGGGACAGTCAGTGCCGTGATCACCGAGTGGGGCGGACACGTCGGTTTCCTTACCCGCGGGGTCGGCCCAGTCCCGCGTCTGTGGGCCGAGGAAGAGGCCGCGCGCCTCCTCCGCCGCCATCTCGCACAACGGGGAACTTGAGGTGTAGCAGGTCGCCGCGAGCACGCCTAATCCCGTATGTCTGTGCATATTGAGCTGGAGGAGTCGCGGTGAGCCTGGACATCAAGTCGCCGGGAAGCCGAAGAGCCACGGTCCGGTGCCCCTTTTGCCTGACGCTAAATCGCGTGGATGTCGGCCGCGCCGCTGAGCGGCCAAAGTGCGGTGAGTGCTCCAGACCCTTGCTGCTCGATCGCCCGATCAAGGTGACCGACGAGGACTTCGACCGATTGATCGATGAGGCCGAGGTACCCGTCCTGGTCGATTTCTACGCCGACTGGTGTGGGCCGTGTAAAGTCATGGCCCCCGCGCTGGACAACCTCGCGCGCGCGCACACAGGCAATCTCATCATCGCGAAGCTCGATACGGATGCAAACCCACTGACCGCACAGCGCTTCGGGATTCGTGGTAACCCGACCCTGATCCTGTTCAGTGACGGAGATGAGTCCAACCGCGTCACCGGGGCCGTTCCCTACGATCAACTGGCCGCGTTGGTGGAGCCGAGCGAAAGCTGAACAGCCCACGACAGGCTGCCGGAAGCCAACCCCGGCGCCGCCCCGACCGTCTCAAGGCCAAGCGCCCGATCAATTCCCGGATCAAGGAAAGCACTCGCATGCGCTCGATCATCAGGTTCGTGGCCGTCTTGCCGTTGCTCCTCGGGGCGCCGCCCACCTCGCCGGGCTTTGGCGCCGCACTTGTGAGCGGCGATACCCGGGTGTCCGAAGACGCCCCGCACCTGTACGTGGCTAACCAGGGGGCAGCCACGATCACGGTCATCGATGCGAGCGACGCGTCGGTCGTGGCGATCGTACAGCTGCAGAACCTCGGATTCGGACCCAATGCGCGCCCGCACCACGTGGCCGTGGAGTCCGACGGGACGTTTTGGTACGTGTCGCTCATCGGTGAGAATCGCGTTCTCAAGTTCGATCGCGACAATCAACTCGTGAGCTCGATCGAGTTCGAGCGGCCCGGGATGCTGGCGGTCCACCCGACCCAGGACTTGCTGTTCGTCGGACGCTCCATGGCCGCGGTGAACCCGCCCCAACGGATTGGAATGATCCGGCGATCGACGATGGAGGTCGAGGAGGTCGACGTCTTCGTCCCCCGCCCCCACGCGATCGCGGTGAGCGCGGATGGACGCTGGGTGTTCACCTCGAGCCTGGCCGAGAACACGGTCGTGGCGGTGGACATCGAGAGCGGTGAGGCCGAGCTGACGAGGCTCGGTGGCGACGAGCCGCACGTGTTCGTCCAGTTCGCCCTCTCTCCGGATGGCGCTACCCTGGTCGCGACAGCACAAATCTCAGGGAAGCTCCTCGTGTTCGATGTGAGCCGACCACCCGAGCTCCGGCTCGTGCGCGAGATCGGCGTCCGCGCGGAGCCGTGGCACCCCACCTACTCGCCCGATGGACGCTTCGTCTACTTCGGGAATCTAGGCGCGAACACCGTCACGGTGGTGGATGCCGAGAGCTGGACCGTGGCACGCGTGATCTCGGGCGTGGGGCTCTCCGAGCCGCACGGAATCGCGGTCACGCCCGACGGCCAACGTCTGTTCGTCTCCAACCGCAACGTCAAGGGGGCGTACACACCCACACAGGCGCTCGGGTTCGACGAGCCGAACGGCACGATTGCGGTTATCGACTCCGCTTCCGGGCGAATCCTAAAGGTGATGGAGGTCGCCCCTTACCCCGCCGGCCTCGGCATGGCCGCGCCGCAGTGAGCGATCGGGCGACGCCCATCCGCGTCACTGCCTGGGTTGGCCTATCGTGGCTCGGCGTCGCCTGCGCTTCGGGCGCCCCGCCAGCGCCCGGCCCGCGAGCCGAGGCCGAGGTCGTGACGGGCGGTTACCGACGTAGCGTGAACGCGATTCCCGTCGAGGACGAGAGCGGAATCGCGTATGAGCTCCCGTTCCTCGGCGGCTTCAACGTTCCGCGCCCGCAGTGGGTCGACATCGACGCGGACGGAGACCTGGACGTATTCGTCCAGGAGACCACGAATCGCCTCTTGTTCTTCGAGCAGACGGGCACACCGGCTGAGCCGCGCCTGACCTGGCGACCGAACCGGTTCCGAGATCTCGAGGTCGGTGAATGGTTCCGGTTCGTCGACGTCGATCGGGACGGAGATTCGGATCTACTTGCCGAGGAGCCGTTCAGCTACGTGCGCCTGTACCGTAACGAAGGGTCCCCCGGTCAGCCCGCCTTCGCCCTCGCCGCCGACACCCTTCGCGACAGCTCGGGCGAGGCGATCTTCTCGGACCGGCAGAACATCCCGAACGCCGCCGACATCGACTGCGACGAGCTGCTGGATCTCTTCATCGGCAGGCTGGTGGGCACCGTGACGCGCTATGAGGCGACGGGTGAGATAGGGGAGGACATAGCGCCGTTCCGTCACGTGACCGACGACTTCGAGGACATCGAGATCGTCGCCACGTTCGGCTCGTTGCACGGCGCGAACACGATGGCGCTCGCGGACGTGGACGCCGACGGGGATGTGGACATGTTCTGGGGCGATTTCTTCGAGGCCGGGCTTCTGTTCATCGAGAACACCGGCACGTGCGCGGCTCCGAACCTTCGAAACGAGCCGCTCCCCTTCCCTCTGGATGACCCCATTCAGACCAGCGGCTACAACGCGCCTGCGTTTGGCGATGTCGATGCGGATGGGGATCTCGACCTCCTGTTGGGCGTGCTGGGGGGCGCGTACAACGCCAACCGCACCACAGCCGACAATCTGCTCCATTTCGAGCAGATCGACGGCAGGTTCGAGCTCCGTAGCGCCCGCTACCTTTCACAGATCGATGTGGGCAGCGAGAGCTATCCGTCCTTCCTCGACCTCGACGGGGACGATGACCTGGATCTGCTGCTGTCGAACAAGATCGACCCCGACGACCTGAACACGTCGGTCGTGTATCGATTCGAGAACGTGGGTGACCCCACTCAGCCTCGGTTCCGGCTCCGCGGCCCGTTCGAGGTCGGTGGCGCGTATCACAACGCGCCGGCGTTCGGAGATCTCGATGCCGACGGAGACCCGGACCTCGTCCTGGGGACGTGGCGCAAGCACCTCGAGTACCTGCGCAATGACGGCACGACCGCTGGAGCCCGATTCACCCCGACCGATTCGGCGGTCGTGGTCCTCACCCGGGGGAGCAATTCCACACCGGCGCTCGTGGACATCGACGCCGATGGGGACCTGGACCTGTTCGTGGGAGAGTCGTCGGGCGCGCTCAACTTCTACCGCAACGACGGAACCGCCGCCGCACCCCGGTTCGAGCTCGTGAGCGACGAGTACCTCGGGATCGACGTCGGACGCCGGAGCGTTCCCGCGTTCATGGATATCGAGGGAGATGGAGATCAGGACCTCGTCCTGGGATCAGAATCGAGCGGGCTGTTGTTCTATCGTAATGAAGGGACGCCCCGGGAACCCCGACTCGTCGAGGCCGAAGCGCCGTTCCCCGGCGCCGAGAGTCTTCCGACGTTCGCCGTGCCTGCGTTCGCGGACATCGACGCCGATGGGGACCTGGATCTGTTCGTGGGGGGCAACGGAGGCGGTCTGTATTTCTTCGAAAACACCGACCGTTAGGCGCAGAAACAACCTCTGGCCCTCTCCCGAACTCTAATAACGAAATGGAGCCAAGGCTCCGGACGTGGCAAGGACACATGCAACGAGGTGCAGCATGAGGAGAGCTCTTTACTTGATCGCCGCGATCGCGCTCGTGGCAACGCCCCTGCAGGGACAGCAGTTCGGCGCCTCGGCGGCGATCGGGGAAGGCGAGGTCTATATCGGCGAGCCCGTGAATCAGAACGCGCCCACCACGATTTACATCTACCGTCGCGCGGGCGACGGGTGGACGGAAGCCGGGACGCTCACCGCGCCGGACGCCGGGGAGGAGAGCAATTACTTCGGACGTTTCATCGTCCTCGACGACCAATCCATGATCGTCGGTGGAACGACTTACGAGGGGAGCACCGGCAACGCATGGGTCTATCGGCGCAGCGGAGATGCCTGGGAGTTCGTCCAGAATCTGCGCCCCGACGATGTCGCAGAGGGTGACTCGTACGGGCGCTTCGGCCTCCTGCACGGCAACCTACTGTTCGTGTCCGCCCTGGGCCACAACGAGAGTCGCGGCGCGGTGTGGGTCTTCCAGCGCGACGCGAGCGGCGGCTGGACGCAGGAAACGAAGCTGGAGCCTGTCGACGCGCCGTCACAAGAGTTCTTCGGCTGGTCTTTGGCCTTCGACGGTGAGCGGCTCCTGACGGGTGCCATCCAGGCCAGCCAGGAGCTCCAGCAGCGCGGCGCGGCGTACATATTCCGCCGGAACGGGCCCGGAGACTGGGTCCAGGAAGCCAAGCTTACGCTCGCTGAGGCCGAGGCCGAAGCCGGCGACATCATGGGCTTCGCCGTGGCGTGGCTCGATGGACACGCGCTCGTCGGAGTTCCGGGCCGTGGACCCGGGGCCGGTGAAGTCCGAACCTATCGTTGGGACCGCGGCGCGGGTGAGTGGGTCGAAGGTGTCATCTTGAGCGCCCACGATCGAACGCCCGGCGGTCAATTCGGGACGAGCCTCGCGGCGCGCGAAGGTGAGCTGTGGGTCGGGGCGCCCGGGGCGGACATGTCCGGTACGGTGTACCGGATCGAGTATGACGCCGAGACGGGTCGCTTCGGGAACGTGTCCAAGCTCGCCGGGCTGGAGGGCGATGTCGGGGATGGGTTCGGCGACATGATCGCGGGCGGTACCGACGTCGCCGTCGTCGGGGCCACGGGGGACGACTTCGGTCTGGGGTCGGCAGTCATCGTGGAGCGGTCCGGCGACTCCTGGAACGCCGCCGACAAGGTGTTTGGACCCGATGCGGCCGGCCTCGCTCCGATCACGGGTAACGACGTGCGCTGCGAGGGTGGACAGGCCGATCAGTTCGAGTGCAGTCAGGTCGATATCCTGTCCTTCTTGCCGGTCGCTGGCATCGGCGGAGGGCGCGGCGCCGAGACGAACGACGTATGGGGCTGGACGGACCCGCAGACGGGCCGCGAGTACGCTCTGGTGGGTCGAACGGATGGTACCGCATTCATCGACGTCACCGATGCGAACGATCCGGTCTATCTCGGGAACCTGCCCAAGACGCTGGGCTCCCGTGGGAACGCCTGGCGTGACATCAAGGTGTACAAAGACCACGCCTTCATCGTGGCTGACGGGGCCGGGGAGCACGGGATGCAGGTGTTCGATCTGACGCGGCTGCGTGATGTGACGAGCACACCGGTCACGTTCGACGAGGATGCGCACTACGATGGCATCGCCTCCGCTCACAACATCGTCATCAACGAGGAGAGCGGGTTCGCCTACGGCGTCGGCGTGAACAGCGGCGGCGAGACGTGTGGCGGTGGATTGCACATGATCGACATCCAGGAGCCCACGCAGCCGACGTTCCGCGGTTGCTTCGCCGATACGTCCACCGGGAACCAGCGGACCGGGTATTCTCACGATGCCATGTGCGTCGAGTACCACGGTCCTGACGCCGAGCATGCCGGCAAGGAGGTCTGCTTCGGCTCGAACGAGACCGCGCTATCGATCGCCGACGTGAGCGACAAGGACAACCCGGTCGCGATCTCGTCCGCGGACTACCCCAACGTGGGATACGCCCACCAGGGGTGGATCACAGAGGATCATCGCTACTTCTTCATGAACGATGAGGGGGACGAGTCCAACTCCGTTCAGGCGGGTCAGCCGATGCCGGGTACGCGCACGCTGATCTGGGACATCGAGGATCTGGATGACCCCGTGATGGTCAAGGAGCACTTCGGCTCGACGTTCACGATCGACCATAACCTGTACATCAAGGGCGACCTGATGTACCAGTCGAACTACGTGAGCGGCCTTCGGATCCTGGACGTCAGCGATCCGGAGAACCCCGAGGAGGTCGGTTTCTTCGACACCGTACCCTGGAGCGAGGAAGTCACCTTCGACGGTTCGTGGAGCAATTACCCGTTCTTCGAGAGCGGCACGATCGTGGTCACGAGCGGCAAGGAAGGCGTGTTCTTCCTGAAGCACCGGAGACCGGAGCTCGTGCCGTAATGTCGATCGGCTCGTCCGAGCGGGCGAGCGCGATGGAGTAGTAACCGAGCGGGTCGGCCATGTGGCCGGCCCGTTCTCTTTTCTGGGGTGTGTTGGATTCCGGGGGGCGGGACCTGCGATGGACCCTCACTCGCGACGCAGAACACGCGCAGCGTGACGGGCTCGCAAGGTCAACTCACAGAAACGCGCTACTCGCGTGGCCCTCTCACATGCAGTGCGCAGGTGTAGCGCTCTGCTCGCGAGGACCCACCGCAGGCCCCGCCCGTCGACGATCAAGGCAAACGAAAAGGGACGACCCGGCGGGTAATCAGGGAGGCGGATCGTAGACAACCCGTCTCGGCCGAAACTCGGTCCCAAAAGGCCGCGGGTGGGACCCACCGTTATGTAAGTGTCTGTCGTTTCAAGCCGGGCGCCGGTTTCCATAACCGGCACACGGCGTCCGGTGACTTGATCCCTCCCACTTGCCGTACGACGTTAGACGGCGGAGAACGTGAGCTGATACCCATCGCTTGAGGCGGTTCTGCGATGTCCCAGCTCAAGAAGCTCATGCACGAGATCCACCGGCGCTCGCTGTGGCAGGTGCTGGGGATCTATGTCGTGGCTGGCTGGCTGGTGCTCCAAGCCGTGGACACTCTCGCGGGCGCCTTGAACCTGCCAGAGTGGGCACCCCGGCTCGCGCTGTTCTTGTTGATCATCTTTCTACCGATCGTGCTTGCCACGGCCTTCGTGCAGGGAGGCATGGCCCCACGAGAGCAGGCCGCGCCCGCGGAAGACGAAGCCGTGGTCGAAGGGGAGCCGGTACGGCACCACCGATGGCTCAACTGGCGTAACGCGCTCCTGGGGGTTGTCGGGGCGTTTGCGCTCCTGGGCGTAGCGACAGCCGTCTGGCTGGTATTGGGGCTGGGGCCACGAGAAGGGTCCGCCGAAGCGAAGGGGATCGCGGTCCTGCCGTTCGACAACATGAGTCCAGACCCGGAGAACGAGTTCTTCGCCGATGGGATACACGATGAGATCATCGCACAGCTGGCAAAGATCGCTACGCTGAGGGTGATCTCCCGAACCTCCGTCCACCAGTACCAGAACACAGAGAAGACCACGCCCATGATCGCCCGCGAGCTTGGTGTCGCGAATCTCCTCCAAGGGAGTGTACGGCGCGCAGGCGACCGGGTGCGGATCATCGTGCAGCTCATCAAAGCGGAAACAGACGACCACCTGTGGACGGCGACCTACGAGGAAAAGCTTGCCACCGAGAGACTGTTCGCAATCCAGAGCGACGTGGCGCAGCAGATCGCGCGTGCGTTGCGCGCCGAGCTATTACCGGATGAGCTGGAGCGGATCGAGGCCGTTCCCACCGAGAACCGCGCGGCCTACGACCTCTATCTGCAGGGGAACCTCCTGCAACTCAGCCTCGAAGAGGAGTTGAGGCGGGCGGAGGACCTGTATCTGCGTGCCCTCGCACTCGACCCGGAGTTCGCGCACGCATGGGCGAGCCTCTCGGAGGTCCACAGCGGGTTGTACTTCCGCGGCTACGACCAGACCGAAGGGCGGCTGCTGAAGGCGCGGGAGGCGGTGGAGCGGGCGCTCGAGATCGACCGGGATCTGGCCGAAGCGCACCGGGCGCTAGGCACCCTCTACTATTGGGGATACCGGGACTACGAACGGGCGACCGAGTCGTACGATCGGGCGGAGCGAGGCCTGCCGGGCGACGTGGAGCTCCTATTGTGGAGGGCCGCGATCGCCAAGCGCCAGGGTAGGTTCGAGGAGGCCATAGCGATCAATCTGCGAGCTTCGGAGCTGGCCCCGAAAAACGGCGACCCGCTGTCGGAACTCGGAATCATACATCTGTTCCAGAGGCAGTACCGGCGAGCAGAGGAGTACTTCGACCTCGCCCTCGACCTGCGTCCGGACGACGTGAACGACGTCCTACGCAGGGCCGCGATTCCCCTGTGGCGGGACGGAGACACCGGGCCGTTACGCGCGGTCCTCACCACGTACCCGCCGAGCGACGACCCGTCCGGGGTGGTGAGCTACTGGCGGTGGACCCTCGAGGTGTCGGACCGAAGGTTCGACTCGGCACTGGAGGTGTTGCACGCCACGGAGCGGGAAGAGTGGGAAGAAGAAGCCTGGTGGTATCCCAAGTCGCTTCTCGAGGGGTTGACTCACCGCTACGCTGGGAACGGCGAAGCCGCCACAGCCGCTTTGGAGTCCGCACGGTCGGTCCTGGAGCCGCTGAATACGGAACGTCCCGAGGACCCCCGCTTCCACAGCTCTCTCGGGATCGCGTACGCCGGACTGGGGCGCGCGAACGACGCGATCCGGCACGGCCTGCGGGCGCAAGAACTCTTGCCACGCACACGCGACGCCCTCGACGGATCACAATACGTTCTCGGCCTTTCCCGCATCTATGCCATGGTAGGGCAGCCGGAGGCGGCGGTCGAGCTGCTCGATCGCTACCTCTCCGGTCCGGGACGCTGGTCTCTCGAGGGCCTCCTCCGCGATCCGCGTATGGACGCGCTGCGCGACCATCCTGCCTTGGAGGTACTCGTAGCGAAGTGGGGGCGGCAGTAGCAGGGGCTTCGCAGCCTGCCTTGGCGGCTGGGTGGGATCGTGGCGGAGAGGGGGTGATGGTCCAAGGCAGTAAGCCCTGGATGTGGCCATCCGGACTCGACCTCCTGGGGACTCACGAGGACCAGTCCGACTCGAAACTCGCGTCAATTGGACGTATTCGGACTCCTCGGTACTAGATAGGACACCTGGGACCGGTCTCGAAAACCGGCGCCTAAGCCGACGTTCGCAAGCTGCGGAGGTAGGCCGATTAGCCGAAAAGCCGAACTCCGCTCTCCCACTTCGATGCTCAGCTCCCCTCGTGCTAGCCGGACGTGGTGTCGCTACGCCCGTGTTCTGCGGGGCGAGCGAGGGGTGCCCGCGTCCCGGCACCACCGGGATGTGAAACAGCCGGGGCGGGCGCCCCGGCTGTTTCGTGCTGCGACCGGTGGCGAGTGCCGCGACTAGTTGCGAGCCGCCGTCTCGTCCACCGGGATCGGGTAGCTGGCGTTCACCTGGTGGCTCGACAGGTCGAGCGGGAGCTCGTCCAGACGGCCGTACCTGCGCAGGTCGATCCATCGGTGCCCACCCTCGTATAGTAACGAGTAGCGCTTCTCGTACAGCAGTTGATCCAGCGCCTGTGCGGCGCTCGTCAGCGCCACGGCCGGCAGACTGCCGGACCGTGACCGGATCGCGTTGATGTCCGTTTCCGCTCCCCCGAGGTTGTTCAACCCGATGTTGGCTTCGGCGCGGAGCAGGATCAGCTCCTCGTTCCGAATGATCGGGATCGGCGCCGTGGTCGTGTTATAAATATCGAAGCCCACCGTGCAGTCAGGGAACTGCGACTGTGGCGAGCACAGCCCCGAGTACGCCCGAGATGTGATCGTGCGCGTCTTGCGGACGAGCCGATCATCCGGCGTCACTCCATCCGACTGCATCTCCGCGTCGGTCGCGACCGAGGGGTGGGCTCTCAGGTTGGGGTCGCCCCCGGGCTGAAACAGACCGTTGGTGCGGTCGCCCGACCCGGTGCTGAACGTATGGTATACGCCCAGGTCCAGATCGCCGTTCACGTCGACGAACGACTCCGAAAGCGCCTGGAGCGCCCCCGACCAGTCCGACAGGTACACGGCCACCCGGGCCCGCACGGCCCGGTTGAACAGTAGAAACGTCGCCGGTGTGTCGAACCCGCTGAACCCGCTCGAAACGCGGAACGGGAACCCGGTCCCCCCTTGGAGGTGGCTCTTTGCCTCATCCAGCAGGGTCACGATGCGATCGAACACCTGGCTCTTACTGGCCTCGGGCGCCGGCTCTCGAGGATCCTCCGGAAACGTAATCGCGCACCCGCAGTTGTCATCGCGCGTGACCACGAGCGTGAGAAACTCGAGCGCCTGCATCGTCTTCGCGAAGCCGCGCAGCGCCTCCTTCTCGCCCGCGGACACCTCCGCATCGTCGACCTGATCCGCGCCGTCGAGCAGGATCTGGCCAAGCTTGAGGTCCAAATACGGCTCGCTCCAGAAGTTCCCGCCAAATGCGGGGCTGGAAGGCTGAAGAGCCCCTCCTAGCATCTCGCTCTCGAAGCGTGGGTCCGCGACGTCGTGGTTGTAGGACTCGCGGCCCAATATCCCGAGCATCGAGACTATGTCGTTCGGGCCGATGAAATAGGCCCGGTACCCTATGATGAGCCCCTGTGCGGCCGTGGCGAGGCTGGCGCGATCAGGGTTGTTCTCCAATTGGTCCAGGTCGCCGAAGTTGGAATTCGGCGACGTCAGCGACTCGCAACCGTTGAGCCCCACGAGGAACCCCCCGACGGCGAGCGCGATCAGGTGTCTTCTTGGCTTGTTCATCTTCTCTCTCTTCCCAGAGTGAGGTTCCTGATTCATTCGCTTCGCCATCACGGCTACAGATTGAAATCGATCCCGAGCCACAGGCTGCGGCTCGGCGGGAACGGTGCGACGTCGATCGCTCGACCGACCTGCTGGCTCCCGAACCTCGGGAAGCGTATAGCTGAGCGAGATCTCCCGTGCCTTCAGGAACGAAGCCGGCTGCGTGTACGACTGGCTCCACCCGTTGGCGAACCCGGCGAGACGCTGGGCGCCATTGCAGTCGGGGTGGCAGTCCGACGCGTCGTAGGCCGGGTCATCCAGAAGCGTGAAGAACTGATCCACGCTGCCGAAGTCGACGCTGTTGAGCGCATCATCGTACAGCAACTCGGTCAGGTTGATCACTTCCTGCCCGTACCGCCACTCGAACAACGTGAACAGCTCCAGGTTGCCCCCGAGATTGAAGCTGTTCGTGAACCCCATGTTGAAATCCGGATCGGAGTTCCCGATCTGCGCGTGCCCCGCCAGGCTCCGGCAGGACTCGTTCGGGGTCCCGGCCCCTGTGCAATCCGGATCGGTCCCCACGATCTGTGTGAGCGGGCTGCCCTCCTCGATAAAGAACCCGCCGAGGAAGAGCGCGAAGCCGGCGTCGGCCTCGAAGGCCGGGACGTCGAGCCGGGTGACCTCGCTCCGGTTCAGGAAGAAGCTGGTGCGCGACACCCAGGTGAACTTCGGGCTCGCGATCGGGGTCAAGCCCAGCGCGGTCTCGAACCCCCAGTTGCGGAGCTCGCCCCCGTTGAAGATCACGTCGACGAAGCCGGTGGACGGGGCCGTCGTGGCTTCGATGATCAGGTCGTCCACGTTCTGCACGTACCCGGTCAGCTCGAGCGTCGCGCGGCCATTGAAGGCGGTGATGTCCATGCCTCCCTCGAACTCGGTCATCCGCTCGGGCTGGAGAGCCGGCCCACCTCCGACTGTGCCCTCGAGCGCGAAGCCGCCGATGCCTTCGATGTTCCTGTCGAGCACGAGGCTCGTGAACTTCTGGCATCCGTCGCGCGGATCGCACAACGGCTGGTTGGCCGTCTGCCCCACCGCGGCACGCAGCTTGACCTCGTCGAAGATCCCGCCCAAATCGGGGAACCGGTACGAGATGGCCCCCTTCGGGAAGATGAACAGCTCGGTGGGGTCTCCGTTCGCGCTCGACTGGTCGACCCGGACCATCCCGGTGACCAGCAGGCGGTTGTCCATCGTCAGGACCTCTTCCTGGAGGAAGAACCCGAAGTCCTCAACCTGCGCCTGGTTCTCGCGGATCTGGACCTCGACGGCCGCGTCGACCTTGTTCTTACCGCCAGTGAGATCGCGCCCGATCAAACGGGAGATCTCGAGCTCGGTGCGATCGTAGTTCATCCCGGCCGAAGTCGTGAACGTGGTTCCACCGGCCCCCGGCGTGTATCGCCAGATCCCGTTCACGTTCACGTTGAAATTCAGGTTGTCGCTATTGCTCAGCAGCGCGGTGCCCGGCTTCCCGTCGAAGCTCTCGAAGTGGAGCGCGGGCGGAGAGAAGATCCGGTTCTCCTGGCTGAAGAAGTCCACACCGGCCGTGGTGACCAGGTTCACCCTATGTTGATCGTTTTCGATGAGTCCGATGTCCACGTTCGCTGACGTCATCAGACGCCATACTTCTTCCTCGTTCTCCATCAGCGCCGCGGTCTGGATCGGATTGCTCGCGTTCCCCACGAACACGTTGCGGGGGTACGTCCCATCCGCCTGCTGACTGAGGTCGATGATGCCCGGCGTCGCGCTGAGCGTCATGAAGTAGCTGGTTTGGGCATTGTCGTTGTTCGTGAGACCCCGACCGGCGACGCTGCGCACGACGCTCGTGTTGATGTTGATGTCTGCCTTGCCCAACGCAGTTCTGAGGTTCACCCGGCCGGACTCGCGCTCGAAGCCCGTGTTCTGGATGATCCCCTCATCGTTCTTCCACGTGCCGGAGCCGAAGTACTGCAGCCCGCTATCCCCACCGCCGCTCACGCTGGCCGACGCGTCCCACGAGAACGCGTTCCTACCGGCGAGCGCCTCCTCGTGGTCGTACGTGATGCCCGGTTGGAAGAAGTCGCGGGCTGTCTCGCCCAGAGATTCGACAGCCTCCTCGACGTCCCCGTAGACGCGTGCTCCGAGCTTGTTGGACAGATCGAAGTATCCCCCCATGAAACTGCCGCGGAGGCGGGCGGGCCCCACTTCGCCGCGCTTCGTCGTGATGATTACGACCCCGTTGCTCGCTTTCACCCCGTAGATCGCTGCGGCCGAGGCGCCTTTCAGCACCTCGATCGACTCGATGTCATCTGGGTTGATATCGGCGATCCGGTTCTGAAGCGCGTCTTGCTGCAGTGACGGGTTGGAGCCGCCGGCTGCATTGGTGATCTCGTTCTGGTTCGAGGGGATCGCGATGTTGGAGATCACGACGCCGTCGATGACGTACAGCGGCTCAGCCGCGGCGTTGATCGAGGATGACCCCCGGATGTTCAGCTGTAGACCGCCTCCGGGCGCGCCGCTGTTGCTGGCGACGACCGCGCCGGTCACCCGCCCCTGGAGCGCCTTGTCGATCGTCTGCTGCGGGACTTGCTGCAGCTGCTCGCCGCGGATCGACTCGACCGCGTTAGGGAGATTGATGCGCCGGGCCTCCGTCGCCCGGCCCGTCACCACCAGCTCCTCGACCTGCAGGTAGTCGACGGTCATCTGGATGGTCGCCGTGCTTGCTCCCGCTGCGACCGGGACCTCGACGCTCCGGTACCCGATCCGCGTGACCACGAGCGTGATAGCGCCGGAGGGGGCGCCTTGCAGGGCGAAATTGCCGTTTTCGTCTCCGACCGTGCCGATGTCCGTCCCTCTGACGGCTACCTGCGGAAACGCGACGGGGGCGGCCGTGACCTCATCGGTCACGGTGCCCCGGATCGTGCGCTGCTGGGCGCTCAGCCCCGCTGCACTCAGCAGCATGAACAGCGTGATAAGCAGACCAAGTCTGTTCCTCATGAGGGTCCTGCCTGTTCGGGGTATGGATTGGTCTGGATTCGGCGTATCTATGAAGAAGCCGGGACGGCCCGCGCTTTTGGCAGAAGGCCGTCGGCGGATGTCTCGAACCCGATCGAGAGGCGGCGTGCGGGATTCTAATCGTAGAACGGCGTAACTGCGTCGCATGACGCCCACGGAGGGGATCTGGCCCGCACCGTGCTCCCAGGGCTGTTCGCCGCGCCCTCGCTGGTGGCAAGCGTATAGGGGAAATCTGTACAAGGGCGGCCGGCGGTGCAAGCTTCGCAACCCAGCGTGAGTTTTGGAGTCGCACCCGAGCCGGGCCAACTGGCGGTCGTGCCAGCCGGTATTATGACGAGTTCTGTTGTGTGGTCGTACACGGAAAATACTCGTTTGGGGATACCGTTTGACATGAGCGGGAACCCCCTCGCGTCGTCCGTTGAAAGGGGGCGTGAGATCCTCGAGCCACGAGATGGAGAGGGTGACTTGAGCGAAGAGGGCCAGCGTGAGCGAGAAGCTGACGGGGTGTTCGAGGTCCCTGCCAGCCTGGGGGGAGCCCTGGGTCGGCTCCCGGGAGCGGACCGGTTCCTGGGTGAGGCGGACCAGCATCTTCTGGGGGATCTCCGGGTTGCCGCGAAGGCCGCATTCGCGGGTGGTCAGGCCGCGTGCGCGTTCTACGAGGACGCAGAGATGGAGATCGAGGACAAAGGGGTGAACGACCCGGTGACGGCCGCGGATCACGCCGCCAACACCGCCATCCTTCGCGTTCTGCGAGATGCCCGACCCGCCGACGCGATCCTGAGCGAGGAGTCCACGCCCCCGGAGGCTAGCCGGCTCGGTGGCCGCCTGTGGGTCGTCGACCCTCTCGACGGCACCAAGGAGTTCATTGCCCGGAACGGCGAGTTCAGCATCATGGTGGGTCTTGCCGGGCGTGGCGCCGCGGTTCTGGGGGCCGTGTATCAGCCGGCCATCGACCGGCTATTCCTCGGAATCTCGGATCGGGCGGCCTGGGTTGTAGCGAACGTGCAACAAGGCTCCGCCCCCGGAGAGATCTCGCTCGCGGACACCGCACCCGGAGCCGAGGCGGTGCGATTCGTTCGGTCGCGCTCGCACCCGGACGAACGGCTCCGCGAGCTGGAGTCCGCGCTGGGCCAGATCGAGACTGTGGTCTCGGGCTCCGTGGGCATAAAGTGTGCTCTCATCGCGACCGGCGAGGCGGACTTGTACGTGCACCCGGTCCCCTACTTGAAGGAGTGGGACACCTGCGCGCCAGAGGCCGTGCTCCGCGGGGCGGGCGGGACGGTGACCGATTGCGCCGGCGAACCGCTGGTGTACGGCAAGCCCGATCCGCGGCAACCGGGTGGGATCTTCGCGGCCCACCCGGAGGTATGGCGCCGGGCGGCGCACACCGTGCACACGGTCACTCGCCCGCTTTTCGAAACGGAAGAGCCCTGAGACCACGATCGCGGCGAGCGCGACACGATAGCTGGCCCCGGGCCGCGCGTCAGCCGGCCCAGGTGGCACGCATAGAGAGGAAGAAGGGAGCTTGAACCAGAAAAGAGACCAGACCAGACGCCGATCGGAGAACGTCGTCTGGCAGGAGAGCCAGGTAGGGCGCGCCGCCCGCGAGGAGCGCCGCGGACACCGGGGGGCGGTCCTCTGGTTCACCGGCCTTTCGGCCAGCGGCAAGAGCACGCTGGCGATCGAGGTCGAGCGGCGGCTATTCGCCGACAAGTACTTCTCCTACGTGCTGGACGGAGACAACGTCCGTCACGGCCTCTGCGGCGACCTCGGCTTCTCGCCGGACGACCGCGAGGAGAACATCCGACGCGTCGGTGAAGTCGCGAAGCTGTTCGCCGAGGCGGGCGCGATCGTCGTGACGGCCTTTATCTCCCCGTATCGGAAGGACCGCCGCCGGATCCGCGAGATCATGACGCGTGGGGGCGATTTCGTGGAGGTGTACGTGTCCTGCCCCCTGGAGGTGTGTGAGGCTCGGGATCCCAAGGGTCTGTACAAGCGCGCGCGCGCCGGGGAGATCCGCGAGTTCACGGGGATCGACGCACCGTACGAGGCGCCCGAGGCGCCCGAGTTGGTCGTAGAGACGAACCTGTACGATGTGGAGGCGTGCGCCGATCAGGTGATCGACCATCTGCGGGACCACGGGTATATCGGGCGCGAGGGACAGCTCCGCGCCGTTTCCGGGTAGGAGACCCTCATGCATACAAGTACGGCAGACACCCCGCGTGAGGCCACGCGGGGACAAGATCTTGCAACCAAGGCACCCGGTCCCATCGCACCCTACGGTGGCCAGCTGATCGATCGACGGGTCGACGGGAGCCAGGCTGCGGAGCTCCGTGAGGTCGCGACCTCGCTTCCAGCCATACAAGTCTCGCACCGGATCCTGAGCGACCTCTACCTCATCTCGGTCGGAGGCCTCTCACCGCTGGATGGATTCATGGACTCTGCCGCATACGAGTCCGTCCTCGCGGAGATGAAGCTGCCGAGCGGGCTGCCCTGGTCGATCCCGGTCGTCCTTCCCGCGACGGAGGAAGAAGCGCAGGGGTTCGCGCCGGGGGACCCGGTCGCGCTGCGCACGCGGGACGGTCAGATCGCCGGAATCGTGGACGTGCGAGAGACGTATCCTCGCCATGTCGCTCGAGAGACCGCGGCGGTCTATGGAACGGAGGACACCGCGCACCCCGGAGTGGCGGCGGTGCACGCGATGGGTGCCAACTACGTGGCCGGACCGGTTCGATACCTTCTCGAGGGAGACATCTCGGGCTTCCCGGCCGAGAATCTGACGCCCGCCCAGACCCGGCAGCGCTTCGACGATGCAGGCTGGAGGAGCGTAGTAGCGTTCCAGACCCGGAACCCGATCCATCGAGCGCATGAATATCTGCAGAAGTGCGCGCTCGAGATCGTGGAAGGTCTGCTGATACACCCTCTGGTGGGTGAAACGAAGTCTGACGACATCCCGGCCGATGTGCGAATGGAGTGCTACCGAGTCCTCCTGGACGGGTACTTCCCGCGCGACCGGGTCCTGCTCTCGGTTCTTCCGGCGGCCATGCGCTATGCCGGTCCACGCGAAGCCATCTTCCACGCCATCATGCGGCGCAACTACGGCTGCACGCACTTCATCGTGGGTCGCGATCACGCGGGAGTGGGCGATTACTACGGGACCTACGACGCGCAGGAGATCTTCGAGCGCGTGGACGGAGACCTCCTGGGCATCGAGCCGCTCAAGTTCGAGCACGCGTTCTGGTGCCGTCGGACGGCGCAAATGGCCAGCGCCAAGACCTCACCATCCACACCCGAGGAGCGTCTCTTCCTCTCCGGTACGAAGGTCAGAGAGATGCTCTCACGTGGCGAACGACCGCCCGAGGAGTTCACCCGCCGCGAGGTCGCCGAGGTCCTCATGAAGGCGTATCGAAACGGGGCGAGCTGACCCGCATCTGCGCGCGGCGTCGCGTCGCGGAACGCCGCCGATACAGAGGGGTCCCACCGCGTATGGGACGGATGTTTCAACGGGCCGCGCCCTCCGGCGCGGCCCTCCGCGTATGGTGCATCGTCACGGTGAGCTTTGGTGGGTTGGGAGCGGTTGGAGCGATGGCATGCGCCGACAGCCCGAGCGCGCCGCCCCCTCCACCCCCACCGCCTCCGTCGGGCTTCTCGCTCACGACCGAGGTCGTGGCGGAGGGGTTCGCCTCACCCGTCTATCTCACCTCACCGACGGCAGATGCTCGCCTGTTCATCGTCGAGCAGCCCGGCAGGGTCCGGATCGTGGCCTCTGGCCAGCTCCTACCGACCCCCTTCCTGGATCTGACGGGACGGGTGCTGAGCGGAGGCGAGCGAGGGCTGCTGTCGCTGGCTTTCCACCCCGACTTCGCCTCCAACGGCTTCTTGTACGTCAACTACACCGACTCGAACGGTGACACGCGCGTCGAGCGGTACACTGTCGACGCGGACCCGGATCGCGCTGACCCGGCCTCGGCAAAGGTGATTCTGCGAGTCACGCAGCCGTTCTCGAACCACAACGGGGGACAGTTGCAGTTCGGACCGGACGGCATGCTGTACGTGTTCATGGGGGATGGCGGAGCCGGCGGCGATCCGCTCGGATCGGGACAGGATCGCTCGACGTTGCTGGGTGCCGTGCTGCGGCTGGACGTGGACGGCGGGGACCCGTATGCGATCCCCACCGACAATCCCTTCGTGGGTCAGCCCGCAGCGCGTCCGGAAACCTGGGCGCTCGGGCTCCGCAACCCTTGGCGCGCCTCGTTCGATCGAGACACCGGGACACTGTATATCGCCGACGTGGGCCAGAATCGCGTGGAGGAGATCAACGCGGCCCCGGCGACGGCCGCCGGTCTCAACTACGGGTGGAACGTGACCGAGGGGTCGTCCTGTTTCGCGACCGACCCATGCGACACAACGGGACTGACGTTGCCGGTCGCCGAGTACGATCACGGTCAGGGCTGTTCCGTGACGGGCGGGTACTCGTACCGTGGCCAGAGCATACCGGAGGTGGTAGGCCACTATTTCTATTCCGACTTCTGTGCGGGCTTTCTTCGCAGCTTCCGGTTGGAGGGAGGCACCGCCGTGGATCCGCGAGCGTGGGCGATTCAGGGTCTCGCATCCGTAACGTCGTTCGGTGAGGATGCCGCCGGCGAGCTGTACATCCTGTCGCAGGACGGGCGCGTGTTACGGCTTGTACGTGCGCAGGGTTGAGCGAGCGGCGGGCCACCCTGACGGGCGGCTCCGCCGCTCCTCGGCTCACAGACCGACCGAGAGACCGACGGTGAAGTGGAGCAACTCCACGTCGCTCAATAGCGGCGAAATGACCACACCGCCAAACCCGTCATCCCAGATGCTCCCTTCCACGAGGTACTCCGTGTCGTCGTACCTGCGGTACTGGACGTCGAAGTTCACCGCCAGTGGATTGCGTCCACGCCCGAGGATGAGGGCCAGGCCGCCTCCCCCACCGTACCCGAAGCTCACGTCATCGAAGTTCGTCGTCCGGTAGAACTCGTCATAATAGTAATAGCCGTCGTCGATCGAGCTCTCCGTGTAGAAATAGCCCATCCCGACGAACCCGTTTATATAGGGCCGGATCGGTCCCGTGGGCAGCTGGATTTGGGGTCCGATCCCGAACATGGCGATGTTGTTGTGGGTCCCGACATCGAGCAAAACGCGGCCTGTACCCGGGAAGAAGGGCGCACCGACGTGCTCCGATCCGTACCTGACCCATCCCGCGTCGAAACGAAGGCCGACGACGTTCGAGGGATCGAGCCCGTACACGAGATGCAGGTCGACTCCATATCCGTCATCCACGAAATCCCCGAACACTCCCTGAGGAGCGACGAAGACGAAGCCGCCCCCCAGCTGCAACCGGGAGCCGCCGCGGTACTCGTGGTCGTGCCCGTCGAACCGTCCGTGCCTGTCGTCATCATCTCGAGGTCGAGGTCGTCGATCCTGCGCGGCGCCGTCGGCAGGCATCCATATCATCGATCCCAGCGCCAACCCGGTGACGAGGCACACGAGGCGGCGAAACAGCCACACTCCTCTGGCGCTCCGTTGCGTACGCATCGGCTCCTCCGATCCGTTTCCCCTGCCTATATCCTGCAGGCTCGGGCGTCGCACCGCACTCAGCCTTCGCCCGGGCCCTCCCCATACGTCGAGAGGTCGGTTACGCCCTCTCAGGGGAAAGACGCGACACAGCCGGCGAGCG
The DNA here is from genome assembly GCA_039588215.1 of Gemmatimonadota bacterium. GTDB lineage: Bacteria > Gemmatimonadota > Gemmatimonadetes > Palauibacterales > Palauibacteraceae > JBDHAC01. Next base: position 21,257 of record JBDHAD010000010.1, read on the forward strand.
TCACACGTGGGCCGTGCCTTCCAGATAGAGCACCGCTCGCCCCGCGATCTTCACACGCTCTCCGAGGTCCTCGCAGAACAACTCCCCTCCACGCGCCGAGATCTGTCGCGCGTGGAGTTGCGCGCCCGTGGCTTTGGAATCGAGGCGGGAGGCCCAATACGGGATGAGCGTGCAGTGCGCGGAACCGGTGACCGGATCCTCTGGAACGCCCACACCGGGCGCGAAGAAGCGCGAGACGAAGTCGCACCCCGTTCCGGCTGCGGTGACGATGATCCCCAGCCGGTCCAGTGTGCGCAGGCGGTTGAAGTCCGGCTTCAGCTTACGGACGTCTTCCTCGTTCTCGAGCACGACCAGATAGTCCCGCACCGCGGCGAGCACTTCCAGCGGCTCGACCCCGAGCCCCTCGACGAGCGCTCTCGGAGCTTCCTTTGGCTCGGCCGGGCGTGACGGGAAGTCCATCGATAAGAGCTCCCCCTCCCGCTCGACCATCAGCTCCCCGCCGCGGGTGCGAAACCTCACGCTGGCGCGCTCCGGCGAGATCCGATGAAAGATGACCCACGCCGACGCGAGGGTCGCGTGCCCACACAGGTCGACCTCGGCGGTCGGGGTGAACCAGCGAAGCCCGTACTCGTCGCCCTCGGGGATGAAGAACGCGGTTTCCGAGAGGTTGTTCTCGGCCGCGATCGCCTGCAAACGGTCGTCCTCGAGCCAGCCGTCTAGTGGGCACACCGCGGCCGGGTTCCCGCGGAACAGCTCGCCGGTGAACGCATCAAGCTGGAATATCGGCACTTGCATCCTATCGCTCCGTTTCTATCGCGGGCGGCTCGAATAGGCTCTCCGAACGTCTTCGAGCCAGTTGCAGCCGACGATCCGACACCTAACGCTACCCTTCGCGCTGGGCTGTCGCGACCCCGGAGCGAAGATCGATCCGCGACGCGTCCTTGCACGGAACGGTGCAGTACCCGACGATCGAACGATCATGGAGCCAACGACCCGAGCTACGTCGGAGATCCCGCAACCGGTGCTTCCGGTAATCTTCCACGAGGCGTATGAGGTGGACATCGGGCCGCACGTCTTCCCGACCGCCAAATACCGTCTGATTCTGGGTCGCCTCATCGACGAGGGCCTGGTCGCCGCGGCGGACATCTTCCGCCCCGAGCCCGCAACGGACGAGGAGATCACCCTCGTCCACACCACCCGCTGGATCGACAGGCTGAGCTCGGGCAAGCTCAGCATTTTCGACGAGACTCGGCTCGAGCTGCCGTTCTCTCCCGCCCTTCGTGATGCGGCGTGGCTTAGCTGCGGAGGCGCGATCCTCACGGCTCGACTCGCGCTGGAGCGCGGCGTGGCGGTCCACCTCGGGGGAGGATACCACCATGCGTTCGCGGGACACGGGGAGGGATTCTGCCCACTGAACGACGTGGCGGTCGCCGTACGCGCCCTGCAACGAGCCGGCGAGATCGACTCGGCCCTGGTAATCGACCTCGACGTACATCACGGAAACGGCACCGCGGCCATTTTCGCGGATGACGCGTCGGTCTTCACGCTTTCCATGCACCAGGACAACAACTACCCCTTCCCCAAGCCGCCGGGAGATCTGGACATCGGACTCCGAGACGGAATCGGTGACGACGAGTACCTGGCGCTGCTGGCCGAGCACCTCCCCAGCGTGCTCGATGGCTGGGGCCCTTCACTCGCGTATTACTTGGCGGGTGCGGATCCGTACCGGGGCGATCAGCTCGGCGGGCTCGGATTGACGATGGATGGATTGCGCCGCCGGGACGAGTACGTGTTGCGGGAGCTCACCCTGCGCGGTATTCCGGTCGCTATCTGTCTCGCGGGCGGCTACGCGAGCCATACCGAAGACACGGTCGCGATCCATTGCGCGACCGTGAAGGCCGCGCTCGCGTGTTTCTCCGGGCAGTTCCCTACGCCAGGCGAGGCGCCGGCCTGAGCCACGCACTCCAGCTCGATTCGAGGGCGCCATCCCAGGCCTCGTCGAGCTCTTCCTTCGTATCGAACTCCTGCCGCGCGAGCTCTCGGTATGGTAGCTGGAGGGGAACCGCGTCGCGGAACGGGAACGGGTCTACGTGCACGAGGTCCTCACCCAACCACGTGAGGTGAAGAAGCGGCCCATCCGGGGTTCTGAGGTGACGCAGATTATCGATCCAATCGGGGCGCTGCCCATCGTCACTCCCCGGAGGCGTCAGGCAAAGGAAGATCGACAGATTGTCGAACAGACGCAGATAGGCGAGTTGCCGGGACAACTGCTCGTCTTCCTCTTCGTCCAGACCGAGTGCCTCGGCCAGCCGCCGGCGCCTATTCGCCTCTCCTCGGATGAACTCGGAGGCTTCGCTCGAGTCGAGGAACTCCGCGTAATGCATGCTGGCCAACAGGGCGGCGTGGCACGACAGACTCTCGAGCCGGTCCAGGCCGTGCTTGTACGCCGCGAGCTTCGGCTCGAGCGGGTGCGTGTGGAAGGAATGCGGGCGCCCGACCTCGCCATCCAGGACTGGGGTGTGGTCCAACTCGAGCCACGGGGCGTCATGCAGCGCGGTCGCCAACACGAGATCAAACGGCAGCGGTGTCGGTGCGCGCTCGAATCCGACCCAGCTCATGGCGAGCTGCCCCGAAAGGAGCGCGTGATCGTGCTGCCGCAACAGGCGAAGCCGACCGTCGAGGCGAGCCTGTACAAGCATATTGATATACTTCCATCCGCGACGCCCGTTGACCAGCCCGGTCTGGTTGCTTTACACGTCAGGAGGTGCGGCCGATATTGCCATTGGTTGCCACGCTGGCGCCCGGTCAGACCGTCGACCGTTCCCCGCTCGGAGGACACACTGCCCATGTGGATCGCGCTCATCATACTGGCCGTGATCGCGTTTGTCGTCATCGGCATGTACAACTCGCTGGTCCGACTGCGCGTGCGCGTCGACGGCGCGTGGGCGGACATCGACGTCCAGCTCAAGCGACGCTGGGACCTAATTCCGAACCTCGTCGAGACCGTCAAGGGGTACGCGAGCCACGAACGCGATACGCTCGAGGGCGTCGTGGAGGCCCGCAACCGCGCGATGAGCGCGCAGGGTCCGGCAGCGAAGGCCGAGGCCGAGGGCGCTCTCAGCGGCGCGCTCCGTCAGCTCTTCGCGCTCGCCGAGGCGTACCCACAGCTACGAGCCGTGGAGAGCTTCACCCAGCTTCAGGGTACGCTGAACGAGATCGAAGGCGCCGTGCAGAACGCTCGACGCTACTACAACGCCGTCGTGCGGGATTACAACACGAAGACAGAGGTCTTCCCCACCAATCTGCTCGCCGGGATGTTCGGCTTTACGCGCCGAGAGTTCTTCTCGCTGGAGGATGAGAGTGAGCGCGAGGCGCCGAAGGTCAGCTTTCAAGACAGCCCGAGCTGAGGCGATCTGGGGCTTGCGGCCGTCCGTGATTCCCGGGCGGCCACGCCTCCCACGGCTCAGCGGAAGCCGGACCGTGGTCAGGCGCGTCTCGCTGGCGTTGGCCAGCACGCTGGCGCTCCAGGGATTTGCGACACTTCCCGCACGCGCGGCGCTCGCCCCGGCGCCACCCGCCCCCTCCCGGGCGGCATTTGCCCCGCACGGACCGGCGCGTGGGCCCGCTTCCTCCACTCGCTCCTGGGAGATCGAGAGCTTCGACGCCCGGATCACGGTCCTTCGCAGCGGTGAGATCGTCGTGACCGAGACGATCCGCCCCCGATTCGAGGGCAGCTACAACGGGATCTACCGAACGATCCCCATCGACTACCGCACCCCAACGGGCTTCGCGTACAAGCTGCGTCTGGACGTGGAGAGCGTGGCAGACGAGCGAGGGAACGAGCTCCGACGCGAGGTCGGTAGGGAGAACGGGAACCTCGAGATCAAGGTCTGGATTCCCGGGGCTGCGGACGCGACGAAGACGGTCGTCCTGCGATATCGCGTGAAGAGGGCGCTCCGCCACTTCGAGGCGGACACCGAGCGGGAGGGTATCGCCGAAGCGTACGACGAGCTGTACTGGAACGTGACCGGAACAGAGTGGCCGGTGCCCATCGGGTCCGTCCGCGCCACGGTAGAGCTACCGGTCGAGGCGACCGGGGTCCGGGCGCACGCATTCACAGGCGCGTACGGGTCCGTCGCCCAGGATGCGAACCTTCTCATCGAAGGGCCCGTCGTAACATTCACGACTCGCCGCAGCCTGGGATTCCGCGAGGGTCTTACGGTGGGGATCGCCTGGGATGCGGATGTGGTGGAGCGGCCCTCGACGCTTGACGAAGTCGGCTTCTTCGTGAGCGCCAACTGGCCGCTCGTGCTTCCAGGGTTCGCGTTCTTCGCGATGTTCAGCGCCTGGAGGCGCCGCGGAAAGGACCCCGAGATCGGGTCCATCGAGCCCCGCTACGATCCGCCGGAGGGCCTGAGCCCGGCCGAGGTCGGTGTGGTGGCGGACAACTCCGCCGACATGCGCGATATTACCGCCACGCTCGTCGACCTGGCCGTGCGGGGCTACCTGATCATCGAGGAGAAGGAAGAGAAGAAGCTGCTCGGCCTCATCACGGACAAAGAGTACGTCTACCACCTTCGACGAGATCAAACGTCGTGGGAGGAGCTCCGGCCGCATGAGCGCAAGCTACTCCGCGCCGTGTTCGGACGTTCTCAAGCCGTCGTCGAACTCTCCGACCTGCGCAACAAGTTCTACAAACATCTGCCGGACCTGAAGGACCGACTGATGGATTCCCTCGTCGAACACCGCGTGTATGTCCGCCGCCCCGATCACGTCGCGGGTCGCTACATCGCCCTGGCCATCGGTGTCGGCGTAGCTATCGTGGCGCTCGGGATGATCAGTGCATCGCGCCTCGGGCTCGCTACACTCCCGGTCATCATCGGTGGGGTCCTGACGGCCCTGATCATCGGAGGGTTCGGCCTGATCATGCCGGCACGCACTCGTGAAGGGGCGCGGTTGTTCCGCCTGGTCCGCGGGTTCGAAGAGTTCCTCTCGAGGGTGGAATCCGACCGGTTCAAGCGGATGATCACCGGGCCCGAGCAATTCGAGGCGCTTCTACCCTTCGCCATGGCCCTCGGCGTCGAGGAGAAGTGGGCCTCCGCGTTCGATGACATGTATCGCGAGCCACCCGAGTGGTACCGAGGGTCGAGCTTCCATCATTTCAACACGCACGTCTTCGTCTCCGATCTGGGTCGCATGACGGGGCAAACGGCGAATGTGATGCGATCCGCGCCCCGCAGCTCCGGCGGGTCGAGCTTTGGCGGCGGCGGCTTTTCGGGCGGGGGTGGCTTCTCGGGTGGCGGGTTCGGTGGCGGAGGCGGCGGCGCCTTCTAGCAGCCGGTCGCTGACGGTCTCAAAGGAGTCTGACATGAGCGCACAAGTGGGCGACCTGGCCCCCACCTTCGAGCTTCCCCACCGACCCGGCGAGACGACCGATCTGTCGGATCACCTCGGGAGAGAGAAGGTCGTCCTCCTCTTCATCCCGCTCGCCTTCAGCCCTGTTTGCACGACCGAGCTCGGCACGGTGCGTGACGCTTGGGAGGGGTGGGCGGATCTGGACGCGAGCGTATTCGCCATCTCGGTCGACAGCCCGTTCGTGACCGCGCACTTCCGCGATATCGAGGACTTCCCCTTTCCCGTCCTGTCAGATTTCAACAAGGACGTGAGTCGCACCTACGGAGTCCTCGCGGAAGACCTCGCGGGTCTCAAAGGCGTCGCGAAGAGGTCGGTCTTCGTGATCGGGGGTGACGGTCGGATCGCCTACGCATGGGTCTCCGAGGATGCCGGCGTCGAGCCCGACTACGACGCGGTGCGGGCGGCCGTCGCCGCAGCAGGCTGATCGCGCACCCCCGACGGCCGGACCAGGTCGGCCGGTCCGGCCGTCGGTCGGCTCCGAGCCGTGGCAGCTCCCGTCCCCGCACGCTGGAGTCACCCAAGGGAGCGAAACGCCACACCGGCTAGCAGAAAGCCAAACCTCTCGGCGCCCCCGATCCGGCGGGCGTGGGACTCCCCTCGCCGCGCAGCCGGGTAGGGCGTAAGGATCGAGCTTCGCCGGAGAAGGCAGCGGGCCAATCGCGGTCCACACAGTGAACGCACATGTATAACAATGCTATGCAATGTTTTACATGCGTTCTTCTAATGTACTGTATGTGGCCTTGGTCCCGAGCCACGGCGCGGCTCGATCCGGCTGTCGGCTGCTGGAGCTCCTGACCACCGCGCTGGCTACACCGGCGGTCAGCGGTGCCAGCCGACCCACGTGATCCTCCCCCGAGCCTGGCAAGCGGCTTGAACCCTTGAGACCCTGATCCGTCAGCGACTCGCTGGCTTGGAGCCCTCGCTGAGTGACCCCGGTCATTCCGGATAGGTTAGATGAACGAGCTCGAGAGCCTGACGGCCCTCTACAACGCAACGCGTCGCATCGGCTTGATCGACAGCCTGGATGACCTCCTCGAAACCGTCCTCGAGCAGGCACAGGAACTCATCGGATTCGATCACGGGGCCTTGATGCTCTACGATCGCGAATCCGGGCATCTCAAGGTCGCGCGGGTACGGGGCTACGGCGAGCGCGTGGGTGAGGTCCTGGCGATCACCCTTCCCCGGGGTCGCGGTCTCTCCGGATGGGCGGCCGAGCACCGACGAGCCGTCAGGGTGGCAGACGTGACCGAAGACCCGCGCTACGTAGCCGGCCTCCAGGAATGCCGTTCGAACCTCGCCGTACCCCTGCTTGTGGCGAATGAAGTCGCCGGCGTGATCAATGTCGAGTCCGAGCGGCGGGCCGCCTTCACCGAGACCCATGAGAAGCTCCTCACGGTACTCGGCTCTCAAGCCGCGTTGGCAATCCTCGCGGCGCGCACGAGCGATCGGCGACAACATCGAATCGATCAGCTAAACGCCCTGTACCGTATCAGCCAGCTCGCGAGCGGCCAGGACGACCTCGACAACACGTTGACCGCGATCCTCGAGGTCACGGAGGAGCTGGTCCCGGAGGGGCATGTCGCAGTCTTACTGATCGACGCGGTCAGCCGCTCGCTCATCGTCCGGGCCGCAAGAGGATACTCGGAGGACGCGAACCAGCTCCGGATCCCCATCGGCGAGGGCGTGACCGGACGGTGTGCCGAAACGGGCGACGTGATCGTCGTCCACAACCTGGCCGAGATCGAGGACTACATCGAGGGCGTGGAAGGAGCCCAGAGCGAGATCGCATTGCCGCTCAAGGTGGAAGGTCGAGTCATCGGCGTCCTGAACGCGGAGTCGCGCTCGCCCGACGCGTACTCCGACGATGATGTGCGACCACTCAGCGTCGTGGCGCAGCAGGCCGCAGTCGTGATCCGTGCGGCGCAGCTGAACGAGGAAACCCGCCGGCTCGCTGTCACTGATCCTCTGACGGGGTTACACAACCGTCGTCATTTCGTCGAGAGCCTGGAGGAGCAGCTCCGCCGGGCCGGCCGGTACGGCAACCGCGTGGCCGTGATCCTGGTCGATTGCGATCACCTCAAATCGATCAACGATCGACATGGCCATCTGTCCGGCGACCGGGCCTTGCAGGCGGTCGCGGACGTCATGCGGATCACGTTGCGAGACACGGACGTCCTGGCTCGCCTGGGCGGAGATGAGTTCGCAGCCCTGGTGATCGAGGCGGACCCTGAACGCGCCGTCGCGGTGACTGATCGACTTCGGCGCCATGTTCAGGGTCTCACGCTGATGGCCGATGATGGCGCCGAGATCCGGCTGACAGTGTCCGCGGGGATCGCGTTCTATCCAGAGAGCGGCTCAGACGTGAAGAGCCTGCTTCGGGAGGCCGATGTAGCGCTGTACCGCGCCAAGCGCGAGGGGCGCGACCAGGCCGCGACAGCGCCGCTTCCACCACCCGACACGCCCGGCAAGAAGCTACCGCCGCGCTGAGCAGAGCTCGATCGAACCCGTCGGCGTCGCGCCTCGGTCGTCGGCGCGTTGCGTACGTCGGGGGACGCCACGACCTTGGCTGACCACGCCGTTGCAGATCACGAACCGATTACCGGAGACGAGCGATGAGCACACGTTTGTCGCAGATGCAGTGCGTACCCTGTCGAGGTGGCGTACCACCGCTCGAGGGAGAGGAGCTTCACCGGCTGCATTCTGAGCTGGGAGGCGGGTGGCAACTCCTCGATGGGCACCATCTGGAGAAGGAGTTCGAGTTTCCGGACTTCCGGACGGCACTCGATTTCACCAACCAGGTCGGCGAGCTAGCGGAGGCTCAGGATCATCACCCCGACATCCACCTCCGGTGGGGCCGCGTCCGCGTCACCATCTGGACGCACAAGATCGATGGTCTCACGGAGAGCGATTTCGTGTTCGCCGCCAAGACGGAGGGTTTGGCCGGCTGAGTGCGCCCGGGAGTCTCAAGGTGCAGCCCTTCACCTCGGGGGCCCCTGCTCTCGCAGCGGCGTGCCCCGCGGTTGCACGCGCGGCTGCGTGAGCCGCCTCGTGGAGGGTGATCACCCTCTTGTCCGCGGCGCACGAATCGCGCAAGCTGGCAGCCGTCACGGCGTGGCCTCGGTCGCGCCGTTCGCGTTTCAGGCTCTCGTGACTCCAGGGAGTGTCCCGTGACCATGTCGGAGAGCGCCTCCGCGCAAACCGTGGAGAGCGGTTTCACATACCGGCGCCTCATCGGCCGCTACGCGGGCGATCGGCCTGGCCCATTGCTTTTGTGCGTCGCCGGGCTGCATGGAAACGAACCGGCCGGGGTCACCGCGCTGGAGCACGTCATGGATCTCATCCGGCGCAGGCGGCCGCGGATGCGGGGGGATCTCGTTGGCCTGGCCGGCAACCTCGGGGCCCTCGAGTGTGGTCGACGCTTCATCGATGAAGACCTGAACCGTATGTGGCAGCGAGCGCGCGTGGATGCCGTTCTCGCGCGCACGCGCCCGGTTGCGGGCGGAAACCCCGTGCCCGATTCAGCTGCGCCTGATCCGGCACCCGCTGCGCCCCTCGGGACGGCCGAGCTTCGGGAGCAACGCGAACTCCTGGAAGTGCTCGACCGGGAGCTCGATGAGGCTCGCGGCGACGTGTTCGTGCTGGACTTGCACACGACCTCCGCGGAGAGCGCTCCGTTCGCCACACTCGGCGATACACGAGCGAACCGTGAGTTCGCGCTCATGCTGCCACTCCCGGTAGTGCTTGGCCTTGAGGAGCAAATCGATGGCGCCATGCTCGAGCATTTGGACCAGCGCGGGTTTGTTGGAATCGGCATCGAAGGTGGTGAGCACGAGGCCAAAGCCTCGGTGCAAGCCCATGAAGACTCGCTGTGGATCGCGCTGGCGGCTCTCGACATGGTTGCGGCCGCAGATATCCCCGACCTTGCGCACCGCCGCGCGCGTCTCGCGCACGCCAGCCAGGGACTGCCGCGCGCGCTAGAGGTTCGGTACCGGCACGACATTCGGCCGGAAGACACGTTCAAGATGGTACCGGGCTTCCGGAACTTCGAGCGGGTCGAGGCCGGGCAGGTAGTCGGAGCATCACGTTCGGGCCCCGTTGAAGCCCCGGAGAGCGGGCGGATCTTCCTGCCCCTCTATCAAGAGCTGGGCAATGACGGGTTCTTCATCGTACACGACGTGAATCCGGCCTGGCTTCGCGTCTCGGCTGTTCTGCGCGGACTCGGCGTGGATCACCTGGCCCCGTTCATCCCCGGAGTGAAGAGACACCCGGAACGCGCCGGCGCCCTGGTCCTGCGTCTGGAACCGAGTCGGATACTGATCGGCATGCTCCACTTGCTCGGCTTCAGAAAGCGGGTCGAGGCGGATCGTGTGCTCATGATCCGTCGGGCCGAGCACTCACCGCATGCTCCGGTGGAACACGTGGATCGGTACTCGCCGCCCAGGGGAGACTGACAGCCGGCCGGCGCGATTCAGGAGGTCGCTGGAAGACCGCGGGCTAGGTTTGGCGTCTGGAGGTCAGGGCCGCAGTGGCGAGATTCCGCAGGGCGACTCGATCCGGCTTTCCGGTCGTCGTTAGAGGCAACTGCCGGACGAACACCCACTCGCGCGGATATCGCGGTCCCGAGAGCTTTCGGCGCGCCCAGGCTGCTAAATCGGCCTCGAACTCCTCCGGCGCGCATGGCGGGCGTGCGACGATAAGAGCGACCACGCGCTCTCCCCAAACCTCGTCCGCGATCCCGACCACGCCAGCTGCCCGCACGCGGGGGTGAGTGACGAGGATGTGCTCCACTTCGGCCGGGTCCACGTTCGAACCGCCCGTGACGATTCGGCTGGCCACTCGCCCGGTGACCCACAGATGACCTTCCTCGTCGAGACGACCCCGATCGCCGGTTCGAACCTGGCCGTCTCGAACGCCTGTCAGCCCGCCCGCGTGCCCGAGGTAACCGAGCATGACCGTCGGCCCACCGACGCGGATCTCCCCATCCGTCGCGATCTGAATCTCCACCCCATCCAGCGGTGCTCCCGCTGTCCCCGCCTTCCGGCGCACGAGATCCGGTGGCGCGGTCGCCACCTGCGAAGCGGCTTCCGTGAGGCCGTACGTGAGAGCCAACGGCCAGCCCCGCTGGACCGCTCGACTCACGAGGGGGGCGGGGGTCGCGTCTCCACCCACGAGGACGCACCTGAGTCGGTCAGGGAGCGGCGCGTCCGAGTCTGCCTCGAGCAGATGGTCGAGCATCGCCGGGACGACAGATACGTGCGTGACCCTCGCACTCCGGAGGAGCTCGAGAAGATGACGTGGCTCGAAGCGGGGTGGAGCGAGCACGAGACGCCCGCCCGCCAGCGCGCAGCGCAGGATGATCGCCAGTCCGCCCACGTGCGCCAACCCGAGCGACGCCAGCCACGCGTCGTCCGAGCGAAACGCCAAACGCCCGTTCGCTGCTCCAGCGCTGTGGACCTGGCTCGCGAGGCTCAGGCAAACCACTCGAGGCGCGCCGGCGCTGCCCGATGTCCAAAGAAGTGTGTGGGCTTTGCTCGGTGCGCGCAGGGGCTCCATCGGCGTGACCGGTTGGAACAGCGAGAGCCCCGCTCCGCGCAAAGCCGCGAGCTCGACGTGCCGTTCCGTCCACCCCTCCGCGGGTGGTGGTGAGCCTGGCTCGGCGATCACCGCCGCGGGCCGCAGGCGTGTGAGGAAATTGGCTCGGTCCGTGGCGTTCCACCGCGGGTGCCCGGGCGCGAGAATACCGCCCAGGCGCGGCACGCTGTGCGCCGACGTAATCCCTGCGGGTGTCGCGTCTACCCAGGCTCCGACGATGCTGCCCGGCCCCAACCCGGACTCCGACAGGTGGGTCGCGAGCTCGTCGGCGCCGCGGTCGAGGGCCTCGTAGGTCCACTCTCGCTCACCGTCCTCGAGCGCGATGGCGCCTGGCCGCTGCCTGGACCGCAGGCGGAGCGGGTCGGCCGGTGCGTCCCCGTTCGTCGGGCTCGACATCACAACAGGCACCCGACTGCGAACAAAAGCCCGTACAGACCCGCCGCACGGGCGGTCACGCCCAACGCCGTGTTGAGCGCACGCGGGTCCCGGAACATCCACACCTCGCGCAGCGCCCCCAGCCCGCTCGAGAGCCCGACCAAGGCGAGGAGACACCCCACCGGCCAGTCGAAAACCCACACGCCGATCGCCGGAACGATGGCGCCGATTGCGAACAGCAGCGTGTACTCGATCTGGGAGCCCCGGCGCCCGAGGACCACCGCCATGGTCCGCTTCCCGACACGCGCGTCCGTCCCCACGTCGCGCAGGTTGTTCACGACGAGAATCGCGGTCGTGAGCGCACCGACACCGGTGCCTGCGAGGAGGGTGCCTGGGGCCCACTCGTGGGCCTGCACGTAATACGTCCCGCCGACGGCCAGTAGCCCGAAAAAGAGAAACACGAACACATCACCGAGCCCGTGGTAGCCAAACGGCCATGGCCCGCCGGTATACGCGACTCCGGCCGCGATCGAGAACAGCCCGATCGCCAGGATGGGCCACCCGCCCACGTACACGAGATAGAAACCGAGGAGTACAGCCAGCCCGAAGGTCAGGATCGCACCCAGGCGCATTCGCTCCGGCGCGATCAATCCCGTCTGGGTGGCTCGGGGCATCCCGAGACGGTCGGGCGTGTCCGCGCCCCGCATGTGGTCGGAGTAGTCGTTGGCGAAATTGGTGCCGATCTGGATCAACACGGCGCACGCCAGCGCGCAGGCGAACGGGAGGGCCGCAAAGCGGGCGTCGGACCAGGCCAGTCCACCCCCGATCAAAACGGGTCCTACGGCCGCCGGCAGTGTCTTCGGTCGTGCAGCCGTGGCCCAGGCGAGCACGGCGTTCGGTTCGGTGGCTGAATCGCTCGCGCTCGCCGAGTCCGTCAGGGACGCCATGGATACTTGCGGAAATCCGGCTGTCGCTTCTCCAGGAACGCGTTGCGGCCCTCCTGCCCTTCCTCGGTCATATAGAACAGGAGCGTCGCGTTGCCCGCCAACTCCTGTAGACCCGCCTGGCCATCACAGTCGGCGTTGAACGCGGCTTTGAGGCATCGAATCGCGAGCGGGCTCTTCTCGAGGATCTCGCGAGCCCACTGGATCCCTTCCTCCTCGAGCCGTTCCACCGGAACGACCGCGTTCACGAGCCCCATCCGCTCGGCCTGCGCCGCGTCGTACTGGCGGCACAGATACCAGATCTCACGCGCCTTCTTCTGGCCCACGCAACGGGCCAGGTACGATGAGCCGAAACCTCCGTCGAAGCTCCCTACCTTGGGTCCGGTCTGCCCGAACACCGCGTTGTCAGCGGCGATCGTCAGATCGCAGACGACGTGGAGCACGTGCCCACCACCGATCGCATATCCGGCGACAAGCGCGATCACGGGCTTTGGCATGGAGCGGATCAGCCGCTGGAGCTCGAGCACGTTGAGGCGCGGCACTCCGTCCCGGCCCACGTATCCGGCCTCGCCGCGGACGCGCTGGTCTCCACCACTGCAAAACGCCCATTTCCCGTCCTTCGACGGGCCATTACCGGTGAACAAGACCACGCCGATGTCCGCATCATCCCGCGCATCAGCAAACGCCTCCAAGAGCTCGAACAACGTCTCGGGCCGGAAGGCGTTCCGTACTTCGGGACGATCGAACGCAATCCGCGCGATACCGTCAGCCTTCTGATACGTGATGTCTTCATACTCCCCGGCTGACTCCCATGCGACATCGCTCATATTGCCGTCTTCTCCTCTTTGGGCGGGCCGTTGATTCGCCTACCGGCGACTCTCCATCGCGCTCCGGACCTCGCGCGCGACCCTGTTTCGGATCTCCCAGTTCCGACGCTGTTCGATCGGAACCTCGACGATGCTGGGCCCCCCGCTGGCGAGCCCATCCTGCACGGCGGTGCGCAGCTCCTCGGTCGAGCCGACCCGACGGTGCGGGAGCTCGTAAACCCGCGCAACCCTGGCCAGGTCGAGCCCGTGCGGCATCACTATATGCTCCGTGAAGGGGGGATCGTAGCCGCGGATCGGAAGCTGGTGGAAGATCCCACCGCCATCGTTCTGGATGATGACGAAGACGATCGGTAGGCGTTCCCGACGGGCCGCCATCAATCCGTTCTGATCATGCAAGAAGGTCAGGTCCCCGAGGAGAGCCAGGGTGGGTCCGGCGCTCACAGCGCTGACTCCGAGCGCGCTACTCACATTGCCGTCGATCCCGCTCGCTCCGCGGTGACCGACCATGTGTAGCGCAGCCTCGCGCGGGATCGCGAACGCATCCACGTCCCGGATCGGCATGCTGTTGCCCACGAACCACGTGCTTCCGTCTGGAAGAGTCTCCGCGATCGAGGCTGCGGCCGCTCCCTCGAAGAGCTCGCCACCCAGAGCGGTCTCGATCACACCCAACGCGAGCCGCTCTGCACCGCGCCAGCGCGCCATCCATTCCGGGCTGGCCGCGTGCTTCACCCGTTCAGCGGCGGCCCGGCAGATCGACGCGGCATCGGCTCGCACGTAATCGTGAGCCCTCGCGAGATAATCCTTCCAGCGACCACCGGCGTCAACGACTACCTGCTCGGCACTCCCGCACGCGTCGAGGAAGCGCGCGGTCGCCGCGGAGGTCGGGGCGGACCCGATCCGGAGCACCAAATCGGGTGTTAACGCCTCGCACGTCCGGGCATGGGCCAGGAAGAGATCGTAGGCGGCGATGGCGTGCGCCGTCGCCCCTGCAGCGAAGCGTGCGCCCGAAAGCGGGTCGGCCAGCACCGGAACCCCCGACGCGGCTCCCAGTTGCAGAACAGCCTCGCCCACCTCCGGGCCGTGCGTGGGCCCACACACGATGAGCCCCCTCTGCGCCTCGCTTAGACGATCGGAGACGAGGGCCGCGAGCTCGTCCGACGCCGACGGCGCCTGGTGCAGCCGCGTGTAAGGGGCCCCGTCAACGCGTCCCCAGACCGCCGTCCCGGCGCTCTCCAGGAGCGAGGCAGGTACATCGCCTTCGACCGGCGTGGGCTCCAGGGGCTCTTCGAACTGAACGTTCAAGTGTACGGGGCCTCTCGGGGCGTCTCTCGATGCGGCGACCGCCCGCGCGGCCACAGCGCGCAGGTGCCGCAACGGACGATCCTCGGTCCGCACGAGAGGGATATCGCAGAACAACCGAACGTACGGACCAAAAAGCCTCACCTGATCGATCGTCTGGTTGGCATCGAGACCGCGCAGGTGGGCCGGTCGATCGGCGGTAACGAGCAGCAAGGGCGACTCGCCGAGACTGGCCTCGATCGTGGCCGGGAGCAGGTTGGCTGCCGCGGTTCCCGAAGTGGTGAGAACGGCGGCAGGGCGACCCGAGGCCCGACCGATCCCGAGCGCGAAGAACCCGGCACAGCGCTCATCCAGTAGCGAGTGCACCGTGAAACGAGGGTCACCGGCGAACGCGGCCGCAAGAGGGGCCGACCTCGATCCGGAGGCGACACAAACGTGCGTGACTCCCTGGCGTCCGAGCTCGTCAACCAGGGCCTGTGCCCACAACACGTTGCGGTTCGCGTGAGTCACGCGGTCCTCCTAGCAGGCCGACGGAGCCGCGCGAATCTCATGGAACGCGCGCGATTCCGAGCGCGCGCAAGACGGTCTGGAGCTTCACACGTGTCTCGTCCCACTCCGCACCCGCGCGTGATCCGTCCACGATCCCCGCGCCCGCGTACAACCTGAGCAGCGGGCCGCAGGCCACGGCCGAGCGTAGAGCGGGGGCGAACTCCCCTTCGCCACGGACATCGAACCAGCCGACCGGACCCGCGTACCAGCCACGTCCGACGGGCTCCTCCTCGGTCAATATCTCTAGCGCCGTCTCTCGGGGGTACCCGCACACGGCAGCCGTGGGGTGGAGCGCCTCGACGAGGTCCAGGATGTGCGTCCCCGCGGGCACCTCTCCCTCGAGCGTGATTCGGAGGTGCTGGATGCTCGAGAGTCTGAGCAATGTCGGCTCCCTCGCGCCACGAGGCTCAGGGATGAACGGCCGAAGCCGCTCCGCTATGTCGTCCACCACGATCTGGTGCTCGGCCCGGTTCTTCCGACTGCTCAATAGCTGTCTGCCCAGCCACTCATCCGATTCCGGGTCGGGGCCGCGGGGGATCGATCCCGCTACCGCCATGGTCTGGAACATCCGCCCGGCGAGCGACCCGAGCAGCTCGGGTGCCGCCCCGAACAAGAAATTATCAGACTCGAACTGTACCAGAAACGCGTGTGAGAGCGGGTTCGCCGCCCTCAGCCGGTGCAGGATCGAGATCGGATCGGGGATCTCGGACAGGCTCACGTCCAGAGGCCGCGCCAGGACGACCTTTTGGACTCGGTGTCGTTCGATGTCGCCGAGGATCCGTCCGATGCCGGTGCCCCACGCCTGGGCATCGACCGGCTCCTCGAGCGCTGTAGCGGATGGGATGGCGTTCCCCGCGCCGGGCCCGTGTTCCAGAAACGGGGTCGAGAGCCCGAGGCGGATCTTCTCGAGTCGATCCTCGAGGTGGACGATCACGTCGGCGTCGGACGTCGTAGCGGGAAACCGCTCCGTGAGCGTGATGACGGCGCCGCCGTCGCCTGCTTCGACCTCGACCCGTGGCAATACGAATCGCGCCGCGGGGAACGGCTCCCAGAATCCCGCTTCGCCTCCGCCTTCCGCCCCCAGCGGCGGGTGATCAGCGCGAAACGAGAAGCCTCCGTGGAAGCGAGGGCCGGAGCCCGGCGTGTCTCCCACACGAATCCATCGGGACCGCCCGATCGCTCTCCCCGCTTCGCGCACGGCGGCAAACCGGTCGGTGGCGGCGCCTGGAGTCCGGCTGTCGATCTCGAGCACCGCCCCCGCGTGCGCGACCCAACGACCACCGTCCTGCCAGAAGCCCCTCCCGATGAACCCGAGCCTCTCCGCCGCGCGGAAGAGAGCGTCCGGAGATACGACGCCCGCGGGAGCCGTCAGGCTCGCCAGGAACTCCCCTTCTCGTCTCAACGCGTGGATGCGCGCCCTACCCGATTTGCACCTGGAAGCGCAGCAGGCGCCCCGGCTGCGGAAGACCACATTGGTCGAACACCGCCTTGTCAGCGACGTTGTCGAGCGCCACGGTCGTCCGCAGCTTGTGGAGCGGGCCGCCGAGCGTCCACTCGCGCGTGGCGAGTAAATCCAGCCGGGCAGTGGCGTCGAGCGCCAGATCCGCGCCCGAATCCGGGTCTACACAGAACTGTCGCCCGACTACATCCAGCTCCACGCTCGCCATGAAGCCGGCCGGGAATCGGCCCGTGAGGTCGACGCTACCGGCAATCTCGGGCTGGTACTCAGCCCGCTGCTGTGTCGATGGGGCCGCTTGGTCCGTCAGCGTCACGTTCTGCCAGGTCAGATCGCCACCCACCTCGACGTGCTTCCAGCGCACCGCAGCCAGCAGTTCCATCCCCGCCGCCGTCACACGGTTTCGGTTCTCGCGCATGAAGCGACCATCTCCCAAGCCCGTTCGAACAATGGCGTCGGAGAGGCGCTGCTGGAAGAAGACGACCTGCCCCTCGAGCGCCCCCGACAGAGCGCGTGCGTTCCCCGTGATCCCAGCTTCGATGACGCGCAACTCTTCGGGCTGCAGTTCGGGGTTCGGCACGAACCGGCCGAGTGCCCCCGAGTAGAGCTCGCGCAGCGACGGGAATCGGACCCGGCGGCTCACGCCCAAGTGGAGGCGTCCGTCCCCACCGGCGAACTGCGCCGATGCGCCCGCTCGCGCTCCCCACTCGGTGATCGGATCGCGTGGCTCGCGTCCTCCGGTCTCGGGTGTGCTCGCGCGATCCAACGAGCCACCCGCGGTCAGGCGAACATCGGTGAACAAGCCATCCGCACCGTGGTTCGAGACCAGAGGCTGCTCGACCTCGAGCCCTAGGCTGTACAGCCGCTGTCGAAACCGGGACGTCTCACCCGGGTCTAGGCGCTCGACATGCCGCGTCTCCGCCCACGTGAAGGCAGATCGGATGGTCCCGTCCCCCAGGGTGTGGTCGCCCAGCAGACGCGCCGTGAGCGTGCGGTCGTCGGCGAACTCCCGGTCCTCGATGGTCTGGTAGGCCAGCGTCTCGTACTGGTCGATCTGTGTATCTCCGAAGTCGAGACCCAAGCTGGCCTCCAGATCGCCCTCCCCCAAGGGGGTTTTCCTCCACCCCGTCCCGGCCGACAAAGCGGTCACGACCCGTGCCACCTCGGGAATGCGCCACCGGCGCGGATCGCTGATGTGGAGCTCCGGCGGCACCCCCTTTTCCGCGCGGAACGCGAAGCTGGAGAGCGAAACCCAGGCACCGAGAGCGGCGCCATACCTGGCGGCGAAGAAACCGCTGACATGATCCAGGTCACTGTTCAGGCGACGGCCGTCCTCTGACGTGACGGCTTGGTCCACGCCGGAGGCGAGGGGCACGCCCGACCTCGAGCGGAACCCCGCACCTGCCTGAAGCCACAGGGTGCGGTCTCCAAACGCCACCTCCCGACCGAATCGGAGGCCGGCGACCGCCGCTCCCGTGTCGTCGATGCCACCGTCAAGCGCGCTGGTAGGGGGATCCGGTGACCCATCGCCTCGGGAGATGTCGACCTCGACCACCCCACCAAGGACGTTGGGTCCGTGCAGCACCGAGGAGAGCCCTCGGAAGAGCTGCACCTGCCGCGCAGCCGCGACCGGGATGACGGAGAGGTCCGTCCGCGCATCCCAACCCAGTGTGAGCGGAACGCCATCCACCAAGACCGCGACCTGCCGCGACTCGGTCCCGCGCAGCGTGAGCTGCGCCTCCCCCCTGGAGTTCTCGCGCACCTGGATGAAAGGCATCGACCGCAGAGCATCCTCGAGGATCGGCACCGGCGCGAGGCCAGGGGAAGAGAGCGACAATCGCACGGCAGCGGCCCCGGTCCCCGTCGCGATTGCCCTGGTGGTACGCACCCGGATCGCCTCCAGCTCGACGACGGTCGTATCGGTCGCGACCGGGTCCGCCCGGGTCGAATCGGGGCGCGCCTGGGCGACGACCGGCGACGGCGACGCGCAAAGGAGGCACACGGCGGCCACGGCCCAGCAAACGAGGCCGCCAGCATGCCATCGAGTCCGATTCGGTATCGTCGGAGACCTCATGGCCTCCCGCGGTTTGCCGTGCGCGCCTTCCTCATCGACTGAATCAACCCAGTGATCGCCAACAGTACGGCTCCCCACCCCATCACATCGCCGAATCGAACATACAGGGTACGGCCATCCGTGGTCATCACCTCTCCGGCGAAGGATGCCGCCTCGAACAGGGGAGTCTCGTGCGCCGTCCGGCCCAAGGGATCCACGATCTCCGAGATCCCCGTGTTCGCGGAGCGCGCGACCCCCGCCCGCGTCTCGATCGCGCGCATCACCAGATGCGCCGGGTGCTGCCACAGTGCGCTGCTCCGGCTCCACCAGATCTCACGCCCGAACCACGCATCGTTGGTGATGTTGACGAAGAAGTCGGCCCCCGTCCTGCGGTAATGGAGCGCGAGCGGCGAGAAGATCGACTCGTAGCAGATCATCACCCCGAACGAGGCGGGCGACTCTCCGTTCGCAGACCGTCCAGGAATCTCGTACGGCTGGCTCCAGTCGCCGACCCCGAAGCCGCCGAAATAGTCGAGCCCCGAGAACCACCTCGGGTTGAGGAACGGGACACGCTCCACGACCGGTACGAGAAAGCGCTTGTCGTAGCGCGCCACCCGGTTGCCGGTCTCGTCCACCAGGAACCCGGAGTTGAAGTATTCCCACTGACCATCGGGATAGTCCGCTGCCCCGAGCGCCCCGTACAGGACCGGCGCCTCTACGTCTGTCGCCAACCCCGCGACCCAGGCTTCGAGATCCGGTCGGCCCGGGAGCCTGATGGCATCGATCGGGTCAACGACGACGGGCAGGACCGACTCGGGAAGGATCAAGAGGTCGAGGTCTGCCGCTCCACCACGCCAGGGCTGCACGAGGGTCGTCGTCCCCCGCTGCGCGGCATCGATCGCCAGCGTCTGCTGGAGCTTCAGGTCCTCGGGCACGTTGGGCTGCACGACGCCCACCCGGGCCACCGGACGGAGCTCGAGCGTCCACCAGCGGGCCAGCGAGTACCCGACCGGAACCGCCACGACGATCGTGAGCGCCAGGGCGAGTCGGCTCCACGGCTTGGCGGCTGGAGCCCCGGCGCTCGTGGGCCCCCGATCCCCGGCGCGGCGCGCCACCCAGATCGCCGCGATCAGGCCGTTGACCAACGCGAGCCAGAAGCTCAGCCCACGCGAGCCAACGATGTCTGCGGCCCCGATCAGCCACGGAAACCCGGTGAGCGTGTCACCTAGTTGCATCCAAGGGAACGCCACGTCGCCCAGATGAGCGCGCAGCCATTCGTTCGCGGTCCAGAAGACGGGGACCGCCGCCCATATCGGCCACGCCAGCCGCTCCCGCACGGACCGCATCGCACCGGACATCCACGACAGGAAGCCCGACAGAATCAAGACCGGAGCCAGAAAGGCGGGGACGGCCCAGGCCGTGTAGAAGACGAGCGCGACGAACAGCCAGTAGAAGACGAGGGTGTAATAGACCAGGCCGAGGAAGAACCCCCCGCGGCGCGCCTCCCGGCGTCCTTCGGCCCCCGCGGGAAGCCTCTCGAGCCACACCAGGAACGGCACCAGAGCGACGAACGAGGGCACGAAGAGGTGAAACGGAGGGTGCGCGAGCCCGAGCAGCACTCCCGAAACCAGCAGCATCGCCGGGTGCTCGGGTAACCAGCCGGTCAACCAACGCCGTATCGCGGGACCCGCCGGCTGAACCCGGGCGCGGGGCTCGGTCAACGTCCCCAAGCCGTTTCTAAACCCAGAGGCATCACCGGCAGCGCGCGCGATCGGGGGGCCGCGCCCGGCTCGCGCACCGCGCGGAGCACGTGTGCCCGTAGATCGAAGTCGTCGCTACCCACGATCTCGACCTCGACCAGCGTGCCGACCGCGAGTGGCGACGAGCTGAACAGCTCCGTCACGCCGTCCACGTCATCGGCCTGCGAGGCGAGGCGCCCCTGCGCCCGGTAGCGTCCGTCCGTGTCCCCGGGCGCACCCTCCGGCTGGTCGACGATGGCGAGCTCGCGCCGCCCGACATCCGCCGCCAGCCGCTCGGCGCTGATCGCGCGTTGGATCTCGAGTAACTCGGCGAGGCGCTCCTGGGCCACGTCCTCATCCACGGACAGCGCGTCCAGGCCCGCCGCGCGGGTGCCTTCTTGCGGAGAGAACGCGAACGCCCCCAAGCGATCGAAGCGAACCTCATCCAGGAAGTCGAGCAGATTGCGGAAGTCTTCCTCTGTCTCCCCCGGAAACCCGACCATCACGGTCGTACGCAGCGTCAGGTCCGACACGGAATCGCGCAACCAGGCGATCTTGGCCCGGAGCGTAGCTTCGCGCTCAGGGCGTCGCATTCGCTCCAGAACCGGATCGCTGGCGTGCTGTATGGGCATGTCGATGTACGAAAGTAGGCGCGGCTCGCTGGCCATGACCTCCACGAGTGGCTCGCGTAGGCCCGCCGAGTAGATGTAGAGCAGTCGGAACCACGGGATCGACGTTTCGGCCAGGAGGGTGTGTACGAGCGTCGTGATGTCCGATCCGTCCCGGACGTCGCGGCCGAAGTGTGCGAGGTCCTGCGCGACGAGGTTCAGCTCCACAGACCCCTGGATCTCGAGACGCTGTGCCTCCGCCAGGAGTCCCTCCATCCCGAATGAGCGGTGTCGACCGCGCCACAACGGAATCGCGCAAAAGGCGCACCCATGATCGCAGCCCTCGCTGACCTTCAGATAGCTGACGTGTCGAGAGCCGAGGGCCAAGCGCTCTCCGGGGTGCTTCGGAGGCGGCCCGCTCAGGAGCCCGCGAGCTCGGAGCTCCGGGGCCAGCCTCTCGACGTCCCGCAGACCCAGGAACAGATCGACCTCGGGGAGGGCCTCCTCCAACTCCGCGCGGTATCGCTCGACCATGCACCCGACGGCGACGAGGCTCCGGCACTTACCGACCTGTTTCATGCGAGCTGCCTCGAGAAGGGTCTCGATCGACTCTTCCTTGGCTGCATCGATAAACCCGCACGTGTTTACCAGGATCACTTCGGCGTCGCGCAGGTCCGACACCGGTCGGGCCCCGTGTCCGACCAACTCACCGAGCATTCGCTCCGAGTCGACCGTGTTCTTGTCGCAGCCGAGGCTGACGAGGCCGAGACGCATACGTCAGCCGGAGAAGACGTCGGCGCCGGGTGGAACCGTGAACTGGAAGAGCGAGTCTGCGAGAGCGGCGTTGGGCTCCAGGTCCGACAGGCTCACGGTCCGAATGCTCTCGTTCCTTTCGACGATCTGAAATCGGCGTACGAGCCGGTCCCGGGGTCCGATCCAGATGCGCACGGAGAGGTAGGGCGAGCGGCCCATCGGCGTGAGGGTCACGACGTGCGTCGAGAGCCCATCGAGCGAATCGCGCCCGTCGTAGCGCGCGTCATAGGACGTACGCGCCTCGCTCAAGATGCGGGCGAGAAGATCCGCGGTGCCCGAGTCCGTATCGCCCGCACGCAACTCGGAGCGAATCACCTGTCTGGGGTTTTGACTCGGGTGGTACACCCACAGGTACCTGCCATCCGCCACGATTTCGTCGTCGGGCGGATCCAGGAAATCCATTCTGAATCGGTCGCGCCCCTTCTGGTACCAGACTCCGGTCCCGCTGCTGGTTCGCTCCAACAGTGGCACCTCCATCACCTGGAGGAAGGAAGCGCGAAGCGACGAGAGCGAGCCGTAGGCGCGCTCTGCTTCCGCCAGGAGCGCCGCCACGTCGATTTCCTGGGCGTCCGGTTTCGGGGGGTCCAATCGAGGGTCGCCCCGCGCCGTGTCCGTGGCTGGCGCCGAAGGAGGACGGGTTTCGGGTACCGGCGAGCTCTCCACCGGGACCCGCTCTGCAGCGCCGGGGATGTCGGGCGCACTCGTGCGAGCGGCGGGTCGCTCGTCGCGACGGGCGCCGGCAGTGGAGTCTGCCGGCGTTCGCGTGCCGGTCCCTGTGCTCGACGCATCCGCCGCCGCGATCGTCGCCGACGTGCTGTCCATGGCGTCGGTCGCGGCGCCACGTGGCCCATAGCGAAGCTCGAGCTCCGAACGCCGAGATTCGTCGGCACCATCGCCACACGCTGAACCGCCAAGTACCAGCAACGACAGCATGGCACTCAACCGTGCGGAGCCCAGCCGCAGTCCCGGCCTACGGTCGCGCCGTCTATGTGCGTCTCTTCTACGCATCTCAGTGACATCCCGGGGAGCGTGCGCCGACGTGCCCGCACGGAGGTGTGACACACCTACCTGGCCGTCGGCGCCCTGTACACGTGGCCCGAAGCCCCGTTCCGCAGCACCCGCTCTGCTGGAGGGCGGCCCCCTGGCAAGGATCGGCCGGGCAATACCCCCGACGCACGATCCACCGAGATCGCTCAGCGAACCGCTTCTAGACGTCCGACAGGAGGTCGTCCAACTCCGGCAGTGCTACGAGGATCTCTCGTGCGCGCGATCCGTCTGCCGGACCCACCACTCCCGCGTGGTGGAGCTGGTCGATGATCCGAGCTGCCCTGCCGTACCCGATCTTCAACCGCCGCTGGAGGAGGCTGGTCGATCCGGAAGAATTGGCGACTACGATCTCGGCCGCCTGACGGAACAGCTCGTCCCTTTCCTCCAGGACCTCGCCCGCCGTAGCGCCGGAGTCCTGCTCCTCCAGCTCGCGAACCACTTCCAGAATATCGGGCTCGCTCTCGGCTTCGAGGGCGCGAGCGGCGGCCTGCGCGCGGTACCAGTCGAGCAGACGCTCCGTCTCCTCGCTCGAGACATACGTTCCCTGGATGCGGATCGGATCGGATTCGCCCGGCGGCAGGAACAGCAAATCGCCGTTCCCCAGCAGGCTTTCTGCGCCGTTCTGGTCGAGGATGGTGCGGCTGTCTGTCTTCGACGCCACCCTGAACGCGATTCGGCTCGGGAAGTTCGCCTTGATCAAGCCGGTGAGGACGTTGACCGAGGGGCGCTGCGTGGCGACCACGAGGTGAACCCCTACCGCCCGTGCCTTCTGCGCCAGCATGGCGAGCGGAGTCTCGACCTCGGCCTGCACCGTCATGATCAAGTCGGCGAGCTCGTCGATGAGGAGCACGATGTACGGCAGCTCGCCATCCTCGTACGGCCGGTCCTCCTCCTCATCCCAAGCGCTTCCGCCCGGGCGGCGCACATCGCGCCCGTCGCTTATCCGCCGGTTGAACTCGGCTACGTTCCGGCACGCGTTGGCCGACAACAGGTTGAAGCGCCGCTTCATCTCGTACACCGCCCACTTGAGCACCGAAGCCGCGTCGTCGTTGTCGGTGATCACCGGGTGTCGAAGATGCGGGAGTTCTCCGTATACGCTCAGCTCCACCATCTTCGGGTCGATCATGAGCAGCCGCAGCTCGCGCGGGGTGTAGCGGTAGACCAGGCTGGTGATGATGGAGTTCATGCAGATCGACTTGCCTGTACCCGTGGCCCCCGCGATCAGGAGATGAGGCATGCGAGTCAGGTCGGCGCACGTGGGGCGGCCCGACAGGTCCCGACCGAGGGCCAGCGGCAGCGTGGCGCGCGATCTCCGATACGCCGGCGACTCCAACACCTCGCGCAGGAAAACGATCTCGGGCTCCGGGTTCGGCACCTCAACGCCCACGGCCCCCTTGCCGGGGATAGGGGCCACGATGCGGATCGACGGAGCGCGAAGCGCGAGGGCCAGGTCATCGGCGCGCGCCGCGATCTGGCCGACCTTCACCCCGGGCGCGGGTACGACCTCGAACTGCGTGACGACCGGCCCTGTCGTCCAGCCGCCGATCTCGCCGTCGATGCGGAAGGTGGCCAGTTTCTCGACGACCACCCGGCCCAAGGCGCTGAGCTCGCGCGATTCCAGCCCGCTCCCCTGCCGGACGGGCTCGGTCAACAGGTCGATCGGTGGTAATGCCGTCAGATCCAGGTCGCCCGGGTCGGCGAGGGTCCCCTCCTCTCCTCCAGGTGGCGCACTCCCGCCGTTCCTCCGGGTCAGGTCAGGGAGCTCCTCGAGCTCTTCCTCCTGCGGCGCCTCCTGCTCGACCCCCTCCCATGGGCTCACGGTCGCTTCCCGCTCCGGTTCCCGGTACAGATCCATGACCGCTCGCCCCAGGGAGCGCGCTACGCCGGTACCGAGCGCGAGACCGCGCTTGGCCCAGCGACCGCTACCGCTCGCCACCTGGAGTGGAGACAGGCCCAGCGTAAGGACCACGAGGACCAGCAGCAGGGCAGCCAGAATGAGCAGCGCCCCGACCGATCCGAATCCGGTCCCGAGCACGGCTCCGAGGGTCCGACCGACCCAGCCCGTGGACTCTCCAGCCGGAGTCTCCCCGGCGGTCAGCAGCCAGGTCGCGCTGGGGATGAGAACCAGGATTCCGACGGACAGGAGGGTCCAGCGGAGGACACGCCCTCGATCGAACAATCCGAGGAAGCCGACCCCCCATGCGATCATTGGGATCGCGACGAGGGCGGCCGCGGCGCCGAATGCGGCGCGTCCCCAACGGTGTATGAGTGCCCCCGCCGGTCCGATGAGGTTCCTCTCATCGCCGGTGAGAAGGGGAGACAGGATCGCCAGACCGGCTAGGAGGCCAAGCGCAATGAGCCCCACGCCCAGCGCTTCGTGCCGCTGCTGTTCACCGAGCATCGCGATCACCCGCCCTTCCGCTCATCCACCCTTCCCCACGTCTGCCCGCCTGAACGCGTCGCCACACCAGATGGGTACGATCCGGCTGGCATCCAGCTCGGCACAATCTTCGAGATCTTCCCCCAAACCGAGGGCGCCGAGCGCACGGCCCGCAGACGTGTCCGCCAGACGCGCCGCCGTGGGAGGTCCCAGACCTCGTGCCAGCTCGCACGCGGCGCGTGCCGCGTCGCTCAGCCTGACCGCCCCCCCAGCGGCCAGCACACGCCCTACAAGATGGCCCGCGCACCATGCGTCGTCCATGCTGACCCGCCCGAGACGACCGGCACAGACGAGTAAGACGCCGCGGCTCGCCGCGCGAGTCTTCAGGTCTTCGATCAGCGAACCGGAGATGGCTCCCGCGTTCTTGAAGCATGCGAGCCGGAGCCGACGTCCGGCCATTGCCAGCCGCATCGCGGGCGTGCCGTTCGTCGTTCGATAGATGAGCGTCTTTCCGACCACGCCCGGGGTCGTGTACTCGCGCGGCGAGTTCCCAAGGTCGTAGCCTTCGATCTTCACTCCTCGGCGCTCTCCGCACAGGAGCGCCGTGTCCGCCGGGAGCGTCTCGTAGAACCGTTGAGCTTCTTCATCGGTCGCGGCTGGAATCACGCGCTCGGCGCCCGAATCGAGGGCGGTGAGGATACTGGTCGTGGCTCGGATTACATCGAGGACGGCGACCGACCATTCCCGGATGTCGAGGCGCTCGAGCTCCGCGGGCACCCAAACCACATCGACGATCGGTGGGGCGTCCGTCGCGGCCGTCACGCGTCGCCTATGAACCGCTCCACGAAGTGTGTGTCGATGTCGCCCGCCACGAAATCCGGGTGATTCAACACCTTGCGAAGGAACGGAATGGTGGTGTGGACGCCCTCCAGGATGAACTCCTCCAGAGCGTGGTACGCCCGTATTCGAGCCTCCTCGCGAGTCTTCCCGTGGACGATCAGCTTGGCGAGCAACGAGTCGTAGTGGGTGGGGACCACGTACCCATCGTACACGTGCGTGTCCACCCGAACACCGGGCCCACCCGGCGCATGAAACGTGGTGATCGTGCCGGGGGAGGGCCTGAAGTTGTGCTCCGGATCCTCGGCGTTGATGCGGCATTCCAGAGCGTGCCCGCGGAATGATGGCGCGGCGCGCAGCTCGAGCCTCTCACCGGCGGCCACCCTGATCTGAGACTTGATGAGATCGATCGCGGTAACCAGCTCTGTGACCGGGTGCTCGACTTGAATGCGGGTGTTGACCTCCATGAAATAGAACTCGCCGTCCGATTCGAGCAGGAACTCGACGGTGCCCGCCCCGTGATACCCGAAGGCCTGCCCCCCCCGCACGGCGGCATCGCCCATTCGTTCACGGAGGTCCGGGGTGACGGCGGGGCTCGGCGCCTCCTCGATGAGCTTCTGGTGACGGCGCTGCACGGAGCAGTCGCGCTCGCCGAGGTGGACGAGGTTGCCGTGGCGATCACCGAGCAACTGAATCTCCACGTGCCGGGGCCGCTCCAAGAACCTCTCCAGGTACACGGCGGCATTGTTGAAGGCGGCCTCGGCCTCGTTCCGGGCCATCCGAAATGCCTTCACGAAGGCTTCCGGCTCCCGGGCGATCCGCATCCCCTTGCCACCGCCACCCGCGGTGGCCTTGACCATCACGGGAAACCCGATGCGCTCGGCCTCGGCGAGCGCATCGTTTTCATCGTCTATCGCGCCCTCGGAGCCGGGCACGACTGGAACACCGGCTTGGATCATGGTGCGTCGCGCTTCGGCCTTGTCGCCCATGCGCCGAATCTGTTCTGCCGTTGGGCCGATGAACACGAGGCCGCTTCTCTCGCAGATCTCGGCGAACTCGGGGTTCTCCGCCAGGAACCCGTAGCCCGGGTGTATCGCGTCGGCCCCCGTGATCTCCGCGGCAGCCAGGATGCGCGGGATGTTCAGGTAGCTATCGCGGCTCGGGGCTGCGCCGATGCAGATGTCTTCATCGGAGAAGCGAACGTGCAGGGAATCGCGGTCGGCGTCGGAGTACACGGCCACCGTGCGGATATCCAGCTCGCGACAAGCTCGGATGATCCGAAGGGCGATCTCCCCCCGGTTCGCGATCAGGATCTTGCGGAACAAGACGCCCCCGGCCGGGTCAGGCCGCCACGTCGGGCTCCACCCGGAACAGCAGCTGGCCGTATTCGACGGGCTCCGCGTCCTCCACCACGATTTCGCGCACAACGCCGGTCACTTCGGCCTCGAGCTCATTCATGAGCTTCATGGCTTCGAGGATGCAAAGCGTCTGGCCCTCCTCCACGCGATCACCGACTTCGACGTAGGCTGGTGCGTCCGGGGAGGGGGCGCGATAGAAGGTGCCCACCATGGGAGACAGGATGTCGTGGATGGTTGAGTCACCCGCGGGCGCCTGGGCCGTGATGCCGGCGTGGGCCTCGGCCCCTGTTTCACCCGCGGGCCCAGGCGCAGGATGAGCCGGTGCAACCGGCGGAGCTGGAGCCATGACGGGACCCGCTCCCACGAGCGGCGATTTCCGAATTCGAATGCGGGTGGCGAACCGCTCCACCTCCAGCGAGTCGATCCCCGACTCCTCCACGAGGCGGATCAGCTTTCTCAACAACTCCATGTCTATCATGACGAGACCCGCGTGATGTACTTGTCCTCTGTCCGATCCACTCGAATCACCTCGCCCGTCTCTACGAACAGCGGCACCTGGACCACGGCGCCCGTCACGAGCTTCGCAGGCTTGGTCCCTCCCTGCGCTGTATCGCCGCGCACACCCGGCTCGGTCTCGGTCACCGCGAGCTCGACGAACTGCGGCAACTCTACCGCGAGGACCCGGCCGTCTCGTGTGAGGCCCTGGCACTCCATGTTCTCCTGCAGATACTGGAGCTGGCCCTCGCCAATGGCGTCGGGCGAGAGCGGGATCATCTCGTACGTCTCGAGTTCCATGAAGTAGTACAACCCGCCATCCTGATAGCTGTACTGGATCGGTCGTCGCTCGAGCCGGACCTCGGTCACCTTTTCGCCCGCTCGAAACGTCTTGTCGACCACGGAGCCTTTCATCACGTCCTTGAGCTTCGTGCGTACGAAGGCCCCTCCCTTACCGGGCTTCACGTGCTGGAAATAGGTGATCGAGAAAAGCGTGCCCTCCAGCTCGATCACCATCCCGTTACGAAAATCGGATGTATCCGCCATGCACCAGATCCCGTTCCGCCCAACCGGGCGATGCCGTATGTGTCCCTTCCTCAGCAAGTTACAGCTCGAGCAGGCGCCTCGTGAAGCCGGTGATCAACTCCGGGCCAGCTTCCCGTACCCACACGTCGTCCTCGATCCGAACGCCACCTCGGTCCGGAAGATACACGCCGGGTTCGACCGTTACCACATGACCCGGCGCGAGTACATCGGACGAGCGACGAGCCAGCCTCGGGTCCTCATGGACTTCGAGCCCGATCCCGTGGCCGGTGCTGTGGCCAAAGAACGTGTCCCAGTCGTACATGGCGAGGCGCTCGCGCGCCGCCCGGTCGACGTCTGCCGCGGGGGAATCGGCGCGAGCCGCCTCGATCGCGGCCTCCTGCGCCTCCCTCACCGCTGCGTGGAGGTCTCGCTGCCAGGCGCTGGCCTCGCCCACGACAACCGTGCGTGTGATGTCACAGCAGTACCCACCGACCGAGGCCCCGAAGTCCAGCATGAGTAGGTCGCCCTCATCGATGTATCGGTCGCTCGGCTGTGCGTGCGGGAGTGACGTACGCGAACCGCTTGCGACGATCACCTCGAACGGGAGCGCGTCCGAGCCTCCCTTCCGCAATTCGAACTCGAGGCGCGCGGCGGCGGCGCGCTCCGTCAACTCAGGCTCGCCGCGCAGCGCCTCCAGCGTGCGAGAGAGGGCGCCCTCCGCAACTGTCACCGCCTCGCGAATCAGATCGACCTCCCCCTCATCCTTGACCGCACGGAGTGGCATGACCGCGGCGGGGACCTCGATCCAAGCTTTGTCATCCGCGATCTCGTTCAGCCGACCGCGTTCGAGGACGCTGACGTACTCGGGCTCGAACCCTAGGCGAAGACTCGCCATCGTGCGAGACAGGTATGCCCCCAGGGAGGTCGCGAGTCCGTCCGAAGCCAAGTGGACTTCGACCTCTGATGTCACCTCCGATGTCGCCTGCTCCTCGTACCGGAAATCCGTGAACAGCGCCGGGTCCTCTCCCGTTCGGAAGAGCAGCCAACCGCTGGAGCCCGCAAAACCGGTCAGATACCGGACGTTCGGAGGGTGGGTGACCAGGAGCGCTTCGAGGCGATCCTCGCCGAGTCGTTTCGACAATCGCCGCCATCGCTCGGCAAGGGGCATATGGGGAATGGCCATCCGACCTCAGCGCTGGCTCAGGTATTCCGCGAGCGCGTCGAGCGCCAGCAGGTAGCTGTTCTCGTGAAAGCCCGCGATGACGCCAACCGCGTGCCCGGCCAGCACGGACCGGTGTCGGAAGGGCTCACGCGCGAAGACGTTTGAAAGGTGAAGCTCCACGAAGGGGCGGGCGCTGGACACGAGCGCGTCTCGGAGGGCCTCGCTCGAATGCGTCAGGATCGCGGCGTTGACGAGCCAGCCATCCACTCGAGGCGCGTGCTCCTGCAGCCAAGCGATGATCGCACCTTCATCGTCCGATTGCATGAACTCGAGTCGTATGGAGCGTCGCTCGGCCTTGGCGCGGAGCATGGCTTCGATCTCGGCCAGGGTCGTGTGACCGTATTGCTCGGGCTCCCGCTCACCCAGGAGGTTCAGCTTGGGGCCGTTTACGACACCGATCCGCACGTATGACGCCTATTCGCCGCCGGTCGTCGCCGCCTCGATCAGCCAGCGCCTGAGTCGACTCAGCGCTCCGGACTCCAGATTCGTGCTCACGTGTGCGCGCCCCTCCAGAATCGCCGTCAGTTGCTCCCGGATCGTGTGCTTGAGGGGCTCATCGTCCTGCGCGGGTGGCGCGGCCAGGTGCGGACGCGGGAGCTCCTGCGCGCGCGCTGGGGCGGGGACGGGTGGAGCGTGGGTTGCAGGGCGCCGAGGCCCTTCCCGGCTCAACAGGCGCGCCTCGTCGAGGCTCGCGGCAAGCCGGGCATTGTACGGATCCCGCGCCAACAGCTTCTCGTAGACGGAGATCGCCTCCTCGTACAGGCTCTGACGGAGATAGAGCTCCGCCAGGGTCGCGGTAGCGACTTCCTGTGGTTTATCGAGCTTCGACTGCCTGCGCGCGCTCTCTTCGACTTCCGCAGCGTCGGTCGGTGAGGTCGACGCCGGCGGTTCGGATGCGGGCCGCCAGTGAGCTTCGCCGTTCAGCGCCGGGTCTCGTCTCTTCTGCCATTCCGCCTCCAGCTGCGCCAGCCAACTGGTGGGCTCCACGCGAGCGTCGGTTACGCCGCGCTCGCCAGCAGACGAGGGGACCACTCGCGGGGGTGCGGGCGGGTCCGCCGGCAAGGACGTGCCGCCTACGTCGGGATCGAGGGCCTCGAGCTCCTGGAGCGCCACGAGGTTCTCGTCGTCAATATCCAGTACCCGCCGGAAGGCGGCCGTGGCTTCCGGTCCGCGCCCCAGATCACGGAGGATCCGACCATGGATCAGGTGCGCGTTCAGGTAGTGCGGGTGGTGCGCCAGACCTTCCTCCACGACCTGTAGACCCTTCTCGGGGAGACCGCTCTTTCGATACAGATCGGCCAGTCGCGCGAACGTGTGGCCCCGCGGGTTACCGGCTCGCAGTTCTTCCAGGCGCCGGATCTCTTGTCCGAGGTCAGTATCTGGGAGATTCATCAAGGGCGGGCGCTTTCCTTCCTCGGGCTGGCGGACATCTCGCTGCCTGCGGAACATACCGGGGCCTTTTTTTTACTGTCAACGCAGTGCGCAACGGACCCGGCCAAGTTTGCTCGGGTTTCCCGTCGGGCATACGTTCATTTCCGTCGGGAAGCTCTTGTGCCACGGCCGGTTTCCGGCCGTTTGGTATTTCTGGGACTGACAATTAACGAAGCGGGTGCGGGACGTCTGCAATGTTCATGCGGAAGATGCGCAGCAGCGCAAAATGGGTGATGCTGATACTGTCGCTGGCTTTCGTCGGCTGGCTGGTCTTCGACTGGGTGCAGAGTCGCGGGGGTAATCTCTCCTCCGAGATCAATCCAGTCGTTGGCGAGGTCGGACGTCAAGAGATTCGCTATAGCGACTGGAACGTGTACCTCCAGAACCAGCTCCAGGTGGCCCGCCAGCAGCGCGGCAGCTTGACCGAGGAGGACGTTCGGGTCGTTCGGGAACAGGCCTGGAGCGAGCTGGTCTCACAAGCGCTTCTCCAGTCGGAGCTCGAGCGTCTGAATATCGGCGTCTCGGACGAGGAGATTCGACAAGCGTTTCTGACCCAGCCCCCGCCCGAGTTCCTCACCCATCCCGCGTTCCAGACGGAGGGGCAGTTCGACATCCAGAAGTACCAGCGGTTCTTCGCGGATCCGTCCACGGACGAGACGCTGCTCCTGCAGATCGAGAGCTACTATCGGACGGTTCTCCCACGTAACAAGCTTCAATCCGTCATCCAGGAGGGGATCTACGTCTCGGAGGAGGAGGCCTGGAGGTTCTTCCGTGACATGAACGAGACCGTCCGGGTTCGGTTTCTGACGCTGGATCCGGCGACTGCGGTGCCGGACAGCCTCGTGATCGTGTCGGCGTCCGAGGTGCAAGACTATTACGGCGCGCACGAGGAGGACTTCGAACGACCGGCCACGGCACGCGTCAACATGCTCAGCCTCGCCCTGCGTCCCACCGGCGCGGATACCGCGGCCGCCTTCTCGCGGGCGGATTCCCTCCGGCAGCGCATCCTGGACGGGGAAGAGTTTGCCGACGTGGCGCGAGTGGAGTCCGCCGATTCGATATCGGCAGAGCGTGGTGGAGACGTCGGGCGGCTGACGCGCGACGCTCTCGACGCCTCACTCGCCGATGCGGCGTTCTCGCTCGCGGTGGGCGCCGTGTCCGAGCCCGTCCAGTCGCCGTTTGGCTACCACCTGCTCCAGGTGGATGATCGCACTGCGGACACGGTCGCCTTGCGGCAGATCTATGTGCCGATCGCGCCCTCTGCTGCGACCGAGGACTCGGTTTTCGGACTCATGGACAGGCTCGAGGAAGTGGCCCTCCGGTCAGACCTGCCCACGGCGGCGGACTCGCTCGGGCTCACGCTACGGCAAGATGTGACCCTGGCCGATGGTGCCGATTTCGTCCAGGGGGCGGGGGCCCTTGGAGTCGCACCTGAATGGGCACTCGATGAAGAGACCGAGCTGGGGGAGCTGAGCCCATTCCTCGAGAACGCGAGCGGTTTTCATCTCTTCGAGCTCCTGGGGCGACAGGACGCGGGCAGGATACCTCTACAGGACGTTGAGCTGACGATCCGAGAGCGACTGAGCGGAGAGCGCAGGAAGACGGTCGCGCGGGACATGGTCCAGCGCGCCGTCGACGCACTCGCGAACGGGGCTGCGCTCGAGGTGCTCGCCGAGCGACTGGGATCCAGTGTCCAGGAAGCGGGACCGTTCAAGCGCGGAGACTTTGTGCCGGGGCTGGGACAGGGCACCGAGGCGGTCGGTGAATCTTTCGGCCTTCCCGTGGGCGCTATCAGCGGGGCGGTCGATGCAGGAACGGCAGTGGCCGTCCTTGAAGTCGTGGAGCGTGTGGAGGCCGACCGGGCTGAGTTCGACCAGGCCCGCGAGGTGATTCTACAGCAACTGACCTTCGAACGACGGCAGGACTACGTGCAGCGCTGGCTCGCCGCCCTGGAGGCCACGACGGTAGTCAGAGATCTTCGCGACCGGCTGACGACCACGAGTTCGTAACCGGCTGCGCCCGCGGGGCGTCACCATAGCCGGTCGCTGAAGAACTCGAGCGGGATCGCTGGAGCCCCTCATCGGCCTGCTTGGCGCCTAGTCGGATTTCGTGGCCGACGCGGGGTCGCGCGAGACAGACGACGCTTCGTTCTCGGTCTTCGGGCTCTCGATCTCGTCGCGGACATCGTCTTCGATCTCCTTGATCGAGCCCTTGAACTCGCGGATCCCCTTCCCCAGCGAACTGCCGATCTCGGGCAAGCGCTTCGCCCCGAAGAGGAGCAGGATCGCGAGAAACACTATCAGAAGCTCCCAGGCACTCAAACCAAACATCGGTGAATCCTCCGCCTAAGGAACGTCGCCGCCGTCTGCCGTGTGGCGATAGCGGCTCGACGTTACAGCAACGATCGCGCGAACCAAGCTACCAGTAATATGCCGACGACGCTGAGGATGTTCGCCCGTAGGATGAGCGGTCCCAAAGTAATCGCCACGACGTGAAGATCTACCGTCAGCGGCCCCAGCGAGGCCGCCACGGTTGTGATGAAGAACTGCCGGGCCGCGCTAGGGGGTAAAGCCAACACCATCAGCTCGGTCAGCAGTGCCCCGAGGATGAAACCGCTCGCGATGACCATTGCGATCCGACGCGGCGATCGCTCCGGTTTTCTGCCCAAATCCGCCATCATCGTACCCTGTCCACGACATAGTCTACGGCCAATCGCAACGCCGCCAGGCAATCGCTTTCTGGCAGGTCGGCCAGGCGCTCATGAGCACGGGCGGCAGCTTCTCTCGCGCCCTCACGGGCGTCATTCAAGCCGCCGCACCGATCTACGATCCCGACCACCTCCGATACGATCGCCGCGCCAGGCTCGGGAGCTCCGAACAACTGGTCGACCCGCGCCCGCTCCCCCGCGCTCATGTGGGGCAGCGCGGCGATCAAGGGCAGCGTGACCTTGTGCTCCCTCAGATCCTGGCCGTTTGGCTTACCCGTCACGGCCTCTGGAGATGTATAGTCTAGCAGGTCATCCGTAATCTGGAAGGCCATTCCCAGGTGATACCCGTAATCGCGTAAAGCCTCCCGCGCACCGGACCCGCCGACGAGGGCACCGAGCTCGCAGGCCGCCGACAGCAGCGACGCGGTCTTGCACTCGCAGAGCAAATCGTAGTCCTTGCGCGAAAACTGGAGGTGGTCGTGCGAGACCAGCTGTCGCATCTCCCCGATCGTCATCCGGTTCGCGGTGCCCGCCAGGATCGCGATCGGCTCCAGACGACCGAGGGCGGTGACTTCGATGACGGCCCTCGAATAAAGGTAATCGCCCAGAATGATGGCCACCTGGTGCGTCCAACGCTCGTTCACGGTCGGCATGCCTCTGCGCCGAACCGAATGGTCTACCGCGTCATCGTGGACGAGCGTGGCGACGTGAAGGAGCTCGACGATCGCCGCGAGCCTCACGGCCTCGGGTGTCGGTCGCCCGCCTACTCCGTTGGATAGAAGCAGCAACGTAGGTCGAAAGAGCTTTCCGCTTCGAGCGAAGAGGTATTCGGCCACCTCGTCCAGACCTTCGAATCCAGCCGGAACCATGGAGAGAAGCTCGCTCTCCACATCTCCGAGCCGATCCCGGACGGGACGGCGGACATCCTCCAGGCTGACAGAAGTGCGCTGCAGCAAAGGCGAGCCCTCGGGTTCGGATGTATGGATGGGTCGAGCGGGAGAATGTTGAGGAGGACCGCGCGGTTGTCAAAGCGGCGTGCCGCTCGAGCGAGGACGGGTCGACCCCGGTCGTTGCGGGCGTCGGTCTCCGGAGGAGGGGGCGTGGCCTCGATTCAAGAGCAGCTCAAGATCCGCTCCTGAACGTCCTTGTAGTCGATATCCACGCTGAAGATGCGCTCGTAACAGCCGAGCGCGTTCGTCGACTCTCCGAGCTCCTGATAGGCCACGCCCAGCTGATAGAGAACCCCGAGCATCTCGCGGTCATCCCACGAGCTACCCTGAAGCGCCTGCTGCAGCAGACGCATGGCCACCCTGGCCTGACCCTTATCCAGAAAGGCCTCGCCTAAGAGCTCGTATGCCATTGCCGGAGCCTGGGGTTCTCGAACGGCGGCCTGGAGTTCACGGATCGCATCGTCCAGGCGCCCCATCTCTTTCAGGCTGGCGCCGAGCTCGGTTCGTGACATCGAGTCGGACTGCTGCGGATGCTCGTGCAACTCGGCCCGGAATTCGGACAATAGCTGCTCGAAGTCTGCGGCCGCGTCGCGCCCTCCAGCCACACCGGAGTACGGTTGGGGTGCCTCTCCCGGCGCATCGAATATCCCGCCTCCAGCCAAGTCCTCATACCCAGCGGGTCCCGACACTCCACCGAGGGCTCCCGCTCCTTGAATAGGTCCTGTAGGGTGAGCGAACACCGCGCCCTCCTCCTGTTCAACCTGCCCAACGTCGGTTACATCCTGCAGCCGCTGTACCGCTTCCTGCGCAGCCGCGTGATCGGGGTCGAGCTGCAAAAGACTCTCGTACGTTCTGCGAGCCTCGAGCGTGCGTCCCGCCCGCTCCAAACACTGACCCAAACTGATATGTGTCTCAACGGCCGCCGCGCCGTCCCCGAGAGCCGATGCGTATTCGAGGCGCTTCCGCAGCAAGTCTGGCTCGTCGGGATCAAGCGCCATGAGGCGCTCCACGACCATCAGCCCCTTGTCTAGTTCGGCCCGCATCTCGAGCTCGGTCAGCGCGCGCTTCAGCACCGGCGGCGATGCGGACTTCACCCACTCGCCGAAGGCATCCTCGCGCTCGCCGCTGAGCCCAGACGCCATGCCGATCGCGCCTCCCCCGTCCGGAATGTCCCCGGTGTCCCCAACCAGCTCGTGTGAGGCCGCCGTCTCGAAGAGCCGCCTTGGCTCCTCCGGCGTCGTCTCCTCCGGGCCCGCCCCTTCCAGGATCGCCTCCTCGGGGCCCGCCTCCCGAACGTCAGCGCTCTCGCTGGACCCTTCCCCTGCCGCGAGCGGCGTGGGCTCGGGCTCCAGCTCGGGCACGAACACAGCCTCGAGCACAGGCTCGGGCTCAGGCCCGGGCTCGGGCTCAGGCTCGGGCATGAACGCAGGCTCGGGCACGGACTCAGGCTCGGGCTCCAGCCCAGGAGCTGGCCCTGGCTCCGGCCCGATCGTCGGAGTGGCGGGGATTGGCTCGGGCTCAGCGACAGACTCGGCAGTCGCCGGGGGCCGGGTCGGCCCCCGGTGCGCCGGCTCGTCGGGAGACGGCTCCTCCGGCCACGCGATTGCCTCCACGTGGATCGATTCGTTTTCCAGGCCGATCTGATCGGGAGCGGGTTCGGGCTCGGTATCAAACGACCCTTCCGGTTCGTGTGAGTCGAGCGTCTCCGGA
This sequence comes from Gemmatimonadota bacterium, assembly GCA_039588215.1. Lineage (GTDB taxonomy): Bacteria > Gemmatimonadota > Gemmatimonadetes > Palauibacterales > Palauibacteraceae > JBDHAC01. Next base: position 57,589 of record JBDHAD010000010.1, read on the forward strand.
TCGTCCCCGGTCTCGAGTCCGACCTGAGCGTCCTCGGCCCAGGTTCGGGCCACCGTCTGCTCGTCTTCCTCAGTGACCGGCTCTTGAGAGGTCGCGTCCTCTACGCCGGCCGGAGGCTCCTCGTCCGTTTCGAGGATGGCCTCGATGGACTCGAGGAACTGCTCCTTGTTCTCCGGTGTGTGTTCAGGTGGCTCGGCGGCATCGGATCTGCCCAGCGTCAGCGCCTCGAGATCCTCTTCGAGCGCGTCGACGGCCGCTCCGGTCGGCTCGAGCTCTTCGTTGGCCTCGGACCACGATCCGGACGCTTCGAGCCGCTCCTCGACACCGCTCGGTGGCCACGCTTCCTCGAGCTGAAGGGGCTCGCTCGGATCGATCTCGGCCGACTGCGTCTCGAAGGGAGCTGACGCCTGGGATGCCAGACCCTCGGAGGTGCGTCCGTTGAGGTCCGTGCTCTCGATCGAGTCTTCGCGCTCGAGCAGCTCGGCCCCCGTTTCGATCTGGTGAAAGCTCTCGCGCGGATCATCGGTGACCAAGCTCTCCGCGCGATCCACGAGCTCCTGCAACGGAAAATCATCGTCAGTCGAAGATTCGTCCGCTTCCGCGTGGAACGGAGTCGATTCGGGGTGCGCGTGCGCGAGGTCCTGTGCCTCGACCGCGTCGAGATCGAGCGCGAGGACGCTACGCTGCCCGAGTTGTGCCCAAGTCGTGGGCGGCTCGACTCGCTCGCGGTGAGGGCGCTCGGAGAGTGGCGGGTGGCCGGTCGACGCTGGTGTCTCGCTCCCGTCGGTCTGCCTCACCGTGGGGTGTCCAAACGCGAGCGGCGCCCGAGCGAGGTGCTCCAGCGACTCGGAGGAATAGCCGCCGTGAGAAGGCGGAGGCGGGTCCAGAACGACTGCGGTCTCTGATCCGTCGAGCGTTGCGGCGGCGGGCACCCGATCTCTTCCGAGATGAGGGAGCGCACCCGGCGCCTCGTTGCCGTCCTGTGCGTGGGCGCCCATCTCAGGCTCGACGACCAGCGGATCCAGGCTCCGCGGCTCGATCGTGTCGAGCCGCACGGAGTGGCTCGAGACATCCCGCCCCACGAACGGATCAGCGAGCTCGCCCAGCTCGACAGCAGCCCCCCATTCGTCGACTGCGGCGACCTCGGGTACGTCCGAGTCCCACCCCGAAAAGTCCTCGTCGTCCTCCAGCTCCCACGGTATCGCCACGCCCGGTTCGTCGGCCTCTTCCAGCTCGATCTCCGGCGCCGGCTCCGGTTTCCCCTGCGTAGCGAAATCGGCATCGGGATCCGTGAGAGCCTCGGTGAACAGAGGCATCTCTTCGATCGACAGCTCATCCAGCAAGGGAAGCGGGGGCGCGTCCTCCTCGGTCTCGTACTCAGACGAGGCAACCGTGACCGAGGCTTCATCGGGCTCGTGCTCCTCGTCGAGAAGTACGACTTGATCGGCATCGCTGACGGGGGCATCGGCGGAGCGAACCCTGGCCAGGAGATCGTCCGCGTCGACGTCGTGGGTGGTCAACGTCTCTCGAAGGACCTCGACCCGAGCTTCGGCGGCTTCTCGGTCGTTCGCGAGGCTCAACCAACGGACCCAGGTGTCGAGGCTCTTCCTGCCACCGGTTTGCTCGATCAGCTCCTCCAGGCCGTCGAGGGCAGCATCTTCGTGGCCGAGTTCCCACATGGCCTCGGCGTACCGATGGTAATGAGCGCCGGCATCGGCGATAAGGTTCGTGGCAAGATGCAGGCGGGCCAGCTGCAAGTAGACGGAGCTACGAGCCGGGTGGATGCGAAGCACCTTGTTGCATAGCGCGATCGCGCTGGCGTGGAGCTCTTGCTCAGCGTACCGCTCGATCGCTTCTTCGTAATATCGGACGGCGGTGTTCTTCTGACCGATCCGCAGATAGATGTCGCCGATCCGGTTGTACAGGCTCAGGTCGGCGACGGAGTTGCCTTTGTCCTGGCTCTCGCTCAACGCCTGAGTGTAGAGCTCGATCGCGCGTGACCAGTTCTCGCGCTGTTCTTCGCGCCGGGCGCGGTTCTTCAGCCGCGTGACGTCCGTCATGCCGGTCTCGTCCGAATCCCCGAAATCAGCCTAGGACGTGGGTGCCACTTCCGGGCGTTTCTCGACTTTGACAGCCGTCTTGACGCTACCGGACGGCGTCGAGGTAGAGAGCGCGCGAATCGAGAACGAACGCAGGTGCTTGTCGAGGCACTCACCCAGGGCCAAATAAGCCGCGATGGTGGCCTCCTCCTCTCCGAGGGCGTACGCATAGCCCAGCTTGCGATGAAGAAGCTCGAATCGGTCGGGGTCGAACTCGAGGAGGTGCTCCACGATGGGGAGTGCGTGCCGAAACTTCTGCTCACCGTCCAGTCGCGATAGTACGTCTTGGAGCTCCTGCATCAGGGTCGCCACGTCGGAATCCGAGACGCGAGAGGGTGTCTTCTCCGGTGGTCGACCATCGGCTTCCGGCCGGTCTCGAGTTGTTTGGGTCTGCTCCGCAACCGCCGACGTCGTCGCAGGGCCGTGCGCTGGCACCGCCGACGTCGTCGCAGAGTCGGGCGCGGGCATGGCTGACGGCGCCGATGCCTCGGCTCTCGCTGCGTCGGGCGCCATCGCCGAGACCGCCGAGCTTGTCTCGGTCGAAGGCCGCGGCGTCCGCTCCGGATCGGAGGTGGATCGAGAAGCAGCGGAGGAAGTAGCCTCGACGGGGGGCTTCTCTTCGGGTGTCCCGTATCGCGGTTGTAGCTCCTGGATCCGCCGGACCAAGGCAACCACGTCGCGACCCTGCTCTTCCCGCCTGTCGCGTACGGCTCGCAAGCAGGTGAGCGCCTCCAGGCCCCGATCCTTTTGGACCATCCGGTCCACCAGTTCGAGGGCGGTCTCGTCGTGCGCGGTCAAGTTCACGAACTCCATTAGGGCTTCGATGGTCTCGCTCGAGCGACCCTCCCGCTCCAGGTGGTCGCAGTAGGTCCGGTAGCTTGCCAGGGACTGAGCTTCGAGGCCGGAATGGGCCAGCAGACGGCCTACACGACGGTATACGCGCACGCAGTCGGGCGCGTTGCGCAAAATCTTCTTGCAGACTGCAATTCCGTTCGAGTAGAGCTGCTGATCCTCACAGTGTTGCGCCGCTTCCTCGAAGGCTTCCACGGCCTTCGTGAGCTCCCCGGAACGCAGGTAGAGATCCCCCAAGCCGTTGTATAGGCTCAGGTCGGCGTACCCCGCCGTTTCTTCTTGCACGGCAAGGGCTTGCCGATGCAGGACGATCGCTTTCTGCAGATCGCCGGACTCCTCCAAGCGACGGGCTTCGGCCATCAACCGTCGAATATTGGCCATATATTGCGGTTCCAAGTCCGAGTGAGGCCCTGCTAACTACTCTGAACAGGCGCTGTTAAGGGGCAAAGAGCCGGCCAACCGGCCCCTTCCTCAGCGGTCCACGCTCTGTTGGTCGTAGTCGAATTTCAAATCGGGGGCATCGCGGAGACGGACGCTCAGCGAGAAGAGGAAATTCCCGTTGGGGGAGCGGGCGAAAACGAAGGAGGCCATCCACCTGTGGAGGTCACGATCTAGCGTGACGAGGTGCTCGCCGAATTTCTTGTCGCTGATGTTGTAGCTGGTGCGCCACTGAAGACGCCAATTCGGCGTCGGCTGCAAAGAGAGGATGGCCGAAAGGTTCTGCCGATCCGTTCCGCTCTCCTCTTCGCGGGCCCGGCGTAGAGAGTACGTGAGCGACAGGTTCCACGGCCCGCCTCCCCGCATGCCGGGGTCGCGCGGGTCCGGATTCTCGTCGAACGACTGGAGCCGGTAGCGTGAGTCGACGCCTTGTCGAATCCGTCGTCCGGGATCGAACCGCGAGCTCGAGCCCGTCCGTCCGAGCCCGAGGATCCCACCGAGGCCGCGAGCCGAGCTGAATGTGAAACTCCCCGTTAGATCCGAGAGGATCGGACTGAACTCCCGCTCGGGCCCGGTACCCTTGAACAGGTCGAGCGAGAAGTTGAGCGCCAGCCCGCGCAGCAAGTCGGAGTTGATCCGATGGCTCCACGTCTCGCTGACCAGCTTCGGCCCCTCCTTGCGCGCGAAGTCCCAGCGAAGGGCGCTCGAGTTGACCCCGAGGAGAACGACGTTTCGCTGCTGCGGCCGCTGCTGGGCACGTTCGCTGGACGTCTGCGAAGACGCGCCTCCGCGCGCGGCGGCCCGCCCTCGGGCCTCCGCGACGGGCTCCTGACCCGGCTCCGCAGCGGTTTCCGCTCCTTCCCCCTCGGGAGAGACCTCCTCTCCACCCGGCTCCTCGGGCGGAGTCTCGCCGGCGGCTGGTTCACCCTCGGCGCCCTCCTCCGGAGTGGGAGCCGGCTCTTCCTCCTCATCCTCCAGCAGTTCTCGCTCTTCCTCGTCCAGGACCACGTCCTCGCGCACCTTCGCCTCGAACGTCTGGTTCAGGGTGAAGGAGAGAGTGTTCTGCTCACCGGACGCCGATCCCGGGAACCCCGGGATCGCGAGGAGGGAGTCGTCGACCGTGACTTCGGGCGAGTACGCGTACTGGAACCGGGGCGACACTTTGTGCCGGATGCGGGAGAACGGTCCGAACCCAGGGAGAAAGCCGTACACATCGGTGGAGAGGGTTGCTCCCAGGCTTACTCTCGCCGGCGCGCTCACGAACTTCTCGTTCGTGTCCGGCGACCGGAATGCCGCGGACGCGATGTTGACCGTGGGCCGGAAGGTCGTGCTACCGATGAGGTCCACCTGGTAGTTGAGCTGACCATTATAGTTGATCAGTGTGCGCGCAAATGGAGGCGCTGGGGCGGCCAGCGAGTCGAACGGGGTGGTGCGCACCGTGTTCAGCGAGGTGCCTCCCCCGAGCCCGAGCGAGCCGATGCTGAGACTCGCGTTGGCCGAAGCGTCGGTCGTCAGACGGTCGTCCGTCTCTTCGTTGCTCTCGCCTCGTCGTCTGAAGCTCAACCCACCCGAGAGCGTCATGTTGTTGAACGCTCCAGCGCGAGAGCGCGGGGCCCGGAAGAGCGTCAGGGGCGAGAAGCTGAGACGGAGGTCGGGGAGCGTGAGCTCGGTTCGGCCTCGCTGTGTACCCAAAGACTGGTTGCGACGGGCGCTCAAGCTCAGGGCCGCGAACGGAAAGCGGTGGTTCAAGCCGAAATCGGAGGTGATCCTCTGGGTCTGCTCGCGCGGGTCGAAGCTGCGCTCCTCGAACAACCTCGTGTTCTGGATGAAGTTCGCGTTCAAACGGATATCGGTGACCGGGGAAAGCTCCTGCTGGTGGTTAGCGCTCAGCTCGAACGTGTTTCCCTGGTCGCCGAAGCTATAGCTGGTTCGGATGTTCCCCCGCAGATACTTCTTCAGATCCCGATATCTGAACGCCCCGTTCAGCCGTGTGTACTGGCCGCTGAACCAGTCGACGGTCAGCTGTGAGTCCATGAACTCGTTGATCGCGAAATAGTACCCGAAGTCCGAGATCTGACGGTTCACGTTCCCCGATGTCGAGACGATGTCGTTCACGCCGAAGCGAGGCGGCAGAAACCCGCTTCGCCGCCCGGGACGAATGTCCTGCGCGAAGAAGGGCAGCCATGCGATCGGCACGCCGTTGATGTAGAGCGTGACCGGCCAGGCGACGATTACGTTCTCGGTGACGACCTTGATCTTGCCTGCCTTGAAATAGTAGTGCGGCTCCTCCAGGTCGCATGTGGTGAACGAACCGGCCTCCACGAAGACGGTACGCTCGCCGCGGAGGGTGGCGTCGCCGCGTACGTACCACTCGGCCCCTGCCTCCGCGAACGAGGTTCTCGCGTCCATGATCGTCCCTTTGAGGCTGGAGACGTCGTAGTACACGATCGAGTCGGTCGTACCGCTCTGACCCTCCGCAGCTAGGGACACGTTGCTCTGCGCCCGGATGAACTGCAGGCCGGCCAGGTAAGAGATGGTGTCCGCTTCGAGGACGGAGGTGGCGTACTTGGCCTGCGCCTCGCCGCGCAGTCGAACGGCCTCCTCCTTTACGGCAAGCTCCACGTTGCGACCGCGGTATTCCACAATCCGGAACCCGGGCAACCCAGCGAGCCGGTTGAAGATCGAGTCCGGCTCGGGAAACACCGTCCCCTCGACCTCGCTCGTATCTCGCTCCTGCCCACCGGCTCGCTCCAGCGTGTCACGAGGGATCGTGTCACCGATGGGGGGATCGCGTGGCAGCGTGTCGCGCAGCAGGGTGTCACGTGGCGTCGTGTCTCGCGCGACGCTGTCCGTGTCAGCCGCGAACGCCGAGAACGCCGAGCCACCGCGGGGCGCGTTCGGGCTGGCGTTCGCCGTCGCACTCGTACCCGCAGCTCCGATCAGGACCGCCGCCAGCAACAGACGGGGGGCGGCGTGATTGATCAGGCCGCGCTCCCTTCCGTCTTGGCAAGCTCGGTCGAACGCTCACGCCTACCGGCGATCACGCGGGTCACCCAGATACTCGACTCGTACAGGATCATCATCGGCACGAGCATCATCAGCATCGTGTACGGATCGGCAGGGGTGAGGAAGGCAGACAGGATCGCCAGGACGACGATCGCGTGGCGTCGATACTTCGCGAGCGCGTCGGGCGTGACGATCCCCATGACCGAGAGCAGCACCAGTATCACCGGAAGCTCGAAGATGGCTCCGAACGCGAGGATGAGCCCCACGGCGAATCGGAGGTGCGCGTCGATCGTGATGAACGGCTGCAGTGACTCGGAATGAAAGCCGAGCAGGATCTTCAAGCCGAGAGGGAGGACGAGAAAATACGCCATGGCGACGCCGGCCAAAAACAAAACGCTGGCGGCCGCTATCGAGGGAACCACGAAACGGCGCTCGTGATCGTACAGCGCCGGCGACAGGAAGCCCCACAGCTGAAAGCCCAGGAACGGGAGGGCCAGCACGAGCCCCCCCACGAACGCCAGCTTGAACGTCACGAAGAGCGGAGTCGTGGGACTCGTATAGATGAGCTTCTGATCAGGAGGGAGCAAATCCCGGATGGGTCGCTCGATCAGGCCGAGGACGTCGAGCTGGGTGACGGCGATGAAGCCGAGAACACACGCCACGATCAGCGCGACCAGGCTCCAGACCAGTCTCCACCTCAGCTCCTCGAGGTGGTCGAGGAATGGCATCTCTGCGGGACCGCGGGCCATCGCTTACTCCTGGAGATCGCTCGGCCGCGCGGGAGGCTGCACCGACTGTGAGCCCGGAAGGTAGACCGGCCGCGGCCGGCCCGAATCAGGTCTCGGGCTCATCGCCGGGCGTGAACAGATCCACCTGTCCCGCCGCTTGATACCGCGCGCGCCGAACCAGCTCGCGCACTTCTTCCATGAACTCCGTGGTGTCCTGGAAGTTCCTGTAGACCGAGGCGAAACGTACGTAGGCAACTTGGTCTAGCAACCGTAGACGTTCCATCACCATCTCACCGAGCCCTCGACTCGACACTTCGCGCGCGTCCGCGGAGTCGAGCTCCTCCTCGATCTGTTCGACCAGGGCTTCGATTTCGGCGATCGATACCGGCCGCTTGGCGCACGCGGTACCGATGCTGGCGAGGAGCTTGGAGCGATCGTACGCCTCCGATGCCCCGGTGCGCTTGCGCACGGCGAGCGGCTCCTCTTCGATGTGCTCGTATGTCGTGAACCGACGCTTGCAGTTGAGACACTCGCGGCGCCGTCGAGTGGCTCGTCCGCCGCGGCTCGTGCGCGAATCTACGACCCGGTCTTCCGGGTGGTCACAGCTCGGGCAGCGCACCGTGGATGACCCGGGATGGTGGTGAGGGCAGATGACGGAGGTCCCACGCGGCCCGAATCCGCGTGGGGGTGCGCATCAGCTGTCCAGGCCGCCGAGCTTCGTGCGGGCCAACTCGGCCTCCGGACTGTTCGGGTACCCGGCCTCGATCTGCCGGAATAGGGTGCGGGCCAGCGCCAGATTGCCCCGCTGCTCCTCGATCAGGCCTCGTTTGTAAAGCGAGGCCGGCGCCCGCTGCGAGTCCGGGTAGAGCTGCATCACCCGTTGGTACTCGACGAGCGCCATTGCTTGATCGCCCGTCGAGGCATACGTCTCCGCCAGGTAGTACAAAGCATCGGGTGCCAGCTCGTGGTCCGGGTACTCGGCCAGGAACTCCTCGAACGCCCCACGCGCCGTCTCGTAGTTGCCCTGGCGATACTGTGCCTGAGCCGCGGCGTAGAACTCGGTGGCGACCGGATCTCCACCCGTCGCCGGAACCCCGATCACTCCGGGGCCGGGTCCACGGTCGACCCCGATGCTGGAGCGGTTGGCATACAGGTCGTTCAGGAGTTGGTTGTTTTGGGCGGTGAGGGTGAGGAGCTCTGCGATCTGGTCCTCCAACCGCTCGATGCGGCGATCGAACTCCCCTCGCCCGGTTAGCTCGCGTCGTCCCTGTGCCGCGTCCAAGCTGTCGAATGCCAAGGACAACTGTGCCAGCACGGTCTCCTGATCCGCCCGAATCTGTTGCATCTCCGTGAGCATGGATTGCTCCAGAGACTCCAAATCGGCCTTCATTGCGCACCCCGCGCCAAGCAGCGCGGCCAGCGCGATGAGCGCAAAGCGATGCATCAAATGTCTCCTGCCGTGACCCTGAACTCGTCCCTCCGATTCTGCGCCCATGAGGTCTCGTTGCTCGCCGCAATCAACGGACGCTCCTCACCGAAGCTCACCGTGCGGAAACGCTCGGCCTCCAGCCCCAAGCTCACGAGGTACCGCTTCGCCGCCTCCGCGCGTCTGAGCCCGAGCGCCTGATTGTACTCGAGCGAGCCGCGCTCGTCGCAGTGCCCTTCGATCGTCACCAGGACGTCGGGATGCGCCCGCAGGGCGTCCGCCTTGCGCTGCAGGACACTCGCGGATTCGTCGGTGATTCGGGCCAGATTGAACTCGAAGTGGATGCGCGCCGTCAACGCCTCCAACGTGTCGACCCGATCGATCTCATCGGTCGCCCGGCTGGCGCATTCTGTTCCGGGGTAATCGCGCAGCACCTGGCGCAGGAGCTCGCGGGCCGTCTCGTAGTTGCCCGTCTCGATGGCCGCCATCGCGCGCTCACAAAGGCGAGATGCCTCGGCTTCACGGCGAGCCGCGTCACCCGTGTCCGTCTGGGTTACGGGTGGTGGCGGCGGTGGTGGCGCCGGTTCTGGTTCGGGGTTGCCGCTGCACGCGGCGGCGAGGACGATGATGGGGGTCATACCAGCCAGAAGGTGGCTACGCCGCATCGGAGTCTCCTTTTGTGGACATCCCCTGGGGACCACACACCAAGTCAGAAAAGGGGGGGCACCGCCCAATCCCAATCCCTACACACCTCATAAGCTATCCTGCCCCGTCCCGACCGCAAGTTGAGCCCGGGCCCTCGAACGAGGGCCCTCACGCGGACCCTGTTCTCGCACCGATCTCACCGTGCCGGCCGGCCGGCTGCCGCGGTTCTTCACCGGCCTGTTGGAAGCGACCCGGACCAGTCCGGGAGCATATCCACGTGCCCCGACAACAGGATCCGCGTACGGCCCGTCACCGTGTCGAGGATCGTGAGACCGCGTCCCGACGCCTGTTCGGAGGCGAACACCACGTGGCGCCCGTCGGGAGCCCAGCTGGGGTCCTCGTTGCGGCCACGCGAGGTGAGCATCCGACGATCGCTTCCATCGGGGTTGACCGTGAAGATCTGGTACACGCCATCGACAAACGCGGCGTACACGACGCGCTCGCCCGTGGGCGACCAATCGGGGCCCGCTGCGTTCGTACGCTCGTTCCGCACGTAGCGGCTGATCATGCGAGGAGTGCCACCCGACACCCGCTGCACGTAGATCTGCTGCTGGTTGAGCGGATCCGCTTCGAACGTGAACCACTCGCCATCGGGCGAGAAGCTGGGATTGAGCGCCGCCCCACGGGTCCGGGTGAGCTGGCCGGCCCCATCCAGGAAGATCTCCGGGCCGTTTTCGGGTCCGCCTCCGGTCGTCCTAGCGAACGCGAGCCGCCCATCCGGAGCATAACTCGGGCTGTTGTACAGGCTCGCCGCGGCTTCGATAGTCCGCCGCCGCCCGGTGACGAGGTTCACTTCCATGAGCGCGAAGTTGCCGCTGTCGTCCTGGACCGTATACGCGATTCGCCCGCCATCGGGCGAGAAGGCCGGCGAGTAGATCTGCGAGGCCCCGGTCGAAACGCGCCGCGGGTTCCGACCGTCGCTGTCCACGACATAGAGGGCGGATGTCCCGTCGGCGGACCTCCGCCGGAACGCGATACGGGTCGCCGCCACGCCGGGCTCGCCCTCCGTTGCCCAACTCACGACCGCGTCGGAGGCTCGATGCACCGCCATCCTGAAGCCATCCGAGTCGGGGTCGGGCAGACTGAAGGCCTGTACGTTCTTGAGCTCGCCGTACACGACGTCGTGCACGCCGACCCGGAGTATCGGGGCCGTGGGCGTTCCGCTCACATCGGCCGTGACGAGCCACACCGCGCCCAGTTGGTTCCAAAGACCGTAGTTGATCGGGCCGCTGGTCAGCAGAGAATCGGGGACAGGCAGGATTTGGAACCGATCCGAATAGTCCAGATCCGTGCCAAGGATGTCGCCCACCTCCGCGGTGATCGCGTCCAACAGGGTGCCCGCGCTCCTCAGCGGCGCCATGACGAGCACGGGCACGTATCCGGGCTCGTACGTGAGGCCAAGGCGGACGTCTGATGGATCATGCTCTTGAGCTCGCAGCGGCGTCGCGACGATCGAGAGGACCCACAGCAGTCCGAGACCCGCACGCAGCCGGCTCATCGGGTGGACGGATCGAAGAAGAAGCTCACGCGTAGCTGGTCGCGCGGGTAGCCGTCAGGGAGCGGTCCGAACACCAGGTCCCGGCCGGCCCGCTCGACGGCGCCGCGGGCACCGAGATCGAACGTCGGATCACCGGAACGGTATACCCATTCGATGTCGGTCACGCTCCCATCCTCGTGGATCACGAACTCAACCTCGGCCCTCAACGCGCGCGCACCCGCGGGCGGACGCCAGTACCTCTCGATCTGCCGGATGATGTTGCTGAGGTACTCGGGGAACGCGAACACCGCGCCGTCCAGCTGGACGTTGACCGCCTCCTCACCCACCTCGTCCGTGCGCGCGGGCTCGGGCTCGGGCTCCTCGACCGGCGTCATCTCCTCCTCGACGGTCGGTGGGGCGGTCTCTGGGAGCGGCTCGGGGGAGGGCTCGGGGGGCGGCGGCCGGTACTCCTCCTCGGCGGTCTGCGGAGGCGCTGGGTCGACACGCAGCGGGGCGTCCGGGTCGGAGATCGCGACCATGCGGACGCGGTACGTGAGGGGCAGCGTGGGAATGTCGGGGGCGGTGGTGGCGAACAGGGCCACGAGCACGAAGACGCTATGCACCCCGGCGGAGCCCAAAACCGCCCCGCGCGGTGGTCGCTCCGTCTGTCGCTCGGAGCGTCGCAGTTTGAGATTCACTCGTTCCTCTTCCACCCCTCCGGATCTCCCTTTCCGGACCCCCTGGCGTAGCCGGTCCTCGTCTAGCGGCGGCGCTCTGGCTCGGCGAGCAGGCTGACGTTCTCCGCCCCCGCTTCAGTGAGCCGCCCAAGCACTCTTAACACCAGACTGAACGCCAGGTTCGCATCGGCCTGGACGAACACTTCCGCGGTCTCGCGCTGCTCGAGGATCGGACCGATCGCGGTTTCGAACTCATCCAACGTGAGCTGGGCGTCATCTAAGTAGATCTGGCCGTTCTCATCGATCGACACGATCAGTGGGTCGCTGGCCGAGATGGGTCCGGACGGCGCTTCGGGCACATCGATCTCGATGCCGCCCTGGAGGATCGGCGCGGTGATCATGAAGATGATCAGCAGGGTGAACGCTACGTCGACGAGACTCGTGACGTTGATCTCCGCCCGGACGTCGACGCCGTCGGACTCGGTGAGTCCCAGCCGACGCTTCAAATCCTACCCTCCCTGGCCAGGGTGCCGACGAACTCGCTCGCGAAGCCCTCGAGCTCACCTGTAAACAGGTGGAGGCGAGACGCGTAGTGGTTGTAGGCGATCACGGCCGGGATCGCGACGGCCAGACCCATGACGGTGGTCGTGAGCGCCTCGGCGATGCCGGGCGCCACCGCGGCGATGCTGGCCGAGCCCTGGGCCGTGATCCCGATGAAGGAGTTCATCACACCGACCACCGTTCCCATGAGCCCGAGTAGCGGGCTTACCGAGCCGATGATCGCGAGCCACGGGAGACCGTGCGACAGATCATCACGTTCCTGCGCGAGGTTTTTCTCGAGAACCAGCCACAACGTGTCGAGCTGGGTTGGCGTCAATCCCCTGGTCGGGTCCGGTCTGTCAGCCTCCAACGCCCCGGGACGGAGCTCCGAGAAGAAGGTGACGCCCTCATGGAAGACGCGAGTGAAGGGCGAAGCCTCGAGTCGCGCTAGCTGGCGGTTGAGATCGATGAGGCCGTTCGCCCCCTCCATTCCGTCGACGAAACGGTTGGCCTGCTCGTTGACGCGCCTGAATTCGCGCCACTTCCAGAAGATGAGAACCCAGGAGAGGAGTGAGAAGACGACCAGCACCAGTAGTATGATCTTCGTCGCCGTCGTCGCCCCGATCACCATGTCGAGGGGCGAGTCGATCACCCGCGCCTGGAGGGTCAGCTCGATCAGCCCCGCAATGGTGGGGGTCACGCCGAACTCCCCACGATCGACTGGTAGGTTTCGCGCAGCCCTTCTTTCAAGGTGTGCGCGGGTCCCCAACCCAGGGCGCGCAACTCGGCGCAGTCGAGCGAGCTTCGCAACAACTCGCCGGGGCGGGCCGCTTCGTATTCGAGCTCGCCATCCTCACCGGAGATCTCGATGAGCGCGCGGGCCAACTCGTTTACGCTTGTCTCGTTCCCGGTGCCCACGTTGAACGCCACATCGTCGAGGTCCACGGCATCGGGAAGCTCGACCTCGGAAACGAGCATGTTGGCCGCGGCCACGTCTCCCACGAATACGTAATCGCGCGTCTGCTCCCCGTCTCCGTAGATGGTAAGAGGCTTCCCGGCCTGGATTCGCTGTGAGAAGATGGCTACGACCCCTGCCTCGCCATGCGGGTCCTGCCGGGGTCCGTACACGTTGGAATAACGTAGCGCCGCGTATTCCAGATCGTGTAGCTTGCGGCTCGCGTACAGGTAGTGCTCCGAAGAGAGCTTGCTCACCCCGTACGGAGACAGCGGACGCTTGGGTGCCGACCTCGGTGTGGGAAGGGTTTCCGGCTCACCATACACGACTCCTCCAGATGAGATAAACACGAATCGTCGCACGCTGGTCTCGACCGCGCATTCCAGCAGGTTCAGGATCCCGTCGATGTTGATCGAGGCATCCAGCCGGGGCTGCGCGACCGATAGCCGCACATCGATCTGGGCCGCGTGGTGATTCACGAGGTCGAAGCGACCGTCCCGAAAGACGTCGCGCACCTCGGGTGAGCGTACATCCATCTCCACGAGGTGAACGCCCGGCGAGAGGTTCTCCCTCCGCCCGCGGCTCAGATCGTCCAGCGCGGTCACGTCCCAACCACGCTCCAGGTAGGCATCGCAGACGTGGGAACCGATGAAGCCGGCACCACCCGTGACCAACACCCGTCTACCGCTCATCAGCAAGCCCCTCCTCCCTCCCACACCCAGTCGGCGCGCAAAATCACGAGCCCCGGTCGGTCCAGCGTAGGCGCCTCGTACCCGTCACAGACCGGTGCGTTCACTCTGCCTCTTACCTTGTGACTCGTCATCGAGCAAGGGGGAGTGTCAGAACGGGGGAATCTCGTTGTGCGCCGCCCCGGTTGCCAGGCCGCCGCCCGGCGGCTGACCCGCGCCGGGGGCCAAGGCGGGGTCTCGCAATGAGAAACGCCGCGATCCCTGAGAGCAGCAGGGACCGCGGCGTTTGTCTCGGACGACTCGGGTCATTCCGCGAGCAGCAATCCTCCGCGCGGATGCCCTGTCGATCCGGGCTGGACCATCCGGTAGGCGACCGGCTCAGCCTCCCACCGCTCGCCGCACGAGTCGCGCGGGGGCGCCGGGCTCCGGGGCGGTATCCCGCAGGTCGATCACGCGCGCGGTCGCAGTCGTCGAGCGCACTCGAATGATGCGGACCGTGGCCAGCCGGTCCTCCCACCGAGCGGAAGCGGTTTCAGCCAGATCGAAGACGGCGAACTCGTCGCCGATCCGTACACCGCCGCTCTCGCCGATAGCGAGAAAGACCATGTCGCCCTCGCCCAGGATCGCCTGGCTGATCTCGAATCCCAGCAGCTCCGTAGCCATTCCGGCGTCGACTGAGGCTTGGGTCAGCTCCGGCGGCACCAGGAACGGGTCGGCTAGCACGACCGGGTCACCAACCTGAAAGTCGCCGAACAGCCGCGTGACCGTGGCGCGGGCGGAGTCGCCCTCGATCTCCGATGCTTCGAGCAGCGCCTTCGATCGGAACATCGGACGCCCGTTCGGGCCCCTCTCCAGGTGGAACGCCTGCAGGGTCTCACCGGGTGCGATCGAAATGCCGTTGAGCGCCACCACGACCAGGTCGTTCAGTCGAACCGACGGCGGCATCTCGAGGTGGAGCGGATTCCCCTCGATCTTGCGAGCGGCCACTCCGACTCGCCGGCTGTCGTCTATGCCGATGAGGAACGGGGCCCGGTAGAAGTCGCTCTCCGAGACCAGTGCCGGCTCGCTGTACACATCGATATCCAACCCGCCCAGCACGTTGCCGGCATCGGGTGACGTATCGAACAGGCTCGTGCCTCCGAAGCCGGAGACACCGGTGCCGGCACCCGGGCTTGACGGCTGCCAGGTCTGGCCCGGCATGGCCATTCCAGGGGTCGCGAGCGCCACGCGCGCACCATCCGGGAGCGCGAGCACCTCTCCGGGATAGATCCAATGCGGATCCTCGACCACGCTCCGGTTGGCCTGGAACAACTCCGGCCAGCGAAACGAGTCCTGCAGATAGCGCCCTGCGAGATCCCATAGCGTGTCGCCACGGCGGACCTCGTGAGTCGGACGTTCCTGTGCCGCGGGCTGCTCCAGCGTCAGCTCCTCATTCGGCCGCTGCTCCGGCGCACGCTGCGGGGGATCCCCGCCCGTTTGCGCGAACACGGCACCTGGAACACCGATCGTCAGGAAACCCAGCAAGATTCCATGGAAACAACGGGGCCCGCGGAATGCGGATCGTGGACCACCTCGTCCCTGCACGTGAGACCACCGGCTCATCGCGCTCCTCCTCCTCCCAAAGCAGGTCATGCAGCCGAACTCGAGGTTCGTCGCCTCGAGCCGAATGCGCGAGCCGATCTTACGATCGCACCTGCAACATCCGGGCTCTACCGCGATCCCGCCGTGGGATGGCGGGATCGCGGTCCACGGCTGTCATCTCAGACCGTACCTGCACCCACGCGTTCAACCTACGCAAGCCGCTCCATCTGCACAATTTTTCAAGTGGTATGAACTAAGTATCAAACGAGAGGTGCACCCGCGAGTCGCGAAAACCCTCGCGAGTGGCGAGACCCGTCGTGCACCGTGGCGCGGAGGGGCGGCGGGTCTCGCCGCCGGCCTAGGAGGCTGCTGAGAAACCCTGGCGGGTCGCGTTACGGACGCGACAGCCCCGGATCCAAGGCGGGGCGACGAAGGCATAGCCATAGCTACGTGGAGGAGCCCCAGGGGTACCCACCTGAAGGGTGGGTCCGGAGACGGGGCTGTCCCGCCGTAACCGTCCTACTTGTGAGACCGCACCATGCTTGATAATCGGCGCAGGGGGGTCGCACGGTTGATTCATCGTCTCTCCTCCTCGCCGTAGCTTTGGCTACGACTCGTCGTCATTCCTTGCCTGAACCGCGCGAGACCCCTGCGCGCGACCCACCAGAGTTTCTCAGCAGCCTCCTAGAACGGGAGGTCGTCCTCGCCGGCCAGAGCCTCGCTCGAGAACTCGGAGAAGTCGGAGCCCGCGGCAGGCATCGGTGCCGACCGGACGGAGTCGCGTTCGCCGGAGCTTCCGAGCATGATCATCTCGTTGGCGCGAATCTCCGTCGTGTACCGCGTCTGGCCGTCCTGGCCTTCCCACTGCCGGTACTCGATCCGACCCTCGACGTAGATGCGATCGCCCTTCTTCAAATAGCGTTCGGCGATCTCTGCCAGTTTGTCCCAGCAGACGACGCGATGCCACTCGGTCTTCTCCTGCTGGTCGCCGGTGCGGCTGGTCCAACGCCGGCTGGTCGCCACCGAGAGCGTCGCCACCCGGGTGCCCGAGTTGGTGCTCCGCACCTCCGGCTCCGCGCCGAGATTCCCGATGATCGTGGCCTTGTTGAGACTGCGAGACATATGGACCTCCGAGGGAAAATGGGGTTCGAAGATAGACGGCTTCAGCGGGGGGGTCAACGAGGGTGGCGGGTCGTATCGATGCTCATCACCAAGGCATCTTCGACCGGCTGAGCGTAGTACCCGGGTCGGCAGCCCACCGTCTGGAAACCCGCCTCTTCGTACAGTCGCCGCGCGGCCGAGTTCGTCTCTCGCACTTCCAGGAACACGAGTTGAATCCCGTGGCTCTTCGCGTCTTCCAGCACGATCCCGACGAGTGCGCGCCCCACGCCGGCCCGCCGCGCAGCGGGCCTCACGGCGATGTCCCCCAACTCGGCTTCAGGGCCCGCAAACCACACGACCGCGTATCCGAGCAACTCGCCCCCGTGTGACTCCGCGACCCACAGCCGCGCGTTGGCCCGGCGCATGAGGTTTCTGAAGGTCCGCTCCGACCACGGCGTCGGGAACGAGACCCGCTCGATGCGGAGCACGTCCGGCAGATCCCCGCTCGTCATCGGCCGAACCCGGAGGTCGTCCGCTCGTGACTCCGCGACGCGCTGTCCCTCCGACATCGACGCGTGGGCCGGCTCGCCGGAGTCCGCACCGAGGTCCGGCTCGCTCACCCGTCGGCGAGACACCGGTCGATCCCTCAGCGAGCGGCGGCCGGAACCCGGCCCTGCCGCTCGGCGCCGGATGCACGCACGTAGGCGGGCTCCCATAGCGCGGGGTCTTCCACCCGTCCGGCGGCGGGCGCCAGATTCATGAGCCACAGGAGCGCGGAGGCTCGGGGGATTCCGAGGTGAGCGGGGAGCACGCGTCCGCCCGCGGCCTCGATGGGTGCGGCATATCGCAGCGCACCTTCCCCTGCGAACACCCATTCGGAAGCGCCCAGCTCACGGAGCAGGTGCTCGACCGACAGGACGGAAGGACCCCAGATCGGACGCGGCAGCTCCTCGGTGCCGTAGGCGGCCGCGTAGACCTCCCCACGACGAGCATCGAAGAGCGCGCACGTGCGTTCGACACCGGAGCCGGCGGCGACGGCAGCGAGACTAGAGTATGCGAACAACGGGAGGTCGCGCGCGAAGCAGAGCCCTTTCGCCAGCGCGGTTGCGATCCGTACGCCGGTAAACGAGCCCGGGCCGGCTCCGACGACGACGGCTTCCAGCGTTTCAATGCCGAGCCCCGTACGGTGGAGCAATCGGTCCACTTCCGGGAGCACAGTCTCGGAGTGTGTCTCTTGAACCGACAGCGAATACTCGGCAACCAGTTTGTCGCCGACCCCGACCGCGAGGCTCCCCAGTCGCGTGCTCGTTTCCAGAGCGAGCCGCAGCATCGTCAAGCCCCTACGCCGCGCATCGTCACGGGGCCAGGCAGCTCCGGAGCCCCGCCCACGGCGTCGGCTTGTAGCACGCGCGAGTGTCCCTCTCGAGCGATCGAGAGCGTGATGTCCCAGCGCCTGTGGGGCAGCTCCGGCCCGGCACGGTCCGCCCACTCCACGAAGATGGGCGCGCGCGCCTCCAGCAGATCGTACCAGCCGATTTCGTACAGCTCGGTCGGGCTGGTGAGGCGGTACAAATCGACGTGGTACAGCGGGCCTTCGGGAGTCCGATAACGGTGGACCAGAGCATATGACGGGCTGAGCACCGGATCTACGACCGCAGCGCCCTCACACGCCGCCTGCACCAACGTCGTCTTTCCTGCCCCGAGGGGTCCATACAGTGCGACGAACGCCGTTTCCTCGACGGCACGGCGCCCCAGGATCCGCCCCCAGGCGCGGAGCTCGGACTCCACGAGCTCGGACGGGCTCATCCGCGCCCCGGCTCGACCGATCGAAGCGCCGAGAGCCGTGAGCGGGCCGCGCTCCGGTCTGTCGGGCGGCTATCCAGCTTGGCCTTTACCTCGAACAACTCATCCCGCAGCCGCGCGGCGCGCTCGAAATCGAGCGCCTCCGCCGCTTCGCGCATTTCGCCCTCTAGCACCTCGACCAACTCGCCGGGCTCGAGGGCCTCGTACGAGCTGATGCGCTCGCGTACCGAGGGTTGTCGTTCGCGCGCGTCTGCCACTGCCGTGCTGAACCGGATCTCATCGACGGACTTGATGATCGAGCGCGGGACGATGCCGTGCTCCTGATTGTACCCCGCCTGGGTCACCCGACGGCGTTCCGTTTCGTCGATTGCCCGACGCATCGAGTCCGTGATTCGGTCCGCGTACAGAATCGCGGTCCCTCTCACGTTACGGGCGGCTCGACCGATGGTCTGAATCAGCGAACGATCGGAGCGTAGGAACCCCTCTTTGTCCGCATCCAGGATCGCGACGAGCGATACCTCCGGCAGATCCAGCCCTTCCCGCAACAGGTTGATGCCCACCAGGACATCGAAAGCGCCCAGCCGTAGGTCCCGGAGGATCTTGACTCGATCGATCGCCACGATGTCGGAATGCATATAGCGCACGCGAACGCCACGCATCGCGAGAAACTCAGAGAGATCCTCTGCCATGCGCTTGGTGAGCGTCGTCACCAGCACCCGCTCGCCCCGCTCGGTGCGACCCCGGATCTCATCCAGCAGGTCATCGACCTGGCCACGAATCGGTCGGACGACGACCTCCGGATCCAACAAACCGGTCGGACGAATCAACTGCTCCACCACGACGCCTTCGCTACCTCGTAGCTCGTAGTCGCCCGGCGTGGCGCTGATGAACAGCACCCTCGGCACCTGCTCCTCCCATTCCCTGAAGCTGAGCGGTCGGTTGTCGAGGGCCGATGGCAACCGGAAGCCGTGCTGCACGAGCGTCCGCTTACGACTCTGATCCCCCTCGTACATTCCGCCGATCTGTGGGATCGTCACGTGGGATTCATCGACCATCACCATGTAGTCGTCGGGGAAATAATCGAGGAGGCAGTGGGGCCGTTCGCCGGGTTCTCGTCCATCCAGGTGCCGCGAGTAATTCTCGATCCCTGGGCAGACACCCACCTCACGCAGCATCTCGAGATCGAACTTGGTGCGCTGCTCGAGTCGCTGGGCCTCGAGCAACATGCCCTCCTGACGCATGAACAGCAGGCGCTCCTCGAGCTCCTTGTAGATGCCGTCGATCGCGGCCTCCAGCTTGGCTCCGAGCGTTGCGTAATGCGTCGCCGGGAAGATGGCCGCCTGGCCCAGCCGCGTGATGGTTGCGCCGGTGATGGGATCGATCTTGGAAATGCGCTCGATTCGGTCGCCCCACAGCTCGATTCGGACTCCCTGCTCCTCGTACGCCGGCAGCACCTCCACGACATCACCTCGTACACGGAAGGTCCCGCGCCTGAAATCGAGGTCGTTGCGGTTGTACTGGATCTGCACGAGGCTTGTGAGGATCTCCCGCCGGGCGATCTCCTGCCCCTCCTCCAGCTTCAGCATCAATTCCGCGTACCCGCGTGGGTCGCCTAGGCCGTAGATCGCCGACACGGACGCCACGATGATGACGTCACGTCGCTCCATCAGGGACGAGGTGGCTCGCAGCCTCAGACGGTCGATGTCCTCGTTGATGGTGGCGTCTTTCTCAATGTACGTGTCGGTGGCGGGGACGTATGCCTCGGGCTGGTAGTAATCGTAGTACGAGATGAAGTACTCGACCGCGTTGCGTGGAAAGAAATGGCGGAGCTCGCCGTACAACTGTGCGGCGAGGGTCTTGTTGTGGCTCATGACCAGCGTAGGAAGACCGGTCTCCGCGATCACGTTCGCCATCGTGACCGTCTTCCCGCTGCCCGTAACCCCGAGGAGCGTCTGGCACGGCTCGCCGCGCCCATACCCGGCGACGAGCTCGGCGATGGCTCCCGGTTGGTCTCCGGTCGGCTCGAACGGAAGCTGAAGGTCGAACCGGGCCGGACCGATCATGGTGGACGAGGTCACGCGGCGTGCCTCACGCTTCGAAGGTGAGATCGCTCTCTCCGAACGACTCCTTCCGTTCCACCGTGAGAACGCCCTTCACCCTTCGCACGGCTTTCATCACCTTCTTGAGGTGGCTCAGGTTTTCCACTTCGACGACGAATTGGCCCCGCATGCCACCCTCGATCGACTTGACGTCGGCGGACTGGATGTTCGTCCCCGTGTCCGAAACCGCCTGAGCGATGTCCGCGAACAGACCGTGGCGATCGGTCCCTTCCATCAGGATGCGCACCAGGAACCGCTGCGCCCCGTCCGTGTCCCACTCGATGTCCACCCGCCTCTCGGGATCGTCAGACAGATGAAGCACGTTCGGGCAGTCGTGCCGGTGGATCGAGATTCCCCTTCCGCGGGTGATGTACCCGATGACCTCGTCGCCCGGCACCGGCTGGCAGCACTGGGAATAGCGGATCATCAGACTCCACGAGCTTGTGGAGCGGGCTTGGCATCCGATCGGGGGGCTCCGGGGCAGACTCGGGGAAGATGGCCCGGATGACACGGGTCAGGCTCACGTCGCCGTGCGATACGGCGGCGAATAGGCCATCGGCGCCTTCCAGACCGAGCTCGCCCGCTGCCTTGGCCAGGCGCGAGTCATCCGGTTTGCGTCGCTGCCGCTTCCACTCGCGTCCGAGGATCTCGCGGCCCAGCCGGACGGCCGAGTCGTGCTCCTCGGAGCGAATCCACTGACGGACCTTGTGACGGGCCTTGCTCGTTTGGACGAAGCCGAGCCAGTCCCGGCTCGGGCTCTGCGACTCGGACGTCAGGATCTCCACCGTGTCGCCGTTCTTGAGCGGCCGGCTCAACGGGGCGATCCGGCCGTTCACCTTCGCACCGGAGCACCGCAGCCCGACTTCGGTGTGCACGGCGAACGCGAAATCGATCGGCGTGGCCCCCTTGGGCAGCTGCTTCACATCCCCGGCGGGCGTGAACACGAAGATCTCGTCCTGGAAGAGATCGATCCGGAGGAACTCCATGAATTCCTCGGGTTCGCGCGTCTCTTGTTGCCACTCGAGCACCTGCCGGAACCACGTGAGCTCGTCATCCACCTCGTCGAGGTCCTCGCGGCCTTCCTTGTATCGCCAGTGCGCGGCGATCCCGTACTCGGCGGTCCCGTGCATGTCGTCGGTGCGGATCTGGATCTCGTACAGCTTGCCGCCGGGCCCGAAGATCGTCGTGTGAAGGCTGCGATACATGTTCGACTTCGGGGTCGCGATGAAGTCGTGGAAGCGTTCGGTGAGGGGGGTCCACTTGTTGTGCACGATACCGAGCGCATGATAGCAATCGCGTACCGAGTCCACGATGATCCGCATCGCGAGGATGTCGTAGATCTCCTCGAACGGTTTGTCGCGCTTGAGCATCTTCCGGTAGATGGACCACAGGTGCTTCGGACGGCCCGTCACGCTGCAGGGTATGCTCGCCGTCTGGAGCTCCGCCCGTAGCGGCTCCTCCATCTTACGGATGAGCTCTTCCCGTTCCCCCCGCGTGGAGTCGATCTTCTTGACCAGCTTTCGGTAGGCCTCGGGTTCGAGGTGCTTGAAGGCCAGATCCTCGAACTCCCACTTCACCTTCGCCATCCCGAGGCGGTGCGCGAGAGGCGCGTAGATCTCGCGCGTCTCGAGCGCGATGCGCTCTCGCTTGCCCGCGGGCATGTGCTCCAACGTCCGCATGTTGTGGAGACGGTCGGCAAGCTTGACGATGATCACGCGCGCGTCCCTTGCCATCGACAGGAGAAGCTTGCGGTAGGTCTCGACCTGCCGCTCCGCCATCGAGCCGAATTCGAAGCGGGCAATCTTCGTCAGACCATCGACAATCGTCGCGATCTCGTCGCCGAACTCCCGCCGGATCTCCTCGATCGGCGTGCGTGTGTCTTCGACCACGTCGTGCAGTAGCGAGGCCGCGATCGTGACCGTGTCGATGTGAATCTCGCTCAGGATCTTGGCGACCTCGACACAGTGCGTGATGTGATCCTCGCCCGAGGCCCGCTTCTGCCCCTCGTGCTTCTCACGGCTGTACTGGAAAGCCAGGGCGAGCAGGTCGAGGTCGAGGCGCGCCGCATGGTCGTGGACGGCCTCGAGGAAGTCGGCCGGAAGGAGGGCACGCAGATCCGCACCACCTTCGTCTCGATCGCGCTCGGTCGCTGTGTTGACGCCGGATTCCATGCGCCTGTCCACTACCTCCCGGTATCGGCCCGTGCGGCGGTCGCAACGGAGCCGTGAGCGTGTCGCGCGGCCGCGGTCGCGTTTCGACCCGCGGCGGCGAGACCCCGTTATACCTCCAGGACAGTATGCGGGTTCAGCGTGCTTTCGGTAAGTGTTCGGGCGAGGCGGATGGACTCAGGCGCGGGAGAGTGTTGGGCTTTCTAATGCCGTTCCCCACGTAGCCGGGGATGGCCGCGGAACCGCACAGCCCCCGCTCCATGAGGCTGACATATCGACCATCGCCCAGAATCACGTGGTCTCGCACCGGGATCCCGAGGAGCCGCCCGCTCTCTACGAGCTGGCAAGTGACCCGGACATCTTCCGGTGAGGGCTCCGGGTCTCCGCTGGGGTGATTATGGGCCAGGATCAGGCTCGCGGCCGACACCGCAATCGCAGGCGCGAACACCTCGCGCGGGTGGACAAGGGATGAGTTGAGGAGACCGACGGTCAGACACCGCTCGAGCTCGACGCGGTTTTGAGTGTCGAGGTAGAGGACCCAGAATTCCTCTTGTCGCCGGTCGCGCAGGAGCGGACCCAGGCGGGCGTGGACATCGCCTGGGCCGCGCACGCGGCTGGCTTCACGCGCAGGCTCCGAGGCGAACCGGCGTCCGAGCGCGAGCGCGGCAGTGATCGCGGCCGCCTTGGCCTCGCCGATGCCCACTATGCCCTCCAGCTCGGCGGGCTCGGCCCCGGCGAGCTTACGGAGCGATCCCTCGAAACGCCCGAGCAACTCGCCTGCCAACTCGACGGCGGAGCGACCGGCGCCTCCCGCGCCGAGCACGATGGCGATGAGCTCGCGAGTAGCGAGCGCGTCGGAGCGCAATCGGACCAGACGTTCTCGCGGGCGCTCACCCGCGGGCCATTCGCGGATTGTGGGGCTCATGGCAGACGGTGCGATTCCGGCTCATGTGGTCGTCAAACGGGATCCTGCGGCCCATATAGTGGTAGACCGGTTCAAGCCGGCGGCGGCGGCCCGTATCGTGCGCGTCCCGCCTCGAATCGAGTCAGTAGCCTCAGCGTCAGGAGATTCGCGGATGAGACGAGCCATCGTTTCGCTTTACGCCCTGTGCATAGGTGTGTGCGGATCCGCCGCCGTGACCCAGGCGCAGGAGAGCGTCCTCCTCCGCCTCGCCCCCGAGCAGGGTCTCGTGTCTACGTACGTCACTGAAATGGAGGTCACACTTCAGTCGGCTGCCATTCCCATGATCGACCCCAACCAGCCGATGCTCACGGGACGAGTCTATAGCACGCAGGTCGTGACGGCGGTCGAAGGCGAGGTACGGACGTACCGGATGGTGACGGACTCGATGCGCATGCAGAGCCCCGCCATGCCGATGCTCGCGCAGAACATCCCCGACACGGATGGCGTCAGCCAGACGCTTCGCATGGACACCCGAGGCAGAATCGTCGAGATCGAGTTCGAGGACGAGACCGTGCCCCCCGAGGTGAAGGACGCGATGAGCCAGGTACAGGGCGTCTTCGGGGGCATGGGTATGGAGCTCCCCGAGAACCCCATCCGGCAGGGTGAGAGCTGGGTGGCCCGCCAGGAGATCGAGCTGCCCGGTGGGATGGGTGGCACCATGTCGATGGCGCTCGAGATGACATATCTGCTCGAGCGCATCGAACAGCGGGGCAACGCGCGGTACGCCATCCTGCGATTGAGTGGCCCGATGACGATGTCCGGCGATCAGGGACAACAGGTCGAGCTGGCCGCGAGCGGCACGATGGAGGGGACCATCGTCCTGGATGTCAGTACCGGTCGCCTCGCCCGCTACGACGGCACCGTCGCCATGGACGTCGAAGCGGGGGCCGGCATGACCTTCCAGACCACCCAGAAGATGTCCATGCGCCTCATCGATGGCGGCGCCGGATGAGATAGCCGGCCTCCCCACGCCACTCAGGCACTAGCGCGACAGCCCCTGCACCGTTTCTATAATTTACATCATGTAGTCGCGCGTAAACGATTATACGATGGTAGAATGCCGCGCATGATGCCGAAGCCGCGGGTCGACCACCGGGCTCACCCCCACCAAGCGTGACACGACGCGCATCTCCCGCGTCGCGAGCTCCTCTTCCCCCCCCGACGTGGCATCTTGGGAGGAGGGGTGTCCGCGGCGGACCCTACGAGAAGAAGCTAGGTCAGCCTACCGTGGCATTTCTTGTACTTCAGCCCGCTCCCGCAGGGACACGGATCGTTGCGTCCCGGTTCCTTGTCGACGCTGACCGGCTCCGTTGTGCGCCGCGACCCTCCGGTCGCCAGAGCCGCGCGGGCCGCGGAGTCATCCGGTCGTAGCTCGGCGGGTGCATCCACGGCAGCCGCAGTCGCGACGCCGGCTGCGCTGAATTCAGGCTTCTTCGGCCGCTGCGGCGCAGGCGGCCCAGCAGACGGCGTCGCCAACCCCGAGCCCGCCGCACCCAGTCCGGCGGTGTCGGTGGGACCACTTATCGCGCTGATCCGGGGTGCACGGAGGCGCACCTGGGGCTCGAGTTGTGCGCGATACAGCCGATTCGCGACGGTCCGGCGCATGTCACGCAGGAGATCCACGAACATCTCGTACGCTTCCTTCTTGTACTCGACGAGCGGGTCCTTCTGCCCATAGGCGCGATAGCGGATCGAGTCACGCAGGTGATCTAGGTCGTAGAGGTGATCCTTCCACTTCTCGTCGAGCACCGAGAGTACGATGAAGCGGAGGACATGCTCCCACAGCTGATCGAAGCCTTCGAGCTTGCGGTGGAACGCATCGTGGGCGTGCTCGATCACGGCCTCGGCAAGCTCTTCCGAGCTGGACCACGTCCCCCCCGCCGTGCCGTTGCCTTCGTTGGGCAGGAAGTCCGCGTGCAGGAAGTACTCGATGAGCAGGCGCTCCCGGAGCCGCGGCAGATCCCACTTCTCGGCGTGGCTGCCCGGAGGGACCGTTTCATCGATTTCATCGCGCAGTCCCAGCTCGATCATCTCCCAGGTTTCGCCCTTCAGGTCTTCCCCACCCTCCAGGGCATACAGACGCAGATCGTAGATGACCTCCCGCTGCTGGTTCATCACGTCGTCGTATTCGAGCAACCGTTTGCGGGCGTCGAAGTTCTGCATCTCGACCCGCTTCTGTGCGCGCTCGATCGACTTGGTGATCCACGGGTGCGTGATGACTTCGTCCTCTTCCGCACCCAGCCTGTCCATGATCTTGGCCACCCGTTCGGGCATGAACAGGCGCATGAGGTCGTCTTCGAGGGAGAGGAAGAACAGGCTCGCGCCCGGATCGCCCTGGCGACCGGATCGCCCGCGCAGCTGCCGGTCGATGCGGCGAGACTCGTGCCGCTCGGTTCCGAGAATCTGGAGCCCGCACGGCGGATCGTCCTGACAGCCGCGCTCGGCCACCTCGGCCGGGGTCAGGTCGGGGGCTTCATCCACCTGTCCGAACGCCGGCTGGGCTGACTTGATCGCGCACACGTCACATTGGACGCACGGATCGCCGAGCTTAATGTCGGTGCCCCGGCCCGCCATGTTGGTGGCGATGGTGATCGCGCCCGGCTGGCCCGCTCCGAGGACGATGTGAGCCTCGCGCTCGTGCTGCTTGGCGTTCAGCACTTCGTGAGGGAGGCCACGCCGCTTCAACATGCGGGCTACCTTTTCGGACACGTCGACGCTGGTGGTACCGACGAGAATGGGCAGGCCTGCGTTGTTGAGCCGCTCGATCTCCTCGAGCAACGCCGCGTACTTCTCACGCTGCGTTTGGAAGATCACGTCGTCGCTGTCGATCCGGCGGACGGGGCGATTGGTCGGGATAACGATCACCTCCAGCCCGTAGATCTCGTGGAACTCGCCCTCCTCCGTCTCCGCGGTACCCGTCATCCCCGACAGCTTGTCGTACATGCGGAAGTAGTTCTGGATCGTGATCGTCGCGAGCGTCTGAGTCTCGCCACGCACGTTCACGCCCTCCTTCGCCTCCACCGCCTGATGGAGCCCGTCGCTCCACCGACGACCGTGCATCTTCCGTCCGGTGAACTCATCGACGATCACGACCTCACCGTTCTCGACGACGTACTCGACGTCCTTCTCGTACAGTGAATGCGCCTTCACCAACTGGTGGATGATGTGGATTCTCTCCGACTTCTCCGCGTACTCGCGCTCCAGGGTCTCGATCCTCTCCCGCTTCTGGTCGGGCGACTGCGCGTCGTCATCTTCGATGTGCTTGACGGCCTCTGAGATGTCGGGGACGATGAAGGCCTCGGGGTCGTTGGGAGAGAGAACGTCGAGTCCCTGATCGCTGATCTGGATCGTGTGTCCCTTCTCGTCCATCGAGAAGAGCAACAGCTCGTCCGCTTCCTGAAGCCGCTTCTCACGCATCAGGTCGGCTTCCGTGCGCTGGACCAGCTGCTTCACCCCGGTCCGGTTCAACAGCTTCATGAGGCGCTTGTTCTTCGGGTCGCCGCGCTGCGCGGCCAGGAGCTTGTACCCGCCTTCGTAGCGCGAATCGGAATCCTCTGCCTCCTCAGCCTCCTTGAGCAGCTTCTCTCCCTCGGCCACGAGGGTGTTGACGATTCGAGCCTGCTTCCGAGCGAGACCGGCGACCTGCGCGTTGAACCGCTTGTACACATCCTGGTCGTCGCGTCCGACCGGGCCGCTGATGATCAGCGGGGTGCGGGCTTCGTCGATCAGGACCGAGTCGACCTCGTCTATGATCGCGTAGGTGTGGCTCCGCTGAACACGCTGCGCGAGATCGATGACCATGTTGTCGCGCAGGTAGTCGAACCCGAACTCGTTGTTCGTACCGTAGGTGATGTCGGCGCCGTACGCGGCGCGGCGGTCTTCCGTTCCGGCATCTGTGTCGTCGAGGCACGCCACCTCGAGGCCCAGGTACTCGAACACCGTGCCCATCCACTGCGAGTCGCGGCGTGACAGGTAGTCGTTCACGGTGACGAGGTGAGCTCCCCTACCGGGGAGGGCGTTCAGGTAGAGCGGCATGGTGGCGACCAGGGTCTTCCCTTCCCCGGTGGCCATCTCCGCGATCTTCCCCTGGTGTAGCACGATCCCGCCGATGAGCTGTACGTCGTACGGGACCATCTCCCAGGTCATCTTGTTGCCGGTTACGGTGATCTCGGAGCCCAGGAGACGGCGACACGCCTCTCTGACGGTCGCGAACGCCTCCGGCAGAACTTCATCCAGCACGTCTTGCGTCAGCTCGCTCAGCGCGTGCTCGGCCTCCCCGATGCGATCCGTCAGGTCCTGCCGTTTTGCCGGCTCCTCGGTGTGGCGCTTCCGTTTGCGAAGCTCCTCGAGCTGGCGTTCGGTCTCGGCGGTGCGCTCGGTGATCAGGGCACGGAACCGTTCCGTCTGTCCCTTGAGCTCTTCCTCGCTCCAATCGGCGAGTCGCGCCTCATGCTCGAGGATCTGCTCGATGATCGGCCGCAACTTCTTCATCTCCCGCGCGAAGCGGGTCCCGAACAGCTGCGTGAAGGTTTTCTTTATCATCGCTTACCCGTAGGTGCCGATGGCGTCGGTGCGTGCGTTCGCCAAGCGCCTTCGACCTCATCTCTGATGGACTCGGGTACCATGTACCGTATGGGGCGACCCTCGCGTAGCCGGGCCCGGACCTGGCTCGCGGATACGTCGACCCGGGTTACGTTTACCGTAATATACGCGATACGATCCGCCGAGTCGGGGAGTCCCGGCTCGTCTCCATCCCGCCTCATCACGGCGATCTCCGCCAATTCTGGGAGCCGGCGGTAGTCGTGCCAGGTATCGATCACCTTCAACTGATCCGCACCGATGACGCAGTAGAGCCCTCTGGGCGCACGGAGGCGGCGGATCTCCTCGAGCGTGTCCACCGTATACGAAGGCCCCGAACGCCGTAGCTCCATATCCCCTACTTCGATCTGCGGCACATCTATGAACAGTCTAGTCACGAGTGCCAGCCGTACCTCGGCCGGCAGCACGGCGGTTCGGTGGGGCGGGGCCGCGGACGGGATCAACAGCAGACGGTCCAACGCGAGCTCTTCGACCAGATCCTGGGCGATGATCGCGTGCCCGATGTGGGGAGGATCGAACGTGCCACCGAGGACCGCCAGCAACTCACCCGTCTCGGCCATCCCCCTCTTCGCCCAGCTCTCGCGCTTCGTCTGAGTCGGGGAACTCGCGCAACAGTCTCTCCCGCGCAACCTCGGCCTCGGCTGCGAATCCAACCGCTGAGTAGCTTCGATACATCATGCTCAGGAGCTCCGGCATCAGCTGGGCGGAAGGAGAGTCCGAGAGCGCCTTCTCCAAATACACGTTGGCGGATTCGTATATCTTTTGCCGATAGTAGTATCGCGCGATAGCGAAGCTCTTCTCCGCTTTCTTGGCGCGAGCCTGAGCGATCCGGCCCTCGGCCTCCGCTCGCAGCGGGCTGGTCGGGAAGAAGTTGACGAGGCGCTGACACTCCTCGATCGACCGGTCCGTGAACTCCTGCGACAGCGCGATCTTGGGAGAAGCCTCCCAGTACGATCGGCAGGCGCCCAGCTGCGCGTCATCCGCCCAGGGGCTGTTCGGTCGCGTCGTGGCGAGTCGCGAGAACTCCTCGGCGGCGTCCAGCTCGCGGCCATCGCGCAGATACGACTCACCCATCATGTATTGCGCGCTGTCCACGAGCGGATTGAGAGGATCACGGATCACGAAGTCCTGAAACCCGAGGACCGCGGCCCCGAAGTTTCCACCGTCGAATTTCTCCTGCGCCCACTGGAAGCGATCGGGCGAGGAGAGGTCGCCGGGTGGCCCGGAGGCGGCGCACGAGAGGACGCCGGCTTGCGCGGCGCACGCCATCCACGCGAGAAGCGCGCGTGTGGCAGACCGTTGACGAACTCGTGTGGGTCTACTCATCGGACCCGAAGCGGATCTGCCGGATTCGTTCCTCTGCGCGTCGTACCTGGGCGCCGCTGCGCGCGGGATTCAGCTCGAGCACACGCTGGTATGCCGCGAGGGCCGACTCTGTCCGGCCCAGCGCCAGCAGCATCTCACCTCGCAAGAAATGAGCGTCATCCAGGTACGTGCGCGGGACTCCAAGTTGGACCATCTCATCCAGTTTCTGCAGCGCCGCGCCAGGGCGCCCCACGGCGCGGTTTTCGTCCGCGGCCAGGAAGAGGCAATTGCCATAGTGCCAGCGCGCGCTATCCATATCCTCGTCCCGTCGGTTGGCGCGTGACATGTAGGTCTCGAACAGCGGGAGGGCTCGCTCGCAGCCACTCAACTCCTCATACGCCCGGCCGGCCTCGTAGTACACGCTGGGCGCGACTTCTGCCGAGTCGTCCAGAACGGACAGATAGAGGGCGAGCGACCTGGCGTAATCCCCATCACTCCAATAGTGATGGGCCAGCGCTGGCTGGAGCTCGCGAGGTACGAACCCGAGTCCCCAGCCGACGAGTGGCTGCAGCGCTCGGGCCATGTTCTCCGACGCGCCTCGCTCGCGCGCCACCCTGGCCAGCACAGCGAGGTCCGTAGCGACCTGGTAGTGATAGCTTGAGTCCTGCTCCAAGAGCGGCTCGAAGTACTCGAGCGCCTCGTCCACATCACCACGGAGAGCGTATGCGTGTCCCAGCCGCACGAGCACGGCTGGGACAGAGCCGCTCTGCCGCTGGGCAAGCTTGTATTCGGCGATCGCGGCATCCAGATTGCCCACCCCCAACCACCGGTCCCCCGTCGCGAGCGAGCGAGCCGCCTCGTCGCTGCAAGCGCTTGTGGCGAACGCAGCCACGCACAGACAGATGGCTATGACGGTCCTATTCGCGTACCTACAGGCGGGTGGCACCCCTAAGCCGCTGTGGAGGGCTCGGGGCGAGCGCCTCGACGCCGAGCCCGCCTGCGCGTGACCCGATGGATCAACCCATACCGAATGATGCACACTATCGCCGCCCAACCGTCTTTCCAGGTGATCTTCTTACCTTCCGCGTACGTCCGACCGGCGTAAGAGATCCCCACCTCGTATACCCTCCAACCGCCCAGTGCCACTTTCGCGGTGAGCTCTGGTTCCACACCAAAGGCCCGCTCCTCGACGGTCAGTCCGCTCAAGACCTCTCGGCGGAAGCACTTATAGCAGGTTTCCATGTCCGAGAGGTTCAGATTCGTGATCATGTTCGAGAACAGCGTCAGCAGCCTGTTGCCCATGTAGTGCCAGAAGTACAACACGCGGTGCGGGCGCCCACCCATGAACCGAGAACCATACACCACATCGGCCCTGTCATTCAGGATCGGCTCAAGGAGCAACGGGTACTCATCGGGATCGTACTCGAGGTCTGCGTCCTGGACGACGACCACCTCCGAGGTCGCGGCCTGGAAGCCCGTCGAAAGCGCAGCTCCCTTTCCCTTGTTCACCTCGTGGAGTAACAGGTTGTGGATCAACCCTTCGGCTTGCAGGCGCTTGAGAATCTCGCGTGAGCCGTCCGTCGAGCCATCATCGACTGCGATGAGTTCGAGCTCGAACGGAACGGCATTGACGCGGCGCACGATTTCCTCGATCGTCTCCACTTCGTTGTACACCGGCATCACCACCGAGACGCGTGGGTGTCCTCCCTGTTCCTCCATTGCGGTGTCAGCTCGTTGTTTCGGTGAGTACGGGGGGCGTCGACAACTTGCCCCGCTTCTGCAGATCCTTGAAGTAGGCGATCGTACGCTCGAGCCCATCGGGCAGGACCACGTCAGGCTCCCAGCCCAGCAGCTCCACCGCTCGAGTGATATCGGGCCTACGTACCTTGGGGTCGTCGGTCGGCAAGCCGACGTGCCGTACTTCGACACCTGATCCGGTTGCCGCCAATACGGCCTCGGCCAGCTCGAGGATCGTGAACTCGTTCGGGTTGCCGATATTCACCGGTGAAGCGTCATCGCACTCGAAGAACAGGCGCCACACCCCCTCGATCAGATCGGACACGTAGCAGAAGCTGCGCGACTGCGTGCCATCCCCATAAACGGTCAACGGCTCGCTCAAGAGCGCCTGAACGATGAAATTCGACACGACCCGGCCATCATTGGGGCGCATGCGGGGGCCGTACGTATTGAAGATCCGCACGATCCGGGTGTCCACCGCGTGGTATCGGTGGTACGCCATCGTGATGGCCTCGGCGAAGCGCTTGGCCTCATCGTACACCCCCCGGGGGCCGATCGGGTTCACATTCCCCCAGTAGCTCTCCGGTTGCGGGTGAACGTGCGGGTCGCCGTACACTTCCGATGTCGAAGCGAGCAGCATCCGCGCGGCCTTCGCCTTCGCCACGCCCAATGCGTTGTGTGTCCCGAGGCTCCCCACCTTGAGGGTCTGGATGGGTAGTTCCAGGTAGTCGACGGGGCTGGCCGGCGAGGCGAAGTGGAACACGCCATCCAGATCGCCTGGAAGTTCGATGAACTCACTGACATCCCACTCGATGAACTCGAACCGCGGCTCTCGCGCAAACTGAGCCAAATTGTCGGTCGTCCCCGTGACCAGGTTGTCCATCCCGATGACGGTGTGCCCGTCCGCGATCAAACGGTCGCTCAGGTGGGACCCGAGGAACCCTGCTGCCCCGGTGACTAGAAGCCTCATTAGACTCGCTCCCGACCGATCGAATAGTAGTCGAAGCCCATCGCGCGCATGCGGCCGGGCTCGAAGATGTTGCGACCGTCGAACACTACATGACGACGCATCGCGGTCTTGACGGCTGCCCAGTCTGGCCGACGGTATTGTAACCACTCGGTGACCAGGACGAGTGCGTCCGCGTCGCGGCACGCCGAGTACTCATCGCTCGCGTACTCCACGACATCACGCAGCCAATACTCCCGGGCTGCATCCATCGCCACCGGGTCGTGGACGCTCACCTCCGCACCGTACTTTAGCAGGCCATCGATGATGGCCAGCGATGGGGCGGCCCGCATGTCGTCCGTCTCGGGCTTGAAGGCCAGACCCCACACGGCGATACGCAGGCCATCGAGGTCGGTGCCAAAATGGTCTTTGATCTTGTCGAGCAAGACCACTTTTTGGCGCTCGTTCGCTTCGTGTACGGCTTTGAGCACCGTGAGATCGACGCCGTTCTCGTCCGCCGTCTGGATCAGCGCCTGCACATCCTTCGGGAAGCAACTCCCGCCGTACCCGGTACCCGCGTACAGAAAGGACTGGCCGATTCTCTGGTCCGAACCGATCCCGCGGCGGACAAGCTCGATGTCCGCCCCGGTCCTCTCGCATAGCTCCGCTATCTGATTCATGAAGCTGATGCGCGCGGCCAGCATCGCGTTGGCCGCGTACTTCGTCATCTCGGCCGAGGCGATGTCCATGAAGATCACGGGGTTGCCCGAGCGAACGAACGGCTCGTACAGCTCCTCCAGGCGCTCCCGCGCTGGCGTCGCATCCACCCCGCAAACGATTCGATCGGGATACATGAAGTCGTCGACCGCGGCTCCCTCCTTCAGGAACTCCGGGTTGGAGCACATGTAGAAGTTGGAGTCGGTACGGCTGGCAACCTCCGCCCGTACGATCTCGCTCGTCCCTACCGGAACGGTGCTCTTCATGATTACGACGGCGTCGGGGAGGATGTGCTCGCCTATCGTGCGAGCGGCCGCTCGCACATGCTCTAAGTTCGCGGATCCATCGTCTCCCGGGGGAGTTCCGACGGCTATGAAGATCGCATCCGCCACGCGCACGCCTTCAGCCGTATCGGTCGTGAAGCACAAACGGCCCTCGGCGAGGTTGTGCTTGAGCAGGCGACCGAGACCCGGCTCATAGATTGGAACCTCACCCTCGTTGAGGCGCCGGATCTTGTCTGCATCGATATCTGCGCACGTGACGCGGTTTCCGGCCTCTGCGAGGCACGACCCGACCACCAGGCCGACGTATCCGGTCCCGATTACAGTCACTTCCATCATCGTCCTCCGATCGCTGCCCTGCGACTGCGCGCGATGTCCTCGTACGTGTCTCGCACGGCCACACGAAGACTCCGCTCAGGTACCCATCCCGTGGCCTTCTCCAGCCGAACGGCGCTACCGCTCACCCGCACGGGTTCCTCCGGTCGTAGCCGCGCCGGATCGACCTGTACCTCCGCCTCGACACCCGCCTCATCGAGCACCCACTCGACAAGTCGTCTGATGGGCAGCGTACGCCCGGAACAGAGATTGTACGTCGTGTCCTCCGGCGACTGTCCGGCCAGCAGCCGCAAGGCTCTTACCCCGTCTCGCACATCGGTGAAATCTCTCTCGACATCGAGGTTCCCTGTGTGCAAGACCGGGTCCACGGCTCCAGCCGCGATCTCCGCCGCTTGCCGGCAAAAGCTCGGGAGTACGAAGTCCATCCCCTGGCCGGGTCCGAGGAGCGGAAACACCCGAGCCACTATGATGCGGAGCGAGCTCCGGGCGCGGTAGGCGTGCGCGACCATCTCCATGGCGGCTTTCGAGAGGCCGTAGCTGGTGGCGGGCTGGAGGGCGTGCTCTTCCTGGAACGGGGTCGCGGTGTCGCGCGGAGGGCCGTACGCGTCCGCGGAGCTCATCAGGATGATCGTAGGGTTGGATAATGGTTGCGCGCGACGCGTCCTGACCACCGCCTCCAAGAGGTTCAGCGTCCCCTCTGCGTTCACGCGCAGGGCCTCCCCAGGCACCTCCCGCGCGCGCGACCCGGATGCGAAGCCCGCTAGATGATACAGGCAATCGGGCCGTAGGTCTCCGATCAGGGTGCTCAGAGCACCGGAATCGAGCACATCCGCGGTCCGCCAATCCACCGCTCGCGCTTCACCCCTTGTGAGCGTCCGCAGATCCGGGTCAAGTCCGAGAATCGATGCGGACACCTCGTCACCTGAGGCGAGCAGCCAGGAGATCAGATGCTGGCCGACGAACCCGTCACCCCCGCTGACGACAGCCTTCATACGAGGAGCGCTCGCACGTCTCGTTGGCGCCGCGTCGTCCGCGGCCT
The DNA here is from genome assembly GCA_039588215.1 of Gemmatimonadota bacterium. Lineage (GTDB taxonomy): Bacteria > Gemmatimonadota > Gemmatimonadetes > Palauibacterales > Palauibacteraceae > JBDHAC01. The sequence goes on from JBDHAD010000010.1 coordinate 91,857, forward strand.
CACGAGGGCCTCATGAGCCTGGACTAGGAGAACGACTCCGAAACGGACCGGAGCCAGGAATCGGATAGAGGGGTCGGGCGTTCTGCCACCGGTCCGTGGTTCACCGCGAATCCGGCATGCCTCGGGTCGACGGAGGGGGCGCCGTGGGTCAGGCGCCTTTGCGGACTTTGCCGGCCTTGAGGCACCGCGTACAAACTCGCATGTGCCTCCGGGTGCCGTCCACAACTACCCGCACCCTCTGCAGGTTCGGCATGAATCGTCGCTTGGTGCGGTTGTTCGCGTTGCTGACCCGGTTACCGGTCCCCGGTCCCTTGCCACACACATCGCAGAAGTTCGCCATCCTCGACCGCCCTAGTAGACCACGACCGAGTCGGCCAGGAGGAAGCTCACGGTGGCGGGCAGGCTACCTGCCATCGCCTGGTCCACGGCACCCTGCCTGATCCACTCGGACGCGATGGAATCGTTCATCGTGTAGACGTGCCCCTCGACGTAGACGACGTCGCCGCCGAATACGCTGATCCCCGTCGCCCGGAGCCGCTGAATCGCGTCCGCGGTCATCAACACGGGGTAGGGTGTCGCCTCCGACAGGTTGAGCGCGAAGGCCCCCTGTCCTAACCCGGTGGCCACCGGAATCGAGTCGAGGCTCGCTCGACTCCCGATCGCTGCCGCAGGATCTGCCAGGATGTCTCCTGCAGTGAGGACTACCTCCTCGACAGGCTCGACCGCGACCTCGATCTGGCTCGACTCGCGATAGAGCCACACGAGGAACACCCCTATCGCCACGAGTGCGACGATGCTGAGCAGTGTGCCGATCCCGCCCTCGCCTTTGCTCGTCATCGAACGTGCCTTTCTTTCGGTGCCGTGCCGACCATCGCCGGCCCGCCGACTCCCGTCAGCCGCCCAGCTCCGTGAGCTCGATCAGAGCCAGTTCGGCGCCATCACCCTGCCGGGCCCCCAGCTTGAGGATTCGCGTGTACCCGCCAGGGCGATCTTCGAATCGCGGGCCGATCTGATCGAACAACTTCTGCAATACATCGCGATCCGCAATGTACCGCCTGGCCTGGCGACGCGAGTGCAGGTCACCCTTCTTCGCCAGCGTGATCAATCTCTCCGCAACCGGCCGAAGCTCACGCGCCTTGGCCTCGGTCGTACGGATACGCTCGTGCAGGAACAGGCTCGTCGCCATGTTCCGTAGCATCGCACGCCTGTGACTGCGAGTCCGCCCGAGCTCGCGCCCTTTCTTCCTATGCCTCATCGTTGCTCAGGACCTCGCCGCCGGCGCCGTTACCGCCAGACTCCTCGGCATAATACAGGTTGCCGTCGTCACCTTGCTCGAAGGCCATGCCAAAATGCAGCCCGTGTAACGCCAGCACTTCGGCAATCTCCTCGAGAGACTTCTCCCCGAAGTTAGGCACTTGAAGCATCTCGTCGCGGCTTCGACCCGCGATGTCGGCGAGCGATCGGATGTTCTCTTTCTCGAGCGTGTTCCTGGAGCGCGCGGAGATCTGCTCGAACTGGTCCAGCGGTTGCTCGAGAACGCTACGCTGCTCGTCCGCCAGCTGCTGACGCTCGGAGCCCGGCTCGATCTCCCCGAGGGGTCCTTCGCTCAGCGGCGGCACGACACCCGATTCGGCCAGGTAGCCGAGGTGTACGCGCGCGATCTCGGCCGCGTGCGTCATCGCGTCGGCCGGATCCAGAGCCCCGTTCGTTTCCACATCGACCTCGAGCCTATCGAAATCCGTGCGCTGTCCGACGCGGGTCTCATGCACGGAGAAGTTCGCCCGCACTACCGGGTTGTACTGGGAGTCGATCCGGATCATCCCGACCGGAGCATCCTCCGGCAGCTCGTGTTGGTCCGCCATCACGAAGCCGCGTCCACGGTTCACCCAAAAGTCCAGGGTCAACGGCCGGTTGTCCGGCAGGTCCTCCTGCAGAGTGAACAGGACGTCGTTCTTGTTGACGATCTCGACGGCCGGGTGCTTTGTGATCTTGGCTGCGCGAACGGCGCCCTTCTTGTGGACGCTCAACTCGAGCTTGGCCTCGTCCACGCCCGGATCCAGGTAGAGCACGAGGCGCTTGAGCTCCTGGATGACCTGGTGCACGTCCTCGGCCACGCCGTCTATCGTTTGGTGTTCGTGCTGTACTCCGTCGGCTCGGAACGCCCATACCGCCGTCCCGGGCAACGACGAAAGAAGGATTCTTCGCATCGAGTTCCCGATCGTGTGCCCGTAGCCGCGCTCGAGCGGCTGCAACACGAAGAACGCCCGATGTCCATCCTCAGAGCGCCTCTGCTCCTCCATCGCCTCCGGGAGCACAAGCCCGGTGAGATCCACCGCCACTGACATATCGATCTAGCCTCGTTTCCCTCTGTGGAATTCTCGCAGGCCGCCGAGAAACTCCAGCGGGCCGCGTTACACGCGGTCGAACCGTTCGGTGCTCACGCCCCCCCGCGCCGCGGGGGGCCGTCTGACTCTACTTGCTATACAGCTCCACGATCAGCTGCTCCTCGACGGCCAGTGGGATGTCCGCTCGAGACGGCCGCTCCAGCATGCGGCCGGAGACCTTGGCGTAGTCCACACCGAGCCAGGAGAGCTGGTCACGGTTCTTCCGGTCCTCGACCGCTTCCTTCACGACAGGCATCTCCACCGCGTGCGGTGCGATCGCGATCTCCGCACCGGGTGAGACGACATAGCTCGGGATGTCCACCGTTCGTCCATCCAGCCGGACATGGCCATGCCGGATCAGTTGGCGTGACGCTTTTCTTGACGGCGCGAAGCCGAGTCTGTAGACGATGTTGTCGAGACGGCTCTCGAGGGCCACCAGGAGGTTCTCACCCGTGACGCCCGGTACACGTGCCGCCTTCTGGAACAGGTTGCGGAACTGTTTCTCGCCGACTCCGTAGATCCGCTTCACCTTCTGCTTCTCGCGGAGCTGGACCGCGTACTCCGATTGACGCCGGCGACGGCGCCCTCCGCCATGTTGTCCGGGCGGATAACCCTTCCGTTCGACGCCGCACTTCTCCGTGAAGCAGCGTTTCCCCTTCAGGAACAGTTTCTCGCCCTCACGGCGGCAGAGGCGACACGAAGGGCCCGTGTACCGTGACATCAGACCCTCCGCTTCTTGGGTGGACGGCAGCCGTTGTGCGGAATCGGCGTGACGTCCTTGATCGATCGGATCGTGAGGCCGGCGCCCTGCAACGCCTGGATCGCGGACTCTCGCCCGGAGCCGGGCCCCTGGACCTGGACATGAACCCGCTTCATTCCCATGCCGACGGCTTCCCGGGCAGCCGTTTCCGCCGCGATCGTGGCTGCGAACGGCGTGGACTTTTTCGAGCCCTTGAAGCCGGCCTTACCGGCACTCGCCCACGCGATCGTTTCGCCGTTCGCCGTCGTGATCGTGATGATCGTATTGTTGAACGTGGCCTTGATGTGAGCCACGCCTTCGGCGTCGACGTTCCGGCGTTTCTTACTCGCTTTAGCCATTCACTCTCGTATCCGTTTCGCCCGCACTACTTCCTGGGGGCCTTCTTCTTTCCGGCAACCGTCCGGCGCGGCCCTTTCCGGGTTCGGGCGTTCGTGTGGGTCCGTTGTCCACGGACGGGCAGGCCGCGGCGGTGTCGCAGACCTCTGTAGCACCCGATGTCCATCAATCGCTTGATGTTCATCGACACCTCGGTGCGCAGCGCCCCCTCGACCTTGTAATGGGCTTCGATGACCCGCCGCAGCTTGTTGACGTCGTCGTCGGACAGCTCCTGCACCCGCAGGTCGGGGTCTACCGCCGTCTCGGCCAGGATCGCGAGTGCCGTCGAGTGCCCAATCCCGTAGATATAGGTGAGGGCCACCTCGATCCTCTTGTCCCGCGGCAGATCAATACCAGCTATGCGTGCCATCCGTTACGCCTCTCCTGTGGGCCCGGACATCGGCAACTCGCGCCTCGTGGTAGGCGGGTTCGAAGGGCTCACCCCTGCCGTTGCTTGTGCTTCGGATTCCGGCTGCAGATCACCCGCACCACCCCGCGGCGACGGATGATCTTGCAGTGCTCGCAAATCCGCTTAACGCTGGAACGAACCTTCATTTAGACTTCCGGACCTTGGGGTCGATGCCCGTTTCGATGTCAGCCTTACAATATATCGTTCTGGTTACGACTGATCAAATCGGGCGGACGCCGCCAGATCACTTGTATCGGTACGTGATACGCCCCTTCGTCAGATCATACGGCGAGAGCTCGACGGCCACCTTATCCCCTGGAAGGATTCGGATGTAGTTCATCCGGATCTTCCCGGAGACGTGACAAATGATCTCGTGTCCGTTTTCCAGCTCGACGCGGAACATGGCGTTGGGCAAGGCCTCGACGACCTGCCCCGTCATCTGGATCGGTTCTTCCTTCGCCAACTCACACTTCTCCGGCAGGGGTCCGACTGGGGATCGTCGTCATCACTCGCGGACCGTTGGCCGTCACCGCCACGGTGTGCTCGAAGTGCGCTGACAGCTCCCCATCCGCGGTCACGACCGTCCAACCATCTTTCAGCGTGCGGATGGCGCGGTGGCCCATGTTGACCATCGGCTCGATCGCGATGACAAGCCCTTCCTCCATCTTCGGTCCGCGACCCGGGGTCCCGAAGTTCGGTACCTGGGGCTCTTCATGTGGAGCCTCACCCACACCATGTCCGACCAGCTCGCGAATCACGCTGAACCCGGCATCCTCGACGCGGGTCTGGATCGCCGCTCCCAGATCGCCTAGGCGGTTTCCGACCCGAGTTTGACGGATCCCGATCTCGAGCGACTCGCTCGTCACGTCGAGCAGACGGCGGGTCTCGGATGGAACCTCGCCGATAGGAAGCGTCACCGCAGCGTCGGCGAAGAAGCCGTCCAGACGCACTCCAACGTCCACGCTCAGGATGTCACCGGCCTCCAGGTACCGCGTTTCGGACGGAATCCCGTGCACCACCTCCTGGTTGACGCTCGTGCACAGGGTCGCGGGAAACCCGTACAGGCCCTTGAACGCCGGCATGGCCCCCTTGTTCGAGCGAATCAGTTCTTCCGCCGCCGTGTCCAGCGCGCCGGTGGAGACGTCCGGCAGAGCCATCTCGGTGACTAGGGCGAGCGTCTCGCCCACGATGACCCCGGCCGCGGCGATCGCGTCCAACTCAGTGTTCGACTTGAGCCGGATCATTTGCCGGCGTCCTCGGTTGAGGGCTCCAGCAGGAGGTCGAGGAGTCGCTGCGCGATTTCATCCTTCGAGCCGATCCCATCCACGGCTGTCAGTCCGACGCCGGCGCCCGCATACCACTCGAGGACGGGCTGTGTTTGCTTGCGATAGACTTCCAGGCGACGACGGACCGTCTCCACACGGTCGTCGCTCCGTTGGATCAGTCGTCCGCCGCACTGATCACACGTCTCCGAGTCGCCCACCAGCGCGGTGTGCGTGACATGCCCACAAGAGTCGCACACGCGGCGCCCTGACACCCGTGACACCAGTTCCTCGTCTCTCACCTCGAGCGTGACCACCGCGTCCAGCGAATGGCCGCCCGCCTCGAGCAACCGCGCGAGTCCTTCGGCTTGCGCGACCGTACGGGGGAATCCATCCAGGATGAACCCCTCCGCGCTCTCCGGCTGGTCGAACGCCTCCCCGATCAGGCCGAGGATGACATCATCGGGCACCAGTTCGCCGGCGTCCATATACCGCTCGGCCTCCAGGCTCAACGGTGTGCCGGTCTGCCGGGCCTCGCGCAGCATATCGCCCGTGGATAGGCGTGGTACGCCGAGCCGGGCCGCCAATCGGTCCCCCTGTGTCCCCTTCCCGGCCCCTGGCGGACCCATGAGAATCAGACGCACGACCCCACCTCCACGTTCGCCAACGGCCAAAGAGAAGCGTCGCAAATCAAGACAGGCGAGGAGCCGTGACCGAGGCGTACATCGGGTACGCCGCAGGGAGCGGCGACGAAGGCGAACGCCGAGTTGCGGCGTTTATCGAAGGCCATCACATGTAACGTTGGCGGCCGCGGTACTTAACTCTCCCCTTCTTCATGAATCCTTCGTAATGCCGGAGGAGGAGGTGCTGCTGCATCTGCTGAACCGTGTCGAGAGCCACCCCGACAACGATCAGCAGAGAGGTGCCGCCAAAGAAGAAAGTCTGGATGTCGAACAGCTCGAAGATCAAGAACGGGAGAACCGCGATCAGTGCCAAGAAGACCGACCCGGGGAGCGTAATCCGAGTCAGCACATGGTCGATGTAGTCCGCCGTAGCCGAACCGGGCTTGACGCCCGGGATGAACCCTCCCTGGCGTTTCAGGTTGTCCGCCAGATCCACGGGGTTGAAGATGATCGAGGTGTAGAAGTACGTGAAATAGACGATCAGAACGACGTACGTCGCGTAGTACCAGACCGAACCGACCTGGAAGATCTGGCTCAGATCGTAGAGGACTCCACCCACCCCTCCCTGCCCCGGCCCGGGGTTTCCGGTGAAGGCCGCCAGAGTGCCGGGGATGATGATGATGGACTGCGCGAAGATAATGGGCATCACGCCCGCGGAGTTGACGCGCAGGGGGATGAAGGAACGCTGTCCTTCGCGAATCCTCCCTCGTCCTACGACTTTTCGGGGGATTTGCACGGGGATCTTCCGCGCCGCCATCGTCAGCGCCACCACGCCAGCCATTACGGCGACCAGCGTGACTCCGAGCGCGATCAGCTTGAACAGGCTGATGCCACCGGCCCGGAAGAGCTCCCACGTATTGATCACCGCACCGGGGAAACCCTGCAGAATAGAGAAGAAGATGAGCAGGGACATGCCGTTGCCGACACCGCGCTCCGTGATCTGTTCGCCCAGCCACATCACGAAGACGCCGCCGGTGGTCAGCATCAGCACGGTCACGAGGCGGAAGCCCCACCCCGGACTCAGGACCGCCCCCGCCTGCGATTCCAGGAAGATGGCGTATCCGTACCCCTGCATGATGCACAGGAACACGGTGGTATAGCGCGTCCACTGCGTCAGCTTGCGGCGACCTTCCTCGCCCTCCTTCTGTAGTTTCTCGATCGTCGGGAACACCGCGGCCAAAAGCTGGAAGAGGATGCTCGCCGAGATGTACGGCATGATCCCGAGCGCGAACACCGTCGCGCGTTGCAGCCCGCCGCCCACGAACAGGTCGTAGATGCCGAACAACGTTCCCTGGAATTGGCCCGCGAGCTGCTGTAGAGCGACGACATCGACGCCAGGTGATGTGATGTGGGAGCCCAGACGATAGATCGCGAGGCAGAGCAAGGTGAAGAGGATCTTCTCCTTGAGCTCCGGAACCTTGAACAGGTTCGGGATCGACCGCGCGGCGCTCTGTTGACCGTCAGCCATCGCGCTTCGCCGCCCTACTCGATCACGAACGCGCTGCCACCCGCCGCCTCGATCTTCTCGCGGGCAGTTACGCTAAACGCATGCGCTCGAATCGTGTATCCCCGAGCTACGTCCCCGCGCGCGAGGACCTTGACGGGCTGCCGGAGCGAGCGGATGAGACCGTGCTCAAGAAGGATCTGCGGGTCGACCTCTGCACCCTCAATCCTCTCGAGATCTCCCAGATTCACGATGCTCCATTCGGTCCGGTGTGGCGGTGTGAAGCCCCGTTTGGGCGTCCGCCGGTAGAGCGGCATCTGCCCGCCCTCGAACCAAGCCGGGATCGCGGCGCCACTTCTGGACTTCTGTCCCTTGTGGCCACGTCCCGACGTCTTTCCGCGTCCGGAGCCGTGTCCCCGACCGACACGCTTGCGCGATGAGCGGGCCCCCGAGGCGGGGCTCAACGAATCCAGTCCGATTCGCTCGCGATCAGCCATCGCTCGCCACCTCCTCCACCTGGACGAGATGCGCCACGGCACGAATCATCCCCCGAATCGCGGGGTTGTCGGGCTGAACCACCTGGTCTTGATGGTGGCGAAGCCCGAGCGCGCGCAGGGTGTCGCGCTGCGACGTCCGGGAGCCGATGCCGCTCTTGACTTGTCGGATCCTGAGCTGCTTATCCACGCATCGCCTCCCGAACCGTCTCGAGGTCAATCCCCCGCTCGGTCGCGATTTGCTCCGGCGTAACGAGCGATTGGAGACCAGACATCGTCGCCCGCACCATGTTGATCGGGTTGTTTGACCCGAGGCTCTTGGTGAGGATGTCTTGCACCCCCACACATTCGAGGACGGCCCGCACGGGCCCCCCCGCGATGACGCCCGTACCCGGCGCGGCCGGCTTCAACAGTACGCGACCGGCCCCGTGCTTCCCGATGATCTCGTGCGGAATCGTGCCGTTTACGACGGGCACGCTCACCATCACCCGTCGTGCTTGCTCGAACCCCTTCCGTATCGCCTCGGCCACCTCGTTCGCCTTGCCGAGGGCCGTACCCACGCGTCCCTGCCCGTCACCCACGGCCACCAGTGCCGTGAACGCGAACCGCCGTCCACCCTTCACGACCTTCGAGACGCGATTGATGTAGATCACGTTCTCGCGGAAGTTGTCGCCCTCGTCTCGCCGTCTGCCTCTCGCCATATCCCGCCTCGTTAGAACCGCAGACCACCCTTACGGGCGCCTTCGGCAAATGCCTTGACCCGACCGTGGTACGGATACCCTGCGCGGTCGAAAACCACTTCGTTCACCCCAGCTTCGATGGCGCGTTCGGCCAACAGCCTCCCGGCCGTGAAGCTGGTCGCGACCTTTCCGGTCACATCTTCCAGCGACGCCGCGCCCTCCTGTATACCCGCCGCCCGCGTGGAGACGCCCAAGAGGGTAGCCCCTCGGTCGTCGTCCACCAGCTGGCCTTCCAAATGCCGCAAGCTCCGAAACACCACGAGACGTGGACGCTCCGCCGTGCCTCGGATCTTCTTCAGGACGCGGGCATGTCTGCGAGCCCGCAGGATGCGGCGCTGTCGCGCCATGTTGTTCATCATTCGCCTCGCTGGATCAGGTGCCGACCGTCGCCTTGCCCGCCTTCCGGCGGACGTATTCGCCTCGATACCGGATCCCCTTGCCTTTGTATGGCTCCGGGCGCCGAACCTGGCGGATCTCGGCCGCCGTTTGGCCCACCTGCTGCTTGTCGATCCCTCTCACCCGGATCACCGTGGGCGAGTCCAGGCTCAGCTCGATGCCGTCTGGAGGCTGTATTTCCACCTGATGGCTGTAGCCGACGCTGAGAACGAGCGCCTTGCCCTTCTGCTCGGCGCGGTAGCCAACCCCGTGGATCTCGAGCACCTTCTCGTACCCTTCCGAAACGCCGGTCACCATGTTGGCGAGCAGTGATCGGGTGAGACCGTGGAGGGCGCGGTCCTTGGGCTCGTCCGTTGGCCGCTGCACCTTGACCTCGCCGTCCTCCAGCCTGATCTCCATACGTGGAGCGAAGCTGAATTCGAGTTCTCCCCTGGGTCCCTTCACACGAACGTCGGTGCCATCTATCGCGACCTCCACGCCATCGGGCACGGGGACGGGCTGCTTACCGATTCTCGACACTTGCGCCTCCGCTCTCTCGAATCAGTAAACCGTGGCGAGCACTTCGCCACCGACCCGTTGGGCTCGTGCTTCTCGGTCGGTCATCACGCCCCGGGAGGTGGACAGGATCGCGATGCCCATCCCGGCTCGGACCTTCGGAATCGAGTTCGCATCCACGTACCGCCGAAGACCCGGGCGCGACACGCGACTCACCGATCGAATGACCGGGCGCTCGTCGTTCGTGTACTTCAGGTAGACGCGGAGCCGCCCGTGTCCACCGTCATCGAGGACTTTGTAGCCGTGAACGAAGTGGTTCTCGGCGAGAATTCGGGCGATCTCGATCTTGATTTTCGAGAGCGGCATATCCACGCGGCGGTGCCCGGCACCACCCGCATTCCGGATGCGGGTGAGCATGTCCGCGATCGGATCGTTCATGCTCATCTCACCAACTCGCTTTCCGAATGCCCGGGATTTCGCCACGGAGCGCCTTCTCGCGGAAACAGATGCGACAAAGCCCGAACTTCCGCATGTATGCCCTTTGACGTCCGCACCGCTGGCAGCGTCGAATCAGACGACTGCTGTACTTAGGCTTGCGACTGGCCTTCTCAATCAGTGCCCTTCTCGGCATCTCCTCACCTGGTTCCTGCTAGACCACGACCGGCGTTTCGCCACGAAACGGCATGCCCAACTCCCTGAGTAACACGAGCGCCTCGTCATCCTTGTCCGTGCTCGTCACGAACGTGACGTTCAGACCGTGGATGCGAACGATCTCGTCGTAATCCACCTCGGGGAACACCATCTGCTCCCGGATCCCGACCGTGTAGTTCCCCCGCCCATCGAACGCTCGGCTGTTGAAGCCCCGGAAGTCCCTGATCCGCGGCACGGCCGTGCTGATGAACCGGTCCATGAACTCGTACATGCGCGTGTCCCGCAGCGTGACCATCACACCCACGGGCATTCCCTCGCGAAGGTTGAAGTTGGCGATCGAGCGGCGCGCTCTCGTCGTGACGGGCTGCTGCCCCGAAACCACGGCGAGTTCGTTCGCCGCCGACTCCAGCAACTTCGGATTGTCCTTCCCATCACCGAGCCCTGCGTTAAGCACGATCTTCTCGAGCCGGGGGATCTGGTTCGGGTTCCGGAACCCGAAGACCTCCGCGAGCTTGCCGCGAACGTGCTCCTCGTAGTGCGCTCTCAGCCTGGGCTTCTCCATGGCCCGGTCACTCACTCCTTACTCGGTCCTTACGACACTTCGATGGGGTTGTCACAGCGCTTGCAGATCCGCTCGAGCGTTCCGTCCGCGTCCCGCCTTCGGGTGACGCGCGTCGGTTCATCGCAGTGTGGACAGGTGAGCATCACGTTGGACACGGAGATGGGAGCCTCGAACGTGAGGATTCCACCTTCGCTCACATCACCGCGTTTGTTGACGCTCGCGCGGCGATGGTGTGTCCGCATGTTGATGCCGTCCACGACGATCTGACCCTTGGCCGGAATCGTACGCAGCACCTGACCGGTCGCGCCTTTGTAATTCCCCGCGACCACGGTCACCCTGTCTCCGGTTCGAATATGCAGCTTGCGTTGCGTCATCCTATTTCACTCGCTCGAGCCCGCCGCCCCGGAGCGAGCCGGTGTCGTCGTGAGACGAGCGCTCGGACGCCTCGCGTCTGCAGCTCGCGGAGTGACGGCATCGGCCGCGTCCTCGGGCGGCGGTCCTCAAATGACTTCCGGGGCTAAGGAGACGATCTTCATGAACCGCTTCTCGCGAAGCTCGCGTGCGACCGGACCGAAAATCCGCGTCGCCCGTGGTTCCCCCGCGTCGTTGATCAATACCGCGGCGTTCTCGTCGAATCGGATGTAGCTCCCGTCGGCGCGCCGGCTCTCTTTGGCGGTGCGCACGACCACGGCCCTCGCCACCTCGCCCTTTTTCACGGTGCCGCCGGGAATCGCGTCCTTGACCGCGACCACTATCACATCACCGAGCCCGGCATACCGGCGTCGGGAACCACCCAGCACCCGGATGCAGAGCGCTCGACGGGCACCCGAGTTATCCGCGATGCGGACTATCGACTCCTGCTGGATCATCCTGTCTCTCCGCTACTCCGGGCGATCCACAAGCTCCAGGACCCGCCAGCGCTTCTGTTTGGAAAGCGGGCGTGTCTCCTCGATTCGGACGACGTCCCCGACCTGATACTCGTTCCCCTCGTCGTGCGCGTGGTACCGCTTACGCCGACTGACCTGCTTCCCGTACAAAGGGTGCGAGAGGGTACGAGTCACAGACACGACGACCGTCTTGTCCATCGCATCGCTCACGACGGTGCCCTGTCGGACCTTGCGTTGGCCGCGAGCCTCTTCGACCGCCCCAGCACCCTCAGCCATCGATAGCCTCCCTTGCCACGAGCCGACGCTCGTGTCTGATCGTGATGAGCCGCGCAACCTCGCGACGCAAGCTACGCAGCAACGCGGGATTCTCGAGGTCTTCGTACGCCGCCCGGAACTTCAAGCGAAAGAGCTCCTCTTGGGCGCGCTCGATCTCCTCGTCGATCTCCTCGTCCGTCATCTCGCGGATCGTGACGGTGTCCAAATCGGGCACCTATTCCTCCCGTACCATGAAGCGTGTCTTCACGGGGAGTTTGGCCGATGCGAGCCGCATCGCCTCACGGGCCAGCTCGACCGAAACACCCTCCAGCTCGAACATCACGCGGCCCGGCCTGACCGGGGCCACCCACGTCTCCGGGTTGCCTTTTCCCTTCCCCATTCGCGTTTCCGCCGGCTTCTGCGTGAGCGGCTTGTCCGGGAAGATCCTGATCCAGACTTTGCCCCCACGTTTGATGTGCCGCGTCATCGCTACTCGAGCCGCCTCGATCTGTCGATTCGTGATCCAGCCCGGCTCCAGAGCCTGGAGTGCGTAGTCGCCGAAGGAGACCCGGTTGCCCCGGCTCGCTTTCCCCCGCAACCGCCCCTTCTGCTGCTTCCGGTATTTGATCCGCTTCGGCTGTAGCATGTTCTCTGTCCCCTACGGCGTCATCCGGCGCGAGACCGACGGCCTCCCGCGGTATACGTCTGTCCGCGGCGATCCTCGACGACCTCGCCGTTGAAGATCCAGACTTTGACCCCGATCGTCCCGAACGTGGTCTTGGCAGTCGTTTCCGCGTAATCGATGTCGGCCCGAAGCGTGTGTAGCGGTACCCGACCCTCGTGGTACCCTTCGGTACGCGCGATCTCGGTGCCCGCGAGCCGCCCGCCGCACTGGATCCGGATGCCGGCCGCGCCCGCTCGCATGGCGGCCTGCACGGCTCGCTTCATGGCCCGACGGAAGCTGATCCTCTGCATGAGCTGGTGCGCCACGTTGTCCGCCACCAGCTGCGCATCGGTCTCAGGCCGCTTGATCTCCTCCACGTTGACCGACACTTCGGCATCGGTGAGCAGCGCGAGCTCGTCCCGGAGTTTGTCCACCTCCGCCCCTCGCTTCCCGATCACGACGCCGGGGCGACCGGTATGGATCGTGACCACGATCTTCGAGGGCTTCCGCTCGATCTCGACGTCCGATATGGCGGCATGTGCGAGACGCGTGTGAAGGTACTGGCGTAGCTTCTCGTCCTCGCCCAGCAGCTTGGGAAAGTCGAGCCCTTGGGCGTACCACCGCGATCTCCACGGTTTCACCAGGCCGAGTCGGAATCCGTAGGGGTGCGTCTTTTGACCCACGCTCACTCCTCCGTGTCGACGACGACGGTCACGTGACTACTCCGCTTCAGCAGCGGCGTCGCACGTCCGTAGGCGCGCGCGCGCCATCGCCGGAGAGTCTTCCCTTCGTCGACGTAGGCTTCCCGCACGTGAAGCTCGTCGACGTCCAGCGATTCCCCCGTCTCGCTCGCCCTCGACACCGCGTTGGCGACCGCCGAACGCAGCACCTTGTCGATCGGAGTCGCCGCCGCTTTCTTCGAGAACTGGAGAATCGCGTACGCATCATTCACGTTGATGCCGCGGATCTGGTCGATCACCAGCCGCATCTTCTGCGGCGAGATGCGGACCCCCTTCGCCGTCGCCGAGGCCTGCATGCCTATAATCCTCCTCGTCGATCCTTGGCCATCCGTCCTCCGTGGCCGCGGAACAGCCGCGTCGGGGCGAATTCGCCCAACTTGTGTCCGACCATGTTCTCGGTGATGTACACCGGGATGAACTTGTTCCCGTTGTGCACCGCCAACGTGTGTCCGACGAAATCCGGGCTGATGGTCGATGACCGAGCCCACGTCTTGATCACGCGCTTGTCGCCCCCCTCGTTCATGATCTGCACCTTGCAGAGCAGCTTCTCGTCGATGTAGGGCCCTTTTTTGACGCTCCTCGGCATCGGCTCTCCTATCGGGTGCTCTTGCCGCGCCGCCGCCCGCGGACGACGTACCTGTCGCTTGCCTTATGACGCTTGCGCGTCTTCTTGCCTTCCGGTTTCCCCCACGGGGACACGGGCGGCCGCCCACCCGAGCTCCGCCCCTCGCCACCACCCAAGGGGTGGTCGACCGGGTTCATCGCGACGCCACGCACTTTGGGTCGACGTCCCAGCCAGCGTGACCGCCCGGCCTTCCCGAGCCTGACCAGCTCGTGGTCGACGTTGCCCACCTGTCCGATGGTCGCCCGACAATCCTCGCGAACCATGCGCATCTCGGTGCTCGGTAACCGCAGCGTCACCATCCCGCCTTCTTTTGCCACGACCTGTACGGCGGTGCCGGCGGACCGCGCCATCTGCGCGCCCTTGGCCGGTATGAGCTCGACCGCATGCACGACCGTTCCCAGCGGCACTTCGCGGAGCGTGAGGCAGTTCCCCAGCCTGGGCTCCGCACCGGGGCCCGATACGATCCGATCCCCAACCTTGAGGCCGCGAGGGTGAAGGATGTAGCGCTTCTCCCCGTCCGCGTAGTGGATGAGCGCGATTCGAGCGGAGCGGTTCGGATCGTACTCGATCTCGGCCACGCGGCCCGGGATCCCATCCTTGTCGCGTCGGAAGTCGATCTTCCGATAACGACGCTTGTGACCGCCTCCCCGGCGACGACTCGTAACGCGGCCGTGGTGATTGCGTCCGGACGATCGCGAGAGTCCCTCGGTCAGGGACTTTTCGGGCTCGGTCCGTGTAATCTCGTCGAAGGTGGAGACCGACCGGAAGCGCGACGCGGACGTGACCGGCTTGAACTTGCGGATCGGCATGCCTCAGACCCCCTCGAATACGTCGATCATGTCGGTCTCGGAGACCTCGACGATCGCTTTCTTCCAGTGCGGGCGACGTCCGAGCGACCGACCGAGTCGGCGCTTCTTCCCGGCCATGTTCACGGTCCGAACGGACTTGACCGTCACGTCGAACATCGATTCCACGGCTTTGCGGATCTCTATCTTGGTCGCGTTCGGCGCGACCTCGAACGTGTACTTGCGTCGAGCCTCGACCCGTTCCCGCACCTTGTCGAGGCGGCGCCCCTTCGAGTCGGTTCCCTCGTCCATCAACCAGGACGCTTTCTCGGTGAACACCGGGCGGAGAATGATCTCCCTAGCGGAGCGGCTCATGCCTCGTCTCCTTCCGGTCCACCGTCACCCGCGAGCGCCGAAGACTCGATCAACACCAGATCGGACCAGAGGACGTCATAGGCCGACGCCTCTCCCCACGGGCGAACCATCACGCCCGGGAGGTTCCGTCCTGAGAGATACACGTTCGGCTTGTTGCCATCGGTCAGCAGAAGAAGGTTGCGCCCCTCGACGCCGATCCCCTTGATCAGCCCCGAGATCTCCTTGGTGCGAGGTTGCTCGAGATCGAGAGGCTCGACGACCGCGACGCTTCCCTCCGCCGCCCGCGCGTTGAGCGCGGATCGGATGGCCAGCCGCTTCACCTTGCGTGGCACCCGGACGTCGTAGTCGCGGGGCTGCGGCCCGAAAACGACCGAACCCCCGCGCCAGAGCGGCGATCGAATCGTGCCGACTCGCGCCCGCCCGGTGCCTTTCTGGCGCCAGGGCTTTCGCCCGCCGCCGCGTACCGCCCCACGCGTCTTGGTCGACGCGGTTCCCTGTCGCCGGTGCGCGAGGATCGCCGTCACCACTTGATGGAGCGCATGCTCGTTCACGATCCCGTCGAACGTGGCTTTGGGAAGCGCGGCACCTGCCTTCTGCACCTCACCCTGCCTCGTATAGGCCGCGACTTCCATCAGGTCATCCTTATGAGGACGATGTTGTTCCTCGCCCCGGGGACAGATCCCCGCACCATCAAAAGGTTTTTGTCCAGATCAACGCGCTCGATACGACGGTTCATGGCCGTTCGGAGCGTTCCCCCCATACGACCCCCCATCTTCACGCCTTTGATCACGCGGGAGGGATCCGTGCCTGCTCCGATCGAACCCGGAGCTCGCAGGGCGGAGCTCCCTCCGTGCGAGGCTCGGCCACCGCCGAAGCCGTGACGCTTGATGACGCCCTGGAACCCGCGACCCTTGGTGGGTCCCGAGATCTTCACTCGGCTACCAACCTCGAACATGTCGACCGTGAGCTCCTGTCCCGGCTCCAACTCCTCACCGGAATAATCGAACTCCGCCAGCACTTCGGGAACGAAATCCAGGCCGGCGCGCGCCGCGTGGCCCGCTTCCGGCTTCTTGACCCGGACAGCCTTCCGTTTCCCGAACCCGAGCTGTACGGCATCATACCCGTCGGTTTCGGTGGTCTTGACCTGGACCACGCGACACGGTCCGACCTCGAGAACGGTCACTCCGACCGCTTTGCCATCTTCGTCGAAGATCTGCGTCATACCGATCTTACGGCCGATCATTCCGGACATCTCGGCTACTCGACTTTGATCTCGACATCGACACCCGCGGCCAGATCGAGCTTGGTAAGAGCGTCAATCGTCTGTGGGCGCGAGTCATGGATGTCGATGAGCCGCTTGTGGGTCTTGAGCTCGAACTGCTCCCGCGATTTCTTGTCCACGTGTGGGCTGCGCAGAACCGTGAACAGCTGTCGGCGCGTGGGCAGGGGGATCGGCCCACTGACCGACGCACCCGTCTTCTGCGCCGTGCGCACGATATCCGCGGCCGTCTGGTCGATGACAGCGGGATCGAACGCCTTGAGTCGGATTCGGATCTTCTGGGCCATGCTGCTTCCCTACTCGCGGATAGCGGTGACCACGCCGGCGCCGACGGTGCGGCCGCCCTCACGGATCGCGAACCGGAGGTTCTCCTCCATCGCGATCGGCGTGATCAGGTCCACTTCCATGTTCA
>JBDHAD010000011.1:0-71462 GCA_039588215.1 Gemmatimonadota bacterium
CGGATCTCGACGATCGATTGATAGATCTCGGGCACTTCTAGCGCGAACAACGACGCCACGAACTGCGGATCGCCACGGGACAGGATCAGGCGCGGTCCACGTGGGGTTTCTTCGAGCAGCTTGAGCACGGCGCGGATCGGATCACCCTGCCGAAACCGTTCGCGCGGATTCTGCTCCCGCCACGGAATGATCGCCTCGGCCTCTCGCGACCGGTTGAGCATCACGACGAGCTTGCCGCGTTCGATGGCCTGTACCTCGCCCGAGACCAACTCCCCCATCCGGTCGCTGAATTCCTCACGGATCCGCTCGCGCTCACCCTCGCGTACGCGCTGGATGATGCGCTGTTTCGCGGCCATGACGGCGCTCCGACCGAACTCGCGGAACGAGACCGGGATCTCCAACAGGTCTCCCACCTCGAAATCGGGATCGTCCCAACGAGCCTGCTCGAGGCTGACCTGCCGTGCAGAGTCCTCGACCTCCTCGACGACTTCCTTGAGCACGGTGATCTTGATATCACCCTCGCCATCGAACTCGATCTCGGCCTCGACGGGTCCACCGAAACGGCGAGCGAGCGCCGCATGGATCCCCTCGCGGATCAGGTCATGCAACTCTATCTGTGACAGCGACTTGTTCGCTGCCATCATCCGAAATGCTTCAACGACCGGAATCTGATCGCTCATACTATCTCGTCTGACTGGTTCGCGTGCGACCTCAAAGATCGTCCTCCCATCGGTACACGAGCTTGGCTGTCGCTATCTCCTTTCTGGGAACCTCGACTGTCTCGCCGCCGACCTCCAACGCAACGGTGTCACCCCCGCGGGTCGACATCCCGAGCAGCAGGCCTTCCAGCTGCCGTCCGCGCCCACCAAGGGGTGCGTAGCCCCGGATCCGAACCACCTGCCCCGCGAAACGCTCGAAGTCCCGTGCCCGGGTCAGCGGGCGCTCGACCCCCGGGGACGAGACCTCGAGGATGTAGTCCACTTCATCGCCGTCCTCAGCCTCCAGCGCGGCACGCACTGCACGGCTAACGGCGGCGCAGTCGTCTACCGTCACGGACGACCGCCCGTGCTCGTTATCCGGCCGGTCCACGCGGAGTCTCAACAACGGACGTCGCCGCCCTCCACCCCGCTCGAACGTGACTAGCTCGAATCCCAGCTCCGCCACGATGCGCTCGACCAGAGCCGTGCGTGGCTCGACCGGATCGTGTCCCGGCTCAATCCGGCGGCGCGTATTCTCCACGACCCACCGACAACAAAAAAGTGGGGCCGTTACAGCTTCCCCACTTCAGTTAGACATCATGTGACCCGGTCGACCCGCACCGAGTCCCTGTGAACCACCGTCCACCAAGATACGATGTGAAAGGGTCTTGGGCAACCGCGCGCCCCGCTCAGCGAGTCGGGCCCTCCTCCCCCGTGCGGGCGGCTTTACGGCCCAGATACGCGGCCATTCGACCCGCAGACGAGCCGTTCCCGCGGTGTGAGTGCAGCAGGCCATCGCTGCAGCGGGTGCACCGGGTCGAGACGCTGAGATGTCGAACCGCGATCCCCTCCCCCCGGGCCTGATCGAAGAGGACGGCCCTCAGGTCGATGTGGGCCCGGTCTCCGCGGCGCCCGAGGGCCCGGAGAACGGGCGTGTCCACCTCGTAGCACGGGCCGCAGATGGCCGGCCCCAAATGCAGGTGGAGGGACTCGCGAGCGGCCCCCAGGGTACTCAGCGCACGGATCCCCTGGCCCAGGATGCCGCCGGCCGTGCCACGCCAGCCGGCGTGCAGCAGCCCGAGGGTCCCGGAGACCGGATCGTACAGGTAGACCGGCACGCAATCCGCCGCAGTCGCAGTCAGCAGCAGTCCAGCCCGCGCCGTGGCCACCCCATCGACGGCGCCCGCAAGCAGCAATCCACTGATAGTCCCGGGGTCGAGCGTCTGGACATCGGTGCCGTGAACCTGGCGGCCCACCGCGATGGCGCCGAAGCCAAGTCGGGCACCCAGCGACGCGTACGCCTCCAGGCGGCTACCGGCATCTCCCCGCGAGAGACCGTAGTCCACATCGAGTGCGGTCGTAATCCCGCACGAAAGACCGGGAAAGCGCTCCTCCCATTCCGCGTGCGCAAGATGTCTGGGGACCTCGTCGCGCGGGACCTCACGAGTGCGTTGGGCAACGCCGCTTCCCGCGACGGATTCGGGTGCAGTCGCCCCGGAGTCGGCCCCCACTACGATCCTGGTTCCCCGGTGTCGTCTTCGGGCGAGATGCGTTCGATGTCGGCCCCCAGTTCTCGAAGGCGCCCGTCGATCCGCTCGTACCCACGCTCGATTTGCCGGATGTTGTGGATCAGGCTATCCCCCTCGGCCGTCAACGCGGCGATGAGGAGCGCCATCCCGGCCCGAATGTCGGGGCTGTCCAACCGTGCTCCGTGCAGCGGTGAAGGGCCCACGACCACGGCCCGGTGCGGATCGCACAGCACGATCCGCGCGCCCATGGCGACGACCTTGTCCACGAAGAACATCCTGGACTCGAACATCTTCTCGTGGATCAAGACCGTCCCGCGGCACTGCGTCGCGGTCACGAGGGCAATGCTGGTGAGGTCAGCTGGAAAGGCCGGCCAAGGTCCGTCGTCGATCTTCGGGATCTGATTCCCCACGTCCGGTTGTACTTCCAGGGCTCCGCCCTCGAGCACCTCCAGCACCCCGTCTCGCCACTCGAACTCGACCCCGAGCCGCTGAAACGCCACCCGGACGGGATCGAACGTCGCCGGGTCGACGTCGGTGATGCGGAGAGACGAGCCCGTCGAGGCTGCCAATCCTATGATGCTCCCGATCTCGATATGATCCGGACCGATACGGTGGGATCCTCCCGAGAGCGAGTCGACGCCTTCGATGGTCAGGAGATGGGTGCCGATCCCGTCGATGTGTGCCCCCAGGGTAACGAGGAACCGGCAAAGGTCCTGCACGTGAGGCTCTGCCGCGGCATTGCGCAATTGGGTCACTCCGGACGCGGTCACGGCCGCCATGATCGCGTTCTCCGTGCCCGTAACCGAGGGCTCATCGAGAAAGACCGACGCGCCCTTGAGCTTATGGGAGCGCAACGTATACGCACCGCCGATCTCCAACTCGGCACCGAGAGCGCGAAGCGCCAGGAAATGGGTGTCCAGGCGTCGCCGCCCGATGAAATCCCCACCAGGCGTGGGCAGCTCGATGGCCCCGAAACGGGCCAGCATGGGACCGGCGAGCAGGACCGAGGCGCGGATTTGGCGGGCCAGCTCGGGATCGAGTCGGGGCTCTTCGATGGAGCCGGTACAGATCTCGAGCTCGTTCGGGCCGGTCCAGTCGACCTGCGCGCCGAGGCTCTCGAGCAGAACCAGGAGAGTGCGCACATCCTGGATGTCCGGGACGTTCTGGAGTCGAACGGGCTCGGTCGTGAGCAGCGTTCCCGCGAGGATCGGGAGGGCGGCGTTCTTGTTTCCCGCGGGCTGGAAGGTTCCAGAAAGCTCGGCCGGCCCACGGATCCGATAGTAGCTCATCATCTCTCAATGCGTCCCCGAGAGGCGACCAGGGCGGGCGCCTCGTTGGACTCTCGCGTCAAAAGTAGACCGCGGTAAGCGAGTGCAGCAAACACGTCCCTGTTGAGGGGCTCGATCCACCGCCCTATACTGGAAATCGGCATGAGGCTTGCTCTTGCGTCGAGCTTGGGCAGCCAATTCAACTTGCCGTTGGAGGCCGCTTGAGCACCTATGAAACTGTGATCGTTATCGGGGTGGGCCTGTGGATCCTGATCGCGCTGGCCCACCTCGTGTGTGTGATCTACGCGATTTCGATTCTTCGCCGGACTCGTGAGCCGATCGGCCACGTGGCGAGCTCGGTTCGCGAGCTTCAGACCCGCCTCCAGCCTGTGTTACGCAACGTGGAACGCGCCAGCGAAGATGCAAATTACCTCGTCTCCACGCTCCGTACAGACGCTGACCAGGTCGGGAGCGCAATGCGCCGGGTCAGCGATTCGACGGGGCGCATGCTGGATCTCGTGGAGGAGCGCGTCGTCGAGGTGACGGCCCTTCTGGCGGTGGTCCAGGAAGAGGCGGAAGAGACGTTCCTGACCAGCGCTTCCCTGCTCCGGGGGTTGCGCGGGCGCAGGAAGGAATCGGGGATCGGGCGGTTGAGGCGAGGCATCGGCAAGCTCGGTCGCGACGCCGAGACCGGCTCCTAGCCGCCAGACGCCCCTGGAAGAGTCCCTCCGGCGCGGTCCCGTCTCAGGCTGGGCGAAGACCGGCATAGGCCACGACGACCTTCTTCGTGCCCACTTCCTCGAACTCGATCTCCGCCTTCGCTTCACGCCCAGCTCCACTCACCGCGAGCACGCGACCTTCCCCGAAGCGAGGGTGGACGATCCGCGCTCCCGGCTTCAGCTCGAGAGGCACTTGCGTGTCGGAATAGTCGTACCGCAACTCCTCGGGGTCCTGCGAGGGACGCGCTTCGGAGCCCGCTGCGCGCCGAACGCTGCGTCGCCAGTCATACCCACCCGACGCGGATCCGAGCCCACCACCCGTCCCCGTCCACGGGCTCGTGACCGAGCCGCCGCCCGCGACACCGGTGGGGCCGGTCGACCACCGCTGCGTGCGCCGGGAGGCCCCGCCCGTCAACCGCCTTTCGATCGGATCATCGGGCAACTCATCCAGAAAGCTTGAGGGTGACGAGCGACTCTCCGTGCCGGCCCGCCAGCGCCGATCGGCGTACGTCAGGTACAGGCGATCCATCGCTCGTGTGACACCCACGTAGAAGAGGCGCCGCTCCTCCTCGATCCCACCCTCCGCGTCCAGCGCCCGGGAGAGCGGGAACAGCCCCTCCTCCAGTCCGGCGAGGAACACCACCGGGAACTCCAGTCCCTTCGCATTGTGGAGGGTCATGAGCGTGATGGCTTCGCCGTCGAACTCCACGTCGTCGATCTCGGAGCGAAGTGCGACCGTCTGCAGGTACAGCTCGAGATCGCTCGCCTCCGCCGCCGCATCTTCGACCTCAGTGCGGTCGAACGACGATGCGGTCGCGAACAGCTCGCTCACGTTCTCCAGCCGGTCGGCGCCGTCCTCCTCCTCGGCCAGCGCGGTAGCGAGACCAAAGCTCTTGATGCAGCTTTCCAGCGCCCCCCTCGCGCTCATCGCGCCCTGTGCCTCCCGAAGCCGCGACAGGCGCTCGGCGAAATCGACGAGAGAGCGCCGAGCGGCCGCCGTGATCCCCTCGATCTCAGCGGCCGATGCCGCGGTTTCCAACAGCGGCGCGTGGCGTTCCGTCGCCTCTTCCCTGAGACGGTCGAGCGTCACATCCCCGACACCGCGGCGCGGCCATCCGATGGCCCGCGCGAAGGCGGCATCATCCGCCGGGTTGACGGCCAGTCGCAGGTAGGCGATCACGTCCTTGATCTCCCGCCGCTCGTAGAACGGGACTCCGCCCACGATTCGATACGGCAAGCCGGCCCGGCGAAGTGCTTCCTCGAAAGCCCTCGACTGCGCGTTGGTGCGGTACAGCACCGCGCAATCGCCGCATCCGTACGAACCGTCCAGCGAGCGGACCTGGCTTGTGACCCAGCTGGCTTCACGACGCTCGTTCGGCGTGCGTGCGACGAGAATCGGTTCTCCGGCCTCGCGCTCGGTGTGCAGGTTCTTGGGCTTGCGCGCCACGTTGCAAGCGATCACGGCGTTGGCCACCTGGAGAATCGAGGCCGTGGAGCGATAGTTCTGCTCCAATCTGACCACGCTCGCCCCCGAGAAATCGCGCTCGAAATCCAGGATGTTCCGAAGGTCGGCACCGCGCCACGCGTAGATGGATTGGTCATCATCTCCGACGACGCAGACGTTTTCGTGTCGGCCCGCGAAGGCTCTGACCATCCGGTATTGCGCGTGGTTCGTGTCCTGGTACTCGTCCACCAGTACGTGCAGGAACTGCTCCGCGTACTTCTCGCGTACCTCCTCCACACCTTCGAGAACCTGCACACAATCGAACAACAGATCATCGAAATCGTATGCGTTGCGCCGGGAGAGTAGCTTCTGGTACGCGGGATACACATCGGCCACGGCGCGCGAAAGGAGATCGTAGGCCGAGACGGCATAGTCCGAGGGACCCACCAGGGCGTTCTTGGCGGAGGATATGCGGCTGCGCAGGGCGCGGGGCGACCAGCGACGAGGGTCCAGGCCGCACGCCTCCATGGCCTCCCTGATGCAGCGTAGCGAGTCATCCTCGTCGTAGATGGTGAAGGTCCGCTCACGGCCTGAATGGCCGGCCTCACGTCGAAGGAGGCGCGCCGCCAGCGAGTGAAACGTGCCGATCCACAGACCGCGAGCCTCCCCGCCGGTCAGCGCCTCGATGCGCTCGCGCATCTCGGACGCGGCCTTGTTGGTGAACGTCACGGACAGGATTCGGTGAGGAGGGATCTCGCAAGTCTCGATCAGTCGCGCGACTCGCGCGGTCAGCACGCGTGTCTTGCCCGACCCCGCGCCAGCGAGCACGAGAAGCGGACCGTCTCCGTGCTCGACCGCCTTTCGCTGTTCGGGATTGAGTCGGATCTGCATCTAGGCGTTGCGCGCCACGGGGAGCTCGAGGCGGAAGCTCGCGCCCTCCGTCGAGCTCTCGAGCTGGATCGATCCGCCGTGCATGTCCTCGATGATCCGGCGTGTGAGCGAGAGACCGACTCCCCACCCTCGCTCCTTCGTGGTGACGCCGATCTCGAACACCTTGTCACGAATATGTGCGGGCACGCCCGGCCCGGTGTCGTGGACCTGGTAAAGCGATCGTGCCCCGTGGGGTCCGAGATACGCCACCCGGATCACCCCGTCCTGCCCGGCCATCGCGTCGATGGAGTTCTTGATCAGGTTCTCGAACGCCCACTCGAGCAGGGTCCGGTTGCCGAGGACCACCGGCTCGTCGGCCGGTATGTCGATCTCGAAGCGTACCGCGCTTCCGAGCGATGGCAGCCGCGCGGAGAAATACCGGCGAAGGTGCTCGACGATACGTCCAACCGAGACCGGCTCCAGATCGGGCTTGAGCCCGATGAGCTCGAAACGACGCGAGACCTTCTGCAATCGCTGAACGTCCGCAGCCATCTGATCGATCAGATCAGGCTCGCCCGGTTCGGGCGATGGCGGCCGCACACGTGTCTCGAGGACCTCGAGCCACCCCACGAGCGAGCTGAGCGGTGTCCCCATCTGGTGCGCGGACTCGCGTGCCATCGCGGACCAGATTCGCTCCCGCTCGCTGCGGAACGAAGTGAACACCATCCACGCGCCCCCGCCGACGACTGCCAGGAGCGCCGCGGCCTGCAGCCAGGGGATCACCCGGAGTCGGCGCAGAAAACGGGGCTCGCCGAAATGCACGGCCAGGCCCTCCTCCTCGTATAATTCCAGTGGCGGCTTCGCCTCATCCAGATCCCGAATGAACCGCAGTAGGCGGGCCGAATCGGCGGCGATGCCCTCACGCACCTCGAACGGGAGATGCGCCGTGTCGATGGGACGACCGAGCGTGTCGGTGGTGACGACGGGGATCTGCAGACGACGCAATTCGCCCAGCACGGTGAGCAAGGCTCGAGCCGACGCCTGCCGCTCGATCTCGGTACCCTGAGCGATGCTCGCCCGATAGGTGTGCGCGTACAGCTCCGTCAGCACCTCGGCGTCTCGGCGGAGCACCGCGGCCTGCTGTTGGGTGAAGACCAGGAACGAGAGCAGGACGGCCGCAAACACGATCGCGACCAGCAGGGCCCCGAGGCGGCGTCTCACGAGAGCGGCTCGATGCGTTCGAACCCGACGTACGGGTGAAGCGCCTCCGGCAGAATCACACCCTCGCCGTGCGTATGCCCGTTCTCGAGAAGCGCCACCAGCAGACGCGCCAGGGCCAGGGCGGAGCCGTTGAGGGAATGCACGAACTCCGGGCTCTCGCCCGGAGCCCGTCGGAAGCGGATGTTGCCGCTGCGGGCCTGGTAATCCGTATAGCACGAGCAGCTCGAGACCTCCAGCCACTCACCGACGCCCGCGGACCATATCTCGAGGTCGTACGTGATCGCGTTGGCGAACCCGAGATCGCCGGCCGGAAGCAGCACGCGCCGGTACGGGACCTCCAGCAACTCGAGAACCCGCTCGGCGTGCCCGGTAAGAGTCTCCAATTCCTCCTGCGAGTCCTCCGGACGGCAGAGCCGAACGAGCTCGACCTTGTCGAACTGATGCACGCGCAGGAGACCCCGGGTGTCCTTCCCCGCGGCACCCGCCTCGCGCCGAAAGCACGGGGTGTACGCGACGTAGGAGAGCGGCAGGTCTTCCCCCGTCAGCATCTCGTCGCGATGGAGATTGGTGAGCGGCACCTCGGCGGTCGGGACGAGGAAAAGGTCGTCCGGCTCCGTGCGATACGCATCCATCTCGAACTTCGGCACGTGACCCGTAGCCATCATCGAGGCGCGTGACACCAGGAGCGGTGGAGCGATCTCGACGTATCCGTGTTGCTCCGTATGGAGATCGAGCATGAACTGAATGATGGCCCGGCTGAGGCGAGCCCCCTTGTCGACCAGCAGGGGGAAGCCTGACCCGGCGACCTTTGAGCCGCGCTCGAGGTCCATCACGGGAGGTGGACCAGACCCGTATCGGGGACCTCCATCCGAGCGAGGTGTCCCATGCGCCGATCCGATGTCCCAGTGGGTCGGGCCACCCGCCGCGCGGCGATCTCCCCACTCCTTGAGCGTCTCGCCCTCTCCCTCTGCGCCCGGCGGCACGCGCTCATCGGGGAGGTTGGGGATCTGGAGGAGCGCCTCACGCAGCGATTTCTCCACCTCTCCCAACTGACCGTCGAGCTCGCGAATGCGCTTCGCGAGAGTCTGCATGTCGGCGATCTGCTCGCTCGCGTCCTCGTCCCGTCCCTTTCGCGCCCCGATCTCTTTGGATGCCGCGTTTCGCTCGGCCTTGAGGGTCTCCACCTGGGCGATGAGACGCCGTCGATCCTCATCGTGCTGGAGGGCAGCCTGCACGAGGGTCGGAATCTCGGGGTCACCCCGTCGACCGAGGCAGGCCAGGGCGGCCTCTGGATCGGCCCGGAGCGTTCGGAGGTCGAGCATTTCTCTCTCAGTTGATCGGCAGCCGGAAGCGGGCGGCTACAGATGGATGATCACGGACCGTCCGCACGGTCCGCCGGGGTCAGAACGTGCCGTGCTGCCCGGGGATGAGGACGAAGTCCTCGCAGTTCGGGTTCACGAGCGCGCGAAAGGTCAGGCGCTTCTCCGCCACGTCGATTTCGAGAATCTCGATCTTCGCGTACCGGCGGCAGACGATGAACGAGTTCGGATCCGCCCGGCTACGCGCTGCCAGCACATCCCCCTCCGAGATCGGAATTGGCACGTCGATCGTATAGTCCTCCGAGGGTGCCTCGCCCAGCCCTTCGAAGGACTCCGAGACCTGCTGAAGTCCCGAATCGGTGAGGCTGTCCGCTAGCGCCCCGAACGGAACCAGCTGGTGCGTGCCCTCGGCGGTGACGAAGTACAAGAAATCCCACTGGTTCGTCTGATCGACTCTCGCGGCTCGCGAGAAGATCACGTCGAACGCAGATGGCTCCTGCAAAGCCCCTGTGAGGAAATCGACCAGCGATACCTCGACCGGCGTGTCCGGGACATCGAGCAACAGAGCCTCGAAAGGATCGTCGCACGCGGTGAGCGCGCACATGAGAGTCAGAGCAACGATTCGTATGGTCCGCATCGGTGAGAAAACTGTCGCCCCCGGTCCAGCCTGGCAAGCAAGCTAAGTACTGACATGGCTTTGAATTCCATACACTACCCCGCTTGACGCTCTCGGTGCCCCGGGATAGCTTGCGAGCGCGCGCATCGGCGAGGGACGTGGGGCCACCAAGGATGAGCGGGCGCCCAATGGAGCCATTCCGGCCCACCAGAACGCAACACGGATGACGGGTTCGCTGGACGCGTACGCGGTCATCCTGGCAGGAGGCAGCGGCACGAGGTTCTGGCCGGCCTCGACACCTACCCACCCTAAGCAGTTTCTGCCACTCGCGAGCGATACTCCCTTGCTCGTCGAGACCGTCGAGCGGGCCGAGGCCCTGGTCGGACAGGATCGGATCAGGATCGTGTCCGGCGCGGTTCTGGCTGACTCGACTCGCCGCGCGCTGCCTGACCTGACCGAAGGCCAATTCCTGTTCGAGCCGCGCGCGCGTGGGACGGGCCCGGCACTGACCTGGGCCAGCCATGAGCTGCTCCGGCAGGATGAAGGGGCGATTCTCATCTCCATGCACGCCGATCATCGGATCGAGCCATTCGACGCATTCCGGGAAGCCACGGCGCTGGCCGTCGAAACCGCTCGGAGCGGTCGTCTGTGCTGCCTCGGCGTGCGCCCCAGTCGGGCCGAGCCGGGTTATGGCTACGTACACCTGGGTCGCGGCATGGCGTCGCGAGTCTACAGGGTCGACGCCTTCGTGGAGAAGCCGAACGCGCAGACGGCCGAGGCCTACGTTCGTTCCGGCGAGTACCTGTGGAACACCGGGATTTTCGTCTGGCGCGCAGTGGATTTCCTCGCGGCGGTCGTACAGCATTCACCAGAGATGGCCGTCGGACTCCCTGACTTGGAGAATGGGGACGTTCCGGCGTTCTTCGAGGGGGTGGAGACGATCTCGGTAGATGTCTCCGTCATGGAGCGGGCGGAGCGGATCGCCACGGTCGAGGCCGAATTCGACTGGGACGACGTGGGGGTCTGGAACGCCGTCGCGCGGACTCGAGGGCAGGACGCATCCGGAAACACCGCGGTCGGGCTCGCGCGATTCGGGCAGTCCTCCGACAACATCGTATGGACCGACAGCCTTCGCGCCACCCTCCTGGGGGTCAGCGGACTGGTGGTCGTCGAAGCGAACGGAGAGCTGTTGGTTACGACCCGTGAGCTCGCTCCGCGCCTCAACGAGTTGCGGGCGGCTCTGAAGCAAGAAGAGGGATGAGCGAGACGTTGGCCGACTCGGGCGTCGACGTGTACGTCTTCGATGATCGCATCAGCGATGCCTGGGCCCCGTTCGCGTTATCACGCCCCGGCTCGGAGCTTCGCTTCGGACGCTGGGGTCTACGCGAGCGACTGGAGCGCTTCGCGGGCACACCGACCACGGGCCTGTTGACGCGCCCGTGGTTACGCTCCTTCCAGGAAGGATCCACTCCGCCAGTCCTCTCGCTGGACGATATCCCATCCGACCGTGCTCGGGTCTTCTTGAGCGCCCGGTTCGTCCCAGAGCTCTCAGCACGAGTTCCCGGATCGAGCTCGAACCTGTGGACGGACGGACAGGTGGTCGGGTGCCGGCTCTCGCCGGGCGACGACAATCCGGACGCGAGTTGGCTCGCCCAACCGACCCCGTTGCCCGGACTACCGGACGAGGAGGTGCCCGGCCGGGTGCTCGGCCACGTCTGGGACTTCATTGCGCACCACGTGGAGCGACTCGCTCTCGACCTGATTCAATCCACCGCCGCCGCTCCGGACTCCGAGCTTCCCCCGGGCGTCGAGCGGCTCGGAGATCACCAGGTGCGGCTGGGTCCCGGGGTCAGGATCGAGCCAGGAGTGCTCCTGGACGTCCGCGCGGGGCCCATCGAGCTCGACGCGAACGTGGAAGTGCGCACGGGCGCGCGTCTAGGCGGACCCCTGTATGCCGGCCCCGGCTGCCGACTTCTGGGTGGAACGATCGAAGCGCTATCGGCCGGCCCCGTCTGCTACCTGCGCGGTGAGATCGAGGAATCGGCCGTGCTCGGCTATTCAAACAAGGCACATGACGGGTTCCTGGGGCATGCGTATCTGGGTCGATGGGTGAACCTCGGCGCGTTGACCACGAACAGCGATCTCAAGAACAACTACGGGCCGGTGCGGCTCGGCCCCCCGGGGCACGAGGTCGATACGGGGCTCCTCAAGCTCGGGTGCCTGATCGGTGACCACGCAAAGACCGGGATCGGACTCATGCTTGGCACCGGCACCGTGCTCGGTGCGGGCTCCAACGTGTTCGGTACCGACATGCCCCCGAAGTGGGTGCCACCATTCAGTTGGGGGAGCGGTTCCGAGTTGAGCGTCTATAGGAAGGACGCGTTCGTGGAAACCGCCGCTCTCGTCATGGAACGGCGGGAGGTCGAGGTGGATGATCGAGCTCGCGCGTGGCTCGCAGCGGTTTGGGATACCGCCTGCAGATGAGCCTTTCAGTCGCATCTCTGGGAAGCGGCAGCAGAGGTAACGCATTCCTCATCGAGAACGAGGATACACGCGTCCTGGTCGATGCCGGGTTCAGCGGGACGGAGTTGGCCCGGCGGCTGGATGCACTCGATGTCGATCCGGAATCGGTTGACGGCGTCGTGGTCACGCACGAGCACCGCGATCATACGGCCGGTATGGGGGTCGGTGCTCGACGCTGGGGTTGGCCGCTCTTTCTGAACGAGCGGACGGCTCGGGCGTGCAAGGTCCTCCTCAAAGGAGAGGAGAGGCTCAAACCGATCCGTGCGGGTCGGGTGTTACGGGTCGGTGGCCTCGAAGTATACCCCGTGCTGACCTGTCACGACGCCGCGGACCCCGTCGCGGTCACCGTGACCGATGTCCGCACGCGGCTCAAGGTTGGCGTCGCTACCGATCTTGGACGACCCACGACCTTGGTTCGGCAGGCCTTACGAGACTGCGCCTTCGTGATCTTGGAGTCGAACCACGACGAACATCTACTCCGGGAGGGACCGTACCCGTGGTCCGTGAAGCAGCGGATCGGCGGAAGTCGCGGGCACCTCTCCAACCGACTCGCGGGGGAATTCGCTCGGGAGCTGGCGCACCCGAGACTGGCCGGTGTGCTTTTGGCTCACTTGAGCGCAGAGTGCAACGACCCCGGGAGAGCGCTCGATCGGGTGGGCAAGGATCTGGAGAAGGTCCGCTATGACGGCCTGCTCGAGGCGGCCATGCAGAACGAGCCGACGGCGCGATACGACGTCAAGGCCCTAGCGCGGGCCCGAGCGGACGGCCCACAGCTCTCGTTGTTCCCTTAGGGGGGCGGGTCGCAGGGTCCTTCGCCGACCTGCTCGCTTGCTCCCGACGTTTGGAACCCCGGCGCCGGCCAGGGCCGCGTTACAGCCGGAACAGGCGCATCAAATCGTTCCCGATCGCCCAGATCATCAACCCGACGACCACCACCATCCCAGCCGTGGTCCATCGGAGCCGCTGTTCAATGCTGACAGCTTTCCCTCGTACGGCTTCTACCACCAGGAACACGAGGTGCCCTCCATCCAGAACCGGAATGGGCAAGAGGTTGAGGACCGCGAGGTTGATGCTGATCACGGCCATGAATGCGAGGAGGGGCCAGATGCCACCGCGGGCCGCTTGTCCGGAGATCTGTCCGATCATGATCGGACCGCCGAGTTCGCGGACGGAGCTGCGGCCCGTGACCAGATCCTTGAGAAACCGGACGACCGTCCCGGTCCAGTACACGGTTTGCCCCCACCCCTGGCCGAGCGCCTCCATGGGGCCGACCGCGCGGGTGGAATCCGTGCCGATCGTGATCCCGATCCGGCCTACGGTCTGGCTCTCCTTGGCGAGCTCGCTGTAGAGCTCCACCGGCTCTGGTGTGGCGCGAAGGCTTACCGTCCGGCCATCCCGTTCCACCTCGATATTTACCGGTTCCCCGGGCTTGCGCTGGATGAGGAGCGTGACGTGGGTGGGCTCCCCGACCGCCGTTCCGTCGATGGCGCGGATGAGGTCGCCGGCCTGGAGGCCGGCTGCCTCGGCCGGCGACCCCTCGGTCACCTCCTGGACCAGAGGCTCCACCACGC
Organism: Gemmatimonadota bacterium; assembly: GCA_039588215.1. Taxonomy (GTDB): domain Bacteria; phylum Gemmatimonadota; class Gemmatimonadetes; order Palauibacterales; family Palauibacteraceae; genus JBDHAC01. Next base: position 13,779 of record JBDHAD010000011.1, read on the forward strand.
CCGTCTCGTTGGCGAGCGCGGCGAAGGCACCTATCGCGAAGAGCCAGTTCATGATGACCCCTGCGAGAATCACCAGCGTCCGGGCCCACACGGGCTTCGCCTCGAAGTCGCGTGGCGAGGGCTTCCGCTTTTCCAGCCCGCCCTCGAGCTTCGACGTGACCTCCTCGTCCGCCATCCCGGCCATCTTCACGTAGCCGCCGAGCGGAAGCCACGAGAGCACGTATTCCGTCTCGCCTCGGCGGAACCCGAACATCTTGGGACCGAGTCCGATCGAGAATCGCGGGACCTCGATACCGACGGCCTTCGCAGCCATGAAGTGTCCCAGCTCGTGCACGAAGATCAGCACTCCGAGCACCAGGATCGTCACGCCTATCGTGAATAGCACCTATACCCCGCGCCGGTCCTCGAGGTTCCTGATCCAGCCGAGACCATCGCCTTTCGAGCGATCTCGCGAGCGGCCCGATCGACCCTCCAGACTTGATCGACGGCTCGCACCGGTTCGGGGTCGAAGCACCCGAGGGTGTGCCGCACCAGCTCGGGCAGCTCGGTGAAACGCACTCTCTCTTCCAGGAATGCCGCGACCGCCACTTCGTTCACGGCATTGAAGACCACGGGCATCACGCCACCCGCACGACCCGCCTCTACACCGAGTCTGAACATCGGGAACGCGTCCTCGCGGACCGGTTCGAAAGCCAGCGGTCCGGCGGCGATCGGGTCAAACCCTATTTGTCCATCTTCGGGGCGCGCCGGGTAAGCGAGTGCGTACAGAATCGGGACTTCCATCGTTGGGGGGCCCATCTGCCCGATCGTCGACCCGTCGCGAAACTCGACCATGGAATGGACTATCGAGGTGGGGTGCACGACCACCGAGATGCGTTCGAACGGGATGCCGAACAGGAAGTGTCCCTCGATCACCTCGAGCGCTTTGTTGGCGAGCGTCGCCGAGTCGATCGTGATCTTCGCCCCCATGTCCCACGTCGGGTGGGCCAGCGCGTCGGCCGGTGTCACCCCCTCCAGCGCCTCGCGCGCTAGCTGTCGAAACGGACCGCCCGAGGCGGTGAGTATCAGGCGTCGGATCTCTCGACTCGGACGACCGCCCAGGCACTGGTGGATCGCGCTGTGCTCGCTGTCCACGGGAAGAATCTCGCCACCGCCACGTGACTGGGCTTGCAGCACCAGCTCGCCCCCGGCGACGAGCGACTCTTTGTTCGCGAGCGCTAACCGCTTGCCCGCTTCCAGCGCGCGGAGGGTAGGGCCGAGTCCGGCAACTCCCACCAGGGCATTCAAAACGATGTCCACCGACGGCCACTCGACGGCCTCGATGAGACCCGCCTCTCCGTACCGCCACTTCCCCTTCCAGGTCGGCACGAACCCGGGCTCCGGAGCATCGCTCAGGACCACCAACTCCGGCTCCAGCTCGGCGGCCAGACGGTCGAGCTCGGCCGCGTTGCTGTGCGCGCTGAGCGCGACGAGGCGGAATCGGTCCGTGTGGCGCTCGATGACTCGAAGCGCCGAGCGCCCGATCGATCCGGTCGCCCCAAGGATGGCTACGCCGACCCGAGTCACCCGCGCCCTCCGCGACGCCGCACCCTATGCGGCGCGCCCATCACTTGAAGATCACCATGATGAAGTAGGCTGCGGGGAGGGCCCAAAGCAGGGAGTCCAGGCGATCCAGGAGACCGCCGTGCCCCGGCAGCAGACTCGATGAGTCCTTGACGCCGCATTCGCGCTTGAGCGCTGACTCGACGAGGTCTCCGATGATTGCCATGGCGGCTACCGCCAGCCCGAAAACGACAGCGGGTCCATGCCCTAACTCCCAACCCCCTGGCAGAACCCACCGCGAGTAGATGAGCGCGACGATAGGCGCCGCAATCAGGGCCGATACGGCACCCTCGATGGTCTTGTTCGGGCTCACACGAGGTGCGAGCGGCCGGGATCCGAAGGTGCGGCCTCCAAAGAAGGCGGCCGTGTCCGCCAGCCAAGTGATCGTGACCGGGAAGAAGAAGAAAAGCGTGTGGGCCAACTGATCCGTCGGTGGTGGTGCGACCGGTGGCGTGACCATCCAGCCCTCGCGGATCGGTATGCCGAAACTGATCAGCCCCCCGAGGTATAGGGCACCAAACGACGTCATTGCGGATGCGAGGATCGGACGTTCCTCCAGGGGCACCCGCGCGACGCCGAAGGCGCTGAACGCGAGCAAGAGCGCCCCACCGTACAGGCCACCGCCTGGGAAGCCACCGTACAGGACGACCACCGGGAAGAACAGGGTCCCCGCGCACCCGAGAGCGACGAAGACGCGCGCCCCGGTCACGCGGAGCATGGTCGCATATTCCCAAAAACCCACGGCCGCGACCGCTCCGAGACCGACGGCGAATACGGGTCCGCCCACGAAGACGACCAGCGCGCACAGGGGGACCCCGACCCCAGCGACGGCAAAGCGAGTTCGGAGGTCGCCCTTCACTCACATCCCCCGGCAGTCCTCCAGCTTCGCGGCCGGCGTCCCCGAACCCTCACGCGCTCACCCTACCGAACCGGCGCTGACGACCCTGATAGTCGATCAACGCCTCGAACAAATGCTCGCGGTGGAAATCCGGCCACAGGACGGGTGTGACGTAGATCTCCGCATACGCGAGCTGCCAAAGAAGGAAGTTCGATATTCTCCATTCCCCCGACGATCGGATCAGTAAATCCGGGTCCGGCCACTCGCGAGTGAGAAGCGCGCCCGTGATGTCATCCTCGGTGATCTCGTCCGGAATCAGCGAGCCTTCCATGCAGCTCCGTGCCAGAGCCCGGCACGCGCGGACGATCTCCGCGCGCGATCCATAGCTGATTGCGAGATGGACGAACAGCGCACCGCCGGCGGCGGTGGCGCGTTCCAGGTCCTCGATCGCCGCCAGCGCCGAGGCAGACAGGCGGTCCAAGTCGCCGAATACGCTGACCCTGATGCCGGCCTCCACGAGCTCTCCCTTCTCGCGCTCTACGTACTCCTCGAGAAGGGCCATGAGAGCGGACACCTCGCTCTCGGGCCGCTGCCAGTTCTCTTGTGAGAAGGCATAGAGGGTGAGGTGCGGGATCCCGGCCTCCGCGGCACCCTGTATGACCTCTCGAACCGCGTTCATCCCTGCCCGGTGTCCCTCCCAGCGCGGCAGGCCTCGGTCGGCTGCCCAGCGACCGTTTCCGTCCATGATGACGGCGACGTGTTGTGGGAGCTCGCGTTGACGAACACGCTCGAGGGTCTCGGATCGAGATGTCGAGTCGGAGGCGTCGGCTCGTACGTTCACGCTAATTCGTCTCGGGTGTCTCGGGTTCTGTGCGCGCCGAACCCCGCTCCAGCTTTCGCAAGCGTGGTGCCCCTCCGAGGAAGCTGTAGGCCTCGAAGCCATCCTGCTGCATCCGCTCGGCGAGGAAGGCGGTCCGCACCCCTTCCGCGCAAACGAGAACGTAGGTCAGCCCCCGATCCAACGCCGAATATTGTCGCTCCAGATCCTCGAACGCGCGGTGTTCCGCGTCCGGCCAATGCCATCCGTTGAACGACTGGGGTTGCCGGGTATCGATCACACGCGCCCCCGGTGGGATCTCCGACACGTAAAGGTTGGGGCCCACGACTTCCGACGCGTGCAGCGACCGAAGCTTCAACACTTCCATACCTGCGATCGCGTTCATGAGCTCGGTACGCCCGACCGCCTCCTCCTGTGCGCGCGCCGCCTCGGGACTCGAGGCGGTCACCGGCCGGTCCGGGGCGACATCGCAATATTCGCGGACGTGCGCGGAAAGCTCGTACGTGCCGATCTCGCGAGCCCGAATGAGGATCTCCTCCTTGTGAAATCCGAGCAAGGGCCGGAGGATCGGATGGTCGGAGGCATCCTCGATCGCCCGCAGGTTCACCAACGTCTGCGAGGAGACCTGTCCCACGGACTCACCGGTCAGGATCGCCTCGGCGCCCCTCCGGACCGCGATCTCGGATGCGGCGCGATACATGAGCCGCTTGAGGACCACCTGGAGGTATGCGGGCTTCGCCCGTTCTCGCATCGCTCTCACAACCGGCTCGAACTCCAGCACATGCAGGCGCGGATGCGTCCCGTAGCTCCAACGGTCGGCGAGCACCTTGCTCACTTCGATGACCATCCGCTTGTATGCGGCCCCACCGAGGTTGCAGAACACATAGTCGAGTGAGATACCGCGCCGGAGCGCCATCCACGCGGCAACGGGTGAGTCGAACCCCCCCGAGATGAGCCCCACCGCGCGTCCCTGCACACCGAGTGGCAAGCCGGCGGCACCCGTGACCCGGTCCTCGTAGAAATAGGCCCGATCATCTCGGACCTCAACGTGAACCGTCACATCGGGATCGTCGAGGTCTACGGTGGCTCCGGGATTCAGGGCCGCTCCCAGCTCGCGGTGAATGTCGTCCGAGTGGAACGAGTGCTCGCCCGCGCGCCGGGCCCGCACAGCGTACGTCCGACCCTTCACCCGCTCCCCAAACATGGATGCACCCTGCTCCACGATGTCGGGCAGACTCGCGTCGCACTCCCCGACGAGTAGCGAGCAGCTGCTCACCCCAAACGTACGGCGCAGTGGCTCGAGAAAATCCGCATTCGGCGACGTGACGTAGAACCTGCTCCAGCCGACGTCGATTCGCGCATCGACTCCCTCGTTGACAAACGCATCGCGGAGGTTCTGGAGAAGGCGATTCTGGAAGCGCGCGCGCGTGCGACGAGACTTGATGGCGAGCTCACCTGAGAACCGGACGAGAGCCCGAGTGAGCTTAGGCCCGGACGGACCTCCGCTAGCGTCTCCCGCGCTCGTGCCGGGTGCCGGAGGCGCAGCTGCCGCGATCCCAGGCGCGGCGCCGTCGGGTTGGGTTCGAGGCTCCGTCATGACCCGTAAGAATACCGTCGCGTCGGGCAAAAGTCTCTCCGGGTCAGCCGGTCGCAGTTGACCATCCGGTATACAACGCTGACACGACCATGCATAACGGCATGAATAGCTGCGTCTTACGCTCTATGTCGCGTGTTGCGACGCAGATCGCCGCGCGAGGGACCATTGTCTTCCTGATGGCCCGTCGGGTACATGGGTGGGGAATGGCAGGGGCGGGATTTGAACCCGCGGCCAAGGGCTTATGAGTCCCCTGCTCTACCAGGCTGAGCTACCCTGCCGGAGAGAAACCGGAGCCGGGTCCGGTCCATGGTCGGCGCGTATGCTAATCGCCGTCGGAGTCGGAGGTCAAGTTTTGGGCGGCCTCCCCACCCACCTCTTCCACCCCGTCCTTCCCGAGGTCGACGAAGCGGTATAGGTGCTCGCCTGGCCTGAGGAAGCTGTATCGCTCGCGGGCCACTCGCTCGATCACCGCCGGGTCGGTCGTGAGGCTGTCCCCCCACGCCGCGAGCGAATCCGCCCACCGATGTAACGAGTCCACTCTCACGGCCGCCTCGGCCCTCGTGTGCTTGAGCTCCTGCAGATCGCGGAGACCGTACTCTCCACCGAGCAGGAAGTAGTACGCCGCCAGCATGGCGCCGACCGCGGTCAGACCTCGCGCGAGCCGACGTGCGAGCCGCTCAGGCATAGAGCGATCTCCCGGGATACGACGCGGCGGTCCCGAGCTCCTCTTCGATGCGCAGCAGCTGGTTGTACTTGGCCACGCGTTCCGAGCGACAGGCCGAGCCGGTCTTGATCTGCCCGGCCTCGGTCCCAACCGCGAGATCTGCGATGAACGTGTCCTCTGTTTCTCCGGAGCGGTGCGAGATCACGACGCCCCACCCCTGCTCGGACGCCATGCGGATCGCATCCAACGTCTCCGTTACCGTTCCGATCTGGTTGAGCTTGATCAGGATCGCGTTACCGACGCCTTCATCGAAGCCTCGTTGAAGACGTTCCACGTTCGTCACGAAGATGTCGTCGCCCACGAGCTGAACGCGGGATCCGAGGCCCTCCGTTAGAGCTGCCCAGCCCGCCCAGTCGTCCTCTGCCAGTCCATCCTCTATCGAGACGATCGGATACGCGTCGAGCCAGGACGCGTACAACGCGATCATGTCCCCGGCGGTGTGATCACCTGCCTCACCCGCGCTCCCGAGTCGGTAGACTCCACCGTCCTCGTACAGCTCGGAGGCCGCGCAGTCGAGGGCGAGAGCGATGTCCTCGCCCGGCCGGTAACCGGCGTCCTCGATCGACGCGAGGATCAGGTCCAACGCCTGTCGATTGGACTCCAGGTCCGGCGCGACTCCCCCCTCGTCACCCACGGACGTCGTGTATCCGCCTTTCGCCAGCCGGCTACGCAAGGCATGGAACACCTCTACGCCCGCTCTCAATCCTTCGGAGAACGTCACGGCCCCGACGGGAATCACCATGAACTCTTGGATATCCACGTTGTTGTCGGCATGAACGCCACCGTTGAGGATGTTCAGCATAGGCACCGGAAGGATCCGGCTCTCCTCGCCGCCCAGCCGTCGATACAGTGGGGCTCCCGCTTCGACCGCGGCTGCGCGTGCGGCCGCCATCGAGACAGCCAGCAAGGCATTGGCCCCCAGGCGACCCTTGTTCGCCGTCCCGTCGAGCTCGATCAGCAGGTGGTCGAGGGCGGTCTGGTCGGCGGGCTCGTGCCCCAGCATTGCGCTCCGGATTTCGCCGCGCACGTGACCGACCGCCTCGAGCACTCCCTTGCCTCCGTACCGACTCCCATCTCCATCGCGCAGCTCCACGGCCTCGTGCTCGCCCGTGGATGCACCACTGGGTACGCCGGCGCGGCCGATCACGCCGCTTGCGAGTTGTAGCTCCGCCTCGACCGTTGGGTTGCCGCGCGAATCCAGGATCTCGCGGGCACGAACGTCGACGATCGCCGACATGCGTCACCTCGTGCGGTTCGGTTCGCTGTATGATCGTGAGATCGACTCCGGGAGGCCCAACCCTGCGGCACGCGCCGCCCCGACCCCACCCGTACCAGGTTCATAGTGTCCGGTAGGACGGACCCGAACAAGGGGTCCAGGGACGCGGTTTCACTCCGGCCGCCAGGCGGCCGGCCAGCGACTATGCGATGGACGCGTGGTCGTGAGAGCCAGGCTCGCCGCGAAGCCGCTCCAACAGTTGCTCGACGGTCTTGCGGGTGCGTTGAGCGAGGGCGTTGCGATCGGCGGCGGTCATGCCTCCGAGCGGAACTCTGCTCGCGCACCGCAAACGGATGACTCCGGGGTGGATCCGTCGCGCGCCCCTCGGTAGGACGTGCCGGCCCCCCTCGATTGCCAATGGCACGAGGTCGGCCTGTGTTTCGATGGCGAGCGTGAACGCCCCTTTCTTGAAGCGCTTGAGTCCCCCGTCCGGAGAGCGCGTACCCTCCGGGAAAAAAACGAGAGAGAGCCCGTCGCGCTCCATCCGCTTCCCGGCGGCTCGGATCACCTCGCTGGCGAGAGCCGGATTGCCCCGATCGATGAATGCGTGCCCGGCCGATCGACACGCAGCACCGAAGATGGGGATCCTTCCCAGTTCCTGTTTGGCCACGAAACGGAGCGAGACCGGCAGGACAGCCATCATCGCCCACACGTCGAACAGCGATTGGTGGTTCGACACGAACAGGTGCGCCTCACCCGGTCGCACGTGCTCGAGGCCCTCCGCTTCAACCCGCACGCCAGCCGCCCGCAAGAGCGATCGAGACCAGTTGCGGTGCACCCAGTCGTACCAGCCCCTCCCGGCTCGTACGATCCCACCGACGACCGCCGTGAGGGAGAAGAATAGCGTCGAGAGGAAGGCCACGACGAGGAACCACACGGTACGGATCACGACCGGTCTGCTCCGTCAAAATGATCGAACCCCCGAGCTTCCAGATCATGAGCCGTCCCGTCGGGACCGATCCATCGCACCCCGCGTTCGAACGGGACCGTTTCCCCAATGCGAGATAGCGGCAGACCGAAGGCCGCGGCGAAGGGCGCTGCCAGCGCGCCCAGCACGCCCGGGGCCGCCGCGATCAAAAGCTCGTAGTCTTCACCGCCCGAGAGTTTCAGCTGAAACGCTGCGTCGCTCTCCGCGAAACTCCGCAAAGAGGGAGCCGTGGGAATCGCCGCCAGTTCGATTGAGGCACCCACGCCCGAGGCTGCCGCGAGGTGACGCGCGTCGCGTGTAAGTCCGTCCGACACGTCGATCAACGCGTGCAGCGAGGCGCGTTCCACCAGCCATCGGGCCTCCTTCAAGCGCGGGGTCGGCCGTTCGAACGCACGCCTCGCATCAGGGGCCGGTTCCAGTCCGCGTTGGAAATCGGCGACTGCCGCCGCGGCCCCGCCGAGGTGACCGGTGAGCCACAGCTCGTCTCCCGGTTCGGCTCCAGCCCGAGTTACGGGTGCGGGGCAATGTCCCACCGCGGTGACATCGACCATGACGGGTCCCGGTGATCCACCCACGTCCCCCCCGAGCAACTCCCCGCCGTGGTCTGCGAGGCAGTCTCCGATGCCGGTCCCGATCGAGGCGGCCACCGGCTCCCCAAGCTCGGGTGGAAGCGCGAGCGCGATGAGGACACCCAGGGGCTCCGCCGCCATGGCCGCCAGATCGCTGAGGGCGACAGCCACGGCTCGATACCCGACGGTCTCCCAGGTCGTCCAGGCACGCCGAAAGTGAATGTCCTCCACGCACGCGTCGGAGCTCAAGACCAGCCGGCTGGCCGAAGGAGGGCTCAGCGCGGCTGCGTCATCCCCGAGGGGGACGTGGAGCCAATCGGGCCGGGACCCAGCCCCTCCCGCTGAATCCACCAGCGCACGTATGAGGTCGGACTCCGGCCCGGCGGCGAGGCCGAGCTTCGGCCTGGAGACGTGGTCACCGACGTCACCACTCACGTAACTACCACATCTCCGACCGACGGAAGGGCGATCAAGACGCTTTGCCACTGGGGGAGCCTCTCGTCCTCGAGCGCCGCCCGCGCGCCAGCTATACGCTCGGGCACATCGGCGGCCGAATGTCCGATCGAGTGAGGTGCATGGGTCGCGGAGATCCCGGTAACCATCAGCGCCGCGCTCGCCGCGTCTGCCGGGGCAAGACCCGCGGCCAGGTACGCGCCGGCCAGCCCAGTGAGCACATCCCCCATGCCTCCCGTAGCCAAGGCGGGGGTCAGGAGGGTCGTTACGCGGAGGGGCTCGCCCTCCTGAGCCACCCAGGAAGGGGCGCCCTTGAGCAGGACGGTCGCATGGAAACGCTCCGAGGCCTCCCGCGCCGCACCGGGTGGATCGGCGACGACCTCATCCAACGCGCGCCCGAGCAACCGCGCCATCTCCCCCGGATGAGGCGTCAGGAGCGCAGCGCCAAGCAGTGCGTCCGTGAGGGCATCCGCCCTCCCCTCCCAGAGGTTCAATCCGTCGGCATCGAGCAGGATAGCCGTTTCACCGCGTGTCGCGAGGACATGATCGACCAGTGCCACGCGCGCCGGCTCGCGCCCAAGCCCCGGTCCGACGGCGATCGCGTCCGCCCAGGCTGCGGACTCGGCCACGCCGTCCAACGAGTCCCATGGAACGAAGACGGCTTCAGGGACCGCCGTCTGCACGATCTCACGGTTTTCCGGCGCGCTCACCACACGCACGATGCCGACCCCTCCCCGAACCGCCGTGCGGGCGGCGAGTACCGCTGCGCCGGCCATGCCCGCCTGACCGGCGACGAGCGTGAGGTATCCGGCACTTCCCTTATGCGCGTTCGCTGCCCGAGGTCCGAGCATATCCTCTCCCACCCAGGCGGCCGTGATCGCGCGAGCCCCAGGGATCTGGTCCGGTGGCGGAAAGCCGATCTCCACGCCGAACAGGTCGCCGCAGCGGGCGCGCGCGGGGAAGCGGAGGAGGCCCAGCTTCGGCCACCCGAAGGAGACCGTTAGCGTCGCGCGGATGCAGGCGCCGGGGACTGTGCCGGTGCTGAAATTCGCTCCGCTCGGACCATCGACGGCCACGATCGGAACTCCCATCGAGTTGGCCGTCTCGATGATCGAGGCCTGTGGCTCGCGGGGTGCTGCCGACAGTCCCGTCCCCAGAATCCCGTCCAGGAGGACCGCGGCACCGATGGCCTGGCTCGGGAGCTCCTCCGGGTCCGCCAGCGGGATCCGCCAGCCCAGCAACACATCCGGCTCCGGTGGCTTGCTTCCGCATCGAACGGCGGCCACGTCCCGCCCCCAGGCGTTGAGCGTCCGCAGGGCGACCAGCGCGTCCGCTCCGTTGTGGCCGCTTCCAGCCAGGGCGACAACCCGTCCTTCGGGCCATCGGTGCTGGACCAGCCTTGCAACTTCACGCCCCGCATTCTCGATGAGAGCGCGCTCGGAAATCGAGCCGGAGCCGGTTGCCGCGCGATCGATCGCGGCCATCTCCTCGGCGGTGGGGAGCCAGACCTGGCGGGCTGCCGCCCGCCACCATGCGTGGCGGGTGGTGAGGACGTTCATGGCTGTGCGGCCGCCGAGCCGCCCGCCAAGGCTACTTGTAGGACTGCTGGATGGTTCGACCGAAGCTGATCTCGCCGTTGTCGATCCGGATATTGAATCCGCACTCGGGGTTCGAGCAAACCCATGCCTTGTATCGAATCGGAGCTCCGTCCCGCCCGTAGTCCGAGAGCGGGATCAGCACGCCCTCCTTGCAGCTCAGACACTGTGTGAAACGGCTAGAATCATCCACGCGGTCACCCCTCCCCAAGATTGAACGGCCAATTCGTCGAGCCCTTTCCGGGCCTTCGGTGTCCGATCAAACAGCCGCCGCCCGCGCCCCACTCGGTCGCGTGGCGGACCAATGGTCCCTTATCGCCCCCAGGGGTAGCTGTGTTCGAACGCTTCCTCGAACGTGAACAGGTCCTCGAAATCCTCACGACTGTCGTGCGGTTGTTTGATCAACACACCGCAGTCGACGAGGGCGAAGACGATCTCTCCCATGTCCGCCGTGGAGTGAACGCCCCAATGCTCCAGTACGGTTCGCGCCATGGGACCGAACCGCTCCAGGGCCAGACTGCGAACGGCGTCCGCGACTTCCGGGCCGGAGATGTGTCGAGGGACATCCAGTTGAGCCAGACGACCATGAAGCGCGGTCAGGACGAAGAGGTAGGCCGACTCGGCATACCTCGGATTCCGTCGCTGTAACTGCGCCAACACGCTCTCCATAACCGTCTCGCTCATCCCCACGCCGTTCTTCCGCCCGAACAACCGTCGCGTTTCATCCACACAGTCCGCGACCCCAGGCACCATCGCGGAGGCACCGACTCGCCTCGCCGGCGCGAATAATTAGATGCCACAAGAACTTGGCGTCAAGTAGACTATGGCCCGGGTCGCAATTCCCGTTCCCGAACACTCTCTCCGTACGCCGACGACATTCGTGTCGATCGGGGTCGTTTGGAGGCGTCTCGCTCGACCTGGATCGGGTGAGGGGCTCAAACGGCCGGCGCCTCTTCGGGCTGGGATTCAGCGCGCGCATCCGGCGCCCACCCGGCCTCGTATCCCTGATCGAAATCGGGATACAGAGGGAACGCGTCGCAGAGCTCGCGGACTTCCGCGCCCACTTCGCGCAACACGCTCTCGTTCCCCTCTGAAGATAGGGCTCGGTGCATCAGCCTCCCGATTGCCCGCAACTGATCCGGACCCATCCCACGTGTGGTGACGGCCGAAGTGCCGATTCGAATGCCCGAGGCCACGAACGGCGAGCGGGTCTCGAACGGAACCGTGTTCTTGTTCACCGTGATCTCGGCGCGCCCGAGGAGCTCTTCCGCTTCCTTGCCGGTGAGCGCCGTCGTTCGCAGGTCCACCAGCAGCAGATGGGTGTCCGTGCCCCCACCCACGAGATCGTACCCCGCGGCGAGGAGCTCATCGGCCAGCGCACGAGCGTTATCGACGACCTGACGCGCGTAGTCGCGGAAGCCTTCAGTCATGGCCTCGCCCAACGCTACAGCCTTGGCCGCGATGATGTGCATGAGCGGCCCGCCCTGCATCCCCGGAAATACCGACTTGTCGATCGCTTTGGCGTGCTCCTCCCGACACAGGATCAGTCCCCCACGGGGCCCTCGTAGCGTCTTGTGGGTCGTGGTGGTGACGACCGCGGAGTACGGCACCGGGGATGGGTGGATGCCGGCCGCGATGAGCCCGGCGATGTGGGCCATGTCGACCATTAAGTGGGCGCCGCACGCATCGGCGATCTCCGCGAACTTCGCGAAGTCGAGAGCGCGCGGATAGGCACTCGCGCCTGCGACGATCATCGCCGGGTGCTCGCTACGGGCCAAGTGGGCGAGCGCATCCAGATCGACCGTCCGGTCGGACTCGCGTACTCCGTATGGCACGACCCGGTAAAGCTGACCGCTGAAGTTCACTGGCGACCCGTGCGTAAGGTGACCTCCGTGCGACAGGTCCATTCCCAGGATCGTGTCTCCGGGCTCGAGTAGCGCGAAGTAGGCCGCCATGTTCGCCTGCGAACCGGCGTGTGGCTGGACGTTCGCGTGATCCGCCTCGAATAACTCACAGGCACGGCGCCTGGCCAGCTCTTCTACTTCGTCTACGTGCTCGCACCCGCCGTAGTACCGCTTCCCTGGGTAGCCCTCCGCGTACTTGTTGGTCATCACGCAGCTGGCCGCCTCGAGGACCGAACGCGAGACGAAATTCTCGCTGGCGATCAACTCCAGTCCGCCGCGTTGCCGGCGAAGCTCACGTTGAATGGCCCCCGCCACCTCCGGATCGGTGCGCTCGAGCGTGAGTGTCGAGAATGTCGAGTTGTTCATGTTGTCTCGCGTCCCGGTTGCGCAGTCGGGTTCGATTTCGCGGTGCCGTTCAGAACTGTGAGCGGTGCAGCTGCGCGACCCTCAGCAGGCGCCGTTCCGCGAGCCGATCCGCCGCTTCGGCGCTCGTCACGCCCTCCGACTCCGCCAACTCGAAGATGGCAAGCAGGACGTTGTGGATCTCGCCGGCCTTGCGCTTGGAACGTTCGAGGGTCCACCCGGCCAATTCCGAATACACGTTGATCAAGCCTCCCGCATTGATCACGTAGTCCGGGGCGTACAGAATGCCGCGCTCCTGGAGCACGTTGTCGTGCTCGGCCCGCTCTAACTGGTTGTTGGCGGCTCCAGCCACGATCTGTACGCGTAGGAGCGGTATGGTGCCGTCGTTGAGCACGGCGCCCAACGCGCATGGGGCGAACACGTCCGCCTCCACAGCATAGATCTCCGCCGGGTCGACGACCTCGGCACCGAGCTCATCTGCCGCGCGCGCCGATCTTGTCTCGTCTATGTCGCTCACGAACAGCTTGGCACCTTCCTCCGACAGGTAGCGGCACAGGTGATACCCGACGTGGCCGGCTCCCTGAACCGCGATCGCCCGATGTCCGAGGTCCTCCGTACCGAACTTCTTCAAAGCGCACGCCTTTATGCCCCGATACGTACCGTAGGCGGTGACCGGCGATGGATCTCCGGACCGGCCCTGCATACCCACAACCCATTCCGTCTCCATGTGGACGAAATCCATGTCCTCGACGGACGTCCCCACATCCTCGGCGGTGATGTAGCGACCTCCGAGGCTGTCCACGGCGCGACCGTGCGCGCGCATGACCATCTCGCGGTCTCGCGTCTTGTTGTCACCGATGATCACCGCTTTGCCGCCCCCCAGGTTCAATCCGGCGAGGGCGGCCTTGTACGTCATTCCCCGGGACAAGCGGAGCACATCGATCAGTGCATCTTGATCGGTCGTGTAGTCCCAGAAGCGGGTTCCTCCCAGTGCCGGCCCCAGCGTAGTGTCGTGCAGAGCGATGATCCCGCGGTACCCGCACGAGGGCTCATGGCTGAAAAGCACCTGCTCGTGGTTGTAGCGGGACAAGAGCTCGAAGATCTCCGACGGGGATGCGCTCGCCTCTTCAGCGAGCGCGTCGATAACCTCCATATCCGTCTGTATCAAGGTTCCTCGCCCCTTTCTCTGTATAGTTGCTGCGCGATGATCACGCGGTGGATCTCACTCACTCCCTCGTAAATCTCGGTCACTTTCGCGTCCCGGAACAGTCGTTCGACCGGGTACTCCCGAGCGTAACCGTAGCCGCCCAAGATCTGGACCGCCTCCCGGGTCACGTACATGGCCATCTCACTTGCATACAGTTTCGCGCAGCTCGACAGGCGCCGGTGGCGTGGGTCCTCCACCATGCACGATCGACCTGCGCGCTCCAACAGAGCTCGGGCGGCCTCCAGACGTAGGGACATCTCGGCCAGCTTGAACTGTATCCCCTGGAATTCCTTGAGCGCGCTCCCAAACTGCTTCCGCTCAGCCGCATAGTCGAGCCCGTGCTCGAGCGCCGCGGCCGCGAGGCCGATGGCCTGCGCCGCGATTCCGAGCCGACCACCCTCGAGCGAGCCGAGGGCGTACCCGAGCCCCGTGCCGGGCTCTCCGATCAGGTGCTCGGCTCCCAGGCGAACGTCGTCCAGCGCGATCCCGACCGTCTCTGAACCGCGCTGACCCATCTTGCGCTCCTTCTTGCCCGGATTGAACCCCGGAGTGCCCTGCGGAATCAAGAAGGCACCGATGCCGCGGCCGCCTCGCCGGTCAGTGGGCGCGTCCGTCCGCACGAACGTCAGCACGACGTCCGCGGACGCGCCGTTCGTCACCCACAGCTTGTTACCGTTCAGTACCCACGCGTCCCCCTCTCGTACCGCTTGCGCCCGGAGGCTGGCCGCGTCGGTTCCGGCATTGGCTTCCGAGAGCGAGAAGGCCCCCAGCATCTCGCCCCGAGCCATCGGACGCAGCCAGCGGTCTCGTTGCTCCTCGCTTCCGTGCCGCACGAGGATCGAAACCGGCAACGAGTTGTGGACGCTCACCGAGACCGCCACACCGGCATCTCCCCAGGCGAGCTCTTCGAGGACGTACAGATACGTGAGAAAATCCAATCCGAGCCCGTCGTACTCCTCGGGGACGAGCATGCCGAGGAACCCCAATTCTCCCAGCTCACGATGCACGTCCGCGTCGAATCGGTCCTCGTTCGCGTCGCGCTCCTCCGCCGTCGGCCGAAGCCGCTCCTCGGCAAAGTCGCGAGCCAGCTGGAGGATCTGGAGCTGCTCCTCCGCGAGACCCAACCCGGTGAAGCTGCGACGGCTCATGCGTCCACGTAGCTGTGGAAGCCGCGCCCCGATTTCCGTCCGAGGCGGCCGGCGGCGACGTACTTACGGAGCAGAGGGCACGGGCGGTACTTGTCGTCTCCCAGGTCGCGGTGCAGCACCTCACAGATCGCGAGGCAGGTGTCCAGCCCGATCAGATCCGCCAGGGCGAGCGGGCCCATGGGGTGGTTCATCCCCAGCTTCATGACCGTGTCGATCGCCTCGGGCTCGGCGACACCTTCCATCAGGCAATACACGGCCTCGTTGACCATCGGCATCAGGATCCGGTTCGACACGAAGCCCGGATAGTCGTTCACGAGGACCGGTGTCTTTCCGAGCCGCTCGCACAGTCCAACCGTCAGCTCTGCCGTCGAATCGCTCGTCTCGAGTCCCCGGATCACCTCGACCAGTTGCATCACGGGGACCGGGTTCATGAAGTGCATCCCGATTACCCGTTCGGGAGCCGCGGCGTGAGCCGCGATCTCCGTGATCGAGATGGAGCTGGTGTTGGACGCCAGGAGCGTCTCGTCGTCGACGAGCTCGCTCACCCTTTCGAAGAGCTCGAACTTCAGCTCCGGATGTTCGGTGGCGGCCTCGATCACGATCTGCGCCGGCCCGATCGACGCGAAGTCCGTCGACGTGCTGACCCGGGCGAGGGTCTCCTTCGCCTCGGCTTCGCTCACGACCCCCTTCTTCAGCTGGCGCCCGAGGTTCTTTTCGATGGTGGCAGTCGCGCGGTCCAGCGCACCGCGATCTATGTCGACGAGCTGGACCTCCATATCCGCGAGCGCGAAGACATGCGCGATTCCGTTGCCCATGGTGCCCGCTCCGATAACGCCGATTCTGGCGACGGCGTCCGAGTCGATCACAATGCACCTCTCATGACTGGGGTCGGTTCAACCAGCCGGTGGTATCCAAAGTCCTCGTCAGTCGTTTCGTTCGCCACAGCCACCATATCCCGGCCGTCGCGGCGAACGTAACCAGCAATCCTCCCTCGGGTCCGAAGTGTCCGCCCGTCCACAGCACCGGGCCCGCGAGCTCCGGGTCGTAGCTCGGGATGCCCATGTCGAGCCCGCTGACCGACAGGTCGGCGAAACCCATAGTGAGGTTCCAACCGAAGTGGACCCCGGTCGCGTACCACAGGCTGAGCGTTCGCCAATAGGCGAGCCCCAGCAGCACGCCTGCCAGGCCGATGTTGAGGATCGGAAGCAAGGCCGCGTTCGGATTGGCGAGGTGCAAGGCCGCGAACACGGGCGCGGTCACTGCGATCGCGGCGCCCCCCCCGTATCGACTTGCCAGTAATCGAAACGCGTATCCACGGAACAGCAGTTCCTCCGTCAACGCCGCCGCAGCCAGCACTACCGCCAAGCCGGCCCAGGCAGCAACAGGCAAGCTGCCATCCGCCGGCACCCACCGGAGCCACCCCAACAGGACGAATGACAGGAGTACGCCGCCGATCAGGCATACGCCCACCGCGGTGCCACCGACGAACTGTCTGGCCCCGATGGTAGCGAGCGGAAGACCCAGCGCTCGAAGCGGATATCCCTCGAAACGGCGCATGGCCACCCAGCTCGCCACGAGGGCTGCCAGGAGCATCGGTGTCACGCTCCACCACGAAAGGGCGGGTGTCAGTGGAGCGCCGAGAAGAACCGCCAGTTGAGTAAGGGCGAGCGCAAGTAGCAGGAAGAGGAAGACGAAGATCGTGGCCCGCCACCCCCACCCCAGTCTCGGAGCGGGCGTCCCCTCGACGCTCCGCCCCGCCTCGCTCATCCAAGCAGCCGCGTGCTCCAGTTTCTTAAACGGGATCCGATGAGCAGGACGAGCGCGATCTTGAGCACGTCGCCTGCGAGGAAAGGTTCAAAGGCCGTCAGCGCCGCATCACGACCCAGCGTGATGGCGATCCAGCTGGCACCGCCCACGTGGACCACCAGCACGGCGATGGCACACCCGAGCATCATCCAAGCGATCCCAGAGAACCGCGACGCGAAGAACCCCGCCGCTGCCGCGGCCAAGGGGAACGCGATCAGGTATCCTCCGGTGGGCCCGAGCAGGTACACCGGGCCACCCCCCGCGACGAACACCGGCAAGCCCGCGAGACCGACCGCCAGATACAGGACCTGACTCCCGGCACCGAGACGTGGGCCAAGGATGACTCCCGACAGCATCACGGCCACGATCTGCAGCGTGAACGGCACGCTCGTACCCGGGAGCGGCACGGCGATGCGAGCCGCGACGGCGGTCAACGCCACGCACGCGGCCACAGCCAGCGCTCGCCGTTCCGTTCGCGAGAGCCGCGCCACACGCGCGGCCTCGTACGAGGGGGACTCCCCGGAATCGATCTTCATATTGCTCACACTCGTTCTACGCTCATGGCCACCGCGTTGCCTCCACCGAGACACAGCGTGGCCAGTCCCTTCTCGACACCTCGATCGTGCATTGCGTACAGCAGCGTGGTCAGGATTCGAGCGCCTGAGGCGCCGATCGGGTGGCCAAGCGCGATCGCTCCGCCCCGCACGTTGATCCGCTCGGGCTCGACGCCCAGCTCTCGCGCGTCGGCCAGGGCCTGAACCGCAAAGGCCTCGTTCATCTCGAACAGCCCGTAGTCGCCCACCGTTGTGCCTTCCTTCTCCATGAGCTTCCGAACGGCGACGACGGGGGCGAAAAAGAGATCGCGCGGTGCTGTGGCGCCGACGGAATATGCCGAGATTCGCGCGAGAATGTCCAGCCCATGAGCGGCCGCAAAGGCCTCCGACGTGACCACCGTCGCGGCGGCGCCGTCATTGAGGCCCGGTGCGTTGCCGGCCGTTACGGACGGCTCGGTCACTTCCGGTGGAGCATCCGACGCGAACGCGGGTCGTAGACGTCCGAGCGCCTCCAGGGTCGTGTCGCGCCGTGGCGGCTCATCCACCTCGATGACCTCGGAGCCCTTCCGCGTTCGGATCTCGACAGGCACGATTTCGGCCGCGAACTCGCCCGCATCTATCGCTCCGATCGCCTTTTCGTGGCTCTCGAGCGCGAATTGATCCTGCTCCTCGCGCCCGATCCCGGCGACTTTGGCCGTGTACTCGGCGTGGCCGCCCATGTGGCACTCGCCAAACGAGCACCAGAGCCCGTCATGGATGAGGCCGTCGACAATCTGACGGTCTCCGAACTTCACGCCGCCGCGGTATCCGCGCAGCAGATACGGCACGTTCGACATCGACTCCATCCCACCCGCGACCACGACTTGGCTGTCGCCGGCGCGGATGGCCTGCGCCCCGAGCATGACGGCTTTCAGGCCGGAGCCACACACTTTGTTGATGGTGAGCGCCGGCACCGTCTCGGGTACGCCGCCCTGGATCGCGGCCTGGCGGGCCGGTGCCTGGCCTACACCCGCCTGCACCACGTTCCCCATGATCACGTCGTCGATATCGTCTCCCATCACTCCGGCCCGTTCGATGGCCGCGGAGATCGCGCGGGCCCCGAGCTCGGGAGCGGACAGGGATGCGAGGCCGCCCAAGAAGCGACCGGTGGGCAGCCTGGCCGCCGCCACGATCACGGGTGTGCGCTCTTTGTCGCTCATCTTTCGCTCCCCTCGTCTATATTCGATCTTGCTCCGGGATTTCCGGCTCCGGTCTATATACCCGCCAACCGCTGCTCTACGATCTCGTCCAGCTGGCAGCCGACGCCGCCCTCGGCGGGCCTGGCGCGTGCAGTCGCCACCACGGGATCATGCTCGAAGACGAGTCGCCAACCCTCCTCGCCGGCTCGGGTCAGCACGCGTTCTTTCTCGGCGAGCGTGACCAGCGGCTCCAGGTCGTACGCCATGATCCACGGAAGGCGAACGTGTGCGGAGGTGGGCACGAGATCGGCAAGGTAACACACTGTCTCGTTCCCGAGATCCACCAGGACGCCCTGATGGTGCGCCGTGTGTCCCGGCATCCGGACCATACGCACCCCCGGCACCACCTCCACGTCCTCATCGACGAAGTCCACTGCTCCGTGCTCGGCCAACGGGTCGAAGTTGGCGGAGAGGTACGACGCGCGAATCCGGCGATTGTCGGAATGAGCCGCTTCCCACTCGCCAGCACGAATGAAGTAGCGCGCGTTCGGAAACGCGGGCACGATCTCTCCATCGTCTCGGCGAACGGTGTTTCCCCCCGCATGGTCGAAATGCAGGTGGGTGCTCACGACCCACCCGATGTCGTTCGGGTCTACACCGAGCTCGTGGAGCGAGTCCTCCAATCGCGTTGGCGCGCCGTCGTTCTCGATGCCATAGATGTCCCGGAACTTGTCCTCGTCCTTGTTCCCGACCCCGGTATCGACGAGGATCCGGCCTTGGGGCGTATCGAGGAGAAGGCAACGCATGGCCAGCGGGATCCGATTTCGCTCGTCGGGCGCGATGCGACGGCTCCACAGCGGCTTTGGAACGACGCCGAACATCGCTCCCCCGTCCAGACGGAGGTGACCCCCATCGACCGCGTAGACGCGGATGCCGCTCCCCTCTGCGATCAACACGGTGGGCCCCGTTCGTCGCCCGCCGCGGCCGAGGGCTCGCGGCTCGCCCCGCCCCGCTTGGCCTCCGGTGGTCGGGAAAGCCAGCAGCGGAGAGCGGGCCACGTCGAAACTCCACGGCGGTCAGCTTCGGCGAGCAAGTGAATCAGGATCCGGGCCGTCGCGATCGCATCGCCGCGCGCTCGGTGGCGTTCCACGATCTCGATCCCGTAATAGTCGGCCAGCGAGTCCAGTCCCCGCCGGGCCAGGCCGGGGATAAGACGGCGGGCGAGCTGCATCGTGCACAGCCGCGGGCCACGAGGCAACACCGCGCGCGCACGCCGCGTTTCCGCCCCCAGGAAACGCCAATCGTACGAGACGTTGTGAGCCACGAAGACGCGTCCTTCGAGACGCTCGAGCAGCTCGTCGCAGATCTCGTCGAACCGGGGAGACCCGAAAACCATGCGATCGGCGATTCCGGTGAGCTTGACGACCCAGGGCGTAATCCGGACGCCGGGATCGACGAGGGTGGCAAATGAGTCGATCAACTCTCCACCCTGAACCTCGACCGCCGCGACCTCTACGATCTTGCCACCCTGCTCCGCGAGCCCGCCGGTCGTCTCGACGTCGACGACTGTGAACGGAACCTGATCCAAGGGGATGGGCGACGCTTCCGATGGATCCTCGAGGTACCAGACACCATCCCGCTGCCAAACTCCCGGGTGACCCCGAAGCAGCGTCCCTACGAGCTCTGATGCGAGCTCGGTCGGTCCTCCGGCGACCCCGAGCACTCTTTGGGCAAGAACTTTGGAGGAGCGAGGTTGCCTTTCGAGCAGGGCCACCGCTTCGTCCACCAGACCGGCGGCGTGTCCGAACCGGATCGCGGGCGTCGCATGGGGGGTCGGGCCCGTCACGAGAGCTCGTCCCGGAGCACGGGAAGCGTCATGCACCGGGGCCCTCCACCACCTCGCACGAGCTCGGCGCCGCGAAAGGCTATGACGAACCGGTCTTCATTCCGGAGGGGGACGTCACCGGTCAGAAAGTCCACGGCATCGACCACCTTGAACCCTCCCTCCTGGGCCATCGCTTCGAGCGTATGCTCGTTCCGTCCGTACGCCAACAACTGACCCGGTCCGACCGCGAACATGTTGCACCCGCTGCCCCACTGCTCTCGTTCTTGCTGCGTGGGATTCTCACCTCCGCACGGAATGGGGGACAGCAGCAGCTCCAGCTCCTCAAGCGCCGCGAACAAGTCCGGCATTTCCCGCACCGAGTCTTGCCCCTTGCTGAGGTGAACGACCGGTAATCGGGTCGGGCCGATGAAGTAGGGAGTCAACGCGCAACACAGGTCGACATCGATCATGGTGAAGATCATATCGAGATGGATGGAGGCCCGGTGCCGGGGCATTAGGACCACGAGTACGTCTCGGATGTCCGTCGCCTCGAACAGGGTCTCGGCTAGCGCATCGATCCCAGCGGCCGACGTCCGCTCCGACCGGCCTAACAGCAGGAGGTCTCTGCGAAGCACGTGAACGTCACCCCCCTCGATGCTCGTGTTCAGGTTCCGGTCGGCCGTCCCGTCGTATACGAGACCCGAGTTGGAGAGGAGTGGGTGCGATGCGAACAGGGAGTGCATGATCAGCTCTTCGGTCCACCGGACCTCGTGGGCCATGTCCGCCACCAACACGCGGTCGCCGATGACACAGGCCGCGTCGCGGGTGAAGAACAGGTTTGGCAAAGGCGGAAGGATGTAGCCGGTCTCGTGCACCAATTCCGCCAGCGACTCGGTCCGTTCACCTGACAGCTCGGACTGCTTCCCCTCTATGAAGAGGCGAGCCAGATCGGCCGCACTCGCACCCTGCGCCCAGGCCCGAAAGCCCTCGTCCGCCAGGTGTAGCAGGTGCTCGCGGGCTGCCGGATTCTCCAGTACGTCACGGAGGAGATCGCCCACTTCGTGGACCTCGGCGAAGCGCTCGAGCAGTGCCCTGAACCGACGATGCTCGGTGCGCGATTCCTCAAGGTCCAGGAGGTCGTCGAACAGATACGCGGATCGATTGCCGGGCGTAACAACGGTCAGCTCGGGTCCGGGCTCGTGACAGATGACGCTCCGAAGGCGCCCGATCTCGCTGGTCACTCGGATCGATCCCGAACCCATCCCCCCTCCGTGATCTAGCGATCTGCTAGGACGTTGTGGAGCCCCGTTCCGTCCGCGCCGCGGTGGCGAGGAGGTAACTTAATCCCTCGAGTTCCAGTACCACATCCATGGTTCGAATGGGGACGTGATCGGTCTCCGTGAGCTCGACCGGCGCAAAGTTGAGGATCGCCCCGATGCCGGCGTCCGCCAAGCATTTCGCGACCTCCTGCGCCGACTCGGGCGGCGTCGCGATGATCCCGATCTCGACCCTTTCCCGGCGTACTACTCGCGGGAGCTCGGACAGCGGCCGAACGGGGATCCCGAACACCTGCATGCCGACCTTGTTGGGCTCCGTGTCAAAAGCCGCGACGACCTCGAAACCCCTGCGTACGAGGTCTCGGTAGCCGAGAAGAGCCGCGCCGATCTTCCCGACTCCCACGAGACACACGCGCCAGGATCTCTCGAGGCCGAGAATGTTCTCGAGCGTGTCTGCGAGCGCGTCGACGGCGTACCCTCGTCCACGCTTGCCGAATGAACCGAACAGGCTCAGGTCCTTACGGACCTGGGCCGACGTCGAACCGCTGCGCTCCGCGAGCTCCCGGCTCGAGACCAGCTCGACGCCCTGGCCGCGCAAATCTCGGAGAAGCCGAAGGTAAAGAGCAAGTCGCCGAACGGCGGAATCGGAGATACGTGGTCGCGTCATCGGGGTAGCTTGTGAATCATTTCACAAGCGAACATAGCCCCCCCCCTCGGTCATCTCAACAAAGCCCGCGCGCGTCCGACGCGCCCGTGGGGAACAGGATCTCGGCCAGGCGGACGAACGTCTCGGGACTTAGCTGTTCCGGCCGGCTTTGCGGGTCGAGTCCGAGGCTCTCGCACAACTCCGCCACCCGTCTTGGGTCCAGCTGTAGGTCCGAGCTCGTGCGGAGGATCTTCTGCAGCTGTTTGCGACGCCGACCGAAGAGCGCCCTGGTGAGGGCCCGAAGCGATTCGGTGTCGACGCTCTCACATTTACGTGGATCCGGCTCGATCCGAACGACCGCCGAGTCAACGTCGGGCACCGGACGGAAGGCGCTACGTGGGACCCGGAACGCGATCCGGGCGGCTGCGACGGCCTGGACCCCGACTGAGAGCGCCCCATACGTGCGGGTGCCGGTCCGTGCTACGACCCGTTCCGCGACCTCCCTCTGGATCGTCACGACGATGCGAGCCGGGGACGGACGTATCGCCAGGAAGGCGAACAGCAGGGGTGAGGTGATCGCGTAGGGAACGTTGGACAGCACGCGGAGGGGTCGCTTCGGGTCTACGAGATCGTCGAGCGAGATCTCGAGCGCATCGCCCGAATGCACTCGCATTCCTGCTTCGTCCTTCCACTTCTCTGCCAGGTCCATGGCCAGCGCATCGTCCTTCTCGACCACCACGATTCGCCGCACGCGCCCGATCAGGTGCTGGGTGAGCTCACCATGCCCGGGACCGATTTCGAGGACGGTGTCCCCCGGGGCCGCCTCGAGCTCGGACACCGTCTTTCTCTGCAGGTTGGGATCGAGGAGGAAGTTCTGTGACAGAGACCGCTTCGCGAACCCCGTGCGCCGCTGGCCTCCCCCGGGGCGTTGCTTCGGCCCGGGACTCACATTCGCACCGCGACCGCCGTACGGTCATCCGCGGGCGTCGGCTCGCCGTCTCCAAACAACGCATCGACCAGCTCCGCGGGACCCGTTCGCCCCTCCCCCACGAGCGGGGCCAGTCTCTCCCGGGGTCCGACCGTGGGGTCGTCGAGTCCCTCGGCCAAGCCGTCGGTGAACAGGAGCAGGGTGTCCGCCCCGACCACCCAATCCAGCTCGGTCTCGCGATACCGGTCGGGGGCGGTCATACCGATCGGAGGATCCAGTGCGTCCAGCCGGGTCAAGCCTTCCGAGCCGGCGCGGAAGGCGAAGCCGTGTCCGGCGTTTGCGTAACGCAACCGACCGCCCCGTCGATCGAGCACCCCATAAAACAAGGTCATGTACATCTCGGTCGACTCGAGTGCGGCCAGGAGCTGCCGCTGCATCTGGATGAGCACTTCACCGGGCTCCTCGTGCCGGCCGGCTACGACGACGGCCGCACTCAGAGTGAGAGCCATGATCAGGGCCGCCGAAGGGCCGTGCGAGCTGACATCCCCCAGCATCACCCCCAGCCGGTCCGGTCCGACCCGGATCAGATAGTAGAAGTCGCCGCCAAGAGAGAGAGCCGGCTCGCACCGTGCGGCGATCTCGGCCAGGTCTGCGAACCCCGACGCTTCTGGTAGGAGGCGCAATTGGAGGTCGCGCGCGACCTCCAGCTCGGCGAGCACGCGCTGGCGGCTCAGCCGTCTCTCGTCCATTTGCTCGCGCGAAGCGTCCGCCGCCAGCACCTCGTTCACCCAGGAGAGCAGGAATTCGGCTGCCTCACCCGGGTCAGACGTGTTGAGCGTGTCGCCCGCAGGGTCGCGAGCGACGTAGTGAAGCTCGAGGGACTCGGACTTGGAGATGGCGTGTACGCGAGATACGCCGTGCCCGGAGAGAGCGGAATCTCCTTCCACCGAGGCCGAGGCATACAGCTCCTCCGTCTCGTCCTCCTCTCGATGGGTGAGGCGGAATTCGAGACCGGTCATCCGTTCGTACGCGCCCAGTAAAGGCCCGAGCCTGCGGGCCAGACCGGCTCTCGCCCGCAGGACGAGGGTGACCTGGTTCCCCATCTCGTTGAAGCTGATCTCGTCCATCAAGCTCCGGAGTAGAAACAGGCCGCGCCCTCTGCGTCGCAGGACGCCCGTGAGTCCGGTCGGATCTGGAATGGAGTTCGGGTCGAAGCCGGGGCCTTCATCGGCCACCCGAACCCTCACAAACTCGGGGCGCGCTTCGGCCTCGATGGTGACGAAGCGGGTCGGATCTTCTCCATTCCCATACAGGATCGCGTTGGCGACCGCCTCTCCCATGGCCACGCGAAGACGAAAGGCAGCGTCTGCGTCCAATCCGCCAAGATGCCGACAGGCTTCGACGACTCGCTCGACGGCCGGCCGCTGGTACGCGACGCGAGAGGGACAGATCAGCCGGATCGTGCCGTCCGCCCGCACGTCCAGATTGAGGCTCGGCTGTTCCGCGTCCGCCATGTGTCGGCGCCATACCAGTCCGAGCTCGGATTGGTTGATGGGGAAGAACAGATAGTCGAACCACTCCCCGCTCAGGGCCTTCCCGAGGCGGTCTACCCAGGCGCTCTCCACCAGAGCGACAGCTCGCGTAGCCGTACCCAAGCAGGCCCGCAGGCGGTCGGCCGAGATGGTCGGATCGGCGATGTCGATGATCGTCAGACACGCAGGGTGACCCGGGGGGGGATCAGCCGCGTGTATCACTTCGGGAGTCGGGTCGAGGCTCTCGGCGGCCGCGCGAACTCCTGCGATCAGATCGGGCCGCCTGGAGCAGATGAGGATCCGGGGCGCTCGTGTTTCTTTCATACGCCCCTGTCTAGCAGCTCATTGGAGTCCTTCAGCGACTTGCCAGCTGTTTACAGCTCTCGTAATGCAGCCGCACGGTTCTCCGTGATTTGAAAAAGCGTATCGAGCTTTGTTAGCTCGAATAGCGTTGTGAGGTCCTCATTCAGGCCCGCCAAACGCAATCGACCGCTTTGCTCGCGGATACGCTTGGAGAGGCTGACGAGGACGCCGAGACCCGATGAGTCGATGTACCCGGTCTTGGCGAAGTCGATGACGAAGCTGCGGTCGCCATCTTCGAGCCGCCCGAGCACACGCTCTTTCAGCTCACTTCGGTTGGTGACCGTCAGCTCGCCGTCGACATCGACGACCGTGACCCCGTTAAGCCGTTCGATCGCGAAGTTCATTCTCCATCATCTCCATCGGCCATTAGTGCTGTAATGCACGCTACCTCCACGATATCCGCCACGCTCGCGCCGCGGGAGAGGTCGTTCAGCGGTCGGCGGAACCCTTGTAGGATCGGGCCCAGCGCCCGCGCTCCGGCCAGCCGCTCCACCAGCTTGTACGCGATATTGGCGGCGTCGAGATTCGGGAAGATGAGTACGTTGGCGCGGCCGGCGAGCTGGGTATCGCGGGCCTTGCGGCGCGCGACATCAGGTTCCAGCGCCGCATCGCCCTGCAACTCGCCATCCGCGAGCACCGCCGGGCACCGCTCTCGAAACCGCTCCACGGCCGCTTGCACACGCTCGACTTCCGGGCCCACAGCAGACCCGGCCGTCGAGAAGGAGAGAAACGCTGCTCTCGGCTGGTCTCCGACGATCGCCCGGCGCGCCCGGCAGGCGGTATCCGCGCTCTCTGCCAGCTGCTCCGGTGAAGGACTCGGCACGACGGCCGGATCGGTGAACGTGAGCACCTCTTCCCCGCCTCCGGTCCGCTTGCACAGGACCATGTAGAAGGAGCTCGAGATCGTCTCGATCCCCGGTGCCTTCCCGACGAACTCGAGCCCGGCTCGGATCACATCCGCCGTCGTCCGTTCCGCTCCGGCGACGACACCATCCAGGTCGCCTGCGGCGAGGAGCGAGGCGGCGTGCGCCAGCGTGTCCTCTCCGATCTCCCCGTTGCGGGACTCGATGCGCTCCACGGCGAGATCCCCGAGCGCGACCGCGAGCTCGTCTGTGTGCCCCAGGGCAACGGGGTGCACCAGACTCTCGCGCAGGAGCTCGTGCAAAGCCGCGGCGGTCCTCGGTTCCGTCGCCTCCGGGAATCCGATTCTCGCTCCCCTGCGCCGAGCCCGGGAGCGAAGGTCTTGCAGGAAACCGCTCACGCCGCAGTCCGATAACAGGACGCGGTCGCGACCGGCTCATCGACGCGCTGCATCAACCCGTCCCGCCGGACCCGAACTTCGACTCCATGCCCCGCAAGACCTCCGGGTGAACGAAACGGCTTACGTCGCCACCCAACCGTCCGACCTCACGCACGAGGGACGCGCTAAGGAACGTGTGTCGTGTGTCCGGAGCCATGAAGATCACCTCGACCTCCGGCCACAGAGCGCGATTCATGAGCGCCATTTGAAACTCGTATTCGAAGTCGCTGACGGCTCGAAGCCCGCGCACGATCAGCCGCGCTCCTCGCGTCCGGGCAAAATCGACCAGCAACCCTGGGAAGGCGACGACCTCCAGGCGGGGCTCATCGCCATACACGGTCCTGATCAGGTCCACGCGTTCGGGGATCGAGAACAAACTGGACTTTGCCTGCGTAGCCGTCTTGGCGATGGCCACGATCAGATGATCCACGAGTTGCAGGCTCCGGCGAATGATATCGTCGTGTCCCAGCGTGAGCGGGTCGAACGAACCAGGATACACGGCGGTGGTTTCGGTCATCGTCTCACGGCTCCATGGGTGGGTCGGACGGGTCGCTCTCGAGGAAGGTCAGCTGGGTGTCGCCATACGTACGAGTCCACACGACATGCCCGCCGAGATTCGCCAAGCTACTAGGGTGCTCCAAGCAAAACAGCCGCGCGAACGGCTCTGTCTCGAATCGCGCGACGAGGCGCCAGGCCGCGTCGGAGGCGTACGGGGGGTCGGCAAGCGCTATGTCGAACCCGTCCCTTCGTTGCCCTCGTTTCACGAGATAGCCGAAGACGTCTCGCACGACCAGCGTAGCTCGATCCGTAACACCCAAGGTCCGGATGTTCTCCCGAATCGCCGCCGCTGCACGGCCGTTTGATTCCACAAAATGGGCGTGTGCTGCGCCACGCGACAGCGCCTCGAAGCCGAGGGCACCGGAGCCTGCGAACAGGTCTACGATACGTGCACCCGCCAGCGAGTCGCTCAGCGCGCTGAACCACGCCTCTCGGATCCGACTGGCGGTAGGGCGCGTTCCGCGCCCCCCCGGCGCTCGGATTTGACGTCCCCCGAACTTACCCGCGATAATCCGCGGCATCAGTCGCAGGTTCGAAAGTCGATCACGTGCGCCTGGAGTCTCGGGCGTCCGGCTCGATGGTCCGGATGGACCTCAAAGACGACGTCGTGGGCGTCGACGCCGTTCGCCTCGGACACCCGGGTCCCCATGCCGAACCCGATCGCGTCTATGCGGGCATTACCGGAGTCGAGCGTCCCCTTGAGATGCGCACCGTCACCCCGCGTCGATCGCGCCTCACGGATCCGCACTCGCCGCGTGACGATTAGAGGGCGGGGGTTCGAGTTGCCGAACGGGCCCAGATACGACAGCTGGCGGTAGAATTCCGGCGTAACGGCCTCGAGGCCCAGCTGAAGATCGATCCGTAGATCCCGCTCGAGCCGGTCGGCGGGTAGCTCTCGCTCCGCATGCGCGCGCATCGACGTAAGGAAATCGTCGAGCCGGGATCGCCGGATGTCGAACCCGGCTGCCATCTCGTGGCCCCCGAATCGCTCCAATGACGGCGCGCACGCCTCCAGCGCCCGAAAGAGGTGAAAGCCCTCGACCGATCGGGCCGAGCCACGCCCCCGTTCGCCGGAGAACCCTACCAGTATGACAGGTCGATCGAGCCGGTCCACGAGCCTGGACGCGGTGATCCCGAGCACGCCCGGGTGCCAGCCGTCGCGCCAGAGCACGACGACGCGGTCCCGTGACGGATCGAAGCTCCGGGCTAATTCGTCACCGGCTTCTTCCAGCACCTGCCGATCGGTGGTCCGGCGGAGCGCGTTTTGTCCATCCACATGCCGGGCGAGCGCCTCCGCTTCGTCAGGGCTCTCGGTCAGTAGCAGCCTGAGCCCATCCGCCGCTTCCCCCACTCGACCGGTGGCGTTCAGACGCGGAGCCAGGCGAAACGCGATGTCGCCTGCATCGAGCGCCCGGCCGGCGCATCGGGAGATCGACCTGAGCGCCCGAAGTCCTGGTTTCCTCGAGTACTCCCACGCCCGCAACCCGAACTGCACCAGCACCCGGTTCTCGTCGACCAGGGGCGCCTGGTCTGCCACGGTTCCAAGCGCCACTAGATCCAGATGTTGATTGAGATGCACATCCGTAAGACACTTACGTTCATATAGTTGAGACACGAGCTTGAACGCTACACCGACCCCCGCGAGACCGCCGAAGGGATACGTGCTGTCCGTTCGGTTGGGATTGACCACCGCCACCGCATCCGGAAGAACCGGCCCGGGGCGGTGGTGGTCTGTCACGATCACCTCGATCCCGCGGGCGTGGGCGGCCCGCACCCCTTTCAGGGCAGAAACGCCGCAATCCGCGGTGATGATCAGACGCGCGCCCTCTTGCTCGGCTCGAGCCAGACCGGCCGGCCCGAGATCGTATCCATCCCGTGTCCGGTGCGGGACGAACCCCGTGACATCGGCACCCAACGCACGGAGGCCATGCACCAGGACCGCCGTGGCGGACATGCCATCCACGTCGTAGTCACCGTGCACGAGAATCGGATCCCCCTTCTCGATCGCGATCTCTATGCACTCGACCGCCGCGGCCATGTCGGGTAGCTCATCGGGTGGGTGGAGTTGATCGAGACGTGGGCGAAGCAACCGTCGCGCGCTGGCCCGCTCCGGATAGCCGCGCCGGATCAGGAGCTCGCACAGTGTCCCTGGAAGGCCGATGGCCTGTTGGAGGGATCGTACCTGCTGGGAATGCACCGGCTCAGGCTCGCGCCACCGACGCGCGGCGGTGCAGAGCTCGGTCACGCGAGTGTCGGAGGAGACGCCGCTCAGTCCCCCACGCTCGGGATGTAGAGGATCACGCCACATCCTTCACAAACGGCGAGGTCGCGCCCCGCTCGAATATCCGCCTGCTGCTGAAGGGGCACCGAGGTGAAGCAGTGCCCGCACACGCCATCGCCCGTGAGGGGCGCGAGGACGCTGTCGGTGCGCCCATTCCGAACCGTCTCGTACAATCTCAACGTCCTTCGGTCCAGCGTTTCCTCCTTGACTTTCTTCTGCTCCCGGTGCGCCGCCAATTCGTCGTTGAACGTCTTGCGCAGGCTCGCGACTTCGCCCTCACGCTGCTCCAGGGATACCCGGGACTCCTCCAAGTCCGACTCGAGCTGCTGGATCTCCGCGCCCAGCTGCTCCACATCCTGCATCGCATCCAGGGCATCCTCTTCGGCGATCCGCAGGTTGCGCCGGGCGGTCTCCGTCTCGGTGCGAACCGCGAAATGCTGCTGCATGTTCGAGACTTCGCCGGCTCGGCCCTCGAGTCGCTTCAGCGTCGCGCGACCGGCTTGCACGGACCGCTGGTACCGCCGCAGACGCTCATCGGCGGCTTCCTTGTCGCCACGAAGCGAACTGACCCGATCCTCGAGCTCTTTCGCCGCATCCCGCAGCGCTTCCAGCTCGTGGCTGAACTCTCCTAGCTGTCTGGTGATCTGGTGGATCTCGAGGTCGATCTCTTGAAGGGTGAGGAGCTGTTCAACTGTACTGCTCGGTTGCATGCTCACTCCTGTAGCGTGTTCACGGACGGCCCGACTCCGGGTTTTGTCGCCGCTCACTGCTCCTGTGGGGCATGAAGCTTGTCGCCTCGCCAACCTCACGCAGCCGATCTGCAATCCGTTCCTTCTCGACCAGAAGGTCTCGCTGCTGGTCCGGATCGGCAAGTTCCAGTTCCCGGTCGATCTCGGTCAGCCGCTCTCGTTGGCGTCGGTACAGGAGCCGGCGCACTGAAGCATCGAAGATTTCGGCCGGACTGGTCAACTCGGTCTCGTCCCGCAGCAAGGCCTCGGCTGTCGCTCGCGGGGACTCGGGAAGATGCAGTAACCAATCTTCGGCATCCCCCTCAGTCGCTTGGATCGTCTCCAACAGATGCGTGAAGATCGCACGGTGGTCCTCGCCGGAGAAGTGCTCTGGACGCACGCCGCCCGCAGAAGCGCGCCGGGCCAGCGGCGGGTCCCGAAGAAGCAACAGAATCAGATCGCGCTCGGCTCGAGTGCCCAATGAGGGCGCGCGAGCCGTCTCGCGTGGTGCCCGTGCAGCCGCCGGGGCGGGGGGTGCGCGAGTGCGCGCCCGGTCCGCACGGGCAATCTCGTGAACCAGCGTCTCACGGCGCACACCGGTGCGCTCGGCGGTCCGATCGAGGTAGATGTCCCTGAGCGCCGGGTCGCGGACCGCGCGTAGCGTACTCAGAAGCCCGTCGATCGCGCGCCGGCGACCCTCGACCTTCTCCAGGTAGCCCTGTCTTTCGAGGATCTGAAGCTTTCGCTCGAGAACATCCACGGCGTCGTCGAGGTAACCACGCAGTGTCTCCACGCCCTTTGCCCGGACTAGAGAATCGGGGTCCTGGCCGGGGGGCAGGGTGATCACGAGCGGATGGACGCCGACTGTGAGCAGGATATCGGCAGCCCGAAACGTGGCCTTGAGTCCCGGCGCGTCGCTGTCGTAGAGCAAGTAGGCGAGCTGGGTATAACGGGCAATGCGCTGCGCCTGTTGGTCGGTGAACGCCGTGCCCAAGCCGGCGACGGCGACGGGGAGATCCGCGAGATGCAGGGACAACACGTCCGTGTACCCTTCCACTATCGCCGCGAAGCCCTCACGTCGGATCGAATGACGGGCCCAGTTGAGTCCGTACAACTCCCTACCCTTGTGGAAGATCGGCGAGTCCGGGGAGTTGATGTACTTGGGGACCTCTTCCCGCGCCTCCTCGAGCAACCGCCCACCGAACCCGATGGGGCGATCACGCAGATCGCGGATGGCGAAGGTCAATCGGTTGCGGAACCGATCGTACGGCTCCTCTGCCCGTTCGCTCGTGGCGACGAGGCCGAGTTCCATGAGATGCCGCTCGTCGATTCCCCTCGTGCGTGCGGCGTCTCGCAGGCCTCGCCATTCATTCGGAGCGAATCCGAGGGCATAGCGCTCGGCTGCTTCCATCCCGATTCCACGTCCCTCCAGATAGGAGCGTGCAGCTCCACCGGGTGAGCCGAGCAGCTGCTCCGCGAACCACTCTTCCGCAAACGCGGCCACCTCTCGCAAGTGCGCGTGGGGGTCCTCGCGTGGGGTATCGCGGTCTGGGACTTCGATACCGACGCGCGCCGCCACCTGCCGAACTGCAGATGGGAAGTCGAGGCCGAGCTGCTTCATCAAGAAGCCGAATACATCCCCGCCTTCGCCGCATACGAAGCACTTGAAGATTCCACGCTCGGGATCGACCGAAAAGTTGCGCCCTTCCCCACCATGCAGAGGACAGGGCCCGCGGTAGCTCTTCCCGACCCGCTTGAGGGATACGTGCTCGCCGCAGATCTCGACGATGTCCGCTCGGGCGCGGACCTCGTCGACGAGTGCGTCGGTTACCATCAGGCCCCCTGAAACTCCACGACGGTCACTCCCGTGCCTCCCTCCTCTGCCGACCCCGGTCGGTACCCGGGGATGCGAGCATCCGATTCCAACAACTCTCGCACTCGCGCGCGCAGCGCGCCCGTTCCCTTCCCGTGGATAACTCGGAGCCACGGGAGGTCGGCGACCACCGCAGCGTCGAGCGCCGGGAGCAGAGCCGCTTCGATCTCATCGACTCGAAGACCTCGAAGGTCGATCTCCAGCCGCACCGGGATCTCGGGATGGTGCCCGGCATCCTGTCCAGCCCGTGAGCCTCGAACCCGCTCATCGGAGTCTCGCGCAGCGGCCTCCTCCGGTCCGAGCGGTTCGATATCGGAAGCCTTCGCTGTAAGGCGGAGGCCCTCGGCTTCTATGACGGCACGGCGGCCCCGTAGCTCGACCACGCGACCCGTGCGACGAGTGCCCCGGAGTCTGACGCGCATACCCGGTTGAAGCGCGGCCGGGGGGGTGTCACCCGGAGCCGGCTTACGCTCTCGCGATTCGCGGATCCCTCGTTCGATGGCGTCTCGAGCCTCTCGGACCGCGTTCTCGGTCACGGCGTCCTCGCCACGGGATGCGGCGGCCGCGTAGCGGGCCTCCAGTCGCGAGATCGCGCGCTCCACATCCTTCCGCGCATCGAGCAGGTAGCGCTCGGCCGCGTCGCGAGCAGCTGATTCCACCTCGACTTCCCGCCGCTGGAGCTCCGCCCAGCGATCCGTCCATTGCTCCTCCGCTTCGGCGAGGCGGGCCGCACGGTTCAGCGTCGATTCCCGGGTGGCGTCCAGCTCGGCCTGAGCCGTCTCCAGATCGCGGAGCAGGTCGTCGATCGCGCGCACCTCGTCACCAAGCCGCTCGCGCGCCTCATCGACGATCGCGCGCGGGAGTCCCAAGCGGGCCGCGATCTCGAGCGCGTAGCTGCGTCCCGGCCGATCGCGGACCAGCTGAAAGGTCGGCTCCAAGGCCACTGCGTCGAACTCGAGAGAAGCGTTCACGATCTCGTGACTCTCCGCTGCCAGCGCCTTCAGCGAACCGAGGTGGGTGGTCACAACCGTCAAACGGACCTGCTTCGCGAGTTGCCGCAGGACCGCCCCTGCGAGCGCCCCGCCTTCCGACGGATCGGTCGCACTACCGATTTCGTCGATTAGAACGAGCGACGTCCCATCTGCCTCGCGAAGGATCAGCTCGAGATTGCTCACCTGTGCGCTGAAAGTCGACAGGGATGCCTCGATCGACTGCTCATCCCCGATGACTGCGAAGACCGATCGAAAGAACGGTAGACGCGTGCCGGGACCAACAGGAGGGATCACACCGCTCTGGCTGAGGATCGAGATGAGACCGATCGCCTTGAGCAGGACCGTCTTACCCCCGGCGTTAGGGCCGCTGACCAACAAGACCGACTCGCGCTCGCTCAACTCGAGGTCGAAGGGGACGACATCCTCCCCCGACGCGACCAGCAGTGGGTGCCCGCCGCGGACTATTCCATACGGACTCGCCGCCGGCTCCTCCGCCAGCGTCGGGGCCGTTCCCCCGTGCGAGATTGCGAAGCGCGCGCGCGCCTGGAGGCTGTCCAGCTCGCTCAGCGCCTCGAGGGTCTCCGTCAGGGATCGGGCGAGTGGGCGCAGCTCGTCGGTCAGCGAGCGCAAGACCCGGTGCACCTCACGCGCCTCCCCGATCTCCAGCTCGCGGATCTCGTTCATGGGTTCGATGGCCGCGGGGGGCTCGACGAACAGCGTCTGTCGAGTGGCCGATTCATCATGAACGATGCCACCGACCGCACCCCGTCCTTCGCGTCGGATCGGCAGGCAGTACCGACCGGCACGCACCGTGATCGAGCCGTCCGGCACCTGAACGCGCTCCGGTAGCGAACGCGCGTAGACCTCTAGTCGCTCGACGAGCTCAGAACGGCGTCCGCGCAGTGCCCGTCGGATCCGGCCGAGCTCGCGAGAAGCCGAATCGAGGACCTGCCCGGCCTCGTCGAAGGTGCCAACCAGACGCTTCTCTAGTGACCGCTCCGTAACGAGGCGCTCCACCCTGGGCTGGAGTCGCGGTAGATGCACGGCGGTCGCCCCGAGGTCGCGGCCTGCCACTCGGGACGTGCGCAAGAGCACCGAGCACGCGATGAGGCTGTCGGCTTCCAGTACAGAGCCCGCGATCCCGAGCTTGGCCAGAGTCTCCCGCAAGTCCGGGATCGCGCCCAGCGCCCAGCTCGGATCTCGCTCGAGCACTCCACCCATCTCGGCGACGGACTCCAGGGCCGCTCGGGCCCCTTCCGGGCTCGGCTGCGGCACCAGGTTGCGGATGTGCGCCGCACCCAGGTCGCTCCCTGCGTACGCTGCGATGCAGTCCAGCACCCGGTCGACCTCGAGAACGACGCGGGTATGAGATCCGCGCGCCACCCGATCCGCGCGCGGTGCTCGACGAGGGCTCCCCATCGAAGGGTCCACGGACGTCATGGGCTCAGCCAGGTGGCCAGCCCATGACGCGTCCACCGAGGACGTGCAGGTGCAGATGAGGCACGGTCTGGCCACCGTCATCCCTCGTGTTGATCACCACGCGGTACCCGGACTCCGAGAGCCCCTCCCGGCGAGCGATCTTCCGACAAGCCAACAGCAGCTCCCCGGCGAGCTCGCGGCTCTCCGCGTTGAGAGCCTCCAGGCTCTCGACGTGTCGGCGAGGGATGACGAGCACATGCGCGGGTGCTTGGGCGTTGATGTCGCGAATGGCGATCCAGTCGGGTTCATCCTCGACGCGCTCCGCGTCGAGGACACCCTCGACAACTCGGCAGAACAGACACTCGGTCATCTCTTCCTCCAGGGCGTCACAGGGCGGGCGCAGACAATGCGGGGCATACAGGATCGTCGGGCTGTCTCGGCGAGGGCATTCGCGCGTCCTTCCAGGTCTGAAACGTACGCTCCGCCCGAGGCTCGTCGCCACCTGTCGAAGGAGAGTGGCTCCGGTGGCACGCAGGGTTTTCCTCGGCTATATGTGTCCCTATGTTCGCTTGCACGCCCTGATCGGCGGCGTACAGGCTGCTGACGCCGCGAGATCCACGAAAAACGTTCGTTCGCGACCGCACCCGGCGAGGGATGACGACGCCCGAAGAGAACACGACACGCGAGGACGGCGCCCCCGACGAGCGCCCCGGTCCTTCCGTTCCCGCTGGGTCGACCGAAGAGCAAGCTCACGCACCGGCCCCATCAAGCGCGTCCCCCTCGCAAGAGGGGGCCGGACGTCCGAGAATCCTGTGGGCCGACCTCGATGTCGACCAGCGATCCAGCGCGATCATTCGCGTGGGCCTCCAAAGAGGTGACCTCGAAACGGCCGCCGAAACCGAGGCCGTCGGCGAGGAAATGGTCGTGCTCCGGCGCGCGGCGGCGGCGACCCTACAGGCCCTGCACGACATGCTGGGACTGCCCCGGTACTTCGAGCTCGTGGGGGTCAAGCGAATCCTGGCTTTCGACTCGCCCGTGATCCTGGTGGGGCTCCGGATCGCGGGGCGCCCGCGGACGTTGATCGGGTGCGTGCCCGCCGGCGAGAACCTCACCCGCGCGGTCGCCGAGGCGGTCCTGAACGCCACGAATCGGCTCGTCGAAGCGCTCCCAAACCTCCAGACCGAGGGCGAGAACTAGGGTGCGGCCGACGGCCCCCCCGGGTCTGACGGAGGCCGATCGATCGACAAGCCCCGCGCCCCATCCGGCACCGATCCGTCACGCGCGGTGTTATGCGAGCGGCGAGCGCCGTCCGGTCGGAAGCTCCATGGCGACCGCAGGCTCCGACCCGAACCAAGAACCACGCGACGCCAGAGGCTTCTGTGAGCGACACCATGACTAATCCGGAAATCGCGGAAGAGCGCCGTGACAAAATGTCCAGCCCGACCCCCGCCGGCCCGGATTTGGACGAGTTGTCGGTCAACACCATACGGACGCTGGCCATGGACGCGGTTCAGCAAGCGGGCTCCGGCCACCCGGGCACCGCGATGGCTCTGGCACCCGTCGCATACACCCTCTGGATGCGCCACATGCGGTACAGTCCGGAAAACCCCCGTTGGTTCGACCGCGACCGTTTCGTGCTCTCGGCCGGTCACGCCGCCATCCTCCAGTACGCGCTCCTGCACCTGACCGGATACGACCTCCCCCTGGAGGAGCTGCAACGATTCCGTCAATCGGGCAGCATCACGCCCGGCCACCCGGAGAACTTCCTCACGCCGGGAATCGAGACCACGACGGGCCCGCTTGGGCAGGGAGTAATGAACTCGGTCGGAATGGCGATCGCCGAGGCACATCTCGCGAAGCTGTTCAACCGCTCTGGACATGAGATCGTCGATCATCACACGTACGTCATCTGCGGCGACGGGGATGTGATGGAGGGAGCCTGTCACGAGGCCGCCTCCGTCGCAGGCCACCTCGGGTTGGGGAAGCTCACGTGGGTGTACGACGACAACCACATCACGATCGACGGCGACACGGGGCTCACGTTCTCCGAGGATGTGGCGCACCGCTTCTCGGCCTACGGGTGGCACATACAGAACGTGGGAGATCGGGCAAACGACCTGGACGCGCTCGATCACGCGATCGCGGACGCGCGGGCGGAGAGGACACGCCCCTCGTTGATCATCCTCCGCACTCACATTGGGTACGGTGCGCCGGGCAAGCAGGACACCGCATCGGCGCACGGCGAGCCGCTGGGTGAGGAAGAGATCGTTCTCGCGAAGCGATTCTACGGTTGGCCCGAGGACGCGAAGTTCCACGTGCCCGAGGAGGTTCGCGATCATATGCGGGGACGGGTGGCGCGTGGCCGGGAGCTCGACGCCGATTGGAGTCGTCGCTTCGAGGCCTACCGGACAGAGTTCCCCGTGCTGGCGGCCGAGCTCGAAGCGCGCCTGGAAGGGACGCCTCCCGAGGGGTGGGACGCGCGCATCCCGAGCTTCGAGCCCGAGGACGGCCCGATCGCGACCCGCGCGGCCTCCGGAAAGGCGCTCAACGGCATCGCGCCGAGCATACCGTGGCTCATGGGTGGCTCGGCCGACCTGACAGGCTCCAACAAGACCTGGATCCAAGCCTCGACAGCGTTCTCAAAAGAGGATCCCTCGGGCCGGAACCTGCACTGGGGGGTTCGAGAGCACGTCATGTGCTCCGCATCCAATGGCATGGCGCTCCACGGTGGCATCCGCCCGTTCGCGGCCACGTTCTTCATCTTCAGCGATTACGCGCGGCCCGCCATACGGCTCGCCGCGCTGATGAAGTTGCCGGTGATCTACGTGCTCACGCACGATTCGATCGGCCTCGGGGGTGACGGCCCGACGCACCAGCCGGTCGAGCACCTGGCGTCGTTTCGTGCGATGCCCGGGCTGCAGATCATCCGGCCGGCGGATGCAAACGAAGTCGCGGAAGCCTGGCGCGTCGCGATCGAGCGGACCGAGGGTCCCACAATGCTCGTCCTGAGCCGCCAGAAGATCCCCATCTCGGACCGCGAACAACTCGGGGACGCGCGCGGGCTGCGTCGGGGTGCCTACATCCTGTCGGGGGAGACCGGAGACACCCCCGACGTCATCCTTATTGCCACCGGGTCCGAAGTGCACCTGGCTCTCGAAGCGCAAGAGAGACTGGCCGCAGAGGGCGTCTCGGCGCGCGTGGTGAGCTTCCCCTCGTGGGAACTGTTTCGAGAGCAGTCGCAGGCCTACCGCGATGAGGTGCTTCCACCCGGTGTGCGTGCACGCCTGGCGATCGAGGCAGGTGCCCCTCTCGGCTGGGCCGAATGGACCGGGGATGCAGGGGAGGTCCTGGCTATCGACCGATTTGGCGCCAGCGGCTCATCGAACGACAACTACAGGAGCTACGGACTCACTTCCGAGCGCCTCGCCGATCGCGCCCTTCGTCTCGTCGGACGCGAACCCGTCGGCGGCTGATAGCGACATGCGTATTGCGATCGCCGCCGATCACGCCGGCTTCGAGTACAAACAGTTGATCGCCGGGCAGTTGCGCGCCGCCGGACACGACGTAGCCGACCATGGCACGCACGGTCCCGAATCGGTGGACTATCCCGACTACGCCGCCCTGGTGGCCGAGGCGGTGAGCCAGGGGGTGGCCGAGCGGGGGATCCTCGTTTGTGGAAGTGCGGTCGGCGTCTGCGTAACGGCGAACAAGTTCCCCGCCGTCCGTGCGGCTGTCTGCCACGATACGTACTCCGCACGCCAGGGGGTCGAACACGACGACATGAACGTGCTCTGTCTGGGTGAGCGCGTGATCGGGATCGAGGTCGCGCGCGAGGTAGTCCGCGCTTTTCTCGGCGCACGTTTCAGCGACGAGCCTCGCCACGCAAGACGTCTCGAGAAGGTTCGCTCGCTCGAACGACGCTTCCTCAAACCACCTGAAAGCGCGGAGGAACATCGATGAACCCGCTTCTTCGGCTGCACGAATACGGGCAGAGCTTCTGGCTCGACAACCTCACGCGCGAGATGATCCAGAATGGCGAGCTCGAGCGTCGAATCACCGATGAAGGGCTGCGGGGGATCACGTCCAACCCGGCGATCTTCAACAAGGCGATCTCGGGTGGAGAGGAATACGACGAGGACATCGGTCGATTCGCCGCACAAGATCTTTCTGTCGAGGCGATCTACGAGCGACTGACCGTCGCCGATGTGGGTGCCGCGTGCGACCAGCTGCGACCGGTCTTCGAGGCGTCGGGAGGCGGAGACGGGTATGTGAGTCTCGAGGTATCGCCGCATCTGGCACACCAAACGGACGCGACGCTCGATGAGGCATGCCGGCTGTACGGTGAGGTCGACCGCCCAAACGTCCTCATCAAGATCCCGGGCACACCGGCGGGCGTGCCCGCAATCCGCAGAGCACTGGTGGCTGGCGTGAACATTAACGTCACGCTCCTGTTCGGTATCGATGCGTACGAAGCCGTGGCTGAAGCCTATCTGGGGGCGTTGGAGGAGCGGCTCACCGCCGGCCACCGAGTCGATGACATGGCCTCCGTGGCCAGCTTCTTCCTGAGTCGGATAGACACTCTCACCGACAAGCAGCTCGAGGAGCTTCGCGATCGGCCGGGGGCCGAAGACACCACCATCGACGCGTTGTTGGGACAAGCCGCAGTGGCGAATGCAAAGCTCGCCTACCGGAGCTTCATGAAGATTCTGGAGAGCGATCGTTGGCGGCGGCTCGCGGACGCCGGCGCCCGACCCCAGCGCATGTTGTGGGCAAGCACGAGCACGAAGAACCCCGCGTATCGAGACGTAAAATACGTCGAGCCGCTAATTGGTCCGCACACGATCAACACAATGCCCGAGAGCACCATCTCGGCCTTCGAGGACCACGGTCGCGTCGCCGATACGGTGGCATCGGGGATGGATGAGGCGGCCCAGACGATGGCCGGTCTGAAACGGGCGGGCATCGATTTCAAGGCCGTGACGCGACAGCTCCTTGACGAAGGCGTGTCGAAGTTCATCCTCCCGTACGACGCCTTGCTGGAGAACCTCGCGCAGCGGCGCGATGCCCTGCTGGCCGGTAGTGGGATCGAGACGGGTCACTGATAAACTCGCGCGCGGCGCTCGCGCGGGGTCTTGCTACCGGTGCCCCGCGGGTAGGTCTTCAGGGTCGAGTATCCGAATCGCCGACGCCAGCCTGACGAACAGCGATGTCTGAGCCAGATACCCCCGTCACCGATCAGACCCGGACCGTCTCGCCGACGATGGCCGGCGGGGGCTACCAGATCGTGACCCGCCCGGAATCGTTCGCCGCCACGGCCGCCGCTTTCATCGGTCACAAGCTTCGCGCGATGAGCGAGCTGGAGACCATTTCCGTCGCGCTGTCCGGCGGGTCCACGCCGGGTCCGGTCTACGAGCGGCTGGCAATGGAGCCCGAGCTACCCTGGCCGCGGGTGCGAATCTTCT
Source organism: Gemmatimonadota bacterium (assembly GCA_039588215.1). GTDB lineage: Bacteria > Gemmatimonadota > Gemmatimonadetes > Palauibacterales > Palauibacteraceae > JBDHAC01. The sequence continues at coordinate 53,543 of JBDHAD010000011.1, forward strand.
TCGCGGATGAGCGAGCCGTTCCCCCGGACCATCCGGCGAGCAACTACAAGCTCGCCGCCGATACGCTTCTGGCCCGGGTCCCGGTCAACGCGGAGTGGGTGCACCGGATGGAAGCTGAACGACCCGACATCGATGTGGCGGCTGCAGCGTACGATCGACTGCTGCCATCGCGCTTGGACCTGCTGATCCTGGGCATCGGTGAGGATGGGCACACCGCCTCGCTCTTCCCCGACGAGCCAGCCCTCTCCGAAAGAACGCGGCGCGTGCTTCCTGCGCGCGCCCCGAGCGAACCCGCTCAGCGAATGACCATCACCCCCCCGGTCATTCAGCTGGCCCGGCTGGTCATCCTGCTCGCGAGTGGCCCGTCTAAGGCCGGAGCGGTTCGCAGGGCCTTCGCCGAAAGCGCGCGGCCCAGCCGATGTCCCGCACGTCTGGCTAGACGCGGCGTGTGGATCCTGGATCGGGATGCGATCGCCCAACTGCCGAACAGGTAACGAGCCGCTCGACTCCGGCGCGCAGCCAGGCTCGAGTCAGGCGGTGAAAGCCGCTTTCACGCGCTCCCAGAACCCGGGGTCGTCGGTACGCGGCTCGGGCGGCTCCGACTCCACATCCGCGAGCGTCTCCAGGGCTGTCCGTTGGTCGGAGCTCAAGTCGGTAGGAGTCCACACCAACACGCGTACGAGCTGATCGCCGCGCCCGTTGCTTCTCAGATGCGGCATCCCCCTCGCGCGCATCCGTAATAGCTGGCCGCTCTGGATTCCGGCCGGGATCGTGAGCTCGGCCTCTCCATCGATCGTGGGGACCTTGAGCTCGGCGCCGAGCGCCGCCTGGCTGAACGTAACGGGCAGGTCCGAGACGAGGTCATCGCCCCGTCGCTGAAACCGCTCGTCGGGCTCGACATCGACGCGTACGATGATGTCCCCCGGCGGCCCGCCGCGGACCCCGTGGTTCCCTCGCCCGCGCAGCTTCAGGTAATCCTCGGAAGAGATACCGGCCGGGATGTCGATCTTGATCTTCTTTTCTCGACGAACGCGACCAGCCGCTTCGCACGCCTCGCACGGCCGCTCGATCCGGGATCCCTCCCCATGGCACTCCGGACAGGGCCGCACGCTCACAAACTGACCCAGCATGGATCTCTGAACCTGCCGGACCTCGCCCGTCCCCTGGCAGGTGGAGCAGGTACGGACTGCTGTGCCGGGTTCCGCGCCCTTCCCTTGGCACCGCTCGCAAGTCTGCATGATCGGAACCCGGATCGTCCGCTGGACCCCAGTCGCCGCCTCGGCGAGCGCGACATTCACCGAGACCTTCAGACTGCTGCCGCGACGCGGCTCAGACCGGGCTCGCTGTCCGCCAAACATGTCGCCCAGGCCACCGACGCCGAACTCCCGCATGAACACTTCGAGGGCATCGGCGAACCCACCGAAGCCGCCGAAGGGGGCTCCGCCGGGGCGGACACCCGCTTCCCCGTAGCGGTCATAGCGAGCCCGTTTCTCCGGATCGCGCAGCACCTCGTACGCCTGCGTGACCTCCCTGAATCGGTCCTCCGCGTCGGTCTCCGCGTTGCGGTCGGGGTGATACCGCATCGCTAGCTGACGGTACGCCTTCTTGATGGCCTCGGCGTCCGCGTCGCGGGCAACCCCCAAGGTCTCGTAGTAGTCCGTCCCCATCTATCGCCCTGACTCCTCGCCGTTCAGACGCGCTCTATCCGATTGGAGGTCTCGGTCATGGCCGCACGAGCTTCGAGACCAACGCGGATGTACAATCGACGATCGCTACCACTCTGTCGTAGGGCATCCGAGTCGGTCCGATCACCCCGACTGTCCCCTGCAGGCTCCCCACCGAGTAGTTGGCCGTGACGATGGTGAGCTCCTCCAACTCGGGCTGCCCGTGCTCGGTCCCGATCGTGACTTGTGGGCCTTCCGCTTCTTCCCGTTCACCGAGCACGGAAGCGAGCAACTCCCTGCGCTCCGTCAGCGCGATTAGAGCTCGGAGCCTCTCTCCAGTGACGAATTCCGGCTGTTCGGCCAGGGCCGCCGTGCTCCCCAAATGCAGCTGACGCTCCTTGAGGGCCCACTCGAAGATCTCGGGGCCGCTCTGCACGAAGATGTTGACCAGATCCTCCGCTGTTCGGTCGTCGAACGTGAGGTCGCGCAGACGTTCACCGAGCGACTCCTGGATCTCATGCAGCGTGCTTCCCGAGAGGCGCTCGTTCAGCGCCCTGGCCACAGACTCCAGCGTCGGCCGTGGGACCGATGAAGGCAGGTCCACATACACCGTACGTACGACACCTGACTCCAGAGTCAGGACCATGAGCGCCTTCTCCGACGCCACCCGAACGAGCTCGAGCCGCTGCAGGGTCGCTGACGCCAGCATTGGCCCTACCGCGAGTCCCAGCTCACCTGTCAAAAGGCTCAGGACCCGGGCCGCTCGGGCGATGAGCTGTTCCACCGCTGAGACCTGCGCGGATGTAAGCTCTTTCTCGATCTTGGCTCGTTGCCGGGACGGTACATGCGTATGCCCCATCAAGGCATCGACGTAATACCGATACGCCAGGTCGGTCGGCATCCGGCCCGCAGACGTGTGCGGGTGTGCCAGAAAGCCCTTCACTTCGAGGTCGGCCATGGTGTTGCGGACCGTGGCTGGGGACACGCCCAGGCTGTACTCCCGCGCGAGCCGCCGCGAGCCCGCGGGCGCTGCGGTGCGGACGTAGGAGTCTATGACGGCCACCAGAACCGCTTTCTCTCTTTCCGTCAGCTTGGGGGTCGCCATCGTCGATTCAGTCCCTATTCTCACCGCTGGACGCGATCTCCGCCACGATGGCGTCGAGTCGCAACCAACCTTCGGCCGTGGCTACGATTCGCCCGTGTCGCCGCTCGAGCCAACCAGCCCGGACCCAGCGGTCGCGCGCGATCTTGACCGCTGGCCGTGCCCAAACAGGGTCCCCGTCCGGGAGCCCGCTCCGCGTGCGCAGGGACAGCCACAGCCGCTCCAGCTCGCGCGCCTCACCCGTCAGGCGCTCCCACCCCATCGTGACCGGGCTACCGTCACGGATCGCCCCACGATACGCATCCCAGCGAAACACGTTCCACGACCGGATCGGTGGGAGGAAGCTGTGCGCTGAAGGCCCGATACCAAGATAGGCGGCGCCATTCCAGTACTGCCAGTTGTGAACGGACTCCTCCCCCGGCCTGGCGAAGTTCGAGATCTCGTAATGGGAGAAGCCGGCCCGACGCAAGCTGGAAGCCAGCTTGGCGTACTCCATCGCATAACGGCCGGGGTTCGGGGACCGGATCCGCCCCAGCTCGATCCACCGATGCAGAGGGGTGCGCTTCTCGACGGTCAACCCGTACGCACTGACGTGCCCAACTCCGCTGGCGAGGACACCCTCGATCTCAGCCGGCCAGTCTCTCGACACAACCGCAGGCAGCCCGAACATCAGGTCCGAGCTGATGTGCTCGAATCCCACGTCCGCGGCTGTTCGCAGAGCGCGTACCGCGCCACTCCCGTCATGCAGACGCCCGAGCCATCGCAAGACGCGGTCGTCGAGGGACTGTACGCCGAGGCTTAGCCGGTTGACGCCGGCCTCCCGCCAGGCCTCCGCTGTCTCGCGGTCGAACGATGCGGGATTCGCTTCGGCCGTCCACTCCAGGGCCTCTGGATCGACCCTGAACCAGCGCCCCAGGAGGCGAGAGAGGGCTGCCATCCCATCCGACCCGAGCAGCGAAGGGGTTCCACCACCGACGAATATCGTGTCGAGCCGCAGTGGGGAATCCCAACCCGCGTTCGTGAACCATTCCTCCAACTCCGACTCGAGGCACTCGATCCATTCGAGGATCGGAGCGCGCCGCGCACGCTTCACAGAGAAATCACAGTAGTGACAGCGGTGCCGGCAGAACGGGAAATGGATGTATAGGCTCCGAGGGGGGGACGGCTTGCCGAGGGCCGGAGGCGCCGTGCCTGAGCTTTGCGGCTTCCCGAGCGGCGGTATTCGAGTCGCTTGGCCGATCGTCACGCGAATCCGATGTGGCTCGCCGGCCGTTGCCCGCTAGCCTGCGAGCGCTCGAATCGTCCGCCGGGCCTGCTGACCAGCCAACCATCCAACTCCAACCGGCTGATCAGGGCAAGCGCCGCGCCCGGATCGAGAGCGGCGCTCGCGGCAAGCTCGTCCACCCCGCAGGCGCCACCTTCGAGCCGCTGCACGATGCGCCTCGCAGAAGGCCCCAGTCCTGCAGCGGCGACAGCTCCGACGGTCGTGTCCCCCGAGCGCCCGGGCCGGGGGCAGCCGAGCGCCTCAAGGACGTCATCGGCGCTGGTCGCCAGACCCGCTCCGTCGCGGAGCAACTCGTGGACGCCGACGCTCACGTCCGGGCCGACCGGGCCGGGTACCGCAAACACCTCACGGCCGAGGTCGAGCGCGTGTCCCGCGGTGTTGAGTGCGCCGCTGCGGCGACCCGCCTGCACGACGATCACCGCCTCCGCGAGTGCCGCGATGATCCGATTGCGCCGTGGAAAGCAACCGGCCGCCGGCGGTTGCGACGGAGGGAACTCGCTCACGAGGATGCCGCGGGCGCGCATCTGACGATACAGAGCGCGATTCTCGGCTGGGAACTCGTAGTCCAGCCCGGATCCGAGGACACCGATCGATCCCCCACCCGTGTCCAACGCGGCCCGGTGGGCCACCGCATCGATGCCGCGAGCCATCCCGCTGACCACCATCCAACCCTGCTTGGCGAGCCCGGCAGCGATCCGCTCGGCCAGGGCGCAGCCGTATGGGGTGGCGGAGCGCGTTCCAACGATGGCAACGCAGCGCGGCCCGGTCAGGGGGCGGGAACCGTGAGTGAAGAGGACGGAGGGGGGATCTGGCAAGTGCATCAGCGAGGGTGGGTAATCCGGCGTCCCGTACGTCAGCATTTGAATCCCGCGCCGCGAGAGCTCGCGGAGAACGTTGGAGTCAGCGGGGGTCAACGACGCGAGGGCATCCGCCACGCGACGCGGCACACGTAGGCCCTTGAACCCCTCCGATTCCGTGCATGGCGGATTGCGGAGCACCTTGACGACCGCGCGCGCCGACCCGTGTCGATCGATGAGATGACGGATCGTCTTGGGACCGAGACCAGGTACCCGAAACAGCGCCAGGGCCGAGCGCGCTTCGAGCGAGGCGTCGGCTTCAGCGGCCCAGACCGTCACGGTCGCCACCCCTCTATTCCACTGAAGATGTCGTCGGAGTTCGCGGCGTCACTGCGCTCCTTCTCCTCCCGGACCCGTTTCCACAGCCGCTCGCAGAGACCCGGTAGTCCCTCACGGGTTACGGACGAGATCACGAACGTGCCCCACGCGTCCGGCGCATTGAGCTCGATCCTACGCTCGTCGGCGGACCCGAGGTCCGACTTCGTGACGAGGACACAATGTGGTATGCCAGCCAGCGCTACCGCGTGTGAGCGAAGCTCGTTACGCAGGAGGTCGTATAGGCCCTGGAGGTCCTCCGAGTCTATCGGCAGGAGCAGTGCGAGCGTTCTGGTCCGCTCTATGTGGCGAAGGAACTGGGTGCCAAGTCCATGACCCTCGTGAGCCCCCTCTATGATGCCCGGGATGTCCGCGATCACGAACGACCGTCCCTCGCTTAGGCCCACGACCCCCAGGTTGGGCGACAGGGTCGTGAACGGATACTCGGCCACTTTCGGGCGCGCGGCTGACACGCTCGCCAAGAACGTCGATTTGCCGGCGTTAGGCTCACCGACCAGACCGACGTCGGCGATCAGCTTCAGTTCCAGAGTGATCCGCCGCTCCTCCCCCCACTCGCCCGGTTCCCACTCCCGCGGCGCCCGATGCGTGGAGCTCGCGAACGAGGCGTTGCCGCGCCCGCCGCGGCCTCCACGAGCAACGACGAGTGCATCCCCCCCCGACAGGAGCTCGCCGAGTCGCGCACCCGTGTCGGCGTCGTGCACGACTGTTCCAAGCGGAACCGGGAGCACCAGATCTTCCCCGGAGGCGCCTGTGCGATTCGCCCCCTCGCCATGGCCGGCGCGACCGGCCTGGTAGTTCTCGCGGTACCGATAATCGAGAAGCGTGTCGAGGTCGGTCGCCGCCTTCAGGATCACGTCTCCGCCATCCCCACCATCGCCGCCGCTCGGTCCTCCGCGGGGCACGCCCCTCTCTCTTCGAAAGGCTACCGCGCCTGCGCCGCCGGCGCCGGCCTTCACCCTGATGCGTGCGAGGTCGACGAACAATTAGAGCTCCTCACACGCTGCCAATGCGCTCTCAGGCTGTCCCCGTCTGCATCGCCGGCGATCCGGGCGAGTCCCACCTCCAGCGCCTCCTCCACGCTCTCCGGTCGCGCTCCCACGTTGAGCGCACCCAGAAGGTGAGAGTGAAGCTGACGCTCGTGACCCGCGGCACCCAGCAGAGCGACGATGCAGAGCTCCCGCGTGACCTCATCCGTTGGCGGGCGGCTCAGGACCTTGCCATACCCCTCTTCGACCATCCACCGATCGAGTGCCGGATGGAGCCGCTCGACATTGCGGCGAAGCCGTGCGTACGCCCGGCCGTATACCCGTTCACACAGCGCCTCGCCCCGCTGCCTCCAGCCCTCGAGGTCTCCAACCCGCTCCTCCTCGACAGCCGGCGTATCGCTCATCTCGCGCCACACAGTCATCGCGTTCAGCACCGTTGGAAACCCGACGAAAAGGTATGCTTGGAGCAGTATCTCCTCCACGAGTACGGGCTCTGCAACTTCCGCCACGCGCTGGAGCTCGCGCTCGATCTCGACCATTCGGCCACCGGGCAGCACCGCCGAGAGCTCGGTAAGGGCTCGCGTCAGCGGGTCGAGACCTCGCGTCATTCCACCGGGTCCATCGTTCCGATCTCGGGCTCCGCGACCGCCTCCAGGTAGCCGACGACATCGCAAAGAGTGTTGTAGACCGGCGGCCGACGGAGATCCGCGAGCACCTCCAACTCGGCCGGCGCCAGGAGCTCCAGCCGCTCCAGCACCGCCAGCAGCGCGGGCGCTACCGCGCGTGTCGTGCCGTCGTTCACCTTTATCGCCGCTGCCCACCCCGTATCGAGCCCGGCGACACAGAAGACCCCCTCGGCCCCCCCCTTGGCGAGCACGCGTCCGTCAGTGCTCCGCGTGAGCCGAGCGGAGAGGGTTTTCGATCCGGATGTGAGATGAGGGTGGTCTATCATCGCGCTCACAACGGAGAGGGGCGCCCCATTCCCGGCACGAGCGAGGCGGGCGTACGCGTGTGCCATCCCGCGGAGGGACAGGCTCGGGGTCGGAACCCCACACCCGTCCGGCGCCCACACCAGCCCCTCGGGATCGGTCTTCAGCCAACCCCGAAGCTCGGAGCGAATCCGGGCCTGAACCGGGTGCTCGTACCTCTCATAGCCCTCGACGGCCCAACCGTGGTAGAGCGCTAGCGCGAGCATACCCGTGTGCTTGCCGGAGCAGTTGTTGTGCAAGCGTTCCGGAGCCCGCGAGGCGCGTTCGAGGGCCCGGGCGGCTTCCTCATCGAACGGTCGGTGAGGGCCACACGCTAGAGCATCCGCGTCAAGGCCAATGCGCCCGAGCAGGTCAGCCACTCGCCCGACGTGATCGACCGTGCCGTGATGCGAGGCACTGCACAGCGCGAGCTCCTCGGGAGTGAACGCGAAATGATCCGCGGCACCGTCTACGAGCAACGGGAGCGTCTGAAACGGCTTCATCGAAGAGCGCCAGAAGGCCGCACGGTCCGGATCCCCAAAGCGTTGTTCGATGCCGCCCTCGAGCCCCACGACGACGCCGTGGACCTCGTGCACCGATTCGGTCCGCTCCCCCCGCGTGACCCGAACTTGGACGGGCGTCACGAGGCTCCCCTTCTCGTGAGTCCAGATGCGGGACCACGCTCTCCCCGCTCCGCAAACCGGGAAGCGCGGGAAGCAGGGGGAGCCTGAAGCTGGCCGAGATCACCGAGCGCCTGCAACACCCGACCGGTCGCGCTGCGTGGATCCGCGTCCACGACGAGCCGAGCCAGTTGGTCGGGCTCGTCGACGTCGTACCAACTCGGCAGTTCGACATGGCACAGGTCGAGCGCTTCCGCCCGCCGTCGGGTCTGCGCCAGCACCTCGCGCGTGGACCAGGCGATGCCGTCGAACAACCCGGCCGCCCGGGGCCAAGCGTACCGTCGCAAACCAACCCCGTAGTAGCCCCCGTCCTCGGTCGGACCGAGCACTAGATGGGTCGCCTTCAACGCTTCGAATCCTCGTCGGACGTAGGAGGCCGGGAGAGTGGGATGATCGCTGCCGATGATGAGCACGTGCTCCGTTCCCTCCTCGAACGCGGAGTCGAACGTTCCGCGCAGACGGTTACCCAGGTCTCCGTTCGGCTGCCCGCGTACCGCGAAGTCCGCGTATCTCTCTTCCAAGCTCCGAAGCCCGTCCGAGTGTCGGACGACCCTCAGCTCACGCGCGACCTCGCCGATCTGCCTCGCCATATTGACCGTGTCGTCCAGGAAAGCCCTGTACAGACTAGCCGCGCCCCCCGCCCCAAGCATTGGGATCAGTCGCGTTTTCACCTGTCCGGCGCGCGGCATCTTCGCAAACACCACCAGCGTGCGCGTCGGCCGGCGCATCTCGGGGCTGGCAAACCGCCCTGGAGCTTCGGGCTTCGTCATGACTTGCGTGTGCGAGTTCAGTTTCTACCGGGAACACCCGGACGGGCGCCCGGTGAGCCACGAAGAGCCCTCCCACGCATCGGGCGTCGGAGGAGTGAGACATCGGGTGCGGAGGCGGCTACCGCGTCCTGATCCAGATCACTCCGCCCTGCCACCCCGGGCGGCGATACTCGGGTGGCACCATGCTGGCGCGCCACAGCTCGATGACCGAGATCTCTTCGGCGGAGAGCCGCCGCAGGACCGTAATCGGATCGTTCAGGTTTCGGTCGCCGTTGACGACCAGAATAGGCACTGAATAGCTCCGTCGGTCGAAGCCGTCGAGATCGGCTCCACCGCGGAACCCGATTCGATCCTCAAACACGATGAGCTCGCGATGGTGAGACAGGATCTCAAACGCCGTCCCGTAGGTGCTCTCCCGGACTTCACCGGGGGAGATGGACAGGCGGGTGAAGGTGTGCCCGCCTCCACTACCGCACGCCGTAAAGGCGACGAGCCCCAACGCTGCGGCGGACATCGCGAGTAGGATGGGTCGATGCGCCAGCCTCATTCCAGGTCCCCCGAGTTTTCTTAGTTGGGCGGCGCACTCCGCAGGCCCGCCGCCCGGCCACATCCTTAGTTCGACTCGGGGGGTGTTGCAACCGCTTCCTGCTCCATCTCCGCCGCGACCAGGGAGAGTAGCGCTTCTGGGGTGTCGGCCTGCCGGAGCAAGCGCAGAGCTTCCCCAACCTGGGTATCGCGCACGAGGCGGGCCTCCTGCTGGGCTACCTCACCGAGCGCAGCGCCGGCCACCTCGACCCCGAGCAGCCAATTGACGTACCCGACCGACCGATCGAACAGGTCGCGATCCACGGCCGCCCCCTCCTCGATGATCTGATCGAAGTATCCCTTCCGCATCGCCTCCGTCACGCGGAAGCCCTTCCGCAGGTCCGGGTGATCCTTGGCCCACGTGACCGCCCAGCGGAACGCCGCATCTCGCGGAATGACACCGGCGGTAACGACGACACGACGAAACTCCTGCTCTTGCGTGGTGAGCGTGTCGGGCATGACGACCACATCGGGGGTAATTCCGCCGCCCCCATACACGGAGCGCCCCGCATCCGTCTGGAATATCTCGCGCTCGGTGTCATCTGGCTCGGTGACCGCGACAGGCTCGCCACTCACGGTTACCGCGCTGGCCACAAGGCCACGCATCGTCCCGTCATGGTCGAAGTCCTTCTGGATCGAACGTCCGACCGGCGTATACCAGCGGGCCGTCGTGATCTTGATATGGTTACCGCCCGAGAGGCCGTACACCGTTTGAACGGAGCCCTTTCCGTACGTCATCGTGCCCACGATCAGGGCTCGATCGTGATCCTGAAGAGCGCCCGCGACGATCTCGGAAGCGGAGGCGCTCCACTCGTTGACCAGCACCACCAGTGGCACGCCTTCGTATCGCTGTGCGGACGGGGCGCGATAGGTGTAGTTCTGATCCGCTAGGCGTGAACGCGTCTCCACTACCTCCATACCACGATCCAGGAACAGATCGGTGACCGAGATGCCCTCTTCCAGCAACCCACCCGGGTTCAGCCGCAAATCGAGCACGATGGATTGGGAGCCTCCCGCCAGGAGCGCGTCGATCGCGTCTACTAACTCCTCCTGCGCCTCGCGGCTGAAGCCGTTCAGCTTCACGTAACCGACGCCGTCCTCGAGCGGGAACGACTGCACTTGCACGACGTGGATCTCGTCACGAACGATCCGGAAGCGCAGTGGCCTATCGACGCCTTCGCGGGCGATGCCGATGTTCACCGGGCTCCCCTTCGGGCCCCGCAGGACCTGAACCGCTTTGTCGGGCGTCCAGTTCTCGGCCGACTCGCCCTCGACCTCGATGATACGATCGCCGATCACGAGGCCCTCCTGCTCAGCGGGCGTACCCGGTAGAACCGAAACGACCGTGATCCAGCCGCGCTTTTCATCGATTCGAATCCCCAGCCCACCGTAGTTTCCGGTGGTGCTGTACCTGATGTCCTCCCAGGCGTCACGATCGAGAAACGATGTGTGCGGATCCCCGATCTCGCGCAGCATCCCATCGATCGCCATCTGATAGAGATCGGAAGGCTCTATCTCATCAACGAATCGGTCCGTGATGAGGCGGTGCACCTCGTTGAGGAGGCGCTCGCTCTCGACCACGTTCACACCGGGCCCCTGATTGAGCAGCCAGCCGCCGCTGGTGAGCGAGATGACGCCCACGACGAGTGCGGTTGTCCACGGTCGCTCGAATCTCATCCGTCCTCCTGCGGAGCGGCACATTCCGGGCCATCTTACCCGACGGCGCCTGACACCGCGAACCAGCTAATCTCGTAACCCCACGTCGTCAACGAAAGTTTCACCCATCCACCGCGGCAAGGAGCGAGTTGTCGCCCGCTCCTGCGGCCTTCGGTCCGAAACGCCCTTCCGGCCGCCGAGTTGTGGCGAACCCTCCACACGTCAGCGATCCAGCCGTTGTGCATCACTCCCCGGCCCAAACCGATCGGGGAAGCGCGCCGACAATGTCTCGAGCAAGGTAGCCGTGACACCATCGGGCGGCCCGCTCGCATCGATAAGAACGATCCGATCGTCCGACTCGGCGAGATCGTGGTACCCCTGCCTGACTCGTTCCATGAACGCCGCGTCTTCGCGCTCGATGCGGTCCGGATCGAACCCCGCCTCGCGCTTTCGAGCCAGCCCCACTTCGACGGGCAGATCGAGCACGAGATAGAGATCCGGTTCGAGTCCCCCGGTGGCATGCCGGGTGATCGCCTCCACGACGCCCAGATCCACTCCCCGTCCATACCCCTGATACGCGCGGCTCGAGAGCTCGTACCGATCCGTCACCACGACCTCTCCCCGTGCTAGGGCGGGCCGGATGACCTCCTCCACGTGCGCCGCACGAGCCGCGGAAACGAGGAGCAGCTCCGTGAGCCCGTCGATCGCGATGTCGGGATGTCCCCTGAGCATGTGCTCGCGGATCACTTCACCGATCGGGGTCCCGCCGGGCTCCCGGGTGAGGCGGTTCGGTACCTTTCTCGAATCGAGATGCGAGGCCAGGCGGGACATCTGAATCGACTTGCCGGCGGCCTCGGGACCCTCGAGGGCGAGAAATAGCCCCGGGAGCTCCGTCCGTCTCTGCTCGGCACCGCTCATCTTCGTTCGCACCCCGCCCCGCCTCAGTTGTGCAGCGCCCTGCCCGACCGACTAGTCGTAGTATTCGACACCGAGATGGGTTATCTGCTCCTCGCCCATCATCCACCGGAGGGTGTTCTTGAGTTTCCAGTGTTGGATGAAGATATCGTGCTCCGGGTACAGCTCGGGCGCGACCTGGGGACTCTTGAAGTAGAAGGAGAGCCATTCTTGAATCCCCGAAAGACCCGCGCGGTGTGCTAGATCCAGAAACAGTGCCAGATCGAGCACGATGGGAGCGGCCAGGATCGAATCCCGACACAGGAAGTCGATCTTGATCTGCATCGGGTAGCCCATCCACCCGAAGATGTCGATGTTGTCCCACCCCTCTTTGTTGTCACCTCGCGGAGGGTAGTAGTTGATTCGCACCTTGTGATAGATGTCCCCGTACAGCTCAGGATACATGTCCGGCTGCAGTATGTATTCGAGCACCCCCAGCTTCGACTCTTCCTTCGTCTTGAAGCTCTCGGGGTCGTCCAATACCTCGCCGTCGCGGTTTCCGAGGATATTCGTCGAGAACCACCCCTGGAGACCCAGCATGCGGGCCTTGAGACCCGGAGCCAGGATGGTCTTCATGAGGGTTTGACCCGTCTTGAAGTCCTTTCCGGCGATCGGGATGCCTCGCTCGTGGGCGAGCTCTCGGAGGGCGGCGACGTCGACCGTGAGATTCGGGGCGCCGTTGGCGAACGGGACGCCCTCCTGAAGAGCGGCGTACGCGTACAGCATCGAGGGCGCAATCGCCTCGTGGTCTTCCTCCATGGCCTGTTCGAACGCCTCCAGCGACTCGTGCACCTCATGAGGCTGCAGGAAGATCTCCGTCGAGGCACACCAGACCATCACCATCCGGGCGCAGCCGGACGCCGACTGAAAATCTCGGATGTCCTGCCGCAGCTGCTCGGCGAGATCGCGCTTGTTCCTCCCGGACTTGACGTTGGGACCGTCTAGCTTCTTCACGTACTGCTTGTCGAATGGGCTGGATCGAGCGGAGAAACTCTTCCGAAGGCGCGATGGCCTCCGGCCGCAACACACCGCAAACCTCCGCGGACTTGTAGGCGTCGTCCGGAATCGGATCCCACGCCCCGAACACGAGGTCATCGAGCTCGGCTAGAGGCACGAATTCCCGCACTAGCGGCACCCGGGACTCGGTTCGCTTCCCGAGCCGAATCGTGTTCATCTGGGTCACCGAGCCAATCGGCTTCGCTCGCCCTTGCCGGATGGCCTCGACACCAGCCACGAAGGTCGTGGACACCGCCCCCAAGCCAACCAGGAGCACACCGAGCTTTCCCTCGGGAGCCTCGACACTCCTGGAAGCTGTATCGTCTATCATGATAATATCTTGTACCTGTTTATCTAATGTGATGTATCATCTTGCGATCGTGTCGCCACCGGCCACCCCGGCGGTCTCTTCCGTCCCGCTACGCGCTCGGGACCGTCCGGCTGGGAGCTTCGGTCACCCCCGTCGACATCGGAGGAGACCGGCTCCCGCTCCGCGCCACCCTCACCTTCGAACCCGGGCCGGGTCGACCGGTACACCCACCAAATCCGTTGGATCGCGGTGATGTTCGTCAGGATCGCGAGGGCGACGATCACGACCTTGAGGACCAGCCCACGCTGACCCGCGAGCGTCGACTCTCCAAACAGCAGAGCCGCGAACCCGATCAGGATCACGCGCTCCGCCCGCTGCATGAGGCCCACGTGGCACTCCACGTTCAGCCCCTCCGCGCGCGCGCGGGTATAGCTGATCATCAACGAGCCGGCCATCGCGAGGACGATCCAGTAGATCATCCCGACATCGCCGAGCTCCAGGCGATAATCGTTGTACAGCGAAAGTAGCCCCAGATAGACGACGATCTCGGACAGGCGGTCCAGCGTCGAGTCGTAGAACGCTCCGAAGGCGGACGCGAGACCGGTCCTCCGCGCGACCGTCCCGTCGAAGAGATCGAACAACCCTCCGATGAGGATGAGCAACCCGGCCGTTCGTACGTGGTGCTGGTGGAAGAAGAAGCCCGACGAGCAGGTGACGACGAAGCCCAACGTGCTGATCAGATTGGGGTGGACCCGTTTGCGGGCCAGGAACCCCATGATGGGCTCGAAAGTCAGGCGCAACCCCCGCTCGAAGAGATCGCGAATGCTCTTCATGAGGGGATTATGATTCGGCTTTCCTCGCCTTTCTTGATACCCTGGCCGATGAATTGGTGGATCCTCTCCATCAGCTTGTCGAAGTTGGCCTGCGCGGAGATGAGCGCCTGATACCGCGTGCTCTGCTGGATCTCCTCCTGGAGCTTCGCGTACTCCTCCTCTTGCTCGGCCGATGGCTGCTCGCCACGCTGAATCGCCCCGAGCAGACCCTCCTGGAGCCCTCGGAGCCGGTTCAATGTTTCCGTGGCTTCGCGGTCATCGCCAATCTCGCGATGTGCAGCTTGGAGATAGGCGTACTCGGGCATCTGGGAGATTACTCGGCCGAGGTCTTCGGCCTTCTCGAATATCAGCTCGCGCGTATCCATCGTACCGTCACGTTGGCGTTTAGAGCGAAGCCGGTAGATCGAAGGGAGCCGGCGGCCGCCCGAGTATAACGAATGGCCCGAAACGGCGCGAACGTCGGTCTACCCGCGCGCTTTCGAGCCTTCGCGACGTCGCCCGAAGGCGAACCGATCCCTACCCGCGAGATCGGAATCGATCGAGATGCTGTCGAAGATCCTCGCGTTCTCGAGGAGCGCCTGCACAGCGCTCCCCTGCCCCTCGCCAATCTCCAGGAACAGCGCGGCCCCCGGGGCAAGGTGCGCACAGGCGCCCTGGATGATGGTCCGGATTACCTCGAGACCATCTACGCCCCCGATCAAAGCTGACCGCGGCTCGAAGCGGCGGATCTCCGCCGGCAGCCGCGCAACCTCCGACTCTTCCACATAGGGTGGGTTGGATACGATGAGGTCGAACTGTTCGGACGGGTCGAGCGCCGGCCAGATCGTTACCGGGCAGAGCCGCAGCTCGAGGCGGTCTTCGACCACCCCGGACAGAGCCGCATTTTCCTTCGCCTGCGCCATCGCCTCGGGGGAAGCATCCAGGCCGAGGACCCTCTCGGCGAGCCCCTCGCGAAGCAGAGACAGAGCGATCGCGCCCGAGCCTGTGCCAATGTCCAGCGCCTGCTGGACCGGAGCCCGCTTCCCCAGCCAGCTTCCGACGCGATCTACGAGCTCTTCGGTTTCGGGTCGAGGGATCAAGGCTCGCCCATCGGCGACCAGAATGAGCTCACGGAATGCGGTGCTGCCCTCAATGTGCTGCAAGGGCTCGTGATCGAGTCGTCGTGCGACGGCGTCGGCCAGCGCCCCGGCGGCCTCGGGATCCAGACGCTCCCCTGCGCTCAGCACGAGATCCCGGCGCGGGATCCCGAGGACATGCGAAAGCAGGCGTTCCGCTTCGACGAGAGGTGAGTCGAGCCCTGCGGCCTCGAGCTCGGCCGCGATGCCGCGCAATACCTCTCCCCGCGAGGGTGCGCCCGGGCGACGGGCCGGCTCTCCCACCTGATCGCGCATCAATCGCCTGCAGCCGCCAGTCTCTCCTCCAGACCCGCCTCGCGCAGAGCCGCCACCACTTCGTCCAGCCCCCCGTCCAGAATGGCCTCGAGCCGATGGGTCGTGAGACCGATCCGGTGGTCGGTCACACGGTTTTGCGGGAAGTTGTATGTGCGGATCTTGGCCGAGCGGTCGCCAGTTCCCACCTGGAGACGTCGCTCACGCGCGCGTTGAGATTCCTGCTCGGCGATCATTCGATCCAGGAGGCGGCTCCGCAACACTTTGAGGGCCTTGGCCTTGTTCTTGTGTTGCGATTTCTCGTCCTGGCAGGTGACCACGAGCCCGGTCGGGGCATGCGTGATCCGTACGGCCGAGTCCGTGGTGTTCACGGACTGCCCACCGGGACCGGATGAGCGGAAGACATCGATCTTCAACTCGTTTGGATCGATATCGATGTCGACCTCCTCCGCCTCCGGGAGGACGGCTACCGTCGCAGCCGATGTATGAATGCGTCCCTGACTCTCGGTCTCGGGCACCCGTTGCACGCGGTGGACGCCGGACTCGTATCGGAGAAGACCATATGCCGGGAGTACATGCGGTACAGGTCCGCCGCGAACAGCGCGGCTTCGTCCCCGCCGGTGCCGGCTCGGATCTCCACGACCGCCGGTCTGTCGTCCAGTGGGTCGCTCGGAGCCAAAAGACGGCGAAGTTGCTCGTTCTCGAAGTCTCGCCGCGCCTGCAGCTCCTCGACTTCGGCGGCCGCCAGCTCCTCCAGTTCCGGATCACCGCTCGCCGCGGCCAGCTCCCTCGCCTGATCGAGCTCATCCAGCAGCCTCAGATAGGCACGCCCTCGATCTGCGACGCTCTCGAGGTCCGCGTGCTCTCGGGCCAGATCTCGAAGCAGCTCCAGGTCTGCGAGGACCTCGGGATCGGCCAGGCGGCGGCCTACCTCCTCGTAGCGTTCCACGGCCTCGCGGAGGCGCTCAGCCAGTCGGTCAGTGGGATCGTTCATGAGTTTCGAATCCCGCGCCGCGCCGCACGGCGAGCGGAAGGATGGTGAGATCCACCGGCGTGAATGTCTGGGGGGTGAGACGGAGCGACGGATCAGGCGTCGATCGTCGCTCCGGTACCCTCATCGACTTCCCCGGCGTCCTCCGTACCGGCGTCGGACTCCTCGACCTCCGCCTCTGCCTCGAGGGACTGTACGGTCTCGATGTCCGGCGCCGCGTCACCGGGCTCGCCCGTGGGCTTATCGCCCGCATCAGCGGGCTCGGGTGTAGGCTCGGCCACACTCTCCAAGGCCGCGACCTCGGCTTCCGGCGCGACCTCACCCTCCTCCATGCCGTATTTGGCCCTAAAGCGTTCCACTCGACCGGCCGTGTCGACGAGCTTCTGTCGACCGGTGAAGAACGGGTGGCAGTGCGAGCAGATCTCCACGTGGAGCTCGCCGACACTTGAGCGCGTCTCGGTCACTCGACCACAGGCGCATGTGATGAGCGCCTTCTTGTACTCGGGGTGTATGCCTGCCTTCATCGTATCTCCGGTTTGCCGTCGTGGACCCGGTGCGGATCCAGGGCCCCCGCTGAGTCAGAGGGACCCGACGGACCCTCCACGGACGTCGCGGGTCACAACTGTTTCAATCCTAGCCAAATAAGATACCCTGAGTGTTCCACACGCAGCAAGCAGAGCGTGGTCAGCCATCGAAAGGTGCACATGTCGATGAAAGTAGCGCCGAGACCGACGAAAGCACTGCCGCGACCGATCGGGTCCGGGCTCGGATTGACGACCTCCGTCATGATCGCTCTCTCGGCCTCCGTCACGCCCGCCACCGCCCAATCGGCCCCAGCCGTGGGTCCTTCGGTTCCCGTCGACACGACCACGCTCGCGTGGGACCCACAGGTCGTAATCGAGACGCTACTCGAGAAGACCATCTTCAAGGTCGATGTTCTGAGGCTGCGCCTGCGGTTCGATCATGAGACCACCGCGCGATTGAGGGAGTTGGCCACCGATGGTCCCGGCCACGCCTCGACCGATTCCATCGCCTCCGTCGTGCTGGCCTCGACGGATGTCTGGGCCCGGATTCGTTTTGAGCGGGACGTGTCGTTGTCGCAGTTTATCGACGGGGTCCTGGACGATCTCGAGCGCGCCGTCGACGCGGGGATCGTGTCAGAGGCCGAATTCGACCGATTGCAGGCGAATCTCCCTCAGTGGTTCGGCTTCCTCGAGGCGCGTCGGATTCATGACGGCGACGAGCTTTGGTACCGTATCCGCGGCGACACGCTCCGGACGCTCTTTGTCGGAGGCAGCGGAGAGGTTCTGCTGGATCAGACGGACGTGGGATCCGGTGCCCGTTTGGCGGTGCTCGGGGGCTACTTCGCTCCGGGTACCGACCTTCGAGATGGTCTGATCCAGTCGGTGTTCGAACAGCTCCGCGGCTCCAGACCCTGACCGGGCCTCGCGGCTCGGCGGGGCCTTCGATCAGGGTCCGACGTGCCCGCCCGTCCCGATTCGGCCACCCACTCCTCGGGCCAAGGGTCCCCCGGGCCAGGACACCCGCGACAGCTGCAG
>JBDHAD010000012.1:0-49205 GCA_039588215.1 Gemmatimonadota bacterium
CGGGTGGATATCCTTGTTCCACTTGTTGAACGGGACGATGAACTTCCCGCCGGCGATACGAAGACCTCTGATGCCCGTATACGCCAGGTACCCGTACTCGAGCGCGATCTCCTCCCCGGCGTGCTCATACTCCACCTCGACTCCGACAACCAGGTCGTTGGCGATAGCACCGAGCAGGATCAGGTTGATGTGGTGGTTGTCGAACGCGTTCCTCCACCCGTCGTCCTCACCCCGGTCTTCCATCGTCCACTCGATATCACCATAACCGCTAACGATGAGACCCTGAGCGTGGAGGCGACTGGTACTGGCAGCCGCGGCCAACAGGCCCAAAACCAGGACACCGGCCCATCGGCAGTCAAAGAACCTTCTCATGGCCGAGCCTCTCTTCCGAGTTACACCCGGACCCATCGGCTCCGGGTGAGGTTTGCAGGCGGAACGGACATGACCCATCGGCCGACGGGTGGTCAGATCCGCAGGAGCTCGCCATCACCGCAACGCATGGAGTGGACCCGGCGCGGTCCGGTAGGCGCGTCCGCGTACGGAGCCCGTATGATGTGTTACGACAGGCGATTATAAGTGCGGCCAGCTTCCTGGTCGGGCGTAAACCATGTGGGGAGACATGTGACGACGCCCGTCCCAGTGTGACAGCCAGCGTCACACTGGGACGGGCGTCAGTAGGCGACCTCCAGGCGGAGCCAAAGGGAGTGGGGCTTGGGCTTGCCGAGGGAGGCGTTCAGCGCGTGCTCCGTAAACAGCTCGGCTTCTACGACGGCCCGGACGTTCTGACGCAGGAGCGCGATCACGCCTGGCAGGAGTCTGGTCTGGTCGGTGCTCCCTTCCGTGTACCCGGCCGTGCGAATCTCCGTCGGCACATCGGCGTCGAACGTCTCGAACTTCAGCGATCCGATGAGCCACGGATACACCAGGTACTCTCCCTTCGCGAACAGGCTCGAATGGGAGAGCTCGCCTGCCGCGACGTCCCCCCACGGATTCTCGTGGGTTCCCCACACGAAGCCGACGCCGAGATCGGCCCGGCCGTACCGTGCACGAGCGCTCAACCCGAATGACCGGTGAGTATCCTGCCTCCCACCATCCACGGGTTCGGCACCGAGATAGCCGAAGTGCTCGATGGTCAGAGTCTCATCCAGGAGCTGCCCTCCGACCCCCTCCGGCAGCGCGCCGACGCTATCGTAGCGTCCGTCGAGTCGCAGACCGCCGAGCTTGTATCGGAGCTTGTAGAAGAAGTCCTTTCGCGCGTTGTTGTCACCGCTCAGGCCACTCGCACCCTGCGCGATGCCAATCCCGTAGTAGAATCGCCCTGCCCCGAGCCCGTTGATCTCGATGGCCGCCTGACTATGGCGGAGCCGAAAATCATTGGATGATCGCAGGCTCTCGCCGGTCGCGGGGTTAACCAGATCGAGATCGGAGGCACGGAAGCTTTGCCACATGAAGCCCTGCCGTGCGGCTCCGTCGATATATCGATCCGCGAACGTTAACGGGTACAGGTTCTGGAGTCCGATCCAGAGATTGACCGCCCGCTCGGGCAGCCCCGGTAGGAGATCCTGGAGCTCGACCTTTGCCTGTTCCACTTCGACGCCCTCCCCGGGAGTCCACTCGGTGGACAAATAGGCGCTGATACTCTGGCCGAGGCTGCTGCCGGCGACAATGTAAACCTCTTCCGGAAACAAGAACTCCCAGGTAGCCTCTGCGTCGGGGTCTCGTGTGTACTGGATGTCGCTCCGGAGCCCCACCGCGATCGGGAAACCGCCCGGCAGCTCACCGGGCCAGATCGCTCGCGGCCAAAGGTCCTTCCAGGGTTCCGCCCCCAATGGTACCGGCTCGTCTTTTCGGAGCAGTGCGTCGTTTTCAGGGAACTTGTACCCGTTCAGCCGGAACGCCTCGCCGAGCACGTTCAACTTGGGGGCCGCCGTGTGGCACGTGGAGCAACCGGTGCGATACTTCCGGGCGAATGCCGGTATGTCGGCGAGCACATTCGGGTGCCAGCTGCGCGTCACGGATGGCGGAGACGCGGCTGCGGTTCCGACAACGCCCGTGACGGCGAGCGTCAACGCCGCGAGCGAGAACCGCATCGGACTATCGGCCACGGCTACGGATGTCCAGCTCATCGGTGGTCAGGTCGAGCAACACATCGACTCCACCATTGCCATCCAACACGATGTTTCGAGAGAAACGACTCTCTCGACGCTCTACGACGTTCAAGGTGTAACGCCCTGGAGGGACGTTTTCGATCCGAAAGCTGCCGTCCTCGTTCGCCACGGCGTGATACGGCGTCGGGACGACGATCACGTAAGCGTACATCTCCGGATGGACGTGACAGAGTATGACGTGTGATCCGAGTTCGGTGAACGCGTGCGAGCGCGATTCGGTTCGAGGATAGGTGCCCAGGTCGAATCCGGGCCCGGGTCCCTCCGGACTGAAGACGTTGTGCAGGACCGGATCGCTGTTCCGGAACTCCACCGTTGAGCCTGCCGACACCGCAAGGACGGCGGGCACGAACCGGAGCCTCACCTGGTCGATAAACGGAGGAGTCTGAGGTTCGGGCGGCTCGAACGGGGTCGCCGGAATGAGGTAAATGACAAGATCGGCGACCCGCCCGGACGCACGTATGACACCCTCGACGGTCGCGGGCTGCGCTGCCACGGGGGTATGAATGAGCGACTGCGCTAGGAACGCCGCGAGCCATGGAAACGTCCGCTTCATGGCTTCCCTCCGCCCGCTTTACCGAGCCCTGCCAGCCATCGGTGGAAGGTACGGCGGCTGACGCCGGCTTGTCGGGCCGCTTTCGAGACATTGCCGTCGGTCGCGTCGAGAAGCTGTGCGACATAGTCTGCCTTGAAGGCCCGCAGTGCTGCCTCGCGGGCCTCCTCGTAAGACTCGGCAGCCGTAACCGCAGGGGGCCTGGAGAGCCTCACGGGCGGTCTGAGCGACTCCGGAAGATGGGCAAGCGAGACGAGACCGTCCTCGTCCAACACCACGAGTCGTTCGACGAGGTTCTTGAGCTCGCGGACATTGCCCGGCCAATCGTAGCGCTCCAGCAGATCCCAAACATCCGGCGAGATCCTCGGCGCCTCCTTCGCCTGGGCGGCGGAGAACCTCGCGAGGAACGTCTGGGCCAACAACGCGATATCGCCGGCCCGGTCGCGTAGTGGAGGAACCTGGATCGGTACGACGTTGAGGCGATAGTACAGGTCTTCGCGGAACCGCCCGTCCGCGACCGCCCGCTCCAGCTCCTGATTGGTCGCGGCGATCACACGTATGTCGACTTCGATCAGCTCGTTCCCGCCGACCCGTCGCACCTTTCGCTCCTCGAGCACCCGCAGGAGCTTGGACTGCAGCGGCTGGCTCAGGTCGGCGACTTCGTCCAGGAACACCGTGCCGTGGTTCCCGTCCTCGAGTAGCCCGATCTTCCGAGCGTCCGCGCTGGTGAAAGCGCCGCGCTCGTGGCCGAACAGCTCGCTCTCGAGCAGACCCTCGGGGAGGGCCGCACAGTCGACGGGCACGAACGGACACTCCTTCCGCTCGCTCAGCTCATGGATCGTTCGAGCGATCAGTTCTTTGCCCGTCCCGCTCTCGCCGGTGATCAGTACGTTCGCGGGGGCCAGCGCCACTTTCTCGATCCGGTTCATCAGCCTGATCATGGCCGGACTCGAGCCGACGAGGTCCTCGCCACCGGTACCGCGTGCGAGGCGCTCCCGCAGCGCCCTGTTCTCTTTGGCCAATTCACGGTGGCGAGTCGCACGCTCTACGGCGACCAGGAGCTCCTCTCCCTTGAACGGCTTCGTCAGGTAATCGAACGCCCCCTCACGGATCGCCTGCACCGCGGACGAGACCGTCGCGTAGGCAGTCATGATGATAATCGGGAGAGTTGGATCATCCGCCAGCGCCACGGTGAGCAGCGTCATGCCATCGACCTCTGGCATGCGGAGATCCAACAGGACCACATCGGGCTGGGTACCGGCGAGACGATCTCGAAAGTCGAGCGGCTCGGAGAGAGTGTCGCAAACGTACCCCTCCCGGCTGAGCAGTCGACAACAGTTCTCGAGCATCGCCGGCTCGTCGTCGACGATCAGGACGCGTGCCTCGGCCATCAGATTTCGAACCGCTTCACCGGGAGCGAGACGGTGAAGCGGCTTCCGCCCGGCGGCTCGCTCCGCACGGTGATGCTCCCACTGTGTTGCTCGACGATGCTGCGGCACACGGCGAGACCGAGTCCTGTCCCGTGCCCGGCCTTCTTGGTCGTGAAGAACGGCTCGAAGATTCGGTGGTGCAACTCGGCGGGGATGCCCGAGCCGGTGTCCGCTACCTCCAGATTCACGGCTGCGCCTCCGTCCGTGGCCAGGGTCCTCACGGAGACGGTGCCCTCTCGCGGCGTCGCGTCGAGCGCGTTCATCAGGAGGTTGACGCACACCGTCTCGATCGCCTTCTCGCTGCCCGTGAGGCTAGGCAGCGAATCGTCGAGTTCCATTTCCAGTCTAACTTCCCTTGCCATGTACGTGCGCTCGAGGATGCGTACCACCCTGGCGGCCACGGCGCTGAGCGCCACGCTCTCGTCCTCCCCGCCACCTTCGCGTGCCAGGCTCAACAAGTCCCTGATCACGCCGTCCAGACGCCGCACGTGTTCCCGGAGAGTCGCCAGATCTTCATTCAGGAATTCACCTTCACGTTGCTCGGCGATCTCCTGCTCCATGCACTCGATGCGATTGCCGATGACGGCCAATGGATTGCCAAGTTCATGAGCGAGGCCTGCGGCCATCACGCTCACCGTCGCCAGGCTCTCCGAACGGCGCATTTGCTCTTCCAGCCTTGCCTGCATCCGAGTGTCCCGAATAATGACCGAGTAGCCGATCGGTTGCCCGTCGGTGCCACGGATGATGGATTGTGTCAGACTCACTGGATTCACGGTGCCATCACGGTTGACCCTGCGCGTCTGGTAGTTTGCGACTGCCCCCTGGGCGCCAGCCTCGCGACGCAGGAACGCGGCCTCGTCGAGCCAACTGTCCCCGGATGGCAGAAGCAGGTCGTCGAGGCGGCGGCCATGCACCTCGGTGGCCGTATGGCCGAAAAGGGACTCGGCCCCGTCGTTCCAAACGCGCACCCTACCTTCCATGTCCGTTCCGATGATGGCGTCGGCGGAATGTTCCAAAATCCCCGCTAACTCCGCGTGCACTTCGCGCAGCGCATGCGTACGCTCCCCTACCAGCTCCTCCAGCTTTCGCCGCTGTTCCACCAGCGAGCGTGCCATAGCCGAAAAGTCTTCCGCCAGATCTTCCAGCTCATCTCCCGTCGCAATCTCGAGCGGTCCCTCCGACTCACCCCGGGCGAGCCGTCGAGCTCCCTGCCGGAGTTGAAGGATGGGTTGAGTGAATTGATGGGCGGCGAGCGTGCCCAGTCCCAGCACGAGGCTGAGCACCAGCAAGCCTCCGATGCCTACCATGCCCAGGAAAGTCCGCACACCGGCCTCCAGCGCCGACGACGGAACCACGCGATACAGTATCAGGGGAGAAATGCCCGTGCCGGCGAATCGGAGACGGACAAAACTCACGATCTGTTCATCGGTGGCTGGCATCGTCTCCGCCGTCTGACCCGATAGCAGGAGCTCCACCGCTTGAGGATTCAGTTCACTGTGGATGTCCACTTCGGAGCGCGAGGCCAGGAGACTCGCCCAGTCTCGTTTTTGGGTCGAGTGGTACAGGTAGAGGCCTTCAGAGTCAATGAGCCCCGTCACGCCGCCGAATTGCGGCGAGCTCGCCTCGAGCGGCGCGAACAGGACAGACGCGTAAGCCTCCCCGACGACGGTGCCCAGTACCGAACCGTCCGGGCTCCTGACGCCGTCGAGAATCGCGATCGCCGGAACCGTCTCCGTCGGTCCGGTTTGCTGCGGGGCCTCACGTAGCTCGACCGGCAGGAGGAGGTGCTCCCCACGCTGCAGCGAGCGAGCGCGAAGGGCGTAGTACAACCCCTCCTCACCCTGGCCCGGAGCGAGCAGCTCGCTCCCCGACGCATCGGCCACCAGGACCACCCGGCCGCTCTCGTCGATGACCTTCACGCGAAACAGCGCGGGGTCGAAGCTGATCAAATTGGAAGCCGCCTGGCCCGCTTCCTCCCACACATCTACATGGGTCTGAGCGAGCAGAGGGCCGAGCACGTGCGAAGTGAGGTAGGCCACATTGCGCTCGACACCTCCGAGGGCTCGCTCCGTCTGCGTGCGTGCGACCGCGAGATCATTCTCGAGCGTCGTTCGTGCGAGCGCCCGAACCTGACGAATCGTGTGCCGCACCCCAAGTGTGGCCATGATGACCAATGGCACGACGGCCAGGAGGACGAACGCGATCAGCAGCTTCGCCCGGATCGACAGACGGGGGAACAGCTGGTTGACGTTCATGATCCTCAGCCTCCCTGTGGCCGATCATCGCCCCACCACCTCTGGATCACCGCCATCGGACCACCGACTGACCTGCAGCGGCAGGATAGCGTGTCGCACAGCAAGGCACGCACCTAAGACCTGCGACGGGTGGAGAGAGAGCGCGCGCGCTCCGCCAACTCAGGTGACTCGAGGCGGTTGCACATGGCCGGGAACGAGGCTCGGGGCCCCCGCCACTCCAGGCTGTCCACATCGGGGCTCACAGGAGCGTCACGGACGAGCGTGGCGAGCACCCGAAACAGAAGCGCGTGCTCGAGGTTCGTCGCGAACGTGCGTGCGAGTCTGACCGCACCTCTGACGTCCACATCCCAAAGAGTACCGTCGAGCGGGATGTCCTCCAGGTGCCCGTATCGAGCCAGAACGGCGGATGTCGACTTCGCGCCCCAGCCACGGAGTCCGGGAAACCCGTCGGCGCTGTCACCGACGAGCGCCAGGTAGTCG
The DNA here is from genome assembly GCA_039588215.1 of Gemmatimonadota bacterium. Classification (GTDB taxonomy): domain Bacteria; phylum Gemmatimonadota; class Gemmatimonadetes; order Palauibacterales; family Palauibacteraceae; genus JBDHAC01. Next base: position 6,884 of record JBDHAD010000012.1, read on the forward strand.
GGGATGGACTCGGGCGACACCCCGAACTTGTCGATCACGCCCGACGCGTCGCGCAGCTGCCGCCGCCGTCGATCGAACTGAACCACGCGGTCATCCCGAACGCACTGGGCGAGATCCTTGTCCGGGGTGCAGATGAGGACGCGGCGCACACGCGGGTCGGCCTCGGCGACTCGCGCCCCCGACGCGAGCGCGTCGTCGGCTTCGAAATCGGTCATGGCCCATACGACGATGCCTGCGGCGAGGAGCGCCTCCTCGAGCAGCCCGAATTGCGATCGGAGCTCGGGATCGATTCCCGACCCGTCCTTGTAGCCGGGCCACAGCTCGTTTCGGAACGACTCGATCACGTGATCCGTGGCCACCGCCATGTGCGTCGCACCGTCGGCGAGGAGGGTCAACAACGAGCCCACCACGCCGGTCGCCGCCGCGACCTCCTCCCCGAGCGCGTTACGCCGGTGGGGAAGCGCGAAGAAGTGCCGGAACAGCTCGTACGTGCCGTCCAGCAGATGGACGTCGAACTCGCATGTCATGTTCATCGAATCAGGCCGCAAGATGACTCCATTCGGGCCTGCCAGGTCGTCGCCGGGCTCGAGGGCACCGCTCGGCGGCTCGAGTCTGAGCGTGAACGACTCACCGATCGATCGGACGGATCCGGATGTGCCGGTACCACACCGGATCGCCGTGGTCCTGGAGCCCGATGTGACCCACCGGGTGCCGCCCGTACTCGGGCCACGCGGCGAACTTCGTATCCGCCACGAGCTGCTCCCATTCCTCGGAACCCAGCTCGTATTCCACGATCTTCAGCCCGTTGAGCCAGTGCTCGACATGGCCTTGTTCCACGAGCATGCGGACTTCGTTCCATTCCCCGACCGGCCGGGCGACCGGGGAGCTCGGTGCGTGCAGACCGTAGTTGGAGCCGGCGGAGGTCATCGGGTCTTCGCCATCCGGATGCCCGGCGTCGTCCAGGACCTGCATCTCCGGCCCGCTCTCGTACGGCCGGTCGGTCGTCTCACTCACCCTGAAGAAGATCCCGCTGTTCCCGCCGGGGGAGATCTTCCACTCGAGCCGCAGCTCGAAGTCGCCGAACTGCTCCACTGAGATGATGGAGCCGCGGTCTTCGAGCGCTCCCTCGGCGGTGAAGCGCATCGCACGCTCCTCGACGACCCAGGCAGCGGGCATGTCCGGGCGCTTGAAGCCCCGCCACCCGTCAAACGTCTCGCCGTCGAACAGGATTCGGAAGCCCTGCGCGCGCTCTTCCGCCGTCAGCGTGTCCCGCGGCGATGTGGAGGCGACGGTCGTGGAGGTCTCGACGGGCTCACGCTCTCCGACGTTGGCGGCCGTATGGCACGCGACGAGCCCGAGCACGGTCAGGGTGAAGAGTACGGAAAGCGATTCGGGCATCACGGCGCCAGCTCCAGCTGAGTCGGGTTCTGCCTACTACGAATGGGGTAAACGCCGAACCCTAGGCCCGACGCCACGGGGGAGACAAGTCCTGCCGCCACGAGGCGGCTCCGTTCTTGCGCTCTCGAGAGGCTGGGAGGGCGCTTGGACCGCGCTCAAGAACGGCGAGGCAGAGTGAGGGATGGTGGGGAAACGATGGGTCGACGAACCGGCGTACTGTGTCTCGTCATCGCAGGCGCCGGTGTTGCCTGCGCCCAGGGCCCCGAACGGACGGGAGAGGTGACGGAGAATCACGTGCTCCACGAAAGCGACAGGTTGTCGCTTCGCTTCCGCTATCCGGGTTCCTTCGTGGTCGGTCGATTCGCGGAGGAGAGGCTGCCGCCCGGGGCCGACGCACAGGGCTTCGAATCGCCGTTTCGGGACGCCGTCGTGCTGGTAGAGCCCGGCCAGCTGGGAGACTTTCCGCTGGAGGCGATTCCGGTCGGCGAAGTCCCGACGATCTCGGTCGAGTGGGTCAAGAACCCGATCATCTTCTCGTTGCTCAGGGAGGGTACGGAGATGATGATCGGGGGTCGGCGCGCCTTCAGGTTCCCCGGCTACCCGGGGCCGTACGGAGATCAGGCCCATTATTATGTGGTCGAGATGGGGCCGGGAAGGTACCTCGAGCTCATGGCGCACCGGTCCTACTTCCGCGATGCCGAGATGCGCGAGACAGCCTACGATCACGTGATCGAAGCGGTCATCGCCTCACTGGAGCCAATCTCCCCATGAACCTTCGGGCCCACCCCCCGCGTGACGGAACTAGCGTTTTCCGCCCGCGAGCTGTCTCGCCTCCGGGCGCACGCGTAGCCGGAGCATCGAGACCGTGCCAAGGAGCGGGCCGATCGCCAGGGGCACGAACGCCCAGCGCCACGTCCACGCCCCCTCCCACACCGGAAGCAACCGGATCGTGATGAGGGTGAGGAGGAAGCCGATCGCGGTCTGGAGCGTGAGGGCCGTGCCGAGGTAGGATCGTTCCGCGAGCTCCGTCACGCAGGTGGAGAATTGAGCCGAGTCGGCCACCACCGCGAAGCCCCAGATGAGACACACCGAGGCGAGCAACCACGGCGACGCGCCAAATAGCGCGCCCGCCAGCAGACAGCACGCTCCGCTCACGATCATGCTCGCGCTCGTCACGACGGTGCGGCCGAGCCGGTCGGCGAGGACGCCGGCCAGCCAGGCTCCCGGACCCCCGATCGCGATGGTTCCGAAGGCCAGGTAGGAAGCACGCTCCGGGGTGGATGCTGGGCTGGAGTCCAGCGCGAAGCTGGCTGTGAGAAACACCGGGATCCATGTCCACACTGCGTACAGCTCCCACATGTGCCCGAAATACCCGGCGTTCGCCAGCATCGTGGGCCGGTCGCGCAGGATGCGTCCCACGGCGTGCGGGTCGAACGGCGATGACGGTGCCTCGTATGGCCCGTTCTCGAGCCCGAGGGCTGCGATCGCCGCCCCCACCAGCGCCAGCCCCGCCGCCCCGTACAGGACCAGCCGCCACTCGCCGATCCCACCGATCGGTCGCAGCAGATGCGGCATGGCTGACCCGACGGTGAGAGCACCGACGAGGATCCCGATGGCCATCCCACGTCCCCCCCGAAACCAGCCCGCCACGATCTTCATGCCCGGCGGGTACACACCGGCGAGAGCCATCCCGGTGATGAATCGGAGGGGGAGGGCGACCGCCGGCCCGTCCGCAGCGGCCGCGATCGCGATCGTGGCGGCGGCTCCCAGGAGCGCGGATCCCGCCACGAGGCGGCGCGGATCCCATACGTCGGCCAGGGTCAGGAGCGCCGACAGCAACGCGCCGGTCACGAACCCCAGCTGAACGGACATCGTGAGCCACGCCACGCCGGCATCGGTCAGCTGCCAGGCGTCGCGTAGCTCGGGAACCACGGCGCTCGCGCTGAACCACAGGCCCATGGCGAGTAGCTCGGCGAGCGCGAGGAGCGCGAGCACGCGCCACCGCCCGTGGCGGGTGGCTCCGCCGGCCGGACCGCGGCCGCTCTCGTCGGTGTCGCCGCTCACGTGCGGGGCGCGATGACCGCCGACTACCTACTAGCCCTCGGTATCGGAGTAGCGCTCCTTCAGCTCCTCTACCACGGCCGGGTCGGCGAGCGTGGTCGTGTCGCCGAGCGCCCGTCCCTCCGCGATATCGCGGAGGAGCCGCCGCATGATCTTCCCCGAGCGCGTCTTCGGCAGGTCCGCCGCGAAGATCAGATCCGAAGGCTTGGCGATCGCCCCGATTTCCTTCGCCACGTGCGCCCTGAGCTCCTCGCGCAGACCGTCCGAGATCTCCCGGCCCTCCACGAGGCTCACGAAAGCGGCTATCGCCTGACCCTTGAGCTCGTCGGCCCGTCCGACGACCGCGGCTTCCGCGACGGATTCGTGGTGCACGAGCGCTGACTCGACCTCCATGGTGCCGATGCGGTGGCCGGCCACGTTCAGCACGTCGTCAACACGGCCCATGATCCAGAAATAGCCGTTGTCATCGACCCGCGCGCCATCGCCCGGGAAGTAGATGTCCGGCCACTTCGACCAGTAGGTTTGCCGATACCGCTCCTCATCCCCGTAGATGCCGCGCAGCATCGCCGGCCAAGGAGAAGTGATCGCCAGGAAGCCGCTCTCGGCCTCGTTCCCTGCCTCGTCGAGTATCGTGGCCTCTACGCCCGGAAACGCCACGGTCGCCGAGCCCGGCTTCGTCGTGATGACCCCCGGGAGCGGGGTGATCATGATCGCGCCGGTCTCGGTCTGCCACCACGTGTCCACGATCGGGCAGCGCTCGCCACCGATGTGCTTGTTGTACCAAATCCAGGCCTCCGGGTTGATGGGCTCCCCCACGGTTCCGAGGAGACGCAGACGTGAGAGGTCCGACCGGGTGGGCCAATCCGCCCCCCACTTCATGAAGGCTCGGATGGCCGTGGGTGCCGTGTAGAAGACGGTCACGCCGTACCTCTCGCACAGCTGCCAGAAGCGGCCGCGGTCGGGCCAGTCCGGGGCCCCCTCGTACATGAGAACCGTCGCTCCGTTCGCCAAAGGCCCGTACACGATGTACGAGTGCCCGGTCACCCACCCGACGTCTGCGGTGCACCAGTACACATCCTCGTCCCGCAGGTCGAACACCCAGCGCGTTGTCGCCGTGACCTGCGTCATGTAGCCGCCCGTGGTGTGCATCACGCCTTTGGGCTTACCCGTGGTCCCCGACGTGTACAGGATGTACAAGAGGTCCTCCGCGTCCATCTCCTCGGGGGGACAGTTTTGGGGTGCCTTCGCGACCAGGTCGTGGTACCAGTGATCGCGGCCGCCGGTCATCTCACACGTCGGCAACTCCACCGCGTCCCCGGCCGGGCCCGAGGTCGGGTCGGATGCCTCGGCCCGACGCACCACGACGACGCTGTGTACGTAGCCGAGCCCTTCGATGGCTACATCGGTATTCTGCTTGAGCGCGACGATGCCGCCGCGACGGTACCCGCCGTCGGCCGTGATGACGCACTTCGCGTGAGCATCTTCGATGCGGTCGCGAAGGGATTGAGGCGAGAATCCGCCAAACACCACCGAGTGCGGTGCCCCGATGCGCGCGCAGGCCAGCATTGCGATGGCCGCCTCGGGGATCATCGGCAGATAGATCGCGACTCGATCCCCACGCGAGACCCCCAGGTCCTTGAGCGCGTTCGCGAACCGGGACACTTCCTCGTGCAGCTCGCGGTACGTGAACTCACGGGCGTCGCCGGGCTCGCCCTCCCAGATGAGCGCGGTACGCTCGCCGCGGGACTCCAGATGACGGTCAAGGCAGTTGTGCGCCGCGTTCAGCCGCCCACCCACGAACCACTTCGAGAACGGAGGATCCCACTCGAGGACGCGGTCCCACGGCTCGAACCAATCCAGCTCCGCCGCCCAGCGGGCCCAGTAGGCTTCACGGTCCTCCCCAGCCGCGTCGTACGGTCCGCGGTCGGCCACGTGAGCCGCGTCCCGAAACCCCGGAGCCGGCTCGAAGACCCGGTTTTCGGTCAGGAGTACTTCGATCTCACGTCGATGCGCGTCGCTCATCAGTGCTCCGTGGACATTGCGGGGAGGGCGCCAAGTACGACATTCAAGCTGTGCACAGTAGGAGCCGTCGGGATCGCGACGCAAGAAATAGGGGACCTATGGGGGCACTGAGTAACGAACGGACGCATCCCACCTCGGCCGGTTCCCTCGAGGCGGCCGAACGACTGCACCGGCGCTTGTCCGTGGCGCTTCAGGTTCTGCTGACCCTCGGGTTCGTGGCGGCCCTGTACGAGCGGCAATGGCTTCCGGCGTTCACGACGCTCGGGATTACCTTGTTGACCGCTCTACCTTTGGACCACTCCACCGGAGGCGTGAGTCAGTGACAGAGAATCGGACGCAGATCCCGGGTGCCGTGGCCCAGGCGGAAGGTCCGTGGGGCGCCATCGATCTGCCGGTGGGCGCTTCTACGGAGCTGGACATCGGCCCGCTCGGCGTAGCCCTCCGCCGGGAGCGGAGCGAGCTGTGGATCGCGGTGAAACGCGAGCTCGACGGGAGCGGGGCGGCGGCGACTCACAACGAAGGCGCAACCGAGAATGCCTGGACCCGGTGGGCCGCGGCGGGTGAATCGATTCAAGCGCGAATCTCCCCTGCGTTGGCGGACCGCCCGCTGGTCGTGGCGCCCGAGGTGCCGTTCCGGCTCGCACCCGGGATCACTGCGCGCATCTATGTTCGGATTCCGCTGTGGGTCCGTATCACGCTCGCCGGGCCGACCGATGTGGTCTTGCTTGAAGAACCGACGGTCGTGATGTCGGATACGTGGTGGGGAGATCTCGGCACGGGAGAGCTCGCCTATTGGCTTCCGACGCGGGCGCGCCGCGAAGTAGATGATACGCTGTTCGAGCCGCACCTCGTCATGTGTCCCCTGGTTCTCGAAAACGAGTCCGAAGACACCCTGCCGGTAGAGAAGCTCGCCATTCGAGTCATGCATATGTCGATCTTCCGATCGGGGTCGAGGCTGTGGGCGAACCAAACGCTCGTTCGCTACGAAGACGAGCCGGAGGGGAGCCGGATCGACATGGCGGAACGGCCTCCCACAGAGGCCGCAGGCGCCGAGCTGCTGTCCTCCCCCCGGGAGAAGATCCCGCGCGGGCTCCGCGCGACCACGTTCGCAAAGTTCAAGTCCATCACCGGATTCTGAGGAGGCGGAGAGATGCGGTTGTCTGCGCTCGTGGCTGCGATACAGGTTGCCGATACGGAATCCGCGGGAGGGCTGAGCCAGTGGTTCGCCGGGCTCGGAGGAGGGCCGATCCTGCGCGCGGCTCTCCTGGTGGTGATCGGATTCCCCGCCGCATACTGGGGCGCGAAGTGGATTCGCCGGTTCATTGCTGAGCGACATGGGGCGCAATGGGGACTCGTGGCGGGGAAAGTCGTCTTCTACCCGGCTCTCCTGCTCTTGATGATCTCGGTGCTGCGCGAGCTCGGGTTCAGCCTCGCTCCGCTCCTCGGTGCTGCGGGGATTCTCGGGATCGCGCTCGGTTTCGCCTCGCAAACCAGCGTCTCCAACGTAATCAGCGGGTTCTTCCTGCTCGGCGAGCAACCCTTCGCAGTAGATGATGTCATCCAGGTCGGAGACACGACCGGGCGGGTCATGTCAGTGGATATGTTGTCGGTGAAGCTGCGAACCTTCGACAACCGCTTCGTCCGCATTCCGAACGAGACGATAATCAAGACCCAGGTCACGACCGCCACTCGGTTTCCCCTCCGGCGCGCCGATGTGAGCGTCGGAGTTGCGTACAAGGAGGATGTGAAGCGGGTGCACGAGGTTCTGCTCACCGTTGCAGACCGCAACCCGCTGTGCATGATGGAGCCGCCGCCCAAGATCTTTGTGGACGGCTTCGGCGATTCATCGGTAAACCTCCGTCTCACGGTGTGGACCACGACGGAAAACTTCTGGGATGTGAAGAACCAGATGCATGAGGAGATCAAGAGCGAGTTCGATCGACTGGGTATCGAGATTCCATTCCCGCACAGAACTCTGTACACCGGGCTCGCGACGGAGCCGCTCCCCGTCGAGATGGTCAGGCCGGAACAGCCTCCCGCGGCTCCGATCGGTGCGAGCCCATTATGAGCGACCGCACGCTCCTGGTCCTGTTGGCCATCCCCGCCGTCATCGCCTTCGCGTTCGGGATTTGGGCGGGATTGGGCTATCCGGGTCTTTACGACCGGTACGCCTCGACGGGTCATGCACCGCGCGAGGCGCCGTACAAGCGGCTGCTGAGATGGTTCGGGGTCGGCCACCGCGGCCCGCCGCCCGGAAAGCGAGCGCCGGGGCACCGCGGCCTCCGTGGCCGCTGGCGACGTTGATTCGGGCGCTCTCTCCGTCGATGGCGTCGCCGTGAACGCCCGCCACGCCCAGGTACGGCGTGTCCTGTGGTGGGTGCTGCTCGCCAACATCGCCGTCATCGTCGCAAAACTGTGGATCGGTCTCCGCTCCGGGTCCATCGCCGTGCTGGGCGATGCGGCACACTCGGGCGTCGACGCGATCAACAACGTCGTCGGTCTGTTCGCGGTTCGGCTCGCGGCAGCCCCGCCCGACGACCAGCACCCGTACGGCCATGGTAAGTTCGAGACGCTCGCGGCCTTCGCCGTAGCGGCGTTTCTCTCGATCACGTGCTTCGAGCTTCTGGAGGGCGCTATCGGACGGCTGGTTTCAGGAGGGGCACCGCCCCGCGTAGAGCCGATCATGTTCGCGGTCTTGGGGGGGGCGATGATCGTGAACCTGGCCGTCGCGAGAGCGGAGTCACGCTACGCCCGGCTCCTGGATAGCGAGATGCTGGAGGCCGACGCGCGTCACACCGCCTCCGATGTGCTCGTGACGGCCGCCGTGCTCGGCGGCTTGCTGCTCGTGAGCCTCGGGCTCGGTGCCGCCGACGCCATCCTGGCCATCCTGGTGGCCGGCGTCATCGCGCACAGCGGCTTCGAGATTCTGCGGCGAACCGTCCCGGTTCTGGTGGATGAGCGGGCACTGGAGGCGGAGAGAATCCGTACTGTCGCTCTGCAGACCCACGGGGTGCTGGAAGCGAGCCAGATCCGGTCACGCGGCCGTCGGAGCGAAGCGTTCGCGGAGCTCACGATTCACGTCGACCCGGCGGAGAGCGTCGTGTCCGCGCACGAGATCGCTGATGAGGTGGAGAGGCGACTGGAGGATGATGTCGGCTTCTCGCGCGTGGTCGTCCACGTCGAGCCGGCCGAGCCCGGCCCTAGCAGTGAGGTCTGAAGCTGGCGCTGGAATGCCGCGGGATTTGTCGGGCCGGACGCTAGGAAGAGCTCGAGCCGTTGTCCTCCACGCGCCAGAGACAGCGCTCCTCCGCGCGGCTCTCACACTCCTCGTGGACGATCCGAACTCCGCCGGCCCGATACTCGTCCAGGATCCGCTCGATTGCACCGTGGAGCAGCGAACACCCCGACCCGTCCTGTACGGCGCGCGCCGGAAGACACTCTTCGACCACCAGCTTGGCGGGCCGCCGCTTTATGTCGACCCGGCCTTTCGGGCTCACCGCTTTCGCGATGCGGCGCACACGTTTCCACGCCAGCCGCTCTCGGGCCCCGTGTGGGAGCGCGCGAGCCCCGAGCCGAGCCCCGAACCGCCGATCGTCGAGCGCGGTCTGAGCCAGCCGTCGGCCCGCCTCCGAGAACACACGCGTCGCGTCTTCCCTGCGGCTGATCAACTCGAACAGGCTCGCGACCTCGTGGGCCGAAACGCCATCCCCACCGCGGTTGGAGTAGCGTTTGATTTGCCCCTCGATGACGCTCGAGAGCCCGAGGCGCCGTCGCAGACTGAGCGGGAGGACGGCTTCGTGCAGCGCCGTTTCATCGGCGGGAGTATCGGCCGCGCGCAGCGATTCCAGCAGCGCGAGGGCGACCGACGGGGCGACGTGGCCGCGAAAATCGTTGTCGTGTCCCATACGTCGCGTAGGCTACGCAACGCGCACGGCGCGAGCAAGCAGGTCGCCTGCAAGGACCGATTCGAACCCCGATGACCGGCATACAGGGTGCCGTCCTCGGCCTTGCGAGCGCGACCGCACTTCTCCCTCTGACCGTGCGGGCGGGTTGGTTGACTTGGGGCGGAGCCCTGGCCGCGGGACTGGTCGCGATCGCTCTCGTAGTCGGGGAGGGGTGGACTGGTGCTCTGCTGCTCCTGGCCTTTTTCGCCACCTCCTCGATGCTCACGAAGTCCGGACGGCGAAGACGGGGGCCGGCTGACGGAGCGCCGGATCGGGACACCGAGGGGCGGCGCGCGCGCCAGGTATTCGCGAACGGCGGAGTCGCCGCGTTGTGCGCCCTCCTCGGGGTGGCGGGGCTCGGACCGGCCACACACTATGCGGCGGCCACGGCCCTAGCGGCGGCCACCGCCGACACCTGGGCGAGCGAGATCGGGATGTGGGCGGGAGGGGGGACGCGGCTGCTCACGAATTGGCAACGGGTAGAGCCGGGACGCTCCGGCGGCGTGTCGTGGGTCGGTTCCATGGCCGGTGCGGTAGGGGCGCTATTGATCGGGGCGCTCGCGGCGCTGGCCTGGGGCCAGCCGGAGGCGTTCACGGCCGTGAGCCTGGGTGGAGTCGGCGGAATGTTGGTGGACTCGTGGGTTGGAGCCGCGTGGGAGCATCGCGTGTCATGGATCGGAAACGACCTTGTGAATTGGTTCGGGACCGCCGCCGGCGCCGGGCTCGGCGTGCTGATCGCGGCGGCATGAGTCGAGACCAGGTGTCATGAGCGGTTTCGGAACACGAGCGGTCCGAGGCACGGCGAGGCGGCGTCGGCCGTAGAGGCCCACGTTGCACCGATCTTCCAGACGACCGCGTTCACTTTCTCCGGGGCCCGCGAGGCGATCGAGGGCTTCGGAGGCTCGGGTTACATCTACAGCCGCAAGGCGAACCCCACGGTGCGCGAGCTCGAGCGACACATCGCGGCTCTCGAAAGCACACCCGTCGAAGTCGACGGCGAGACTCTGCGAGCACCGGACGACACCGACGCCCGTTTCTTCGCGTCGCGGATGGCGGCTATCAGCGCCGTGCTCCTCGCCATTGGAGCCCGCGGGCGAGTCGTCTGCCAGTCCGGCATCTACGGGACGACGGAGGCCATGGCCCGGCGCCGCTGGCGTGGGGGGCGGATCTCGTCCTCCACAGCACGACGAAGTTCATGAGTGGGCACGGTATGGTACTGGGTGGTGTGGTGTCCGGGTCGGCCGAAATCCTGGCCGCGAGAATCGACCCCATACGCCAGAACTTCGGTGGCGTGGCCGATCCTTTCGCCGCGTGGATGACGAGCCTTGGCCTCCGGACCCTGGCGGTCCGAATCGAGCGGCATGTAGCCACCGCGGCCGTGTTGGCTCGCCTGCTCGAGGATCATCCGCGGATCGTACGGGTGTTCTATCCGAAGCCCGGAGAGCTTCCGGCGGGTCAGCTGGCGGCCGGCGGACCCATGCTGTCCTTCGAGGTGGACGGGGGTGAGGTGGAAGCGCTCGCGGTGATCGATCGGCTGTCGCTGATCACCCTGGCCCCGACGCTGGGCACGCTGGATACGTTGGTCCAACACCCGTATACGATGAGCCACAGCGTCCTGCCGGAAGCGACACGCCTCGAGATGGGGATCGCGCCGGGCATCTTGAGGGTATCCGCCGGTCTCGAGGATCCGGGTGACTTGATCGAGGACCTTTCGCGAGCCCTTTCCTGAGCCATCGGAGGACCATCGGGTGATGCGTGGCCCCGCAGGGAGGGGCATCACCGCCGCAGCGGCAGGTGTCACCCTTCAGAGCTGCGCATTCGGCAGTTTATTCTCGGTGAACCATTGATCTCAGGAGGCCGACTCAATGAGTGAAACAGCGTCAGCTTCGATCAGCGGAATGGACACAGACGCCGTGGCAGGCGGACATCTGGTCGGGGTCGCACATGGCCTGCTCCGCATCGTGACCGGACTCATGTTCTGGCAGCACGGGGCGCAGAAGCTGTTTGGCTGGCTCGGGCGCGAGAGCGGGGGCGTGCCATGATTCTCGTGGCCGATCGGGGTCGCGGGGATGCTCGAGTTCTTCGGGGGGATCCTGATCCTGTTCGGGCTGTGGACCCGGCACGTCGCCTTCCTGCTAGCGGGCGAGATGGCGGTCGTCTTCTGGTGGCGGCATTTTCCGAACGCGTTTTGGCCGATCCAAAACCGCGGTGAGCTCCCGGTGCTGTTCTGCTTCATCTTCCTGTTTCTGGTGGCGGCGGGGCCTGGTCGCTTCAGCCTGGACGGGTTACGGCGAAGCTCATCCGACTAGGCCGCCTCGGTCTACGAGGGCGCGGGCACGGAGCGGTCGAAACGCGGTTCGACAGTGCCGTCCGCCATTGTTTGAACGGGATCCGCGAGCCATGTTTGCGCCCGCTGCGGCGGATGCCCACCGGGACATCCGCCGTCGCTGTATATGGAGCGCCCATCGGCGCATGGAGTGAGGCGGAACGGGAGGATCGCCGGCACGGCGACGTAACGAGACGATGTACGATCCGGTACAGATCGAGCTGAAGTGGCAGGCATACTGGGAAGAAAACGGCACGAACCAGCCTGACCTGGAGTCGGCGGAGCGCCCGTTCTTCAACCTCATGATGTACCCCTACCCATCGGCCGAAGGCCTGCACGTCGGCAACCTGTACGCGTTCACGGGCGCCGATATCTATGGCCGCTACCGGCGCTTGCGGGGCGACGACGTGTTCGAGCCCATCGGGTACGACGCGTTCGGGATCCACTCCGAGAATCACGCCCTCCGGGTGAACATCCACCCCACCGAGCTGATCCCGGCCAACATCGCCAACTTCGAGCGCATGCTCCGCCGGGCCGGGCTCATGTACGACTGGTCGCACACGGTCGACACGACCGACCCCGGTTACTACCGCTGGACCCAGTGGATCTTCCTGCAGCTGTTCAAGGCGGGTCTCGCGGTGAAGAAGGAGGCCCCGGTCAACTGGTGTCCAAAGGACCAGACCGTCCTGGCCAACGAACAGGTGATCTCCGGCCGCTGCGAGCGCTGTGACACACCCGTCGAGCAGCGCCTGCTGAGCCAGTGGTTCTTCCGCATCACGGAGTACGCCGAGCGACTGCTGGACAACCTGGAGTGGATCGACTGGTCGGAGACGACCCGGACGGCGCAACGCAACTGGATCGGCCGCTCGGACGGGGCGCAGCTGTGGTTCCCCGTCCCCGACACCGAGGAGCAGATCGAGGTTTTCACGACCCGGCCCGACACGATCTTCGGCGCCACGTTCATGGTCCTGGCACCGGAGCACCCGCTCGTCGCCCGAGTCACGACCGATGATCGGCGAGCAGAAGTCGAAGCGTACGTACGGACCACGGCCGCCACCGATCTCGTCGAGCGCCGCAAGGTCGAAGAGAAACAAAAGACCGGGGTGTTCACCGGCGGCTTCGCGACCAATCCGGCCACACAGGAGCCTGTCCCGATCTGGGTCGCGGACTACGTCCTGATGGAATACGGGACGGGCGCGATCATGGCGGTGCCGGCCCATGACCAGCGTGACTTCGAGTTCGCGCGGCAATTCGAGCTCTCGATTCGTCCTGTCGTGAGCCCGGCTTCCACGCTGTCCCCCGATGCCGATCCCGCCGCCGTCGAGCTGGACCTCGATGAGGCGTTTCTCGAGCATACCGAGGACGAGATCCTCATCAACTCCGACCGCTTCAGCGGGATGGAGGCGGACGCCGGCGGGCACGCGATCGTCGAGTGGCTCGCGGAGCGCGAGCTAGCCGAGCTGCACGTGAACTACCGGCTCCACGATTGGTGCATATCTCGACAGCGGTATTGGGGTCCGCCGATCCCGGTCATCAACTGCGACGAGTGCGGCGTACAACCGGTGCCGGAGGAGGACCTCCCGGTCCTGCTCCCGTTCGTGGAAGATTTCCGCCCCGACGCGAGCGGAGTCAGCCCACTGGCTCGAGCGGAGGAGTTCTATCGCACTACCTGCCCGGGGTGCGGAGGCGAGGCGCGCCGCGAGACCGACGTATCCGACACCTTCCTGGACAGCGGCTGGTACTTCCTCCGATACCCGAGCACCGACTTCGACGACCGCCCGTTCGACGACGAGCGTACGCGGAAGTGGCTGCCCGTCGACATGTACATCGGGGGGGAGGAGCACGCCGTGCTCCACCTCCTCTACTCGCGCTTCCTGACCATGGTGCTGCACGATCTGGGATACCTCGAGTTCGAGGAGCCCTATCACCGCTTCCAGAAGCACGGGCTGCTGATCACAGAGGGAGCCAAGATCTCGAAGTCGCGCGGCAACGTGATCCTGCCGGACGAGTACATGAGTCGTTACGGCGCCGACGCGTTCCGTACGTATCTCATGTTCCTGGGGCCGTTCCAGGTCGGCGGCGACTTCCGGGATATCGCGCTCGCGGGCCCCGAACGCTTCCTGAACAAGGTGTGGGACAGCGTGACCTCCGCGGTGTCGGAGGGCCGTGCCGGGTTCGACGATGAGGCCGTGGAACGCTCGCTGCACGGCACGATCAAGAAGGTCACCGAGGACTTGGAGAGCCTCGACTACAACACCGCGATCGCGGCCCTGATGGACTATCTGAATCAGGTGCGGGCCGAGGGTCGGGTGCCGTCAGTCGATGAGGTGCGGCCTCTGGTCATCTTGCTGGCTCCCATCGCGCCTCACATCGCCGAGGAGCTGTGGGAGCGCCTTGGCGGGTCGCCGAGCGTGTTCGACCACGTCTCCTGGCCGGAGTACGACGACTCGAAGCTCATCGTCGACGAGTTGGAGATCGCGGTCCAGGTAAACGGCAAGCTGCGCGCGATGGTTCGCGTCGCACGGGGTGCCACCCAGGAAGCCGTGCAGGAAGCGGCGCTGCGCGAGGACAACGTGCTCCGGCAGCTGGATGGAGGCGAGATCCGCAAGGTGATCCACGTCCCCGACCGACTCATCAACCTGGTGGTCAGGTAGCCGCCACCCCGTCTGAGGACGGAGGTACGCTCAGGTCGCCGCGTACACGGAGACGTGTGAGCCGCTCTCGCTCGAGAACGGTTCCTTCTCCCACCCGCCCCAGCGGTCCAGCAACCGAAGTCCGGCCAGCGTGGCCATCAGATCCAGCTCGGAAGGCCACGCATATCGGATCTTGAGCGGGTACAGCTCGACGCTGCCGTCCGAAAGGAACACGAGAGTGGTATCCACGCGCTGATTCGCGGCATCGTGGACGGAAGCCTCCAGCGTCACGGCCTCTTCCTCCACCCAGCTGCTCGAGACGCGCTGGCCACGATCGAAGCGGGCCAGGTCGGGCACGAACGCCTCTATGACGAAAACGCCGCCAGGGGCCAGATGCGCGGCGGCGTTTCGGAAACAACGCAACTGGTCTTCCTGCGTGAGGAGCCCGAAGAACGTATTGAACGCCACGAAGATCAGAGAGAACGCCTCATCGACCTCCACATCCGCGAAATCTCCCGGCGTTACGGGGATCTCCGCTCCACCCGGCTTCTGACGCAGGAGCGCGATCATCTCCGCGGAGGCATCGATCCCGTGTATCTGGACGCCCCGTTCGCGAAGCGGTAGAGCGATGCGCCCGGTCCCGATTCCCAACTCGAGCGCGCGTCCGCCGTTCGCGAGCTCGGCGAGTCGGTTCACCGCGGGAGTCGGATCGATCCGCGTGTGCTCGTCGTACCGCGGCGCGATCTTGTCGCCGTAGGTCTGCGGTCCGTAATCGCTCATCGGCTCTCACTCACGGTCGCGTCCCGGGCAGATCGACTCTCCTACGGACAGCCTCACCAATCGACCGACCCCTCCTTCGAGGCATCGATATCCGCGCCGGCGTCCCCCTCCCCGAACAGGAAGGATCGCAGGTTGGTGTACAGAAACTCGCGCGCCTCGGCCTCCTGAAGGCGGAGCCCGTAGTGGTTGATCAGCAGCATCTGTCGCTGCTTCCACTCCTCCCAGCAATCCTGGCAGATCTCGGCCACGAGCCGCTGCCCTAACTCGTTGGGAAACGGTGCCCGATCGAGCGGTAAGACGCCCTCGCGCTCACAACGCGTACACCCGAAGGTGGTCGTCATCGGTCTTCCGATCCTTCGATGAGACGGTCGAGAGCCGCCCACGCGTCCCCTTCGGCGGCCTCGCCAAATACGGCCTGGAGCGATGGCCTCAGCGAGCCGAATCTCTGCAAGAGCCGCTCGAAATCGTCCAGCCGTGTGTAATACAGGAGCCGGGCGAGGACCCAGGCGTTGTTCAGCTGCGCCGGGTCCAGGGAGCCGTAGCGCCCCGCGCGCAGGCGCGGCTTCACGTCGGTCTCGAAGCGTTCAGCCGCGTCCCGGAAGATCTCTCGCTTCCTGTCTCGCTTCGCCTCCTCCGACAGATCGCTCGCGTACGCCTCCTTGAGCGGCTCCGCGACCGAGTTGAAGAAATGGCCGAACTCCCGCGTATCCTCCCAGCGCAGCCGAGCGATCTCGCACTTGTCCTCATCCGCGACGGCCTCGCAGTAGAACACGATAGCGGCGTGGCTACCGACGAAGTTCGCGAAGCTCTCGTTGAAGTTCGCCTGACCTGCGGGAAAAAAGGTCGTGTGGGTAATCTCGTGGATCACGGTCTCGACGAGTGACAGGCTGTCGAGCCGCAGCGTCGTCGAGAGGATCGGGTCCGGCAGCCAACCCAGCGTGCTGAAGGCCGAGACCGAACGGACCGAGACGTCGAACCCCTCCGACCTCAGCCGCTCCGCCTCTTCGAACGCTTGTTCGAAGTCGAAGTAGCCTTTGTAGGGGACACGCCCCACGATGGGAAACCACCACGTCTTCCAGTACAATCCGAGCTCGGGGGCTGCAGAGATGTTGATCGCGAGGGTGTCGCGCGCGAGTTGCGCGAAGCTCGTGAAGCTGTCCCCGGCCCGGAGCCCGAGAGAGCGCTCGGCGAAATCGCGCGCGTCCTGGACGAGACGGAGCTTGGCACGCAGCTCGGCGGGGGCCGCGGTGTCGTGTACCACCGCTTGAATGGGTCGCCTCGCCGAGAGAATACGTGCTTCCTCCCAGCCGGCTCGAAGGACGTACGTGGGCGAGCACCCCTGCCACACGAGCGGGGCCACGAGCGCCAGGCCACGGATCGAGTCTTTCCAGCGCATGCTTGTCCTATCGAGTCGACTGCACATATCACAACCTACTACCGGACGGCGCCCCGAGCAGATCCGCCCCTGGGCCGGATTCGCCCGAACGATGGCGCACCACCCGGGTACGGATCCCAGGCCGATTCCAGAACGATCTCGGGCGATCCGAGAGCCCAGCGAGAGGGTGAAGAACCGCATGACCAGTTCGGCAGAGCACAGGAAACCACCAACGGAGCGAGAAGTACGATCGGCCCTCATCGCGTTTGCCGAGCTGGTGAAGCGCCTCGAGGAGAACGAGCGCCTGTTGGGGAATCTGCCACTCATCATGGGTCGTCTGGGGGATCTGCGCCGGATGCTGTTCGAGTACGAGGTCCGAGTGACGGAAAGGCTCCTCCGGAGCGAGGATCCGGCGGAGCGAGAGTCACGTCGGATCGTGCGGGAAGCCCGCGAAGACGAGGAGGATGTGACGCGGGAGTGGGGGTCCGATGGAGCGTCCTAACGGGCCACCGATATCTCTCGGCCATCTCCCGGCGGCCCGAGCCGTCCGCTAGCGGGCCGAGACATAGTGAAGGTGCTCGCGAACGCGATCCCGCCGATAGGTGCGGGTGGGACCATCCGCATCGCTACGGTATCGACGGTAGGGTAGCTGTAGGCATCGGTACGTGTCCGCGTTGCCCCACTCGCGAAGCGCGGTGGCGATCGTCTGGCGGGAGAGGATACCCTCGTCATTGTAGCTGAACAGGATGTGCTGCGCGTCGGCGGCTTCGAGCACGCTCCGAAGAGCGGCGGCGGCCCCACGCTTCCGGCACCAATCCGAGCGTTCGGCCTCGTCCGGTATGAGGCCGGTCTTCCCTCGCAACAGAGGCGGGTCGCTCCAGCCACGCGCCAGGAGTTCCGGAATGTGGTAGTAACCGGGGTATTGACGCCCGTTGTACGGTGGATCGAGGTACACCAAATTCACCGACCCGACTGTCTCGAGCAGCTCCACGGCGGGCCCGAGAAACGCCCCGCACCCAGAGGAGCCGTTGACCGGCCTGGTCGGACGAAGCGCCCTGAGGTCGAGCGGCCGACGGGCGTTAGGCTGCACGGTCTTGACGAACGACGCGTACACCCCGGTGGTGTTCGCGACTCGATCCGCGGCCTCGAGCAGGGTGGCGATGAGCAACTGCGCGCGCCTTCGGTCCACGATCCCGCTCTCCGACCATCGATCGAGCCGATGTCGAATGGCGTCTATGCGGCGGGCGTTCTCGGCTTCGAAGTACATTCGGCCGTGCGCCCGACCTTGGCGGCCGGCCAAGGTGTAATGCTCCGTGATGAACCCGTCTTCACCCGAGAGACTGGCGAGGTATTCGAGGACCCGGCGATAGGATGTGCTCTTGGACCCGCTCCGTTCACGGGCAGGAAGAACGCGAGGATCGAATCGTGGGGTGCGGTCGAGCTCGACCCTCGCGACCTGCAACGCGTACGAAAACGCCAGCAGGTCGCCAGCGTGTACCCTCCAGCCGTTCCGCTTGAAAGCGCTGGCCACGCTCGCCGTGCCGGAGAACGGATCACAGGCCACGCCCGGCTCGCTCGTGAACCGGTCCACAGCTCGCAAGAGGAACGGGATCAGGCGCGTCTTGTTTCCCAGGTAGCGCACACCGGAGGATAGTCCGTGTCCGAGGACCAGGGAAGCGCACCGAAGCACTCGAGGTCTTCAGCGGCCTGCCCAGATCTTTGAGCATCGCGGAGAGAGCGTCGGGAACGTTGGCCCAGCTCGCCCGGGGGGCGGTGCCGCTTCTGCGTCACCTGCGACCGGAGGAGGCGGCCATGATCGCCGAGCGTAGCGCCGTGGCCGCGGCGCTGGAGACCTGGGGCCAGTCGCGTCCCGACGGACCTCTCGTGTGGTTGCACGGCGCCTCCGCCGGCGAGCTGCTCGGCGCTGCGCCCGCGATTCAAGCACTGCGAGCGGAAACCGACTTTCAGCTGGTGGTCACTCACTTCTCCCCTTCCGGTGCCTCCGCGCTCCCGCGTCTGGGGCCGGACTATGCCGGCTATCCACCGCTAGACGCGCGGAAAGACTGCGAACGCGTGGTAGCGGCCGTACGCCCGGATGCGCTGGTGTACGCCAAGCTCGACGTGTGGCCCGGCTTGACGCGGGCGGCCGCCCGCGCTGGCATCCCGACGGGCATGATCAACGCGGTCGTGCGCCGGGGAAGCCGTCGAATGGGACCCCTCGCACGCTCCGCGCTCCGCTCCGCCTATAGCGCCCTGTCCTTCGTGGGCGCGGCTTCGGACGAGGACGCAACGCGGCTCCAGAGGCTGGGGGTGAGACCCGAGATCCTGAGCGTGACCGGAGACGCCAGCTTCGACCTCGCCGTGGCCCGCGTGGATCGCGCGAGCGAGGTAGGAGGGGTGCGCGAGCGTTTCGAAGCGCGGCTGCCTTCCCGACCGCCGGCCGGTGTGCGGGTCGTTGCCGGGTCAACGTGGCCGACGGACGAGGACGCGCTGCTCGCGGCGGTGGAAACCCGGCGGGAGCTACGACGGAGAGTCCAGCTGGTGGTCGCCCCGCACCAGCCGACTGAATCCCACGTCCATCGATTGCTGGAGGCGTGTCGGCAGAGGGACGCACGCACCGTCCGCTGGTCGGAGGTCGTGAGTGGCGCGCGCCCGGTCGTCGCCGCGGCGCGGCTCGAGCCAGACACGATCGGGAAGACGGCGGGTGGCGCCGAAGTAATCGTGTTCGATGAGGTCGGGACTCTGGCCGAGCTCTACACGGCGGCGGACATCGCGTACGTGGGTGGCGCGATCGAAGGCACGGGGCTTCACAATGTGCTCGAACCGGCGGCGGCCGCCGTGCCGGTGGTCTTCGGTCCTCGCCACGATCGGCGTGAGGCGCACGAGCTCGTCGCGCACGGAGGTGGTATCGAGGCGACAGCCGATTCGCTGGTTACCGCGATAGGGAGTCTTCTTGACGAGGCGGTCCGTAAGAGGACCGGCAGGCTCGCCCACGAGTACGTGCACTCGAGGTGTGGGGCCGCGGAAGCGGGAGCGGAGTTGATGCTCCGTCAGTTGAGCGAACGAGAGTAGGGAAGGTGTGGGCGAACGAGAGTAGGGTCCCCCAGAGGATCAGCGTTGGGTGGAGCGAGTCGGCTTGGGTCCGAGCACGAACCAGAACAGACAACCGACGATCGGGCACAGCACGATCACGCTGGTCCACAGGACTTTTTCCCGCCGCGCCGCCACCGACAGCAACACGAGCGCGATCGCCCAAACGTCCAGCGCGAGCAGCAGGGCTGCCAGCACCCACCGAAGGTCGATTCTCGAGGCGATCTCGACCAGGTCGTTCATGCGGCAGCCGTTGGGCGCTCGAACTGCAGCCGGTACAGCTGCGCGTACAGGCCGCCCCGTTCCAACAGGTCGGCGTGGGTTCCTGCTTCCATGATCTCCCCGTGGTGAATCAGTAGAATCCGGTCCGCGCCCTGGATCGTGGAAAGCCGGTGCGCGATCACGAGGCTCGTTCGACCCTGCATCAGCTCTTCTAGCGCCGCCTGGATCTGGGCTTCGATCTCCGAATCTACCGAGCTGGTTGCCTCATCGAGGAGCAGGATCCGCGGATCTCCGGCCAGCGCACGCGCGAAGGACAGGAGTTGTCGCTCGCCCACGCTGAGGTTGCTGCCGCGCTCACCCAGAGGCTGTTCGTAGGCAGCCGGGAGTCGCTCCACGTACTTGGCGACCCCCACCCGCGCCGCCGCCTCTCGCATCCGATCGTCCGTGATCTGTTGCCGGCTGAACGTGATGTTCTCGCCCGCCGATCCCGAGAATAGATACACGTCCTGTAGCACGAGCCCCATGCGCTTCCGCAGCTCGCGTCTGGGGACGTCTCGGATGTCGATTCCGTCGACGGTGATCCGCCCCCGCTCGGGCTCGTAGAACCTCATCAGCAAGCTGAAGATGGTAGTCTTGCCTGCCCCCGTCGCACCGACGAGAGCGATTCGCTGGCCGGGCTCGACCGTAAAATCGATCCCCTTGAGGACCCAGCCGTCCGAGGGCTGCGCCTCGACCTCTTCATCTGGCGCTTCGGGCGAGCTCGAGTCGTACCGAAACCACACATCCTCGAACGCGATCCGTCCCTGAACCGCCGCCGGCAGGCTCACGGGTCGCGTGGGGTCGGCGATCTCGGCGGTCTCGTCGAGAAGGTGGAAGATCCGTTCCGAGCTCGCCATCGCACCCTGGAGGATGTTGTATTTTTCCGACAGATCCTGGATCGGCCTGAAGAACCGTCTGGCGTATTGGAGGAAGGCAGCGATTACGCCGATCGTGAGCGAGCCTCGCAGCGCCTCGCCTCCCCCGTACCAGATGATCAGCGCCAGCGCGATGGCGGCCAGAAGCTCCACCACCGGGAAAAAGAGCGCGTAATAGGTGATCGATCGCAGGTGCGCATGGAGATGATCATCGTTGATCTCCTGAAAGCGGCCTTGCGTCGGGCGCTCCTGACCGAAGAGTTGGACGACACCAACCCCGCTGATCCGCTCCTGCAGAAAGGAGTTGATCCGCGCCAGGCGTACGCGGATGTCTCGATAGGCGTCCCGCACCTTGCGGCGGAAGACCCATGCCGCAGCGAATACGAGCGGCAATACCGCGAAGGTGACGAGCGCCAGTTGCACGTCCATGGCCAGCATTGCCGCCATGATGAACGCGACCGTGAACACATCCCCGAAGATCGTCACGACGCCCGACGTGAACATCTCGTTTAGCACCTCGACGTCGCTCGTGAGGCGCGTCATGAGCCGCCCCACGGGGTGCCGATCGAAGTAGGAAAGGCTGAGGCGCTGTAGCTTCGCGAAGATCTCGGCCCGAAGGTCGAGCATGACGTTCTGACCGATCCAGGTCGTGAGGATCACGCGCCCGTACTCGAGGGCTCCGGCCAGGGCGAGCGATGCGATCAGGAGCGAGCCGAGCAGGGCCAAGCTGCGGTAGCTGCCTGCGGGGATCGCCCCATCGATCGCCTCCTTGGTCAGCCACGGCCCCACCAGCGCCAGCGCGGAGGCGACGACCAGCATCACCACGGCCAGCGCGACCCGCGGTCGATAGGGGCGCAGATAGGCGAGCAAACGACGCATCAACCGTGCGTCGTACGCCTTGCCGAGCGCCTCTTCTTCGCGAATCGGTCCTTCCGGGGTCTTCTGCATTCCGTCTGGTCGTCGTGAGCGCGCGAGACGCCTATCTTGCCGGTTCCGCGCCGGAAACCGAGCGTCTCCACGTGAAGTCGGCGGAAGATAGCCGGGGCCCGCCCGAGCTTCCACCGACCGGAAGGTTGGCGCCGTCATGGCCGTTCGGCCATCATGCGGCATGGTCAACGTCATCCGTGTGCGCGGCGCTCGACAGCACAACCTCAAGGGCGTCGATCTGGACCTGCCACACCGTGCTCTCACCGTCGTGACCGGGCCGTCGGGGTCCGGTAAGTCCACGCTCGCGTTCGACACGATCTACGCTGAGGGACAGAGGCGGTATGTGGAGTCGCTCTCGACGTACGCGAAGCAGTTCCTCGAGCGGATGCCGAAGCCGGCGGTGGATCGCATCGAGGGCGTGAGTCCGGCGGTCTCGATCGATCAACGGAATACCGTCCAATCGAGCCGCTCGACGGTGGGCACCGTTACCGAGGTATACGACTATCTGCGGCTTCTATGGGCCCGCGTCGGCCGCACGGTGTGCCCGGATTGCGAAAGACTCGTCGTTCCCGACACCGTTCAGACCGCGGCGGACCGGATCCTGGCGTGGGATGAGGGGACCCGTATCTACGTGGCGTTCCCGTTCCGCTTCAGTGCCGAGATCACGCACGCGCTGGCCGCGTCCAACCTGCAAGCGCAGGGCTACTTGCGGGTTCTGGCCGATGGCGGGGAGCTGTACCTGCCAGACCTGGCGGAGGAAGACGCCACGGAGGAGCGTGTCGCGGAGGAAACATCCGACGCCGAGCCCGCGATCGATCTCCCGAAGACGCAGGATCTTCTCGTCGTCGTGGACCGGGGACAGGTCGATCCGGAAGACAGGGAACGGCTGACCGACTCGCTGGCGGCTGCCTTCGCCGAAGGGGCCGGCCACGCGGTCGTGTTGCGCTTGCCCGAAGGCGAATCCGATCCGACGACTGCGGAACGCCACGCGTTCACCGAGGCGTTTCGGTGCGCCGAGTGCGAGCGGGCGTTTCCCGAGCCCCGCCCGGTCCTGTTCAGCTTCAACAGCCCGGCCGGCGCGTGCCCGGAATGCACCGGCTTCGGGGCGACTCTGGAGTACGCGCCCGAGCTCATCGTACCGGATACGGCCCGCTCCCTGACCGAGGGTGCGATCGACCCATGGTCGAAGCCCCGCTATCGACGTGAACGAGCCACGCTCCGACGCTTCGCGGAGGATGCCGGCATCGACATGGACACCCCGTGGTGCGACCTACCGGAGCGGGCGCGCCGCCAGCTCCTTGACGGCGGTGACGGGTTCCGGGGGGCGATCCCGTTTCTCCGCTCCAAGGAGCGGAAGCGGTATAAGCCCTATATCCGCATGTTCTTGCGCCAGTATCAGCTCCCCCGGCCCTGTCCCCGGTGTTTGGGTACCCGACTCAAGCCCGAGGCGCTGAACGTCCGGGTCGGGGAGCTGACGATCGCCGCGGCGGCGCACCTCAAGATCTCTGCGCTCCGGGCTTGGCTAGAGCAGGTGGAGCTGACGCCGTTCGAACGGAAAGTGGCGCACACGATCCAGCGCGAGATTGCTGACCGGCTCCAGTTTCTGGATGACGTCGGACTCGGGTACCTCACGCTCGAACGCCAGGCGCGCACGCTGTCAGGTGGCGAGATGCAGCGGATCCGGCTCGCGAGCTGCCTGGGCAGCCAGCTGGTGGACACGCTCTACGTTCTGGACGAGCCCACCATCGGACTCCACGCGTACGACATCGATCGCTTCGTCGACGTCCTGGAGCGGCTCGGCGGTCGTGGGAATACGGTGCTGGTCGTCGAGCACGAGCCCGCCGTCCTCGAGCGGGCCGATCGAATCGTCGAGCTCGGGCCGGGAGCCGGGGAGAGGGGAGGGGAGGTGGTGTTCGAGGGTAGTTGGGCGGAGCTGTTGCGGGTCGACACGAGCACGGGGCGCGCGCTGGCGGCGAGGGCGGAGGGCCGACTCGAGACACCCACCCTCGCGCGTCGCGAGGTGGGTCAGGACGGCTGGCTCCGCCTGCGTGGGGCGTCCCTGCACAATCTCCGCGGCGTCGACGTGGACCTGCCCCTGGGCGCCCTGATCGCCGTGTCGGGCGTATCCGGATCCGGGAAATCGACCTTGATCCGCCACGTGCTGTACCATGGCCTGGAGCGGGCACTGAGTGGGCGAGCGAGCGCCAAGGCTCATCTGGGCGAGGCGGAGGGCACCTTCGAGCGACTCGAGGGGACCTCGGCCATCGAGGCGGTGCTGCTCGTGGACCAGCAGCCCATTGGGCGCACCTCGCGCTCGAACCCGGCGACTTACATCGGTGCTTTTGGTGAGATCCGCCGACTGTTCGCCGCCCAGACCGAGGCACGGAGGCACGGCTACGGCCCTGGCTATTTCAGCTTCAATCGTCCCGGGGGACGGTGCGAGGTCTGCAAGGGAGCCGGCGAGGAAATCGTCGAGATGGTGTTCCTGGCCGACGTGGCCGTTCCGTGCGAGGCGTGCGGCGGGGCACGGTTCCGGGCCGACGTGTTGGAGATCGAGTACCGCGGCCACAGCGTCAAGGACGTTCTGGAGCTGACCGTGGATGAGGCGATCCGCTTCTTCATTCGCCAGGACCGGCTGGGTGAGACGCTGTGGCAACTCCAGCGAGTCGGGCTAGGGTACCTGCGCCTGGGCCAACCTGCCACGACCCTCTCCGGCGGCGAGGCTCAACGCCTCAAGATCGCGCGCGAGCTGGCGCGACCGCGCCGGGCAGGGCGGCGGGTTTACATCTTGGACGAGCCCACGGTCGGGCTGGGGGTCGGCGAGGTGGATACGCTGTGCCGCGTGCTGCGGCAGCTCGTCGCCGAGCGCCACACGGTCATTGTGATCGAGCACAACCTCGACGTGATCGCACAGGCCGACTGGATCCTGGATCTGGGACCCGGGGCCGCTGAGGAAGGTGGCCGCGTGGTGGCGGCCGGCCCCCCCTCCCGAATCCTCGACGCGTCCGATTCGCGAACGGGGGCGTACTTGAGCCGGCACCCATCCGGCGCGGACCCCGAGGCTCGATCGAGCTCATCGGTACCTCGCTGAGTGGCGAGCTCCTCGACCGTACCGCGATTATCTGTCCTTCTCCCCTGTCGCGACGCGGCGGAGTTCCTGGATCCGTGCGTCGAGAGCCTGCTCGTCCAGACCGAGGCCCGCTTCGAGTTGCTGGCGGTGGACGACGGCTCGCGCGATGAGACCCCTGACCGTCTTCGCACCTGGGCCCGGCGGGATCCCCGCGTACGCGTCATCGAAGGCGCGGGGCTGGGAATCGTGGACGCGCTGCGACGGGCGGTGGCCAGCGCTCGTGGGCGTTTTCTGGCCAGGATGGATGCCGACGACGTCGCCCACCCGGAGAGGTTGGCGACACAGTTGGAGCTCCTTCAGATGCGCCCCGCCCTGGCCGGCTGTGGCTCGCGGATCCGTTTCTTCCCCCGTTCCGCGCTCGGGACGGGCTACCGTAGGTACGAGCGGTGGCTGAACGGACTTACCGAGGCTGCCGAGATCGCGCGCGATCTGTTCGTCGAGTGCCCGATCGCGCACCCGACGCTCGTCGTCCGACGCGAGGCGATCGAGGCCGTAGGAGGCTATCGAGCCGTGGAGTGGCCGGAGGACTACGACCTGGTGCTCCGGCTCCACGCCGGGGGCTTCCAGCTGGCGAACGTCGAGCGCTCCCTCCTGGATTGGAGAGTCCATCCGGGACGGCTCTCGATGACGTCGGAGCGCTACACGGCTTCCGCCTTCCAGCGCTGCAAGGCGCACCACCTCGTACGGGCCTTCCTGCCGCAGGAGCCGGAGATCGTCATCTGGGGCGCGGGCCGGGTCGGCAAGGGCTTCGCGCGCCGTTTCGTGGAGCAGGACGGAGCGCCCCCGATCGCCGCGTTCGTGGACCTGGACCCGCGTAAGATCGGACAGATCGTCCACGGCGCACCCGTGCTGGATCCCGACGCGTTGATGGGCAGGCTATCGGCGGCGACGTACGTACTGATCGCCGTCGGATCACCGGGAGCGAGGGCGGAGATCCGGGGCGCGCTGGACGGGATGGGGTTGCGGGAGATCGAACGGTATCGGGCCGTCGCCTGATCGGATTCGGAGTCGCGTCCGACCTCCCGGGAAGGTAAATTATTCCCGGCAGGTCCCAGGCTTGCGCGCATGTGAGCAACGATGGGCCCGCCCACCCGATAGCGCCTTTCAGGAGCCCGTCATCGTGGGATCTCGGGATCCTCTTCATCGCCCGAACGACAACGCTGAACGAAGCCTGGAAAGGAGTCCATGGAGACCTCCGAGACCGTAGACCGCATCCAGCCGCGGCTGCTCGAGGACGAGATGCGCGACTCGTTCATCGACTATTCGATGAGCGTCATCGTGCAGAGAGCACTACCCGACGTACGCGACGGTCTGAAGCCCGTGCACCGGCGGATTCTGTACGCGATGCACGAGGCCGGGCTCACGCCGACCCGCCCCTACAAGAAGAGCGCGACGGTCGTAGGAGACGTGTTGGGCAAGTACCACCCGCACGGCGACGGCGCGGTGTACGACTCCCTCGTCCGCATGGTCCAGGATTTCTCGCTTCGTTATCCCCTCGTCGACGGACAGGGCAATTACGGATCGATCGATGGAGACAGCGCGGCGGCGTACCGATACACGGAGTCGCGCCTCGCCACGATCGCCATGGAGTTGCTCACCGATATCGAGAAGGAGACGGTCGACTTCAGCCCGAACTTCGACGACCGGCTCCAGGAGCCCACCGTGCTCCCGGGACGCATGCCGAACCTGTTGGTGAACGGGTCGTCGGGGATCGCGGTCGGGATGGCCACCAACATACCGCCGCACAACCTGCGAGAGATCGTGGCCGCGTGTGAGCTCCTGATCGAGGATCCCGAGGCGGGGCTGGAGGAGATCCAGAAGTGCGTGCAGGGCCCGGACTTTCCGACCGGAGGGTTCATCTACGGGCGCCAGGGGATCCTGGAGGCGTACCGCGATGGGCGTGGCCGAATCGCGATGCGCGCGCGCGCGCATATCGAGGAACGAGCTCGGGGAGGCGAGCAGATCGTTATCACCGAGATCCCGTTCATGGTCAACAAGACCCGACTGATCGAACAGATCGCCCAGCTCGTCCGGGACAAGAGAATCGTGGACATCTCCGATCTGCGGGACGAGTCGGACCGCGACGGGATTCGCCTCGTGATCGAGCTGAAGCGGGATGCCATCCCGCAGATCGTCCTGAACCAGCTCTACAAGCACACCCAGATGCAGTCGACCTTCGGCGTCATCATGCTGGCCCTGGTAGGTGGGGTCCCCAAGGTGATGCCGCTCCGGGAGATGCTGGAGCACTTCCTCGAGCACCGCCACGAAGTGGTGGAACGGCGCAGCAAGTTCGAGCTCGCCGCGGCGGAGGATCGCGAGCACGTCCTGGAGGGGCTCAAGATCGCGGTCGACAACATCGACGAAGTGATCCAGATCATCCGCAAGGCCCGTGACCGGAATGCGGCCGAAGAGCAGCTGCGTAAGCGATTCAAGCTGAGTGAGCGACAGGCCGAGTCGATCCTCAACATGCGCCTGGCCCGCTTGACGGGTCTCGCGATCGAGGAGTTGGAAACGGAGCTGGAGGAGGTGCGGGCCAAGGTCACGGCGCTGAAGGCGATCCTCAGCTCGCGCGAGCGGCGCATGACGATCGTGCGCGACGAGCTCCGCGAGATGGTGGAGAAATACGGAGACGACCGGCGCACCGAGATCCTCGACTTTACGGCCGATTTCAGCGAGGAGGATCTGATCGCCGAGGAGGACATGGTGATCACGGTGAGCCATGCCGGATACGTGAAGCGCGTCCCCCCGGACGTGTACCGCCAGCAACGGCGCGGTGGGAGGGGGATCGCGGGCATGAGCACCAAGGAGGAGGACTGGGTCGAGGGCGTCTTTCTCGCCTCGACGCACGATTACCTCATGATCTTCACGACGTCGGGGCAGTGCTACTGGCTCAAGGTGTATCAGATCCCGCCGGCCGGTCGTACCGCGCGCGGCAAGCCGATCGTGAATCTCCTCAGGATCGACAAGAACGACGAGATCGCGTCGATCGTACGCGTGCGCGAGTTCAGCGAAGATCGGCACCTCATCTTCGCCACTCGGAAGGGGCTCGTGAAGAAGACCAGCCTGGCCGAATACGCGAACGTCCGTTCAACCGGGATCATTGCCATCAACGTCGTAGAGGGTGATCGCCTCATAGACGTCCAGCTCACGGACGGGTCGAACACCGTGTTCCTCGGCACCCGGGGCGGGATGGCGATCCGCTTCGATGAGGACGACGTCCGCCAGATGGGCCGCGCCACGCAGGGAGTCCGTGGCATCAGGCTCGGGAAGGGCGACGAGGTGATCGGAATGGTCGTCGTCCAGCGGGATGCGACGCTCCTCACGGTCACCGACCGGGGGATGGGGAAGCGAAGCAAGATAGAGGATTACCGCTCCCAGCGGCGCGGTGGAAAAGGACTGATCAACCTCAAGACGGTAGAGAAGACCGGCCAGGTGGTGGCGGTCAAGGAAGTCACCGACGAAGACGAGCTGATGCTCGTCACGCGCAACGGTGTCATCAACCGCCAGCCCACGCAGGAGATTCGTGTGATCGGCCGGAACACGCAGGGGGTGCGCCTCATCAACCTGGACGAGGGTGACGAGCTGGTCGATGTGGCCCGGGTAATCAGCGACGAAGTGCTGCCGGAGGGGGACGATTCCGAAGGTGTCGAGCCGGAGGGTCCGGTCTCTGAGCCCGAGTGAGGATTGTGCCGGGATGAAGGTCGGAGAGAAGCTCGATCTCGTCTCGGCGGCGGCCGTCCAGGCTGCCGCGTCCAGAATCGCCGGGGCCGTTCGCCGCACCCCATTGATTCCGGTAGCCGCGCCCTCGGCGGATCGGTCCGGGCCCTCGGCGGTGGACCGAATGTGGCTCAAGTGCGAGAACCTGCAGCACGTCTCCGCGTTCAAGGCGCGGGGCGCCTACCATTTCGTCAGTCGACTCACGGATGAGGCCCGCGAGGCGGGTCTCATCACATACTCTTCGGGAAACCACGCGCAGGCTGTCGCCTTCGCGGCCAGGGCGTTCGGCGTACACGCCACCATCGTGATGCCCATCGACGCCCCACGCGTGAAGCTCGATGGGACTCGGCGCCTGGGAGCGGAGGTGGAGCAGGTCGGGACGACGTCCTCGGAACGGCGTGAGCGGGCGGAGGAGATCCAGCATAAGCGAGGTGGCACGATGGTCCCGCCGTTCGACCACCCGGACATCATTGCAGGGCAGGGCACGGTCGGACTGGAGATCCTCGAGCAACTGGAGGCCGGACAGTCGGGACCGCCTCGCACGCCCGCGTTGGTCCTCGTACCCATCGGCGGCGGTGGCCTCATCTCAGGGGTCTCGGTCGTGATGCGCGAGTTGGGAGGGGGCGCCCGCGTCGTCGGGGTCGAGCCCCACGGAGCGCCCTCGATGAAGCTGTCGCTCGAGGCCGGCGGGCCGGTCACGCTGGATCGGGTCGAAACGATCGCGGACGGCCTGAAGCCCGTTCGGCCAGGCGACCTCACCTACGCCCACTGTCGCGACCTCGTCGATCGCGTCGTGACCGTGACGGACGCGCAGATCCGCGAGGCGGTCGTGTGGCTCTTTCGTCAGCGGCTGGTGGTCGAGCCGAGCGGAGCCGCTACGGTTGCCGCGCTCCTCGGTGGAGCCGTGCAGCCGGCCGAAACGGGCGCGACGATCGCGGTGCTCTCGGGCGGCAACATCGAACCGGCATTACTCACAGAGTGGCTCACGACCTGAAGGTGGCATGCAGAACCTGACGCTGACCGCCGTGACCGGTCTTCGCGTCGGCCACGCGAGCGATCCGGAAGCGGCCACCGGTTGCACGGTCGTGTTGGGTCCGTTCGTCGGCGCGGTCGAGGTTCACGGATTCGCCACGGGTAGTCGCGAGTTGGACGCTCTGTCCCCGCTGCATCTGGTGCCACGCTGCGACGCGTTGCTGTTGACGGGCGGTTCGGCGTTCGGCCTGGCGGCGGCGGATGGCGTCATGCGCTGGCTGGAGGAACGAGGCGAGGGCTTCCCAACGCGCGCCGCGACGGTACCGATCGTCCCCTCAGCCGTGATCTACGACCTCGGTGTCGGGCGCGCGGACGTGCGGCCGGACGCCTCCATGGGGTACGCGGCAGCGGACGCGGCTTCTCAGGATGTCGTTAAAGAGGGACGGCACGGCGTCGGCACTGGTGCGAGCGTGGGCAAGCTGAGGGGAAACGAAGGAGCTCAGGCCGCCGGGGTCGGGAGCTGGGCGGATGTCGCCGCAGACACCGTGGGGGCGTTGGCCGTCGTCAACGCATTCGGGGATGTGCTGGACGAGCGAGGTGAGATCCTGGTGGGGGCCAGAGCCGAAGACGGTGGGTTTCTGGACACGGCGATGAGGCTTCGACTCGGGGAGGAGGGCCCGGGTTTCCGCGCTTCGGGGGCGGCGGAGAACACGACCCTCGGAGTCGTGGCGACCGATATCGAGCTCACGAAGAGAGAGCTCAAGATCGTGGCCCGCCAGGCGACTGCGGCACTCTCGCGCCGGATCTCGCCTGCTGGAACCCTGTTCGATGGAGATATCGTCTTCGCGCTGTCGACGGGAACGCGACCGCGTCCCACGGACGACCTCGGTCTCATGTCGGTGGCGCTGCGCGCCGAGAGGGTTCTCGAGGCAGCGATCGGGCGTGCGGTCGCGGCGGATGCCGGCCCGTGAGGCGGTTGCTGCTGTTCGACGTTGACGGCACCCTGCTGGATTCCGCCGGTGCGGGACGAGCCGCGCTGGAGGGGGCCATGGTGGAGGTGTACGGCACGTCGGGCCCGATTGATGGATTCGCGTTTGACGGGCTGACGGACCCACATATCGTCCGGAGCTTGTTGAGCATGGCTGGTCTCGAGGACTCCGCGATCGATGCCCGACTCGTCTCGCTGTGGGACTCGTACGACGGGAGGCTCGAAGCCGAGCTACGAGGGCGACGAGGGCGCGTAAACGCCTACCCGGGCGTGTCGACCCTGCTCGAGCGGCTCGAGGTGGAGCCGCGCTTCTGGCTCGGGTTGCTCACCGGCAACGTCGAGCGCGGGGCGTGGAGGAAACTGCGCGCCTGCGATCTGGACGAGCCCTTCAGCTTCGGGGCGTTCGGCTCGGACGCCGAACGACGCGGGGACCTCCCGCCGATCGCGATGCGCCGCGCCCACGCCGCGACCGGGATCCCGTTCGAAAGGGAGGAGACGATCCTGATCGGCGACACCCCAGAGGACATCGACTGCGCTCGCGCAGGAGGTGCTAGAGTCCTCGCCGTGGCGACGGGACGCTTCTCCATGCGCGAGCTCGAGGAGTGTGGGGCGGACTGGGTGCTGCCGGGGCTCGACGACGTCGAAGTGGTCTCCGAGCTGCTCGCGTCCGCCTGAGTCGCGAGACGGTGGTGGACGAAATCGGAGTGGATATCGCGAACGGGCCCCCTTTTCGCGAGATTCCAGCTTGGCGAGACATCGCCGACCACCAGTGATGAATGTGCGAGGGCGCGGAGCCGGAGTGGAACCGGGAGAGCGAACGACGTTGCAGGAAGCGCGGCGTGCATCCGAGGCACCGGATGCCCGCTCGTATGTCCTGGACGTTCTGATCGATGGAAGTCCGGTGCGTCGTGATGCGCGCGTCCAACTGGCTGGGCCGGTCCTCAGGATGGAGGACCGCGAGCTCGCACTCGACTCGATATTCTGGGTCTCGCGACGAGCCGGGCTGGTTCTGCTGTTCGGTCGCGATGAGACGGTAGCTCTGCTCGGGAAGGGCAGCGACCTGGAGGATGTCGCCCGTGCGGTGGAGCGGCGGGCCGATCGGGGCGCCCAGCGGCTCCTGCTCCAGCCCCTCGCCCGCGAGGTCGTGGTATGCACCGCGGGGACGGCGGTAAGCGGAACGGTCGAAAAAACACGGCTCGGCGGTCTCCACCTCGCCGTCTTCACGCAGCGCGGTTTGCACCTGATCGCCCGGGATCGTCGGCATTCGATCGCGTGGCCCGTGAGGTCGGTGGAGGAGCTCGACTCGGCCGGATCCGCAGTGGGGTGGGGGGGGCTGGCCCTCGAGGGTGACGAGGTCTCCCTGAAACTCCGCTATCTCTTCCCCGAGGAAATCCAGGCCGTGGCTCGCGTGGCGAGGTCGACGCCCAAGAGAACGCTGGATGCGGACGCCTCGATCGAGATGTTCGCCCGTGGTGAGGTGGCGCCGCCCCCACCCGCGCGGCTCCCCGTATTCGAGATCTCGGTGGAGACGATGCGCGATGCCTGCAGCGAGGGGATGGCGAAGATCCAGGTGGAGCCCGAGCTGAAGGTGGGTTTCGGTCCCGAGTTCTTCGAGCGTCACTTCCAGGAGTTGGGTGAGATCGCGCTCGGCCCGCTGATGCTGAGAAGATCGGCAGCACTTGCCGCCGACAATCTCGCGAGGGCCGTCGAGGCAATGGAGGCGGAGCGGCTTCGAGAGGACACGCACGCCGCGCTCAAGACCGCGGCGGACCGGCTGTTCAAGGTGTACGGCTACGAGCTGAATCGACTCCTGGCCGAGAAACGACCGGAGGAGGAGCTCGCGCGGAGGTTCCGGACGTTGGACACCGAACGACGCGAGCTGGGTAGGAGGCTGAGGGAATTCACGGAGCGGCTGGAGCCGAGCTTGACGCGGGTTCTGGCCCGGGAGCACCTCCTTCTGCAGCGACTTCACGCGCTCGAGCACGGCCCACCGGGGGTCGAGGAAGGGCAGGTCGAGCAGGCAGCGGCTGAATGGAAATCCGAGATCGTCAAGCTCGATCGGGCGTACGGGGCCACCTGGCGCGAGTTGATCGAGGAGATCGCAGATCTGTGGAGCTCGGCGCTGCTGCCGCGTCTGGTTCGCGTAGCGCTGTTGCCGAAGCGTCGCATGACCGAGACGACGGTCCTCGTCCTGATGGCGATCGCGGCGTTCGCCGTGGTCGCGACGGTGGTGCTCGTGCTTACGTAGCGGATTCTACGGACATCGGAAACCAAAACGGGAGGAACGGTTGAATCAGCGGAATCAGTCCCCGCCTCGCAGCGGGGAACGCGGCCAAAGTCGCACATTCTACCTACTACTGGCAGTGGTGGCCGCGGGGGGCATCGCGTGGTTGATTGCCGCGAGCGGCGGGGGCTCGCAGTCCGCGAGCGAGCCGCTGCCGGAGATCCCGGTGGATGTCGAGGCGGACCCGTCCGCCGGACTGGCGCTCGGGGAGGCCGACGCACCGGTGACGATCATGGATTTCTCGGACTACTCGTGCCCCCACTGCGCGCGATTCGCATCCTTCACGGGTCGGCTGATACGCCAGAACTACGTGGGTAATGGTGGACCGGTCCGCTGGATCCACTATGACTACGTGCTGGGTACCTTCCCCAACTCGGTCGCGGCCTCGATCGCGGCCCGATGCGCGGGAGACCAGGGCCAGTACTGGCCGATGCACGACCTCCTGCTAGCCCGGCAGACCCGGTGGGCGATGGACGGAGATCCGAACGGACGCTTCCGCGAGATCGCGGACGACCTGGGTCTGGACGGGGGCGAGTTCGGAAGCTGCCTGAGAGAGCAGCGACACCTGGACCGCGTAATGGCGGTGCGGAAGTACGGAGATGAGATGGGCGTCAGCAGCACGCCGACGCTCTTCCTGAATGAACGCCGTCTGGACCTTTTGACCGAGGGAGACTACGCGGTGCTCGAGCGCCTCATCCAGCAGGCCGTGAACGAGGGCGACCAGGCGGTGAGCGAGATCGAGGGCGAGTCCGGTTCGTGAGGTCGGTCCCCGGGTCATGAGTCCAGCCCCCCGGTTCATGAGCTCGACGATTCGCAGGATGACGGCCGCGCTGGTGGCGCTCGGCGGACTGTTCATGTCGGTCTACCTGCTCCTGCATGCGGTAGGCGCGTACGGCGAGCTCGCGTGCGGAGGGAGCGGGAGCTGCGACTACGTGCAGGCGTCCGAGTACGCCCGGTTTCTCGGGCTGCCTGTACCCGGTTGGGGAGTGGCCTGGTACGGGGCGGTGTTCCTCACCGCGATGCTCTCCCTACAGGGGCGCTTCGCGGGTGCGAAATGGCCAGGTCGCGCACTGCTGATTCTCGCGGTGGGCGGCCTGGCCTTTTCGGTCTATCTGACGGCGATCGAGGCGTTCGTGCTCCACGCGTTCTGCCGGTGGTGCGTCGGGAGCGCGATCCTCACCGTCCTCATCTTCCTGTGCGCGCTGCCCTGGAGGAACTCGGCCTCACGCAGTCGCGCGCCAGAAGCCCTCGAGGGCGGTTCCGTCACCTGACGCGCGCAGCTTGTCGAACGCGCGGTTACGGATCTGGCGGATCCGCTCGCGAGTGACGCCGAGCAGCGATCCGATCTCCTCCAGCGTCATCTCCTCTCCATCGTCCAAGCCGTAGTACAGGACGAGGATCTTGCGTTCGCGCTCCGTCAGATAGCGCTCGAACATCCGCTCGAGGAACTCGCGCCGGGCCTGGCCCTCCACGTCTTCCTCGATGTCGGCATCGTCCATGCCCGCGAACCGCTCGCCGAACGACGCGCTATCGCGGTCGGACTTGTCCAGCGGGGCGTCCAGGCTGAGCTCGGCGGACGCGACACGGCGTAGCGCGCGGACCGTCTCGACCGGCTCCTCCATCTCCTCGGCGATCTCTCGATCGGTGGGAGAGCGCCCCAGCTTCTGGGTGAGGGCCGTCTCGGTGCGAGACAGCTTCACCAGGTTCGAGTTCTGATTGAGCGGGATACGGACGGACCTAGTCTGCTCGGCGAGCGCCTGGAGGACCGTCTGCCGAATCCACCACACCGCATACGAGATGAATTTGACGCCCTTGTCTGGGTCGAACTTCTTGACGGCCTTCAGTAGGCCCTCGTTGCCGATGCACACGAGCTCGGCGAGGTTCAGACCCCGACCCTGATATTTCTTCACATACGAGATCACGAAGCGGAGATTCGCGGTGACCAGGCGCTCGGCGGCCTGACGGTCACCCACCCGCGCGCGGCGGGCGATGCGACGCTCCTCCTTCGGATCGCTGATGAGAGGATATCGTTCGACGTCCTGGAGGTACTGATCGAACGAATCAAGAGCACGAGAATCGAAAAACATAGGCCTCCGGTCCGAGCGGGTTACAAATCAGAGCTGCCCCCCACGCGCTCCGATCAAAGCACAAATGATACAGATATGATACGCGTGAGTTCCCGCCGTCTGCTCCTCGTTCGGGTGGAACGCAGGACGTCGCTAACGGGTGTGGATTCCTTGCGTTGCGGCGCCGCGCATGGGCACGAGGGTCAGGACGCCGCGCCGCGTCCGAAATCGCCGCCGTGGCCGGCCAGATCCGTCGCCGCAGCGCGGGCTCGTCGCGATATACGCCAGGCGTACCAGGCGAACGCGGCCCAGGTGATGCCGAACCCGACGACCAGATAGAGCGGGTTATTCACGAGATGGCTCCTTCAGCTCGAGCTCCAGTTCCATCTTCGCCAGCCCGTACCGCCTCATCATGAGGTAGATGTAGAACAGCGTGAACGCCACGAAGTTCAGCATGAGCACGAGAAAGAACTCGGAAGCCATCGAGCGCGGGGACGACGGCGGCTGGTGGATGCTCCGCCACCAGAACACCGACAGGTACACGACCGGGACCTGCACGAACGCGACGATCCCGATCACCGCCGACCAGCGCGCCCGTTGATCCGGATCCTCCGACACGGAGCGGACCAGCAGATACCCGACGTAGATGACGAACAGGATCGCGGTCGTCGTGAGCCGTGGGTCCCAGACCCACCACACGCCCCAGGTCGGTTTGCCCCACAGCATGCCGAGCGCGAGCGTCAGTCCCGTGAACAACACGCCGATCTCGACCGCGCTCGCCGCGATCAGGTCCCAGCGCAACCGGCGCTGGACGAGATACATGGCGCTCATCAGGAACACAATGAAGAAAGAGAGCATCGCCACCCACGCGGATGGCACATGGATGTAAAGGATGCGCTGTACCTGTCCCTGGACCGCGTCCGCCGGCACGATGAACAGGGCGACGAAGCTACCGACGAGGAGGGCGGCGAACGCCACCCATCCCAACGCGCGCCCGCCGCTCATCGGCGACTGCCTTGATTCCGCATCGGGTCGCCGGATCCGTGATTCATCGATCCTATTCCTCCAGAACGATCGGGAAGATCCATATGCAAACGACGAACAGTATCACGTCGTACGCCACGAGCAAGCGCAACCAACCGCTCACCTGACCCATCGCGTCGCCCAGAATCAGCCCACCGGTCGCGTTCACCGCGGCGAGCAAAAGTGGAATCAACGCCGGGAAGACCAGGAGCGGGAGCATGAGCTCACGGGCCCGCAGGTGAACCGTGAGCGCGGCGTAGAACGTGCCGACGGTCGAGAACCCGAACGATCCTAGCACCGCGATGCCCGCCAAGCCCCACGCGTTGGGCCACATGTTTATCTGAAAGAGCACGCCGGCGACGGGGAAGAGCACCACCTCGACGGCGAGCAGAAGCATGAGGTTCGCCAGCAGCTTGCCAAGGAAGATCGCCCGCCGCTCGCCGGGATATAGCCGCATGAGCTGCAGCCCGCCCGCCAACTCCTCGGACTGGAAAGAGCGGCCGAGCGAGACGGTCCCCGTGAATACGATGGCCACCCACAACAGTCCGCCGGCGAGCTCTCGCAGCAAGTCGGGGTTCGGTCCGATCGCGAAGCTGAACAGGAGCAGGACCAGCCCGGCGAAGAAGACCATGGCGTTCAGGGCCTGCTTCGTGCGAAGCTCGATGAGCAAATCTTTCCACAGGATCGCCCAGGTTCGTCGCCACAGGTCGCTCATGCCGCACCCCGAGGCCGGATGCTAAGCCCGGTCACGATTGCCCCCAGTCCGCTGCGGGGGCATCACGCTCCAACCGGCCTCCCGTCAGGAGCAGGGCGCGGTCGGCGTGACGCAGCGCATCGGCGACTTGGTGCGAAGCCACGAGTACGGTCCCCCCGGCGGCCTTCCAGCGCCGGATCGCCGCCTGCACGAGATCGACGCCTTCCTGATCGAGGCTCACGAAGGGCTCGTCCAGAAGGACCAGCTCGAGCGGTCGAAGCATGAGCCGCGCGAGCTCGAGCCGTTTTCGCATGCCGGCCGAATACGCGCGCACGCGCCGATCGGCGGCCTCCTCCAGCCCAACCTCGGCGATCGCGGCGCGCAGAGCAGCGGCGTCGGGGCGCTCACCCGACATCAGCGCCGCGAAGCGCAGGTTCTCGAGCCCGGTGAGCTCATCGTAGACGTAGCCCGCGGCGGTCAACATCCCGGCCCGGCTTCGTACCGCGTCCGAATCTCGGGGCAGGACCGAACCGAGCACCTCCACGCGGCCGGCGGAGGGGCGCAGCAACGTCGCCAGGACCCGGAACAGCGTCGTCTTCCCCGCCCCGTTCGGACCGAGCACGGCGACCGTGGAGCCGCGCTGGATCTCGAGGTCGAGGGAGTCCAGAGCCCAGTTCCGACCGAAGCGACGCGAGAGGCGTTCGGTTCGCACTGCCACGTCGGAAGACAGGCTCATCGAGCCCTCCGCCCACTCGAGGCGGGTCGCCGCAGTGCGCGTCCGCGCGATCGGAGATCGCCCGCTGGCCGCGCTAGCCGCCGAGAATTGGCCGTCATACGTTGGCCTTGCAGGTCGTCGACGCAGCTCGTACAGGACTCAACGCCAGGATCACGGACACATGAAACTGGAGCGGATCAGGGCGCTCGCACAGGATTCGGGTCGCAAGGTATTGCTGTACGTGCTGGACGGGCTCGGGGGATTGCCGATGGAGCCCGGCGGCCCGACCGAGCTCGAAGCGGCCTCCACACCCAACATGGACGAGTTGGTTCGGGCGGGGAGTTGTGGCCTGCACGAGCCCGTCGCCCCGGGTGTCACTCCGGGGAGTGGGCCGGGGCACCTGGCGCTGTTCGGATACGATCCGCTGCGCTACGAGACCGGTCGGGGCGTCCTCTCCGCCCTCGGCATCGAGTTCCCTCTGGAGCGTTCGGACATCGCCGCGCGCGGCAACTTCTGCACGCTCGACACCGACGGCCTGGTCACGGACCGGCGGGCGAATCGGATCTCCACCGAAGAAGCCGCGCCGCTGGCGGAGGCTCTGGATGCCATCGAGCTGAAGGGAGCGCAGGCGTTTGTCCGACACGTCAAGGAGCACCGCTTCATGCTGGTGATCCGTCCCGACGCGCCTGCTGGTGCGGATCTCGCGGACACGGATCCGGGGCTTACGGGGGTCGCCCCGGCGCCGGTCCGAGCGCTGGACTCCGAGGCGCAGCCGACGGAGAAGCTGGTGCAGGCCTGGCTCGACGCCGCGGACGGCGTCCTCGCCGGCCACCCGCACGCGAACGGGGCGCTCCTGAGAGGGTTCTCCAGCCGCCCCGACTGGCCTTCCTTCCAGGACGTCTTCGGGATGCGTCCCTTCGCCGCCGCCGCATATCCGATGTATCGGGGGGTCGCACGCCTGGTCGGCATGGAGGCGGTCGCCGTGCCGGAGGACCCCGAGAGCCTCGTCGGCGAGTTGAAGCGAAGGATCGACGAGTACGACTTCTTCTTCCTCCATTACAAGCCGCCGGACAAGGCCGGAGAAGATGGGGACTTCGACCAGAAGGTCGCCTACATCGAAGCTGCGGACCGAATCGTGCCCGATCTCCTGGGTGTGGGTCCCGACGTCGTGATCATCACGGGCGATCACTCCACGCCGGCCCTGCTGCGAAGCCACAGCTGGCATCCGGTGCCGTTCTTGATCTACGGAGGGGCGAGCCGCTCGGAGCCGGCGAAGCAGTTCGGTGAGTCGGCCTGTGCGCTCGGCTCCATGGGCATGCGCCGGGGTCGGGATCTCATGCCGATCGCCGCCGCGCGGGCTGGCCGTCTGGCCAAGTTCGGCGCCTAGGCGCACGCGACGCACAGAACTGTTTCGGCGCTCTGCCAGGCCTCAGCGGCTCGCTTAGACACCCACCGCCGAGGACGTTTCGCCGCTATACTCCAATCCCGCTCCGGCCATCGCCACGCCCGTCGCTACGGTCACGACTCCGATGACCAGATCGTTCCAGAGCGGAGCCGCCAGGTTCAGATACCGGTGCAGGAATGGCGAGAACATGCTGTAGGCGGCAACCGCGATCAGGAGATAGCCGCTCAGCCGGTTGATCCCGAGCCGGAAGGAGATCGAGACCGCGAGGATCGCTGCGCCGATCACGATGCTGTGCCACCACAGGAAGCCGAACGGATAGCCCCACACGAACGGGGCTGCCATGTACCACAAGCCGAGCGTGATGCCGACGAACGGTGACCGCATGCTGTCCTCTCGCGAGACTGGCCGAAGCCCGCTGAAAGCCCTGGTTACCCCTCACTACGTCGCGGCGAGGGACTTCGAACGCCGTATGATGCGCCCCCTGCGGGCTGTCGGCAAACGCGCTAGATGCTCGTTCGCCGTAGACGGTTCGCGTTGGTCACCACCGTGATGCTGCTCAGCGCCATCGCCGCCTCGGCGATCACCGGGTGGAGGAGCCCGAAAAACGCTACCGGAATCGCGACCGTGTTGTAGAAATACGCCCAGAAGAGGTTCTGACGGATCTTCCGGAACGTCGCCCGGGCCAACTTCACCGCACGCACCACCGCCGACAGATCACCGCGCGCGAGCGTTATGTCCGCAGCCTCGATGGCTATGTCCGTCCCCGTTCCGAGCGCTATCCCGACGTCAGCCCGTTTGAGCGATGGAGCGTCGTTGATCCCGTCCCCCACCATCGCGACCGTGCGCCCCTCCTCCTGTAGCCGGCGTACGACGTCTACTTTCTGATCTGGAAGTAGCCCGGCTTGATACTCCTCGATCCCCAGCTCGCCGGCGACCGCGGCCGCGGTGCGCTCGTTGTCACCCGTCAGAAGCAGGGTGCGGAAGCCCAGCGCTCTCAGCTCCGTCAACGCGGCGGCCGCGTCCGGCTTGATCGGATCGGCCACGGCCAGGAGTCCGATTGCGTCCGCCTCGCGCGCGACGAACATGACCGTGTGGCCCTTCGCCTCCAGGGTCGCCGCCTCGTCATCGAGCGTTCCCCGCGCGACGCCAGCCTCCCGCATCAGGCGCCCGCTTCCCACGACCACCCGCAGTCCATCCACGGTTCCCCGTACCCCGCGTCCGATGACCGCCTCCACGTCCGTGGCGGTCGGAAGCTCTCCCACCCGCTCGCGTGCCGCCTCCACTACCGCGCGAGCGAGCGGGTGCTCGGATACGCGTTCCACCGCCCCCGCGAGCCGCAGCAGCTCCACCTCGCCCACACCGCCGCTCGCCCGCACCTCGACCAAGCGGGGCTCCCCGCGGGTGAGCGTGCCGGTCTTGTCGAAGACGAGTGTATCGGCCCCCTCCAGCGTCTGGATGGCGGCCCCGTCGCGCACAAGCACACCGCGGCTGGCTCCGAACCCGGTCCCCACCATGAGGGCGGTGGGCGTCGCGAGCCCCAACGCGCACGGACAGGCGATGACGAGCACGGCGACCGCCGCGAACACGGCCAACGAGACCGGCCCCAGGCCGGGGTTCACCCAGGGGACGACGCTCGCTGCCCATTCGGCGACTCCGCGGAAGAAGCCGGGGAAGGTCAGCCAACCGATGAGGGCACCGAGGGCCACGACCAGAATCACCGGGACGAAGATGGCCGTCACGCGATCCGCGAACTCCTGAATCGGCACCTTGCTCGCCTGCGCCTCCTCGACCATGCGAACCACGCCCGCGAGGAACGTCTCCTCGCCCACGCCGGTCGCTTTCACGTGTAGCACGCCCTCACGGTTCACCGTGGCGCCGATGACCGCGTCTCCCGGTCCTTTCTCGACCGGGATGGACTCACCCGTGACCAATGCCTCGTCGACGGCGCTGCGACCATCCAGCACCTCACCGTCGGTCGGGATCTTCTCGCCGGGTCGGACGATCATGATGTCTCCGACCCGCACGTCTGCAGTCGGGACCTCCATCTCCCGCTCGTCGCGAACCACGCGCGCGGTCGGTGCCTCGAGGGACAGGAGCTTCTGGATGGCCGCCGAGGTCCGGCCACGGGCCTTGGTCTCCACGTACCGGCCCGTGAGGTGGATAGCCATGATCATCGCGCCGATTCCGGCGTAGTTCATGATCATCGGTGCGGCACCCAAATCGTGGAGGATCGCGACGATGCCCGTGAGGACCGACACGCCGCTGCCGATCGCGATTAGCACGTCCATGTTCGGGGTCAGGCCGCGGGCCGAGCGCCACGCGCTCCTCAGGGTCTCCCACCCCGGGACCGCGAGCACCAACGCTGCCAACGCCACCATACCCGCGTCGAACACCAGCTCACTCGGCCACCGAACCCCGAAGAACATCTCCGGGATCATCCACACCATGACCGGGAGGGTGAGCCCCCAGGCGAGCGCGACACGGCGCCACGCTGTCTCGCGCTTCTCCTCGGCTTCCTTCAGCCGCTCGCGCTCTCGAGCGGCCCGGTCCTCACGCGGATCGCGTGGCGGCCTCAACTCGTATCCTGCGTCCTCGACCGCCCGGCGCAGGTCATCGAACGAGACTCGTTCCTCCGGGTATTCGATCGTGGCCGACTCCGACGGCAGGCTCACGGTCGCCTGCACGCCATCCAGGCTGTTCAGCTTTCGCTCCACGGCCGCGACGCAGCTGGCGCAGTGCATTCCTTCGACTTCGAAGACTCCCCGGGTCGAACGCGTCGTGTCACTCATCGCACGAACCGATGAAACAGGTCTACGATCTCCCGCCGCACCTCATCGGCGGCCTCTCCCCCCTCGGAGATCGCGTGGGTGGCGCAGCGCTCCAGGTGGTTGGTGAGCAGCTCCTTCTCGGCCGAGCGAAGGGCGGCGTGCACGGCAGCGAACTGTTGCAGGATGTCGGGGCAGTACCGCTCCTCCTCGATCATGCGGCCAATCCCCTCGACCTGCCCGCGGATGCGCGCGAGCCGCGTCAGCAGGTCTTTTCGGGTCGCCTCCGCGATACCCATCGCGTGCGGTGGGGTGGTGTCGGTGGTCATCGAGTCATGCTCCGGTCTGGGGTCCTGTATGGCGACGGCGTCCGGGCGCGAGCGAGAACGGAATCCGACTCCACGCTCGAATATACAATACTCGGGTAGGGTATACAAGCTCCGGCACAGGACACCACATCCGCTGGACGGCGGAGCCCTCCCGCCCGTACACTGGTCCGCATGTTCAGCAAGATAAAACGCATGCTCGACCAGACGCTGGACCGGCTGGAGTCCAAGTTCGAGGGCGTGGACGACGATGACGTCGATCGTCTGATCGGTGCCATGCGGGACGAATTGGTGGAGACCAAGACGCGGATCCCCGAGCTCGAGGCACTCCTCGAGTCGCTCCTCCGTCAGGCGGATGACGAGAAGGAGGGCGCCGAGGCCTGCGACCGGCGGGCCCAACAGGCCGAGGAGATCGGCGACACGGAGACGACCGACGTGGCCCGTCGGTTCGAGTCACAGCACCGTCACCGGTTGGAGGTGCTCGTGATGAAGGCGGAGGCCACGCGTGCCGAGATCCTGCAGCATCGCGATGAAGTGGAGGAGAT
>JBDHAD010000013.1:0-48572 GCA_039588215.1 Gemmatimonadota bacterium
ACGAGATCCACGGCCGTCACGAGGAGCTGGTCGGCGTACGCGATGTTGTGCGCGCCTTTGCCGCGGCTCACGAACTCGACGTTCTCCTCCGCCAGCCGGATCAGGCTGTCCGCCTCCGCCCGTCCGGCCACGGACGCCGATCCCAGCGTGCGGCGCGCCGCGTTGACCACGCCCGCCACCTGCGTCACCCGCCCCTGGATGCCGTCCTGCCAGGCAGGCAGGATGTTGGCGTATCGGATTCCGTGACAGGAGAGGCACGTCGCCTCGCCGGCCAACTGGACCTCTTCGTGACCGCGGATCTCCGTCGGCAGGGCGTGGCACCCCTTGCAGGAGACACGCGCCTGATACATGGCGCTCGGCATGTCCTCGATGCCGTGCCCGCCGATCCCGGCGTACATGCGGCGCTGCTCATCGTGCGCTCGCTGGTGACAACCCTGGCAGTCCAGCTCGAACGTGGCTTCGAGCGCGACAAGCCGGTGCTCGATTGGCGTGTGGCACTGCTGGCACTCCACGTTGTGCTGCGCGATGTGCACCTGGTGGACCAGCGTGACGTCGTCGAATTGCGACACGCGCTCGGGGCGGTTGTGGCACGTGAAGCATCGATCGCGCTCCGCCTCCCCGTTGCCCACGGTGACCTCGGCGTGGCAACCCGTGCAGGAGGTCATGTCCTGGACGTATTGATCGTGGTCGACGACGAAGCCCGCCGGTGACTCCACCCTCGGCAGGGTCCGGTGGCACCCCGTGCAACCCGCGATCGGCCGGTCGGCTGGCCGGTCCTTGAAGTGGCACAGGTTGCACGTGGATACGGTCACGGCCAGGTGGTCGCCCTGGACGATCTGGGAGTGGCAGCTCGTGCAGCGCAGCTGCTTGCCGCGACGGAGCTCTCCGAGGTGCTGCGTGTGGTCGAAGCGGATGCCCTGGAAGGCCACCACCCCTTCCAGCGTCCGCTCGGAATGACACCCCGACCGGAGACAGGCGGCGTCCTCGATCTCGGCCCACGGCTTCGTCCCATACGAGCCGGTGACGTATTTCACCACCTGGTTGGCCGCCTGGAGCTTGCCCATCGCCTCGGCCTTGATGCCGGGCGCGTAGTGACACTCGATGCACTTCACGTCGTTGTGCGAAGACGTCTGCCACGATTCGTAGTACGGCTCCATGATGTGGCAGTTGAGGCAGAAGCTCGGCTGGCCACTGTACTCGACGAACCCCACCGTACCCAGGAGGAGCACGATCACCAGGCCCACACCCACCTGGACGGTGATCTGCGCGCGCCGTGAGAGACTCCGGAGCCACGTGCTCATTCGATCCATGGCTACGGATCTTCCGTCCCGACGGTCCG
This sequence comes from Gemmatimonadota bacterium, assembly GCA_039588215.1. Taxonomy (GTDB): domain Bacteria; phylum Gemmatimonadota; class Gemmatimonadetes; order Palauibacterales; family Palauibacteraceae; genus JBDHAC01. Next base: position 1,340 of record JBDHAD010000013.1, read on the forward strand.
CAGCTTGAAGCTCGCGAACGCGATCGCGGCCAGCGCGAAGAACCACACCGGGATGAGAAGCAGCCGGTGCTCCCACCTACGCTCCTCGCTGACCTCGGCGGCTGCGCGTACGGCCCCCGATACGGACGCTACACGCAGAGCCAGGTCCTCGAGTTGCTCGAGGTCGAGACTGTGCTGTACGAGAGCGATCTGCTCGTAGGCCGTGCGCGCGGCCTGAAAGCGGAACAGAAGGTCGTCCACCGGGCGTCCCGCGCGTCGTAGCTCTTCGAGCGCGCCCTCGGCCTCCTCCATCTGCGTGGCCGCGCGTAGCACCCGCTCCTGGATTTCTTCCCCGAGAGGCCCCACCTGGCTGTCGGTCGCGTGACACGCGATGCAGGTCTCGGCGATCCCGTCGATCGGTACGGGCTCCGTGCTGTGGTTGGCGTGACACGCGGTGCAACCCGGCAGGGCGCCGGCCGCCGCGGCCCGGCCGTGAAGCCCCCCGTTGAAAGCCTCGCGGACGAGCACGTGGCATTGACCGCACACGTTGGAGATCTCGGTGACCGAGGGCGGCAGCGCCGCGTGCGAGCCGTGACAGCCGATACAGCTCGGCGCCGCGAAGTTATCATCCTCGAACAGCGCCGCGCCGTGCGCGCTCGATCGGTACTCTTCGAACTGGTTGGTGGGCAGCCCGTACCGTCCCATCAGGCCCTCGTCCTCGTGGCACCGTCCACAGGTAGCGGGGATCGCGGTCGGATGGGTGTTGCTGCGCGCATCGTCCGGGCGATGGATCGTGTGCGCGTCGTGACAGTCCGTGCAGGTGGGAGCGTCCTCGTTTCCCTGGTCGAGGAGCAGTTGTCCGTGCCGGCTGGATCGCAGCTCGGCGACCTGATCGGCCGGGATGCCGTACTGCCGCATCAGGTCGACGCTCGAGTGGCACCGGCCGCAGAGCTCGACGGTCTCGACCTTGCCGGGGGATCCGATGAAACGTCCGACATGGGCGTCCGCGATCTCGAACGCTCGAGGATCGCCCCCGTGGCAATCGCTGCAGCGGATGCCGCGCTCGGAGTGCACCCCGAGCACGAACGCCCTGCGCTTGTCCGCGTGGCATACGATGCACCCGTACACGGAGTCCGGGTGCGCGCTCAGACGCGCCGTCTGCTGCGCCAAGGCCGGTCGGGGTCTCGCGGGCGTCAGTAGCCCGGCGACCCCGAGGCCCAAACACGCCAGGCGCACGAACGGCCTCATGGGCCTTCCCCTCCCCCGGGCGGTGGACCCGGCCGCGGATCCGGAGGCGGCGCCGGCCGGACCGGCTCCGGTCCGAGCTCCGGGATCGGGGTGCCCGCGTCCGTGGGCACCACGACCTCCGGGGCAGGCGTGAGGAGCTCAGGCGCCGGCGGTGCGTGGAGCTGACGGCCGACCACCCAGGCCACGAGAAAGACAAGGAAGAAGGCCGAGGTCAGCGCCACGGCGAGAGGCCGTTCCCTGAGGCGTCTGCCGCCCCTGCGATCGAACAGCGGGATCAGGGCCAGGCTGAGCCCGAGCAGCATGACCAGACCCAGACCCCAGGTACCCAGGTAATGGAGCAACGCGCGCGTCACATCGACCACCACCCACGTCGAGACGATCTCTTCGGGCAGCTGAAGCGCGTTGGCCGGATCGCCCACCGGTCTCGGGTAGAGGGCGGCCAACGTGATGACCGCCGTCGTGACCAGCACGCCGACCACGAAGTTGCGCATCAGATGCGTCGGGTAGAACGGCACGCCGGGATCGTCCTTCAGCGCTCCCCGTGCGGGCGGCGCCGGACCGTGCCGCCGGGCCATGCTGATGTGAAAGCCCAAAAGACCGAACACGAACCACGGAAGGATGATCACGTGGATGGCGAAGAACCGGCTGAGCGTCGCACCCCAGACGAAGTCGGCCCCCGTCAGGATCCGCACCAGGAAGCTGCCCGCGATCGGTAGGACGCCGAGCGTGCCGAGCGCCTCCGTCACCGTCCAGTAGGACCACTGGTCCCATGGGAGTAGGTACCCCGTGGCCCCGAATGCGAGGATCAGGAGCAGGAGGAACAGTCCGACCAGCCACACGCTCTCGCGCGGTGGCTGGTAGGCGCCGGAGAAGAAGACGCGCGCCATGTGCGCCAGGACCGCGATCACGATGAGGCTCGCCGACCACACGTGCACGTCACGCATGAGCCAGCCCATGCGCACGTTCGACACGATGTGCTGTATGCTCGCGTACGCCTCGCCGACGGCCGGACGGTAATAGAGCGCCAGAAGGACCCCGCTCACGACCAGGAGCATGAACAGGAGGTACGCCGCCCAACCGAACAGGTGCGCCCACCCGACGTGCGAAGGCACCGGGTTGCGGACGACCTCACGGAACGCCTGGTCGATCGGGACCCGGCGGTGGATCGGACCGTAGGCCAGCCCGAACAACCGCAGGATTCGCAGCAGGCCGGGGTCCAGGCTCGCCTTGACGTCGGCCCGGAACTGGCCCAGCCACCCCGCGACGCGGCTTCTAGCCGCCTGCAGCCGGCTGCGTTGCGACATAGACAACTCCGTTCCGGACGTACACGGGGTATCGATGTAATGGTTCGCGCGTCAGTCCACGCACCACGTTCCCCCGCAGATCGTACACGGCATGCGTGCACGGCGAGACGACCCGCAAGGATTCGTCATCCCAGCGCAGGATGCAGCCATCGGCCGGTGAGATCCCTTGCAGGGCGTGGTACTCGCCCGCCTCACGACGCACGACGAGGATGACCGCTTCGCCCCAATTCTGGACGCGACTCGACCCCACGGTGAAGTGCGCTTCGCTCTCGATGCGAATCGCCGGCTGTGTTTCGGGGACTTCGAGATGCTCGCCGGGCAGGACGTAGAAGGCCACCGTCAGGGCGGCACCGGTGAGCATGAGGAGGATAACGGCCGCCAGAAGCAGACCGTTCAGATCAACCCGCGGTTTCTTTCCTGCCGCCTCCTTGTCCATCAGGGCCCGTCTCCCGAGCCTGGGCGGGCCCTCCGGCGAACACGATCACGTGCCGGCCGCCCAGCGCTATCTATGTGGAGCGCGTATGCTTCGCGCGATTCGCTCCTAGCCGCCCGCCGTTTGGTGGCACAGCGTGCAGAACTGGTCCGCCCTGCCCTCGTGCGTCGCCGGAACGTCCGGGATGGCCTCCATGACGCCCGCCGCATGGCACATCAAACACGCGCTCCGACCCTCGAGATCGTGCGGGATGATCTTCGGGTCGGCCGTTTGGATCTGCGCGTCCGCCGCGTGGCACCAGAGGCAGGTCTCGTTGGGACGGCTGGTGTGGCTCTCCGGAACGGCAGGAATCGCCTCCATCACGCCGCCGTGACACGCCAGGCACGCGCTGCGTCCTTCCAGGTCGTGCTGGACGACCGGGGGTTTCGCCGCCGGCTCCTGGGCGACGGCAGAACCGACGGCCGGTCCGGCCAGGAGAGCTGCCAGCGCAGCGATCGGGCCCATGCGAGTCATGTCGTTTCACTTCCTTTCCCGTGCGCACACGTGTACACCTTACGTACACGGTACGTTTGGTGACCGCCAGACTGCTTCCTCAAATGGGGCGGGCCGAGGAACTCCCTCGGCCCGCTTACAAGACTCGCTTCACTCGTCGATCGTCACCTCGGAACCCGGTCCAACACTGCTTGAAGCTCGGCATCCCAGTCACGCACGACGCTCGTCGACACGCCATACTCGTCCTCGACCGCCTGGATGCTCCCGATGAGCAACGCCTCGGTGAGGAAGGGGTTGTGCGTCGACGAGCTCCTGATCGCTCCGAGCCCGGAGTTGAACTTCGCTCCCTCGGCGACGGTTAGCACGTTGTCACCGGTGTCGAACTCGCTGGCCGGAACGAGGGCGAGAAGGGCGTCGAGCTCCGCTACGCGCAACGCGATCCTGTCTTTGGCGACAACGAAGGCAGAACGGGCTGCCGTCTCGGTCCCGTGACACCCACTGGCCGTGCACGAGAGGAACGACCGTTCGCTCACGTCACAGTCCTCTGACGCGGTCGGAACACCCTGCGCGTCAAGACAAGGAATCGGTTTGAAGTTGTGCCCCGTCGCGCTGAAGACGAAATCGCCCGAGAGAGGATCGGTGACTTCCCGGCCGAACACGTGGCAGGTCGCGCACAGGTTCGGGTTCGCTTCCGTACCGTGTGTGCCCACGATGCTACCTGGATCGTGCGCAAAGTTCGGCGGAATCCACCCGACGTCCTGTCCGAGAAGGAGCGGCCCCTGCGGCGAGTGCGGCCCGCGTGACGAGGTCGGGCTGGGCACCGCCCGCCTCTGGTGGCACTTCATGCACAAGTGCTCGTCGACGTTGCGCACGTTGACCGGGAAGCGGAGCTGATGCTCGTTGGGGCCGCCGTGCGGATCGTGACAGACCGCGCATACGATCCCGAGCTCCTCGCCACTGTTCTCTTCCAAATAGACGGCGTCTTCGCCGAAGACCTTGAGCGCCGTCCGGCCCTCGTGACATGGCTGGCAAGACTCTCGCGACCGGACGCCCACATTGGCTGCGGCCCCATGCCGTGACTGCTCCCATTCGTCGACGAACGGGTGGTGGGAACCCGAATGGCACTCCACGCACCCGTTCGACAGACCCAAGCCGACGGCGATCGAGGCCAGGGGTTTGGCGGAGGCGTCCGGATTGCTCACGTGAGTCTCGCCCGGCCCGTGGCAGCTCTCGCACTGCACATCGTAGTACCGCTCATCGGCCGTGCTGGCCCAGCCACCATCATCGGTCGCGTTGCCGTTGGGGCCGACGGTGTGGCAATTCTCGCAGAACTCCTGGGCGCTGCCGCTCTCTTGCAGGGTGTTCCACGCGTCGGCGTGCTTGGTGAACTCCCAGTCGCCTTGCTTTCCGACGTGACAGTTCCCGCAGATGGTGAGACTCTGGTCGATCTCGTCGTAGCCCAGGAAGCCGGCGGCGTTGGCCGGGGGGTCATCGAAGAAGGGCCGCTCCACGAACACGGTCTCCTCGTCGGTACAAGCGGCACCGATCATTCCGACGAGCAGGACCAGGCCGACCGAAGAAAGCGGCATGCCTACAAAGGAGTGTCTCATGTCGATCACCTCGCTGGGCTGTGGATCTGTCCGACCTGCCGTCGGCAGTTAGGGACAACTCCGGCTCCTCGCCCGAGTGGCCGGGCCGTCACACGCCACTACGTCCTAGCGCGCGACGTGCAAATCCCAAACCGACGCCACGGCAAGCCTTCATCCCTACGTAAGGCGCGGGGTTTGCCCGACCTCAGCCGTCGGCGTTACCCCCCGCGATCGGGACATCCTGCGACACCGCACGTGCCAGACCGTCCCAAGTCGTCCTCCGGGGGCTGGACGGCTCAAACCCGTCCCACCCGTCCTCACATTCAGCTCGAGGTGATGATATAGTCCGATACCGTTCTTTCGTAAACTCCTATGCTACAGGACCATCTCTCGAAAACCAGTCTCGTGGGACCCGCCTTGTCCGTTTGTCCCTGGATTCTGTCCCCGGATCCGCACAGGCACCCCTGGGGCTACGTGGGTTCGCTAACTTGCCGTTTGGTGGCACAGGGTACAGAACTGATCCGCCATCCCTTCGTGTGACGATGGCACGTCGGGAATCGCCTCCATCGCGCCGGCCGCATGGCACATCGTACACGCGCTGCGTCCCTCGAGGTCGTGTGGGATCGCCTTCGGCGCTGTCGTCTGCATCGTCGCGTCAGCCGCATGGCACCACAGGCAGGTCTCATCCGTGCGGCTGGTGTGCGTGTCCGGTACGCTCGGGATCGCCTCCATCGCCCCGCCGTGGCAGGCCAGGCAGGCGCTGCGGCCCTCCAGGTCGTGCTGCACGACAGGCGGCTTGGCGGGAGCCTCCGCCTCCTGAGCGATGGCCGTCGCGGTGGCTAGCCCAGCGAACAAGGCGACTAACGCCGCAATCGGGCCGATTCGGGTCATGTTGATTCGCTCCCTATCCAGAGTCCTTGCTCCCGCTCGACTTTCGAGCGGGGTGTGCCCGTGCCTTAGACTTCGCGCCGTGCGCTTGCGTCACGTCACGAAGGCGGTTGCAGCCCTCGTGTGAACGGGCCGAGGGTCGCCCCTCGGCCCGCAGGATAGCCGTCAAACCCGAGTTTCGTTACCGCGGCACCTGGCTCAGCACCTTCTGAAGCTCGGTATCCCAATCACGGACGACGTTTGGCGATACGCCGTACTCGGCCTGCACCGCCTGGATGCTGGCGATCAGGAGCGCCTCGGTCAGGAACGGGTTGTGCGCGGACGAGCCCACCGTGCTGAACGTCCCGAACTCCTCGCTCCCGAACTCGGCCAGCGAGTGGTTGAACAAGGCACCCTCCGCCACGGTGAAGGTCGGATTCGTCGCATCGATCTCGCCGCCCGCGTCCTCGCCGTTCGGATCCACGATCGTGAGTTGGTGGTGCAGCTCATCCGCCAGGAACTGGATCGTGGCCGACTTCGTGATCAGCGCCGAGGCGGCCTGCTGCTCGCTGAAGTGGCAACCGGCGCCGGTGCAGGAAGCGTACGAGCGCTCCTGTTCGCTGAGCCCGCACTGGACCTCGAAGCCTTCGGGAACCCCCTCCGCATCCACGCACGGGTTCGGCCGGAACAGGTGCCCCGTCACGTTGAACACGAAGTCCCCGCCCGCGTCCGTCACGGTGTACGAAGGCAGGTGACAGGTCGCGCACAGGCGCGGGTTCCCCTCGCTCCCGTGCGTGGCGATGATCTGACCCCGGTCGATGTTCGCGCCCGGCGGGAACCAGCCCGCCTCACCCACCAGCAGCGCCGACTCGGGCGAGTGCGGGTGCAACCCGTGCGAGGAGCCCGGATCGGGCACGGTCCGACGGTTGTGACATTGGGTGCACAGGTGGTTCTCGATCACGTTCGTCTCGACCGGCCACCTGAGGCTGTGCTCGTTCGTCTTGTCGTGCGGATCGTGGCACACGCCGCACACGACCGGGAGCGCGTCGCCGTCCTTCTCCACATAGTCTGCGTTCTCGCCCCACGCCACGAGGCTCGCCTGACCCTTGTGGCAGTTCTCACACCCGGCCCGGGCCGCCGCGAATCCGACGATGTGCGCGTGCGGCGATTCGAGCCACTCGTCCACGAAACCGTGGTGCGTGCCTTCATGGCACTCCCCGCACCCCGTTCCGGTATCGAGCGCCACCGCCAGCTGTGCGTTCGGCTTGCCGGCGGCATCCGGGTTGCGCGCGTGCGTCTCGCCCGGGCCGTGGCAGGCCTCGCACTGGACGTCGTAATACCGCTCGTCCGCCGTGCTCACCCAGCCGCCCTCGTCCGCCGGGTTCCCGTTCGGGCCCGTGCTGTGACAGACCTCACAGAACTCCTGTGAATGACCGCTATCCTCCAGCGAGCTCCACCCCACGACTGCGTGGTTGGTGACCTCCCAGCCGCCCTGCTGGCCGACGTGGCAATTTCCGCACACGGTGAGCTTCTCGAGCTGCTCATCGTAGCCGAGGAAGCCGGCCGCGTTGGCAGGCGGGTCATCGAAGAAGGGCCGTTCCACGAACACGGTTTCCTCATCGGTACAACCAGCTCCCAAGAAGCCGGCGAGGAGTACGAGACCGCCCCACGCGAGCGACGTATGCTTACGCGAGTCTCTCATGCTGACCACCTATCAGTTCGACAGCTATCGAATTCTCCGCGGATCGATCGCCCGTTCGCCCCCGGGCCTGTCCGCCCGATACAATCCTACGCACGCGCGACGTGCAAGACCCGCACCGAGCCCTGGTGCGCCCGAATCCCTTGATAAGACGCGGCTTTACCTATTCTGGACCAGCCGCCTCCCTCTCGATGGCTGGGACAGTCTGCGACTATATGCTCACCAGAATGCCCCGTCGTCTGGGACCCTTGGGGTTCTCCGTCCTGGCGGCTCGCCCACCGCCCTCGGCGCCTCTGATGCGAGGGAACTGGGCGGCTCGCGGACAACGCGTGAACGAAGGCTGGACGAGGCCTGGATGGCGACACAATATCCCTATCGTCACGCGTAACTCATTGCATAACATGACGATACAAGCACAAATGAACCCTCGCAAGGTCCAGAAGACCGTTATTGTGCGTGTTGACCGCGAGCCTGGACCCGGAGGGGCCGAGCCGCCCGCCCCTGGGACCAGATCGTCCCTCGCACCTTCGAGGTGCGATTCGTCGTCTGTACTCAAGCAGGGTTGCGTGTCGGTGACCCGGGTTCTCAAGCGCCCGCAGGCCTCGTGAACCCAACCCCGGCGCCAGAATCATCGCGGGGGCGCAGGTATGGGGAGGATCTCCGGCTGATGGGACATTTTGGGACGGTGCTCCACGCTCGCGTGCTCCCCCAAGCACCGTAACCTTAAATTTATAAAGAAGATGGAGATACGGCCCAGGGTGGGCACGGGCCCTGCCCCGCAGACGCCGAGGTGGAACCATCGTCCGCCAGGCGCGGGCGGGCGGGTAGCGCTTGGCCGCGTGCACGGTGGAAGCCGCGACGCGGAGACGACAGTGTTCAGGACGGAACACCGGCCGGGCCCGGGAGTTTGACTCGACGCGGCGGCGGATCTCCAGATAGCTATGGTGAGGTCGGACCGCTATTCATATTCGATTGGTTCGAAAACACGAGATTGTCAATTCGAAGATAGAGGCTTCGGGAGGCTGACGATTTGAAATCGAAAAAGATCTGGATGCTGGCGGGCTTGGGCGCCATCGCGGGCGCGATCGCGCTGCTCGTCGCCGGGGGCCTGAGCGAGAACATGGTCTTCTTCCTCACCCCCAGCGAGCTCCAGGCGCGCGGGGCTTCGGTGGTCGACGCGCCCATTCGCCTCGGCGGCCAGGTCAAACCGGAGAGCGTCGTGTGGAATGCGGACACGCACGAGCTGCGCTTCGTGGTTACCGACGGCGAAACCGACGTCGATGTGGAGAACGAGGGCGCGCCACCTCAGATGTTCGCGCCTGGAATCGGCGTGATTCTCGAGGGACGGTATGGCGAGGACGGCGTATTTCACTCCACCAACCTCATGGTGAAGCACTCCAACGAATACGAGCCTCCCGCGGAGGGCGAGGACCCGCACGAGGCCGTGCGTTCGCTGATCGAGGATGGCTCGGGAGGGTGAGCCTTCCCGGGTTCTCCTCCTTGGTCTCAGAGCGCGAAGGCCTCCGAGCGCGAAGGCCTCCGAGCCCAACGGCATCCGAGCGCAAAGGCCTCCGAGAGCAAAGGCCTCCGAGCGCAAAGCGCCCATGAATCGGGCGATCGCTCCCTACCGGTGAGGGTCCAGTGTTGAGCACGATCGGATACGCATCGATCATCGCGTCGCTGCTGGCGGCCTTGATCATGGCGGTGGCCGGCTATCGGGCCGGCTTCGCAAAGGGTGGGCTGGCGGCGGGCACGAGCGGCCAGGCCGCAGCGGATATCGCCCGCCGAGCGAGTTATTTCTGCTTCGCGGCGATGACGGTGGCCATCGGGACCATGGAGCTGGCGCTCCTCACACACGACTTCAGCGTCGACTATGTCGCGCGGGTCGGGAGCCGCGAGACGCCCACCTATTACACGGCCATTTCCCTGTGGAGCAGCCTCGACGGCTCCATCCTGTTTTGGGGCTGGATCCTGGCGGGGTATGGGGCGCTGGTCGCGTTCGTCCGGCGCAGAACGGCCGGCGACCCGCAGACTCCGCTCTTCTCGGCCGTGTTCGGCACGGTGGGACTGTTCTTCTTCGGGCTGCTGATGGGGCCGGCGAATCCGTTCGGGCTCGTGGACCCTGCGCCCCTGAACGGCCCTGGGCCGAACCCGCTGCTGCAGAACCACCCGCTGATGGGGATCCACCCGCCGATGCTGTACCTCGGCTTCGTGGGTCTCACGGTCCCGTTCGCATTCGCGATCGCCGCGCTCCTGAGCGGGAACCTCGAGTCCAAGTGGCTCCGGGACGCGAGGCGTTGGACGATCGCGGGGTGGGCGTTTCTCACCATGGGGATCATCGGGGGTGGCTGGTGGTCGTACGAGGTGCTGGGCTGGGGCGGCTACTGGGCCTGGGACCCGGTGGAGAACGCGTCCTTCCTGCCGTGGCTGACCGCGACCGCCTTTCTGCACTCGGCGATGGTGCAGGAGCGCCGCGGGATGCTGAAGACGTGGAACCTGACCCTGATTATCTCGACGTTCCTGTTGACGCTGCTGGGGACGTTCCTCACGCGCTCGGGGATCCTCGAGTCGGTGCACGCGTTCACCGAGGGACTGATCGGGCCCCTGTTCCTGGGGTTCATCGCCCTGACCGCGATCGTGTCGCTCGGTTTGATCGCGTGGCGCAGCGACCGGCTGCACGCGCCCGGACAGCTCGACGGGGTGGTGTCGCGCGAGTCGGCGTTCATCCTCAACAACCTCCTGTTCGTGGCTTTCACGTTCACGGTGCTGCTGGGGACGATGTTTCCGCTCATCGTGGAGGCCGTTCGGGATCAGAGGATCAGCGTCGGGCCGCCCTACTTCGACATGGTGGCCAGCCCCATCGGGCTCGCACTCCTGTTCCTGATGGGAGTCGGGGCCGTACTCCCCTGGCGGCGCACGACGGTCGAGCGGCTGAAGCGCGTGTTCCGCTGGCCGATCATCATCGGCATCGTGGCCCCGCTGGTGGCGTTGGCCCTCGGCGTTCGGAAGCCTTACCCGCTCATCACGTTGGCGTTGGCGGGCTTCGTGGCCACGACCATCGTCGAGGAATTCCGTCGCGGGCTGGTCGCGCGCCATAGGATCTCCGGACGCTCGCACGTGGTGGCGTTCTTCGACCTGTTCGCGCGCAACGGACGCCGTTACGGCGGGTACGTGGTGCACACCGGCGTGGTCCTGATCGCGCTCGCGCTATCCATCTCGGGCACCTGGAAGACCGAGCGCGAAGCGACGCTCCGGCCGGGCGAGCGGCTCCAGATCGAGGAGTACGAGATCGAGTTCGCGGAGCTGTTCGGGCGCGAGGAATCGCAGCGATACGTCGTGGGGGCCACGTTCCTCACGTACCGGAACGGTCGGCAGATGGGCGAAGAGCAGCCCCGGCTCAACTTCTATCGGAGCTCTCAGCAACCGATCGCCTCGCCGGCGGTCGCGAGCTCGCTCACGAAGGACCTTTATCTGACGTTGATGGCGTTCGACTCGGCCGAGAACCACGCGACCGTCCGCGTGATCGTCAATCCCGCCGTCGCCTGGCTCTGGATCGGCGGCGCAATCATGGGTCTGGGGGCAGTCATCGCGGTATGGCCGCGCCGACGCACGGCCGTTCAAACCTCGGGCGAGTCACTTCTGGTCACCGCACTCGGTGGCGCGCCGGCGGCGCCCGTGGGCGCGGTCGAGCTCGAGGCCGTCGCGACCGAAGGTGTCGAGATGACCGCGGAGGTCGGAGAATCATGAACAGGAAGCTCGCGGCGTGGGCGATTCCGGCAGCGGCCGTTCCGGCGCTTCTCCTGCTGGCCTTCGGGCTGACACGAAACCCACAGAACCTCCCTTCGGCCCTCATCGGCCGGGAGGCCCCGGGTTTCGAGCTCGAGCTGATGGCGTCGCCCGGGGCGCGCGTCGCATCGGACGAGGCGACGGATGAGATCGGGTCCGAGGATGGGCTCGACCAGACGCAGCTCGTATCCGAGGGCGGTTCCACCGAACCCACCGACATGCTCGCGCTCGAGGATCTGCGCGGGCGGGTGGTGATCCTGAACTTCTGGGCTTCCTGGTGCATTCCATGCCGCGCGGAGCACCCCGCGCTGGTGCAGACCTCACAGACCTACTCCACCGACGACGTGGTCCTGCTCGGCGTCCTGTACCAGGACACCGAGCCGAACGGCATCCGGTTCATGCAAGAGTTCGGGGGACACTGGCCCAGCGTCATGGACTCGAGCTCTCGGACAGCCATCGACTACGGGGTGTACGGCGTGCCTGAGACCTTCTTCATCGACGCCGACGGTCACATCGCCAACAAGAACGTCGGGCCGGTCAACTGGGCCATGATCACCCAGACCGTCGACTCGCTGCTCCTGGAGCGATCGGCACGGGGGCTGGAGTCCGCCTCCGAATCCGAGCCGCTCGAAACGGTGCCTGAGCGGCAGGACGACACATCGGAATAGTGGGAGCGATGACCGTGCGAGCTCGGGTCGCGATCCTGGCCTTGTTGGCTGCGCTGATGAGTGGCGGTGGGACGGCGCTTGCCCAGGAGGGATCCGCGCTGCCGCCAGCCGAGCTGGACAACCTCACGGCGCAAGTCGCGGCCGAGCTGCGTTGTCTCGTGTGCCGGGGGCAGTCGGTCTTGGAATCGAACTCGCAGCTCGCCCAGGAGATGAAGGGCGTGATCCGCGACCGGCTGGCCGGCGGTGAGACTCCGGACGAGGTGAAGGCGTACTTCGTGCGCAGCTACGGCGAGTACATCCTCCTCAGGCCCGAGGCGCGCGGCGTCAGCCTCCTCGTGTACGTCCTTCCCGCACTCGCCTTGCTTGGCGGCGGCCTGCTGTTGCTTCGCCTCTTCGGCCGCTGGACACGACCCGCCGTGGGTGCTCCGTCCGAGTCCGAGCTCTCCTCCGAGGAGCAGGCCTGGCTGCGGGAGCAGATTCAGGGCAAGTAGCCGCAGGCGGGGACGTCGGAGCCCCTCGGGTGATTCCTCACCGCCGGATGGGCGTGACCGCTACACGACCATAGCGTAACTCACCGCAGCCCGATGGGGCGATTCCCCCGGGCTCGTCCTCCGCACCACGCACGAAACAGCCATGCCAGCTTCGCATCTCCGAGCCTGTAACCGACAGCTTTCCTCGCCCAATCCACCGTGCTCCTGACGCGATCGAGCGGAGATTCCCTACACCCAATCGCGGTATTCCTCCGACAAGACAGCGGAAAGGGGCGCGGTTAGCCTGAGTCGGGCGGAGGCGTCGTTCCCGCGCCCGCAACCCACCCGTTCGGGCGGGCTCCATCGGCGGCGCCTGGCCTGCTGTCGCTACGCCCTCCCCGGCCGGCAGGGCCGGTGGTGCAAAGGAAGCGAGGTGCCATGCCACAACAGGCTGTCCGCCTCATAGCGGTATTCGCGCTCGTCGTGGCTGCGTTCGTGGTGGCGCGAACCCTTCTCGTTCCCGACACCTTTGGTGATGAGGGTCCATACCGCGCCGCGGCGGTGGACGCGATCGTCGCCCGTGAGATCGTGTATGCGGGTCACGAGGCCTGCGCGACCTGCCATCGCGGAATCGCCGAGCGACGTCTCGCCGCCAATCACCGGGGAGTCGTGTGCGAAGTGTGTCATGGCCCCGCGGCGGACCACGTGAAGGCTCCGCTCGATGAAAAGCCGCCCGCTCCGAGAGAACGGGGATTCTGTCCACTCTGCCACGGGTACGATCCGTCGCGCCCGACCGGGTTCCCACAGATCAACCCGGTGACGCACAACGCGCTGACCCCCTGCATGTCGTGCCACGACCCCCACACGCCGGAGCCTCCTACCGTCCCCGAGGAATGTGCCGCCTGTCACGGCCAGATCGCCAGGCAGAAGAGCGTGTCACACCACTCGCCGCTGCCCTGCATCACTTGCCACACGGCCGATGACGCGCACAAGACCTCGCCGCGCTCCGTGCGCCCGACGAAGCCCACGGAGCGGAGCTTCTGCGGCATCTGTCACGCGGAAGATGCGCCGACCCCCTTGACGATTCCGAGGGTGGATCTGTCGACGCACGGGGAAGACTACCTCTGCTGGCAGTGCCACTACCCCCACTATCCCGAGATTGAATTATGATGAGGGACGCGGATGAGAGGGTCGGAGCCTGCGATCCGGCGGAGCAGAGCCCCTGCCCCGCACCCGGCGACCCAGCCGGGGAGTCCCTCGCAGGCGACGGCGCGTTGGCGAGGCGCGAGTTCCTCGCCGAGGCCCTCCGGGCGTGTAGCCTCGGCGTCCCGCTTTTGCTCGGCATCGTACGCCTGCCCGAACTGGACGCACAGGAATCGGCGCAGGAGGGATACGATCCTACCGAGCACTACTACGGCATGGCGGTGGACATCTCGAAGTGCATCGGCTGCGGCCGGTGCGTGCAGGCCTGCAAGACCGAAAACGACGTACCGCTGGAGCCCCACTACTTCAATACGTGGGTCGAACGATACGTCATCGACACCGAAGGCGAGGTCACGGTCGACAGCCCGAACGGCGGGTTAGAGGGCTTTCCTGCCCCCGTCAGCGAGGGGGGAATCCGGCGCACGTTCTTCGTGCCCAAGCTCTGCAACCACTGCGATAACCCGCCCTGCGTCCAGGTGTGCCCGGTGGGGGCGACCTTCACGACCCCCGACGGGGTCGTGCTCGTGGACGACGACTACTGCATCGGTTGCCGTTACTGCATCCAGGCGTGCCCGTACGGGGCGCGCTGGCTCCACCCCGACAAGCACGTCGCCGCCAAGTGCACCTTCTGCTACCATCGCCTGGCTCGCGGTCTCGAGCCTGCCTGTGTAGAGGTATGCCCGACCGGAGCCCGAATTTTCGGCGAGGTCAGACAGCGGGTCACGCCTCTCGGCCGGTTCATGCGCCTCAACGAGATACAGGTGCTCAAGCCGCACCTGAACACGAAGCCGAAGGTCTACTACGCCCATCTGGACGGCGAGGTGAGGTAGGCTATGCAAGGCTATATGTACCCGAACGAGTTCGAGCTCCCCTGGGGCCTGCTCGTTGTGGTCTACCCCTTCGTGACGGGGCTGGTGGCGGGGGCGTTCATCCTCGCTTCCCTGGAACGCGTGTTCAACGTGAAGGAGGTTGAACCGACCTATCGCCTGGCGCTGCTCACGGCCCTGGCGTTTCTCCTCGTCGCTCCTCTACCGCTCCTGGCGCACCTCGGTCACCCCGAGCGGTCGTTTGAGATATTCCTCACGCCGAACACCAAGTCCGCCATGGCGATGTTCGGATTCGTGTACCTGTGGTACCTGGCGGTGGTGCTGCTCCTGGAGATCTGGTTCGAGTACCGCAAGGATCTGGTCTTGTGGGCGCGAAGCGAGCGGGGGGTCAAGAAGTGGATCCACTACGGACTGACCCTCGGTGCGACGGACCTCTCCGAGAGAGCCCTACGATTCGACGACCGGGCCGGGCGGTGGATCACGATCATCGGCATCCCCTCGGCTTTCCTGCTCCACGGTTATGTG
The DNA here is from genome assembly GCA_039588215.1 of Gemmatimonadota bacterium. Lineage (GTDB taxonomy): Bacteria > Gemmatimonadota > Gemmatimonadetes > Palauibacterales > Palauibacteraceae > JBDHAC01. Next base: position 16,430 of record JBDHAD010000013.1, read on the forward strand.
GGCTTCATCTTCGGATCCGTGAAGGCGAACCCGTGGTGGAGCAGCGTGCTGATGCCGGTCGTCTTCCTGTTCTCGGCCATCGTTTCCGGGATCGCGTTGGTCCTGGTCATCTACATGCTGGCGAGCATGATCCGGTGGAAGTCTCTGGACATGGAGTGTCTCGACAAGCTCGCCGTCTTCCTCTTCTTCGCGATGGTGGTGGACTTTTCGCTGGAGTCGCTCGATTTCGTGCATCGCCTGTACGAGTCCGAGGAGTCCATCGAGATCCTTTCGCAGCTGGTCCGAGGCCGCCTGTTCATCAGCCTGATCGTGCTCCAGATGGTCCTCGGCACGCTGCTGCCGATGACCCTGCTGGGCTTCTTCTCGCCCGCCCTGACGAGGAGAGGGGTCGACAAGACCAGTCCGGAGCTGCGACGGCTCATCTATCTCGTGTGCGGCGTCTTCGTGCTGATCGGGATCTTCAGCATCCGCTGGAACGTGGTGATCGGCGGTCAGCTCTTCTCCAAGAGCCTGCGAGGGTTGACCCTTTACCGGTTGGAGCTGTTCGGCGTAGAGGGCCTGCTCATGTCGGTCGGGCTCCTCGTTCTGCCGTTCGTGATCCTCTGGGGCCTCGTGAAGATCCTGCCCCCATGGCTCGAACGGGACGCGGGCCCGGCCACCCCCGGGGAGACCGCGTAGCTAGGATTATGGCGCGCCGGGCGAGGGTAACGAGCGTCGCCGCCCGATCCAACTCAAGATGTCTTCCATGAGACACCACTTCGTGAACGCGGACTGAAGGAGGTTCAGTCCCACGAAGGCGGTGAACAGAAACCAGTAGGGACTCACCCACCAACCCAGGGCCAGGCTGGCGAGGACGAACGACCCCGCAATCGCCCGGATCTTGTTCTCCATGATCATGGTCTGCCACTCCTCGGTTATCGTGTGATTCTCGGTTTTCACGGGTACGCTGGGACTGCACGAACCGTCCGGTGTTCATCACCACTCGTGGGTCTCGCACGCGCACGCGGCGGTTCGCTCCACCGCCAGTTGAACAGCTCGAACCGGATGCCGGGGGTCCTGGATTCCCTCACAACCCCGCACCGCGTCCAGCAGCCGCTCCGCCATCGACTCGTCCACGACCGCGAGAGTCATGCGGGATTGGTACGGCGCCGTCCCTCCGTACCACCCTCCCGTCTGACCCGTCGGGGCGCTCCGTCCGCCTTCGACGCCGAGGTGGCTGACCATGGGCACGCCCAGGTCGGCCAGAACCCGATTCACGCACGCCTCGTCCTCTTCCAGGTACATCAGCATCACGAGCTTCATGCCGGCACTTCCTTCTTCTTGTCGTGCGTCTTGTCGCGTCGGACCAGGTAGTAGAGACCCGGCACGACGACCAGGGTGAGAATCGTGGACGCGATGGCTCCGCTGATCAGCGCGACGGCCAAGCCCTCGAAGATCGGATCGAACAGGATGACTCCGGCACCGATGACGACGGTCCCCGCCGTGAGCACGATGGGGCGGGTGCGAACGGCCCCGGCTTCGATGATCGCGCTCGCGAGGGGAACGCCGGCGGCGAGGCGGGCTTCCAGATAGTCGATCAGCAAGATCCCGTTCCGGACCATGATACCGGCCAACGCGATCATCCCGATCATCGATGTGGCGGTGAAGAAGGCGCCGAAGAGCCAGTGACCCGGTGCGATCCCTACGAGAGTCAGCGGGATCGCCGCCATCATGATCAGCGGTGTGGTCAACGACCCGAACCACCCCACAATGAGGACGTAGATCAAGACGAGCGCGCCAGCGAAGGCGATCCCCAAGTCACGAAACACCTCGTACGTGATCTGCCACTCTCCGTCCCACTTCATGACCGGCTGCTCGGCCAGGCCCGGTTGGCGCGTGTACAGCTGTCCCAGGTGCGCACCGGTGGGCAATTCGATCTCGGCAAGCCGATCCTGCAGGTCTAGGATCGCGTACACGGGGCTCTCTTCGTTCCCGGCCACTTCCGCGGTCACGTACACGACCCGTTGCCCGTTCTTCCGGTCGATCACCTGCGGAATCGTACCGGCCTCGGTCTCGACCAGCTCACCCACCGGCACCAGATCCCCGCCGAGCGAGACGAGGTGGAGAGCGCCGAGCCGGTCGACCCCCGAACGCGCGCCCTCGCCAAGACGGACCCGAACCGGGACGGGGGTCCGAGCCGCGGGTTCGGAGAGATAGGTGGCTACTTCACCGCTGAGCGCGATCTGGAGCGCCTGCGCGACCGCCGCTTTGGGGACGCCGCTCAACGCGGCCCGGTCTTCGTCGACGGCCAGCCGGACCTCACGCTGTGGCGCGACCAACGACCAGTCGACATCCACGACGCTCTCGTGCTCCTCGAAGCGCGCCCGAATCGCCTGAGCCACGTCCTCCTGGGCCACGCGGTCCCGACCGTACACTTCGGCGACGAGCGTCGAGAGGACGGGAGGCCCGGGTGGCACCTCGACTACCTTGGCGCGAGCACCGGGTGCCGCCGCGACAGCGGCGACCTGCACGATGGGCCGCAGGCGTCGCGCCACCTCGTGACTCTGCGCGCCCCGCTCCGACTTGTCCACCAGGTTGACCTGGATGTCGGCGACGTTGTGACCACGGCGCAGGTAGTAGTGACGAATCAGTCCGTTGAAGTTGAACGGAGCCGCAGTGCCGACGTACACCTGTACATCGGCGACTTCGGGTACTGCCTCCAGCGCCCGCGCCACATCGAGGGCCACGGCCGCGGTTCGCTCCAGCGGCGTCCCTTCGGGGAGATCCAGGATGATCTGGATCTCGTTCTTGTCATCGAACGGGAGCATCTTCACGGGCACCGCGCGGGTGAGGAACAAGCCGCCCGAAAGGACCAGTAGCACCACGACCGCTCCCATCAGGCTCCACAACAGGCGGGGACGATCCAGGAGCGGCTGCATCACCGCCCGGTAGAATCGGTACAGCTTGGTCCGCTCGAGGGCGTATTCGGTGTGACCCTCGGCAGGCCCCTTCGCGGGGGCCTTCGCGTCAGCTCGCGCATCGACTTCAGGACCACCCTCGATGCTCGATTCGACGCTGTCGACAGGGGTCGCGGCCGTCCCGCCCTCCTTCTCGTGCACGCGGCGCAGGAGGTGGAACGCCAGCCATGGCGCTCCCACGAAGGCGACGAGCAGTGAGAAGCTCATGGCGAGGGTGGCACCGATCGGCATGGGGCTCATGTACGGGCCCATGAGGCCCGACACGAACAGCATCGGGAGCACGGCGGCGATGACCGTCAGCGTGGCGAGGATGGTGGGATTCCCGACCTCGTCGACGGCCGCGCGCGCCGCGGCGCGGAGCGGACGGTCCTTCATCGTGAAGTGCCGGTGCATGTTCTCCACGACGATGATCGAGTCGTCGATCACGATCCCGGTCACGAAGATGAGCGCGAACAGCGTCACGCGGTTGAGGGTGTACCCGAAGATCCGGTACACGAACAGCGTGAGCGCGAAGGTGACGGGGACGGCGGTCATCACCACCAGGGCGCTGCGCCACCCCATCGACAGTGCGACCACCACGCCTACGGCGAGGATAGCGAGCACCAGGTGAAGCTGGAGCGTGGTGACCTTCTCGCGCGCGGTCTCGCCGTAATTACGGGTCACATCCACGCTGACCCCATGTGGGATCGTCCGGCCATGCAGCGCCGAGAGTTTTGTCTCGAGCGCCCGCCCGAGAGCCGTAGCATCCGCGCCGGCACGCTTCGAGACGGCCAGCGTGACCAGTGGCTGAAGGGCTTCTCCGGGGGAGCCGTGGAACGTGTAGGTCTCCACTTCACCGGGGCCATCCGTAACCTCGGCGACGTCGCCCACGCGAATCAACTGTCCGTCGCGCACATCCAGCACCACCGCTTCCACGTCGCGGGCCGAGGTTAAGAACGATCCGGCCTTGAGCCGAACGACCTCGCCCGCCCGCACGAACTCGCCGGCGTCCAGGCTCACGTTCTCGGCCCGCAACCGTTCAGTGAGGCGTGCCGCGTCGACGCCGTATGCGGCCAGACGCTCGGGGCGCGGCTCCACCCGTATCTCGCGCGGCGAGCCGCCGAGCACGGTCACGTCCCGCACGTCGGGAACGCTCTCGAGCTCGACCCGCACCTCGTCCGCCAGCGCCCGTAGCTCGTCGGGATCCCGGTCTTCGCCCGAAAGACCCACGGTGAAGAACGGCACGTCGTCGATCGTGACCGTTTTCACCAGAGGCATGGCCAGACCCGGCGGCATCCTGTCGGCGTTCTTGAGCAGTGTGGCATACAGCTGGACGAGGCTCTCTTCCATGTCCCGCCCAACCTCGTAGCGGACGGTCACGAGCCCGAATCCTGCCTCGGCGTGGCTGTAGACGTATTCGACCCCTTCGATCCCGGAGAGGACGTTTTCCAGCGGGATCAAGAGCCGGTTTTCCACTTCCTCGGGCGTATGACCCGGGAGAGGCAAGTAGACATCGGCTACCGGCACGATGATCTGCGGCTCTTCCTCACTCGGCATCGTGAGCGACGAGTACAGACCGATCGCCAACGCCGCCGACAGGAGGAGCGGGGTCAGCTTCGAGCCAATGAAGGCGTCGGCGATCCGCCCCGCGAGTCCGGATCTCATGATCCGACCTCCGGCTGCGGCGACCCTCCCTCGATCCACTCGAAAGGAGTCTCGCTCACGCGGTCCACCTGGGCACCATCGGTCAGATGAGGGACCGGGCTTCGCACGACGCGGGCGTCTCCGTCCAGACCGGCGAGCACTTCCACGGCGGCGGCTTGCTGCAACCCCAGACGGATCCACCGCAATCGGACGACATCTTCCTGCAGGACGAACACGCCAGTCAGCTGTCCGCGCCGCACGACCGCGTCGGCGGGGATCCATGTCGCGATCCGTCCCTGGCCGCTCAGCTCCACGCGCACGAAGGAGCCCGGCATGAGATCGCCGGGGGAGTCCGCGAAATGCGCTTCTAGCCGGACGCGATGGCTTCGTGCGTCCTGAGCCGGAGAGATCCGCGTGATCGTCGCACGGTGTCGCGTCCCCGTTCTCGGGTTCACGACCGAAACGGTGTCACCCGCCGCGATCCTGTCCGCGTGAGCGCCCGGGAGATCTAATACGACCTCGATCGATTCCGGGTCCACGAGGGTCAGAATCGGGCGGGCAGGGGTCGCCAGATCACCGGGGTCCACATCGCGACGCACGATGACGCCCGCGAACGGCGCGGTCAGAACTGCATACGCGCGCTGGGCGGCCGCTTCCTGCGAGCCGGCCTCGGCCATCTCGAGTCGCGCGAGCGCATCGTCCAGCTCCTGGCCGGTAGCCGCCCCGTCGCGCTCGAGCGCCTGAATCCGCTCGTGGTAGCGCCGCGCCTGTTTTTCAGCGGCGGCCGCTGCAGCGATCCGCGCCTCCACGTCCTGCGGATCCAGCACGACCAGGACCTGACCGCGCGAGACCCGGCTTCCCACGTCGACCGTCACACGCCGGACCGCCCCGCTCGACCGGGTCGCGAGCTCGGCTTCGGCGGTCGATCGGACGGTTGCCGGGAAGCTGGCGAGCTCCGGGCTTGCGGCCGGGCGCGACACGGTCAGCTCCAGCGGCCACTCGGTATCCGTGATCTCGCCCGGCTCCCCGCGATCACAGGCGGCCGTCGAAAGCATGGCTACGGTCATCAGCCAGGTAAGGACGTTCTTCATGGCGACATCTCCGTATCTATGGACCCGCCGGGTTCGGACTCCGTGCTCACGAACTCGAAGCGGGCGAGAGCGATTTGTCGTGTGGCGAGCGCCTCGACCGCCCGCTCGCGCATCGAGACAGCCCGTGCTTCTGCCTGGAGCAGATCGGAAGCGGTGGCCAGACCCTCCTCGAACCTGCGTCGCATGAGGGATCTCGCCTCCTCGGCTGCGGCGGCGGCGGCCTGCATGGCGCGGACTTGCCGATCGGTCGCGGTCACGGCCTCCCGTGCACGGTCGAACTCGCTCCGAGCCGTCCTCAGCGCCTCCTCGTAGCGGGTGGCCGCGATTCGACCAGCCGCTGCGGCTCGCTGCCCCTCGGCGAGACGACCGAGGCCGGAGAACACATTCCACCGTAATGCCAGCCCGACGGTCCAGTCGCTGCCATCCGCGTCGAAGGCTGCGTCCGCGTGGCTGGCGTATTGGGCAAAGCCATCCACGGCCGGGAAGAAGGTCAAGCGCGATCGACGCTCGTTCGCGCTGGCCGCATCGCGTAGTGACGCGAGCATACGGAGATCGGCTCTCTCCTCCGCATCGAAGCCCGTTTCGTCGACGGACACCGGACCCGCAGCGTCCTGTAACGCGTCGGAAGGCGCGGGAAGCACGCCCGGGTCCCAGCCCAGGTGAAGCCCGAGCGCCGCGCGCTGCTCATCGCGCCTTCGGGTCGCCTCGACGCTGCGCGCCTCCGCGGCGCGCAGCTCCGCCTCGGCCTGCAGCACATCCGCGTCCGTCAGGAGACCTTGGTCACGTCTTCGCTCGAAGAGCTCGAGCGTCGCTCGCGCTGCCTCCTCGCCGGCTTCGGCCTCGCGGACCACTCCGTCGGCGGCCAGGGCTCGGTAGTACAAGACCTGCGTACCCAGGATCGTCGCCTCTCGCGTCCTGCGAAGCTCCCAGGCCGAGGCGGTGGATTGGTGCGCGGCGGCGCTCCGCGCCGCCCAGGCGGAGGGATCCACCGCCGTCCAGCGGAGCTCCGCCACAGCCGTCCAATCATCGATCGGGTCCGGATCATTCAGCGCATCGAGCCCGAAATCAGCCTCGGTGAACGAACCCTGTCTCAGCTTCGTGCCGAATGCGACGACCGGGTCCACGGAACGCAGATAGCCCGCGCTCACGTCCACCCGTGGCACCAAGCGGCTGGTGGCCGATCTCTGCTCGGCTCGCGCGATCTCGAGCCGTTCCCCCGCAATGCGGTAGTCCGGGTTGGCACGCAGGGCACCCTCCAAGGCCTCCGCCAGGCTCAGGGGCTGCACAGCCCGAGATCCCTCACGGCTCGTAGATCCGGGAGAGTCCTGCGCCTCGACGGACGCGACACCGCCGATCCAGAGCCACAACACCAGCGGGGCGATCCCCGGTCTATGCGTGTCTTTGTGCAAGTTGACCTTCCCTGCACTCCTTGCAGTGCTCTGAGGGATTGATACCATGCCGATATGATATTATTATATGCTCATACAATCAACCCCTAATGCCGAAACCGGAATCAGGACGGGGTTGGCCGAGCGAGTGGACAGGAGATGGAGGGCGAATGACGAGCGAAAGACGAGGCGCGAGGACGGAAGGTGGGAGGCCCGCTCCGCGTGAGTTCGATGACCAGGTGCTGGAGCTCGTCGCGGAGCGGTTCCAGGTGCTGGCCGAGCCGATGCGGCTACGGCTACTCAATCAGCTACGCGATGGCGAGATGACCGTGGGAGCGTTGGTCGAGGCGACCGGTGGCCGACAGGCCAACGTCTCGCGACACCTGAGCGCCCTCTTCGCACAGGGGGTGGTGAGCCGCCGGAAGGAGGGGGTGTTCGCGTACTACCGGATTCAGGATCCCAAAATCTTCGATCTGTGCGAGCTCGTGTGCGACAGCCTGCACGCCCGGCTCAGCGCCCGGCAACGCGCGCTCGGTGGCGGCTAGGCCAGCTCCTGTCGTAGCACGGTCTGCAGGATACCTCCGTTGCGGTAGTACCCCGCCTCGGGCTCCGTATCGAGTCGCACGAGCGCTTCGAATTCCCGCGTCGAACCATCCGACCCCGTTACACGCACCGTCACGTGCGACTTCGGCTCCAGGCCACCTTCGATTCCCAGGATGTCGTAGGTCTCGGTGCCGGCGAGCTGCAGCGTTTCCGCGGACTGCCCTTCCTCGAACTGGAGCGGAAGCACCCCCATCCCGATCAGGTTACTCCGGTGGATCCGCTCGAAGCTCTTCACGATCACCGCCCTCACCCCGAGCAAATAGGATCCCTTGGCCGCCCAGTCGCGGCTCGACCCGGATCCGTACAGGGCTCCACCGATGACGATCAGCGGCACCTCGTCCCCGGCGTACTTCATGGCAGCATCATAGATCGTCATCTGCTCGCCGTCGGGCTGGTATGCGGCATACCCGCCTTCAACCCCCGGCACCATGAGGTTCCGCAGGCGGATGTTCGCGAACGTCCCCCGCATCATCACTTCGTGGTTCCCGCGCCGCGAGCCGTACGAGTTGAAATCGGCCAGCGCCACGCCGTGATCGCGCAGGTAGTTCGCGGCGGGTGAGTCGCTCGCGATGGCGCCGGCGGGCGAGATGTGATCGGTGGTCACCGCGTCGCCCAGAAGCGCCAGACACCGGGCCCCGAGGATGTCGCCCGATTCTCCCGCCTCGCGGCTCATCCCGTTGAAGAACGTGGGCTGGCGGACGTAGGTGGAGTCGGGGGCCCAGTGGAAGCGGTCACCCGTCGGAACGTCGAGCCCGTTCCAGCGCTCGTCTCCCTTGAACACGTCCGCGTACTTGGATCGGAACATCTCCGTCTTCACGGCGCTCCGCACCGCCGCGCGGATCTCCTTTTGAGCCGGCCAGATGTCGCGCAGGTACACCCCCTCCCCATCGTCGCCCGTCCCCAACGGCTCGGTGGCCAGGTCGATGTCCATGCGCCCCGCGAGCGCGTACGCGACCACGAGCGGAGGCGAGGCGAGGTAGTTCGCGCGTGAGTCCGGGTTGATGCGGCCCTCGAAGTTGCGATTCCCGGAGAGCACCGAGCACGCCACCAGGTCGTTCTCGCGGATCGCGTCGGAGATCGGCGCGGGCAGCGGGCCGCTGTTCCCGATGCAGGTCGTGCAGCCGAAGCCCACGACGTGAAACCCGAGTCGCTCGAGATAGGGGAGCAAGCCCGCCTCGTTCAGGTACTCGGTGACCACCATCGAGCCCGGCGCGAGGCTCGTCTTGACCCATGGCCTGCTGGCCAGCCCTTTCTCGACCGCCTTCTTCGCGAGCAGACCCGCCCCGATCATCACGGATGGGTTCGACGTGTTCGTGCAGCTGGTGATTGCCGCGATCACCACCGAGCCGTCTCGCACGGTGCACTCCTCCACTTGCCCCTCTGCCGTCTCCAGTCGAACCCCGATGCCGGCAGGCGCGTCCGCCACCGTAAGCCCGCCCTCCCCGTCGCCGCCATCGCCCTCCCAGCGCGAGAGCCCGCCCTGCGCGGGCGGCGACACTCCGCCGTCCTTGATCGCGGCAAGCGCGTCAAAGAAACGCGGCTTACTCTGAGACAGCGGGATCCGTTGCTGTGGCAGCTTCGGACCCGCGATCGATGGCTCGACCGTACTCAAGTCCAGCTCCAGGTGATCGCTGTAGGCGGCGACCGGCGACTGGGCGTCGTGAAACAGCCCCTGCGTCTTCGCGTACGCCTCCACGAGCGCGACCTGGTCGTCCGGCCTCCCCGTGAAGCGAAGGTACTCGAGCGTCTCGTCATCGATCGGGAAGATGGCGCACGTAGATCCGAACTCCGGGGACATGTTGCCCAGCGTCGCGCGATCGGCGAGCGAAAGGCTCGCCAGACCCGGGCCGTGGAACTCTACGAACTTCCCGACCACGCCGGCTTCGCGGAGTATCTCCGTCACCCGTAACACGAGGTCCGTCGCGGTGGCCCCCTCGCGGAGCGAGCCGTGCAGCCTGAACCCGAGCACGCGGGGGACGAGCATGCTCAGCGGCTGACCCAGCATCGCGGCCTCCGCCTCGATTCCACCCACACCCCACCCGAGCACGCCGAGCCCGTTGATCATGGTGGTGTGACTGTCCGTACCGACCAGCGTGTCCGGGTACGCCAACCGCTCACCGCCCTCCTCCCTGTCGAACACGACGCGCGCCAGGTATTCCAGGTTGATTTGGTGGACGATGCCGGTGTCCGGGGGCACGACGCGGAAGTTGTCGAACGCGTTCTGGCCCCAGCGCAGGAACGCGTAGCGCTCGTGATTACGCTCGAATTCCTTCTCGGCGTTGATGAGAAACGATGCCGCGCTCCCGTATGAATCGACCTGAACGGAGTGGTCGATTACGAGCTCGCAGGGGATGAGCGGGTTGATCGAGGCGGGATCCCCTCCGAGGTCCGCCATCGCGTCGCGCATCGCCGCGAGGTCGACGACGGCGGGCACTCCGGTGAAATCCTGCAGCAGTACCCGCGCCGGGTTGAAGGCGATCTCCCCGCCCGGGGTGCCCTCGGGCTCCCAGGTAGCCAGAGAGGCGATGTCGTCCGCCGTGACCGTCTCCCCATCCTCGTTGCGGACGAGATTCTCGAGCAGGACCCGTATGGAGTACGGCAGGCGCGACAGCTCGCTCCCAGTCTTACGCTCGACGGCGTGGAGATCGTAGAGGGTGAACGTCGTGCCCGCGGCATCGATCGTCACACGTGCATCGAACGAGTTGTGCGTGTCGGTATGTGGCATCGTCATATCGGTAGTCGTGGCTGATGATTCGATCGTGTACGGAACCGCGACGAGTGCGAGTCGCGTGAGACCGGGTTGGCAAGATATCCGGTCGCCACGCGTACGACGACGGCTCGGCGTCCCTCGAGGAGAGGAGCTGGCTCAATCGGAGCTCGGGAGGGTCTTCACGTACAGGTCTCGCTTGGGGTACGGGATCTCTACGCCGTGCTCTTCGAACAGGTGCTTGACGCGCTCGGTGACTCCATCCCCCACCGCGCGGCGGCTGCGCGCGTCTGAGATCCAGACGCGGAGCTGTAGGTTCACCTCGGACGCCCCGAAGCTGCGCACGATGACGATTGGGGCGGGGTCGTCCTTCACCCCCTCCGTATCCGCAGCGGCTTCTACGATCAGCCGCTTCGCCAGCTCGACGTCCGCATCGTACGCGACCGCCATCGGGATCCGCAGCCGGATGTGAGGTCCGGACGCGGTGTAGTTCACGATATCCCGCTGCATGATCAGGTTGTTCGGAACGACCACCACGATGTTGTCGGGATTCCGGATCTTGGTGGCCCTGAGTCCGACCTCGATCACGTCGCCCCACGTCCCCGTCTCAGTGGGCGCGGACCACAGCTCGATGCGATCTCCGACGCGAAACGGTCGGTCCAGGATCAGGAGCACACCGGCCACTACATTCGCGAGCGTGTCCTTCGCAGCCAGGGAGAGGGCCAGCCCGACCACACCCGCTCCGGCCAGGAACGGGGAGAGGTCGATGCCCATCTGGCCGAGCGCGACGAGCACGGCGACACCGACCACCAGGATCCGGGCCATCGTGTTGATCATCGGGAGCGCGGTGTCGTCGACCGTCGTCTCCGTGCGCTTCGCGATGTTCTCTTCGAAATAGCGCAGGAGGTCGCCGACGAGGCGACTGATCGGGATCGCCAGGGCGACGGTCCACACGGCGATCGTGACTTGCCCCGCGCGCGGGACCTCCCAGATGTACCACAGCCTCCACAACGCCCAGAACACGACCGAGATGAGAAGCACTCGGCGCACGGCCCGCAGGAGCAGATCGTCGAGGCTAGTCGCCGTGCGCTCCGCGAGCCGCCGCGCGTACCGAAGGACCCAGCGCCCGAACACGAGGTAGAGCACCGCCGCCAGCATGATGATCCCGAGGCTCTCCAACAGCCGTGGGCGCGCGAATTGCCAGGCCGTATCCAGCCAATCCTGAACGCGAATCTGGGCCACGCCGTCGGCGGGGGAGCTGGGGGCCAGAACGGCCAGAAGGTGAGTGATTCCGGTTCGCACCATACGTATAAGGATAAGGCGTCCCGCTACCTGGCGAGAGGGTGAGGTGGCGGGCGAACGGATCCGCCCGGAAGTGCCTGCCCCGCGAGCGTGGTCGGGCTAGCGGGGCCTCGTGGTCAATGCCGGAGGGTCAGACCTCCGCCCGGTATCGCTTCAGCTTGCGGTACAGGGTGCGGCGGTCGATTCCGAGAACCTCGGACGCCCTTGTTTGATTCCCGCGGGTGGACTCGAGCACCGAGAAAATGTGCTCCCGTTCGAGACGCTCTACGCTCCAGCGTTCATCTCGTGCTCGTGCCAGCAGGCTCTGCTCCGGTTTCGAAGCCGTCACGTGCGGTGAGTCGAACCGGATCGTGGGGGTGCCCGCATACATGATCATGGCCCGCTCGATGAAGTTCTCTAGCTCCCGCACGTTGCCGGGCCAGTCGTACTCCATCATCCGCTGCAGGGTCTCGGGCGAGATCCCCGGCGGGTCGACTTCGTTCTCGTTCGCGAACCGCGATCGGAAGTGGTTCGCCAGGAGCGGGATGTCGTCCTTCCGCTCGCGCAGCGGTGGGACATGCAGGGGGAACACGTTCAACCGGAAATACAGATCCTCGCGAAAGCGTCCCTCTCCCACTTCCCGCATCAGGTCCATGTTGGTCGCTCCGATCAACCGGAAGTCCACCGCGATCTGGCCTCCGCCCCCGACCCGCTGGATCTGCCGTTCCTGGAGCACCCGCAGGAGCTTCACTTGGATGGCCGACGAGATGGTGGAGACCTCGTCAAGGAAAAGGGTCCCCCCGTGCGACTCCTCGAACAGCCCTCTCCGGCTCGCGATCGCGCCCGTGAAGCTGCCCTTCAGGTGACCGAAGAGCTCCGACTCGAGGATGCCCTCCGGCAGCGCGGAGCAGTTGACGGGGACGAAGGGCTTTCGAGCGCGCGGGGAGAGATCATGGATCGCGCGCGCGACCAGCTCCTTGCCGGTCCCTGTCTCACCCGTGACGAGGACGGTGGACCGCGTTGCCGCCACTCGCTCGATCAGGTCGAACAGGCGCTCCAGCGCTCTCGAGCGCCCGATGAGGCGCGAGCGGGGCCCCTTGGAGACCTGGCGGCGGAGTCTGGCCACCTCGCGGCGCAGATGTGTCTGGTTGAGAGCTCGGTCGATCACGAGCAGAAGCTCATCGGGCTCGAGCGGCTTCCTCAGGTAGTCGAACGCCCCCAGCTTCATCGCCTGGACCGCGGTCTCGACCTCGGCGAACGCGGTCATGACGATGAACTCGGCGTCCGTCTGGGTGTTCGGGGCCGCCGTCAGGACGTTGATCCCGTGCATTCCCGGAAGGTTGATGTCGAGAAGGACGACATCGAAGACTTCTCGTTGCAGCGTCTGCAGCCCTTCCTCGCCACTCTCGACGGCGGAGGTATCGTACGATTCCCCTTCGAGGAGCTCCGTTAACAGACTGCGCAGCTGTGCGTCGTCTTCGATGATCAGAATGCGGCCGGGCCGTTGGGTCTCGTCGTCGGCCTCCGCAGCGACGTGGATCGTCTCTGGCTCGGTCGTAGTAACGGTCATCGATGCACGGACGCCCTATCCAAGGTGGAGGCGGCACGGTGCGCCGGCGCCCAACCGTGTCCCGCCCGCGCTCCTAGCATGATGCGGGTGTCATGCCGGGAGGACAGGCCGACCCACGCAAGCTGTACCGCGCTGCCACATATAGTTTTGCGCCGATGTCCTGAGCTCCGGTTTCGAGTCGCGACGGGGGTTGGGGCGGGACGTGACGCGGCGCCTACGGGACATTATGCCCCATGGAGGGCGGGAGCGCCAGTGCACCGGGCACCCCCATGGATAGGCTTGCCGGGGGTCGTCGGCGAGACGCTTGCCAGCGGGTCGCTGAAGAGTTGATCAGGGGGAGAGCGGCAACTCGATCTCCACGCGGGTGCCGGCACCCGCTGCGCTCTCGATTTGGACGTGCCCGCCGAGAATCGCGGCTCGCTCCTGCATCCCGAGCAGCCCAAGCCCTCCACCGCCCAGGACGTCGTGATCCTCCACCGAGAACCCGAGGCCATCGTCCTCGACGGTCGCGCGGATGGCGTCATCGGACGCCGAGAGTCGGATCCGCACTGTCGTCGCGCTCGCATGTCGGACGATGTTGGTCACGGCTTCCTGGACGATTCGGTACAGCGAGAGCTTGGCTTCGAGCGAAAGGAGGTCGTCGATGTCGGCCGCGTCGAGATCCACCTCCATATCCGTGTCTCCGAAGACGTTTCGGAGGTGAGTCCGGATCGCGGCCACGACACCGGCCTCCTCGAGGGCGGGCGGTCTCAGGCCCCGCAAGATCCTCCGAACGCCTTCCGAGGTTTCGTGCAACTCGCGGTGGATCTCCGCCAGCAGCTCCTCGCGACGATCCTCTCCGGCAGCGCGTCGGGCCATCTGGAGCCGCAACAGGGTCGATGCAAGCCGCTGGGCCGTGTCGTCGTGCAGGTCGCGTGCGATGCGCTGTCGCTCTTCCTCGGCGCCCTGTAGCACGCCGGCTCCGAACTCCCGCAGCCGCTTCCGGGATGTGATGTCGTGCACCGTGGCGACGATGAATACTCCACGAGCGGTGCGCAGTGGGCTCAACCCGACCTCGACCGGTAGGTGGCTCCCGTTCTTTCGGCACGCGATGAGCTCCATCCCGATCCCCATCGGCCGACGCGACGGCGCCTCGGCGTATTGATCCCGGTGCGCGCGGTGTTGCGAGCGCATCGCATCGGGGATGAGGATCTCGACCGAGCTGCCCACAAGCTCCTCACGGGCGTAGCCGAACATGCGCTCGACCTCCCGGTTCAGGTCGAGGATGCCACCCACCTCATCCACGATCATGCACGCGTCCGGGACGGCCTCGAACAGGGCTCGGAATCCCTCTCCATCGAACGGGACATCCGGCCCGGTCGCGCGGTCCACGTCGTTCGCTGAGGGGTCGGTCTTGGACGTCATGGGCCCCTGGCTTCGAGCCGCGTGCCATTTTCGAGACGGACCCGGGGCTCCGCCGTAACGAGCCCTCGGGTCCCGGAGTGAGGGGAACGTCGGGAGGGTGGAACGAACTGTCAAACCGGATGGGTCCTGGCCGATCGCGGGGTGGACCTGTCAGTGCGCTATGAGGTCGACGCCGACCCGGCGCCGACGGTGCTCGGGCTCGGCCGCAGGTCCTTGCCAAACGGCTTGACGGTCAGCACCGGACATGGGGTCCGGCGCAGAACGCCTTCGGCCACACTCCCGAGCAGGACTCGCTCGAGTCCGGAGTAGCCGTGGCTCGGCAGGACGATCAGGTCGTGGCCACCGTTCTCCGCGAAGTCGGTCACCTCGATCGCGGTCCGGCCTACCTTGACGTGCGTCTCCACTTCGTGTGCTGGGCGCAGCGAATGGGCGAGAGCCTCGAGCCGGTCCCGCGCGTCCTGTCGAACAGCGGTCGTTTCCAGGGCCGCGGAGAAGGGGACGTAGAAGTCCGGGTAGGTGGGCACCTCGACGACGTGAAGCAGGTCGAGCGATGCGCCGAACGTGTCGGCCAACTCGTGAGCGTAGCCGAGAGCCAGCCCTGTCTGTTTGGAGAAATCCACCGGAACCAGGATGCGTTTCACGCCGACCTCGGGGTGAGGCTCCTTCTCCTCCCGAACGATCAGTACGGGGCACTGAGCCTCTCGCAGAACCTCTTCGGCGACGCTGCCCAGCAGAAGGCGTCGGATCCCCCGCCGACCGTGCGACCCGATCACGATCAGATCGATCGCCTGTGCATCCGCGTAGTCGAGTATGGCGGGAGCGGCCGCGATCGCTCGCGTGACATGGTGGGTGACCCGTGGTCCCACGCGCTCGCGCGCCGCCGCTTCTAGGGTCTCCCTCGCGTCCTCCTCGCCCGGAAACGGTTCGATCGCTTCCATGGCCGACGTCGCGTGCAAGACGAGGACGTGTAGCAGTTGGAGATCGGCGTCATGCAGCTCGGCGAGGCGAACGGCGTGCGGCATCGCCCCCTGTGCGCATTCCGAGAAGTCGGTCGGGAACAGGATCTTGCGAATGTCGAGCATTGGTCTCTCGATTCCGATGCGGCTACCCTACCTGCCGCCAGCTCCCGAATCGCAGCAGGCTAGGTCAATCCGGGCTCCGATACTCCTGTCCGCCGCACCTCGCGTACCTGACGTGACTCCACGCGACGACGATCGTAAGTAACGCAGTGAAAACCGATTATAGGGAGGTCCCGGCTGCCGCGCCCTCCTCGAGCGGGACACAACGCCCCGATCGTGGGCGGGGGGGCGCGGACGGCGGTTCGCACTCGGGAAGCCGCCCCGTCCGATTTCGCCTTGAGTGACGGATCGGCGTCACCGGGCGACGCAGCCCGAAGCCGTCTCCCATACCCGACGTCCCTGCGCAGAGCCATCTGCCGCACTCGACGCCCGAGCCAATTGGTCGGATATTGATCTCGTTACCATGCGAGGCCACGAGGCCATCGAGGAGGCTCCGAACGGCATGCCGTTCGCGGCTCCGAAAAGCAGTCTCGTATGGACCAGCGCGGCGACGGGCGGACGCTACACCATGGTGAGGACGATCCCAAGACGAGAGTGGACCCGGGCCCTGGATGGGTTCACGCAACGCAACGCGGGCCGGCGCACTTCGCTCGAGGTGGATGCCCCCGGGATCGGGACTCGCTCACAGGAGCGGGACTTCCAGCTCCAAGGCGTCGTGTACGACCCGAAAGACGAGCGGATCGAGATCATGCTCGGCGGGTTCGAGGGGGTGGGTCCGCACCTCACGCACACCCTGGGAGACATCGAGGCGGTCGACCTGGTGACCGACTCGACGGGTCGCGACACGACGCTTCGCATCGCGCAGCGATCGGGGCAGACGCTTCTGCGCATCGAGCCGTAGCGGATCGCGGAAGAAGTCCGCCGGCCTCGGGGCTGGCTCCCCGTTCGTGGATCTGGCTGGAGCGTGGGGCCGCGGTTAGCATCCATGGTGTCCTACAGGCCCAATCAGGATGCACGATCATGGTCACGCTACACGACATCATGTCCCTCGAAGTCCAGACGGTGACTCCACAAACCACCCTGCGCGAGGTCGCCGAGCTGTTTGCCGGCTATCACATCAGCGGTGCTCCCGTGGTCTCCGGCGACCTGGTCGTCGGCGTGTTGTCGGCGACGGATCTCCTCGGGTTCGACGCGGAGTCCCGAGGCGTTCCGACGCGCAAAGAAGCTCGCGCGGGCGTGGCGTGGGAGAACGGTGAGGAGTGGCACTCGAGCGAAGACGCGCCTGCAGCTTTCTTCGCCGACCTGTGGGTGAACGCGGGGGCCGATGTGAGGGCGCGTCTCGAGGTGACCGATGCCCCCGAGTGGAACGTGCTCGAGGAGCACACTGCGGAGGAGTTGATGACCCGCAGCCTTTGCGCGCTGCCACCCACCACGCCGGTCAGGGAGGCGGCCGAATCCATGCTTCGCGCGGGCGTGCATCGGATCCTGGTCATGGACGACGGGGAGCTACTAGGCGTCGTGACCACCACGGACATCGTCAAGGCCGTCGCCCAACACGGCCTGGGTGGCTGACCGCCGACCTTTAGCCGTTTCCGGTCCTCGTCGGGTCCCAGCCTCCGGAGACGTCCTCGGTGAGCTGTGGTGCCCACCCCCCAACTGACCAGAACGCCCCTCCACGCCCACCCCGATCCCGACAGAATGTCCCACCCATCCCACGTGTAAACCGGGTCGGGGGGCCCACAAGTCCGCGCCGCTAGCCGCAATCAAGGCGTTGCACCCCGGCTCGGACGGCGAGGTTCAAACCCTGCACACCCCAAAGGAAGCAGAGCGGCCAAGCGCGGGTCACGGACCCCGACGACTCGTGGCCCGACCAGGCCCGAAGGGGGACAGGTGCGGATTGCGGTTCTGAACGTGGGCACGGCGAGCGTGAAGACGGCGCTCGTCGAGATCGACTCGAACGGGCTCGATGTGCTCGCGCGTCATCGCGTCGAGATCGGCACCGGGGAGCCCGATCAGGCTGCGAGCGAGGCTCTCGATCGGCTGGGAGCAGGACCAAGCGACGTCGATGCGGCGAGCCACCGCATCGTCCACGGCGGGACACGATACACGGCGCCGATCGTCCTCGATTCGACGTTGGAGGACGCGCTCAGAAACACCGCGCCGCTGGCCCATCTCCTCAATGCCGCCGCGCTGGCCGGAGTGGGCATAGCCCGGCGGTTCTACCCCTCGGTCCCGCACGTCGCCGTTTTCGATACCGCGTTTCACGCTTGCCGGCCGCTCGAGTCCATATACTACGCCCTGCCCCGCGAGTTGACGGACGCGCTGGCGTTGTACCGTTACGGTTTTCAAGGCATCGCCCATGAAGCGCTGGTCGAGTCCGTCGCCCGGTGTTCCGGGGAAGCGCGCGAGAACATCTCCGCCCTGACCCTTCAGTTGGGCGCCGTGTGCTCGGCTTGTGCTGTCGAAAACGGTCGTTCGGTGGAGATCTCGAACGGGTTCTCACCCCTCGAGGGACTGGTCACGACGCGGGGCTGCGGTTCGCTCGGCCCAGGCGTGTTGATCCACCTCTTCTCGCAGGGCTACCCACACGAGTGGATCGAAGAGCGACTGACACGGCGCGCCGGGCTCTTGGGTCTGGCGGGGTGTGAGTCCGTACCCGAGCTCCTGAAGCGCGAAGCTGGTGGCGAGGAACGAGCCGCACTGTCATTGCGGATATTCGTCCGCCGGATCGTCCTGACCGCAGGGGCGTTCTTCACCGTGCTCGACGGCCGGGGCGCCCTGGTGTTTGGCGGGGGCATCGGGGCAGGATCCGCCGAGATCCGCCGACGGGTGGCCGAGGGCCTGGCCGCTTGGAACGTGCGGTTGGATGGAGACCGGAACGAGGCAGGAGCGGTAGGAATGATCTCGGCCCAGGGTAGCCGTCCGGTGTACGCGTTCGAGACCGATGAAGAGCGCGCGATCGCCCGAAGCGCAGCTCGGATCTTGGAGCTCAGCCCCGTCCACTGATCCGAGCGAAGGGTGCCGGGTCCGTAAGAGAGGCGGGTCGAGGATGCGAGCAGGTCGCGAATTCCGACATGGTGGACGCCCGCGCGGGCTCCTCCGAAGCGTCAAGCTCACCCGGCTACTGGTCCTCGTCGCGGCTCCCCAGCTCGACTTCCATCAGACTCCTCCGGTATACGCGCAGGAGACCCCCGCCGAAATCGTGGATCGGGTCGACCGGTTGCTCCGTGGGGAGTCCAGCCGTGGCCTGGTGACGATGCGGATCGTCACCGAGCACTGGACCCGGAGCCTGGAAATGAGGATCTGGTCCCTCGGCACGGACCACGCGCTCATACGCATCCTCTCTCCCCAAAAAGATGCGGGTCTCTCGACGCTCAAGGCAGGGAACGAGATCTGGAACTACCTGCCGCGCGTCGACCGTACGATCAAGGTCCCTACCTCTCTGATGGGGGCCGCGTGGATGGGCTCCCACTTCACCAATGACGATCTCGTCAAGGAGCATCAACTGATCGAGGACTACGACATCGAGATCGCGTTCGAGGGGGTGCGAAACGGGGTCGAGGTGTGGGAGTTCGATCTGACCCCGAAGGCCGAGGCCGCGGTCATCTGGGACCGGATCGTCTACCTCGTCCGCGTCGCCGATCTGATGCCCGTGTGGGCGAGGTTCTACGACGAGCGAGACGATCTCATCCGCACGATCACCTGGTCCGAGTACCGGACGATGGGTGGGCGGCTCGTGCCGGCCCTCATGACGATCGAGCCGGCGGACAAGCCCAACGAGAGAACCGCCGTGCAATACCTCGAGCTGGAGTTCGACGTGGACCTCGAACCGGCGTTCTTCTCGCTGCGCACGCTGCGGTCCCGCGACCGATGACCCTGCGTGCTCCGGGGCGCGGCCTATCCGGCTTGTTCCGTCGACCCTGGTGGCGGGTCGGTTGGCGGAACCTGGGCCGCAACCGGCGCCGCACACTGTTCACCGCAAGCGGTCTGGCAATCGGATACTGCACCGTAGTCGTCATGAGCGGGCTCGGCCGCGGGATGGTCGCCGAGATGGTCGGTAACGGGACCGGGATCCTGTCCGGCCAGCTTCAGATTCACGGCCCCGAATACCTGCCCGAGCGGAGCGTGTACGAGACCCTCGGCGGGAAAGAGGGCACCGACGTGGCTGCCCTCGTGGACCGGGTGGCTGGAGACCCTTCGATCGCGGCGGCCGCCCCCCGCGTCTACGGCGGCGGTCTGGTCAGCTCCGGTGATGCGACGGTCGCGGCCAGTCTGATCGGCATCGATCCCCGGCGCGAGCCCGAGGTTTCCTCCCTTCTCGGAACGCTGTACGAGGGAGCGCAGCCAACGGCGGGATCCAACCAGCTGTTGATCGGGCGCGAAATGGCGATCCAGCTCGACGTCGGGCCGGGGGATGAGCTCGTCCTGGTGGCGCCGGCCTCGGATGGGTCGCTCGGGAACGACCTGTTTCGCGTGTCGGGTACGTTCTCCACCGGCCTGACAGAGCTGGATGGGGCGGTGGCGCTCCTACCGGTGGACGCCCTCCAGCGACTCATCGCGCTGCCCCCCGACCGCATCCACGAGATCGCCGCGCGCGTCGAGGATCCGTGGGCCGCGCCCGAGGCCGCGGAGCGCGTCAACGCGTGGCTCGTCGCCGACCTCGTCGGCGCGAAAGCGACCGCGTGGACGGAGCTACAACCCGAGATGGTGTTTTACGCGGGCCTGTTCGAATCCATGGAATGGATCCTGTTGGTGATCATCTTCGCGATGGCGGTGTTCGGGGTGGCGAACACGATGCTCACCGGCACCTACGAGCGCCGACGTGAGTTCGCCCTTCTTCTGGCCCTGGGAGCAGGGCCGGGGTTGATCCTCCGATCGGTGCTGGCGGAAGCGATCGCGCTGGGTGTCGTAAGTCTGGGGGCGGGCGCACTCATCACTGCGCCGCTCATGTTCTGGTGGCACGAAGCTCCGCCCGACATGAGCTGGCTGTACGGGGGGTACACGATGGCCGGCGGACTCGTCCGCCCGGTGCTCAGGGTGGAATACCCACCGGAGATGCTCTGGATGGCCGCCGTCGCGCTGTTCGTCACCGCCGTCCTGGCTGCGGTCTACCCGGCATTTCACTCGGCGCGGACTCCCCCGGCCGACACGCTGGCAGGACGATGAGCTCACGGTTCCCGATCCTGGCCCGGCTCGCCGTGCGCAACCTGCGCAAGAACGTTCGGCGCAGCTTACTCACTGGCGCGGCGATGGTGGTCGGCGTGGGGCTTCTCGCCATGTCCCGAGCCTTCGCCGAGGGCGGCCACGAGGATTGGATCGAGTCTGGTGTCCGCATCGGCACCGGGCACATCGCGCTCCAGGCCCCCCAATTTCATGCCCGTCGCACAATCGAGCACCGTCTGGGCGCGGAGGAGGTGGGTGCGGTTCTGGCCGCGTTGCGCGAGCCCGCTGTGGTGGAGGACGCGCTCGAAGTGGCCGTTCGTCTAGAGCTGCAGGGGCTTGCGAGCAGTGCGGCCGCCGCGGTGCCTGTGATGGTGAACGGAGTGGATCCCGACGTCGAGAGGCGTTTCGCGGAGCTCGACACCGCACTCGAGCGGGGCCGCTATCTGGAGGCCGGTGATCGACTACACGCCTACATCGGGGTGAAGCTCGCGGAGCGCCTCAACCTGGAGCTCGGCTCCCGGCTCGTCTTGACCGCCCAGGATGCCTCGGGTGAGATCGCCGCCCAGTTGGTTCGGGTCGTGGGCATCTTCCGCACTGGCCTGCCCGAGATGGATGAGCGGTTCGTACAGATCCCGCTCGAGACCGCGCGCGCGTGGGTCGGGACACCGGAGGCGGCAACGTCGGTCGCTGTGCTGCTACGCTCCAGCCATCGGGTTCGAGGGGTGCGGAGCGCGCTCCTCGAGCGCCTGGCAAGCCGCCAGGACAAAGTCCGGGTCCTCACCTGGCAGGAGGCGATGCCCGCGCTCGAGGCTGCGGTCAAGGTGGATGATTTCGGGGACTACGTGTTTCACGTCGTCACCCTGGTCATCGTCGCGCTGGCGATCGTGAACACGATCTTGATGTCGGTGCTGCACCGAACACGCGAATTCGGCGTCGTGCGAGCCCTTGGGCTCACCCCGAGGGACACCGGGACGCAAGTCATGGTCGAGGGGCTGGTGCTGTCCGCCGTAAGCGGCGCCATCGGTATCATCGTGGGGTTCGCCGTGACCTGGCTGTTCTGGCGCGACGGGTTGGATTTCTCGGGCATGATGGGCGATGGGATGCGCGGGGCCGGGGTCATGCTCGAACCCGTCTTCTACCCCCAATTCACCCCACGCGTGCTCATGCAGAGCTTCACGTTCGTGTTCGCGGTCGGGGTGCTCGCCTCGCTGTACCCGGCGTATCGAGCGACGAAGATCGAGATTGCAGACGCAATGAAGTTCGAGGAATGAGGCGGAGGCAAGCGAGATGAGCGACGCGCCCGCGGTCCGCACCGACGAGGTGTGGAAGGTATTCGAGCACGACGGGATCGCCGTCGAAGCGGTGCGAGGTGTGTCGCTCGAGATCGGGGCCGGCGAGTTCGTTGTACTCGCGGGACCGTCGGGCTCCGGGAAGACGACGCTGCTCAACCTGATCGGCGGCCTCACGCGACCGACCCGCGGTCGGATCTGGATCGATGGCAGCAACATCTCACAGCTCTCGGAGCGTCAGCTGGCGACGCTTCGGCTGGCGCGCGTCGGATTCGTCTTCCAGGCCTATAACCTCCTCCCGGTCCTTACGGCGCTCGAGAACGCCGAGTTCACGCTCTTGCTGCGTGGCATGCCGGAGGACGAGCGTCGGCGAACCGTCGAGGCGTTGTTCGCCGAGCTCGGGATCTCGGGTCTGGAGAGCCGGCGCCCCGGCAAGCTCTCGGGCGGGCAGCAGCAGCGCGTCGCGGTGGCCCGTGCCGTAGCCGGAGAACCGGCCCTCGTTCTGGCCGACGAGCCGACGGCCAACCTCGATACGGCCACCAGCGAAGCGCTGATCGACTTGATGGCGCAACTGAACCGAGACCACGGGACGACGTTCGTGTTCGCGACACACGATACGCGGCTCATGAGACGCGCCCGCCGACTGATCCGCCTCGTGGACGGGGCCGTCGCCGAAGATGAGACGCGATCATCGGAGTCCTTATCGCTCCGGACGTCCTCATCCGGCCCATCTGAACCAGCCTCCTCAGCCGGTGCGTCCCCGACCGGGTCGGCCGACCCCGACTGAACGATGCGCGCTCGCCGCGTCGCCATCCTCGCCGGGTTCGGTGCCACGCAGTTCGCGCTCGGGCCCACGGCTCGCCCGGCGGGCGGGTGTCTCCAAGGGCAAGCGCCCGAGCTCCACTGGTATTACCTGCACGTCGTTTCGGCGGCCGATTCCGGACCGTTCTCCTCCTCCAACGTGACCGACCTCAAGCGCGTGCGGGCGATGTTCGATCCAACCTTTGGTCCCTTTGGACTGGAGGTGGCGTACGAGCACGTATTGAGTGCGTCTACGGCTGCAGATCCGGGTGGAGTCGGAGGCGCGCTCGGCGTGGCGAGTGGAGGTGAGTGGGCAAACCTGCAGGGCACTCTGGCCGAGTCCGGCTCGGTGGAATGGCGCCACCGTGTCGATCGGTTGGCGCTGAGCTTCACGCCGGGCTCGGACATCGAGCTGACGCTGGGGCGTCAGACGATCTCCTGGGGCACGACCCTGTTGCTCACCCCGGCCGACCCGTTCGCACCGTTCACGCCGGAGGATCCGTTCCGAGACTATCGGGCTGGCGTGGACGCATTTCGCGCACGCACGTTCCTCGGCCCTTTCTCCGACGTCGACCTGGTCGTGCGGCCCACGGATACGTCCGCGGGTACCACCATGACGGCGTTGGGCCGGCTCCACACAGTCGTGTCCGGGTTGGAGCTATCGACCTGGGCGGGGCTGCTTCACGACCGCGGCGCAGCGGCCCTCGGGCTGACGGCGACGTTCGCGGGCGCCGCGGCGCGCGCCGAGGGGGTCGTGCGGCGAGAGGATGAGTCCACCGTGCTCCGATTCACGATCGGCCTGGATCGAAGCTTCCCGGTCGCCGGGCGGGACCTGTATCTCGCCGCCGAGTACCAGCGTGACGGTCTCGGCGCGGCTTCGCCATCGGAGCTTCCGGGGGTCCTGACGAGCGGGCCCTTCGAACGCGGCGAGCTTCAGGTCGTGGGACGCCATACCGCTGCCCTGCAGGCCAGCTACCAACCCGACGCGCTGTGGACCGCGGATCTTCTGCTCCTTTCCAACCTGGGCGACCCCAGCCTACTCGTCGGTCCGGGGGTCAGCTACTCCGTGAGCGACGAAGCGACGGCGCGCGCCGGGATCTTCTTGGGGTTTGGCGATGAGACGGGTGCCAGCGGCCTGCGGGGCTCGGAGTACGGGCCCGTGCCCGGGTCCGCGTACGTGGCTGTAGCCGCGTTCTTCTAGGCGGGTCGCGAGGTCACGCGCTCGCGGAGCTCTTTGGCGACCAGCACATCCCGGCGAGAGGCGAGGCGCTCAGAGAGTCTTGCCGCTCGTCTCGATCTTGCGCCACAGCTGCGGATGGCGCTTCGCAAGGTAGGTCCCCATTACCCCTGCGGCGACGATATTGGCGCCAAGGATAGCCCACCACGGAAGCACCTCGCCGAGGGGATCACCAAAAGCGGTGATGAAGAACACGCTGAGGAAGAAGACGCTTATGCAGGCGAAGAACGCCACGTACCAAACCGCCGGGTGCAGTTCCACCTCATATGCCAGCCATGACACGAGCACACCGACCGCCAAGAATACGAGCAGGTGCAGACCGTTGTAGGCCAGCACGGGTGCGGCGGACACGAAGCGGTCGGCGTCCGTCGAGATCAACCCACTGCCGAACGTAGCGGGGGTGTAGAACAGCGAGCGACCGAGGGCCAGGTCGACGAGACCGACGAAGATCACGACGGCCATGTACCCGAGCACGCCCGTGAACAACCCGTCAACCCAGACCGCGGATCGAGAAGTCTCCATGCCGTCACCTCCTCGCGAGGGCGCAAGCCGCCTGTCGTAGCAGGTCGCCCTTATTGCCCGGGCAATCCACGTACCCCGTGGTCGGACGCAATCCGATCAAATCGATGCGCCGCTGCACACCAGAACAAACCTGCGACGTCTGGAGCCGCGCTGGTAGGTCGGGCCTGCTCCGGCTGCGCCGATGCGCCCCAGCCGGGGCTCACCCACCCGGACATTCCGTCCCGGTCCGAGCGACCGATCCCCTCTTGCGGCCGACGAGCCGAACGTGCCCCCGAGACTGTCTTTCGCGGCGGTCGCGAATCCGACAGGTTGGCGCTCGGTTCACCTACTTCAGCGACAGGCCCATGATCGTACTGCGTCCCTCGCGTCGAACTGCCCGTACCACCGCCCTCGGCAGCGTCCTGTTTGCCTGCGGGTGCGGGGCCGCCAGGAACCCCGATACGACGCTGAGCGCCGTGCTGTGGGTGCAGAGCTCCGCTGAATACGAGGCCGCGGCGACCGGTATCTATGGGGCGGCTACCCGGGTGTTGGAGTTGGGGTGGGCCGACTCTTCCTGGACGGCTGCAACCGAACAGGAAGGTGATTACCGGCGACTCCCTGCGGCCGTGATTGTGGACGTGGACGAGACGGTCCTCGACAACACCCCGTACCAGGCGCGATTGATCGAGGACGGCGCGCTGTACGGTCCCGTGTCCTGGGGCGCCTGGGTCGCGGAGGCGCAGGCTCCAGCCGTCCCCGGCGCGCTCGAGTTCACGCGCGCGGCGGCTCGCACCGGTGTCACGGTCTTCTACGTGACGAATCGCGACTCGGCGCTCGAAGACGCCACGCGCGCCAATCTGGAGCGTCTCGGTTTCCCGTTCGCAGAGGGTACCGACGTCATTCTCACGCGTGGAGAGCGATCGCAGTGGGGCTCCGACAAATCCACTCGGCGCGCGCACGTCGCTCAGAGCTTTCGGATCGTGCTGCTCGTCGGCGACGACCTGAACGATTTCGTGGCGGCCGATCGCGCCTCGGTGACGGAGCGAAGCGCCCTGGTTCAGCGATATCGCGCGTATTGGGGCACCCGCTGGATTGTCCTCCCCAACCCGATGTACGGGTCTTGGGAGCGATCACTGATCGGAAATGTCGACCTATCCGAAGATGACGTGCTCCAGCTCAAGCGGCGGCGTCTAGAGGCGGCGAGGCAGCCCCCGGAATAGAGCTAGGCGGTACCCTTCACCAGCAGCACGGGGCATTGTGCCAGGATGGCGATCTTGTAGCTGAGCGTGGCCCACCCCGCACCGGGATCGTCGAGCTGCACCCGGTGCGAGTTGAGGATGATGAGGTCCGCGTCGTTCTCCTCCGCAAACTCGACGATCGTCTCTGCCCGCTTTCCATACTCGATTCGGTGATGGACCTGTACACCGGCAGCACGGACGGGCTCGGCGAGTTCTCGCATGGCATTGACCGCCTTCTTCTCCAGCCGGTCATAGAAAGCGGCCAGCTCCTCGAAGGGCAGGTCGAGCATCTCGATCACGTGGATGAGGGTCACCTCTCCACCCGTCTCGAGCGCCAGATCGCGCGAAGTCTCGATCGCCCGGAGGTTGCCGTCCGACAGGTCCACCGGGACGAGGATCTTCTCGAACATTCGTAGCCCCCAGTAGCGTTCAGGTCCGTGCCCCGTTGCCGGGCTCAAGCAGGCGAGCCGGTGCGCTTACCCCTTCAAGACCCCGATGGGTCGCAGGCGAACCACTTTCGCGCCGATGCCGGCACGATCGACGACGTTCACGACGTCCGCCACGTCTTTGTAGGCTTCCGGGACCTCCTCGGCGATCGTTGCGAAGGATGCCGCGCGCACCTCGATCCCCCGGTCCCGAAACTCACGCCTCAGGTCACGTCCGCGAACCGACTTCTTCGCCTGTCGGCGGCTCATGCGCCTGCCGGCACCGTGGCACGTCGATCCGAAAGTCTCCCGATAGGCGGCCTTCGTTCCCACCAGAACGAAAGAATACCTCCCCATGTCTCCGGGGATCAGGACGGGCTGACCGACATCCTGATACACGGCCGGAAGCTCCGGGTGACCCGGGGGGTACGCTCGCGTGGCGCCCTTACGGTGCACGCACAGCCGCCGCTGGCGTCCGTCCACTTCGTGCATCTCCCACTTCGCGTTGTTGTGCGCGACATCGTACACGAGACCCATGCCGAGGTCCGCCCACGAGCTACCGAGAACACGCTCGAATGCCATGCGCACCCGGTGTGCCATTAGCTGCCGATTGGCAAACGCGAAGTTGGCCGCCGCGGCCATCGCCCCCAGATAGCGCTCGGCTTCGGGGGAGTCGAGCGGGGCGCATGCAAGTTGTTTGTCCGGCAAG
The DNA here is from genome assembly GCA_039588215.1 of Gemmatimonadota bacterium. Classification (GTDB taxonomy): domain Bacteria; phylum Gemmatimonadota; class Gemmatimonadetes; order Palauibacterales; family Palauibacteraceae; genus JBDHAC01. The sequence goes on from JBDHAD010000013.1 coordinate 43,436, forward strand.
TCGATCCCGTACGCGTGGCTCGCGTCCAGCATCACGTCGAGGAAGTCCGTGCACACCTGGTGACCCAGACCCCGGGATCCCGAGTGGATGAACACGGTGACCGTTCCCACATCGAGCCCCAGCCGTGTTGCCGCCGTCCGGTCGTACACTTCATCGACGTATCCCACCTCGATGAAGTGGTTGCCAGACCCCACGGTGCCCAGCTGCGGGCGCCCGCGCGTCACCGCCCGCGCGCTGACCTGGTGGGGGTCCGCCCCTTCGAGCACCCCACCGCTCTCGATACGCTCCAGATCCGAGTCGTCCCCGAACCCTTCGTTGACCGCCCAACTCGCACCCTCCGAGAGCACGGCTCGCACCGAGTCCTCACTCAGCTTGAAGCGCGCGTAACCCGCCCCCACGCCCGCCGGAACGTCCCTCTGGATCTGGTTCATGAGGCTCGGTAGGTGCGGCGTGACGTCATCGACGTGGATGTCGGAGCGGAGGAGACGAACCCCGCAGTTGATGTCATAGCCCACCCCGCCGGGACTGATCACGCCTCCTTCAACGGGATCGAAGGCGGCCACACCACCGATCGCGAATCCGTAGCCCCAATGAATGTCCGGCATCCCTATGGATCGTCCGACGATCCCTGGAAGGCAGGCGACGTTGATCACCTGACGAACGGCCTGATCTCCACGGATGTCCGAGATCAGGGTCCGGTCCGCGTATACGAGCCCCTCGACCCGCATGCTGCCCTGACGGGGGATGAGCCAGCGGTACTCATCGAGCTGGCGGAATTCCACCGGGGGCTGCGCGGCTCGCCCGGGTCTTTCAGTCGGTGCCTTGGCCTTGTTCATCGCACCGGGCTCACGGTCGGTTCCAACGTCCTCACGGTCGGGTCAAACGTCGAAGATCACCCGCGCGCGCCACTCATCTCCGACAGGCTGAACTTCGAGATCGTGATACGTGACGCCCTTGAGCTCGCGGGCGGGTGCTTCCTCGGATCGGTGCACCTCGACGCGCGCCACCAGGTGCGTGTCGCTCAGAGATTCGAACTCGAACCGGGTCGGAACGAGCCGCTGCGCGTCGTAGAGGTAAAGTAGCTCCTGGAGCCACCGCGCGAGCAACGTGTCCACCGTCCTCGCCCGCAGGGCAATGTGGTGCTCTTCGCGAGCACGCGCGTCCGAGGACTCGCTCTCCGCCAGGGCGAGGCCCGCCTCCCCCTCCTCCCACATGAGCGCGAACATGCCGTGAGCCGCGCGACGGAAGATGGCTTCTCGCGTCGGTCCCTCGATCTCGATGCCCAAATCGGCCGTGTGGTCGAGCTCGCGAACCCCCGGCCGGATCTCATCCTCCGAGCTCGGCTCCCACGGTTCCACTCGCTCCATCGCATCCCCCGCGCGGTGTCGGAGACTAGTCTAAAGTGCGGTGATCCGGCCGGTTGGGACAATGCGCGCTTGGACCGTCCTGGGACCCGGCCAGAATGTCTCGCCGGGGCTCCCTCGGATATCGGTTCGGGAACCCGCAGCCCGCGATGGGACCACCGTTTGGAGCGCTTCGCGCCGCGCCGGTCCGGAACAGGCAGTGTCCCTTGGGTGGCCACAGACCGGAGGTGACGATGCTCGTAGGTAAGATGTGCAGTCAGTCCGTCGTGACGACGGGGGCGAACGAGTCGATTCGGGAGGCGGCTCGCCGGATGGCGAGGCTCTCCGTCGGCACGCTCGTCGTGACCGACCTCGATCAGGGTGAGCGGCCGATCGGTATCCTCACCGACCGCGATATCGTGACGCGCAGCGTGGCCGCCGGATTGGACCCAAACGAAAACCCGGTGTCCAGCATCATGTCGGTACCCGTGCGTTCCGTGGGCGAAGATACACCCGTCGCTGACGCGCTCTCCATCATGGCGGGCGGAGGCATTCGACGTCTGGTCGTCATCAACGCGCACGACCGCCTTGCGGGGATCCTGGCGTTGGACGACGTGATCGAATTGCTCGTGAAAGAAGCGGACGCGGTCGGCCGCCTGCTGACGAAGGCCGCACCGGCTTCGGTCTGAGGAGCTGAGAGAGGTCCGAAGTCCGCCGGCGGTCGAGGTGGGGCTGCGCGAGGAGCCAGGGGGTATAGAATGAGTAGTGAGTAGACGTGGGTGCTCGCGGGCGTCGACAGGCCACGAGCCGAGAAGGAGGTGACCTTGGACTTTTTCGGACGTGCTCACCTCGATGAGCTGATCAAGGCTTCGTCCACCCCAGCCATCTCGATATACCTGCCCACCAGTCGTGGGCGTTCGGCCGCCGACCTCGATCGCCTTCGATTCAAGTCGGCCCTCAAGCGCGCCCGCGACCTCGCCGAGGAAGCGGATGTCGAGGGCTCTCGCATCTCGAGCGACCTGCTCGATCCTCTAGAGCCACTGGCGCGAGAGCGCGGACGCTGGAACGGTGCGCACGGCGGGCTGGTCGTGTTTCGCTCACCTCTGCTGAACCGCCGCTACAGGCTGCCGGCCGACTTCCCGGAGCTCGTCGTCGTCGGGCAGAGCTTTCACACCCGACCGCTCGTCCGCTTCCTCCAGGCCCCGGATCGTTACTGGGCGTTGGATCTGAGCCAGGGACGGGTTCGCCTGTGGGGCGGAGACGTGAACGGTCTGCACCTGGTGGACTCGGACTCGCTTCCAGGGAGTCTGGATGAAGCCCTCGGCTACGAGTACGCGCGCGATTACGAGGTCGTGCACAGGGGCGGACCTCAAAAGGGACGTGCCGGCCAGGGCGGTGGCAGCACCGGAGTCTTTCACGGGCACGGCGTCGGGGCGGATGACCGCGAGCCCGAGCTGCGGCGTTTCTTCAAGACGGTCGACGATGCATTGCACGCGTTTCTCGGACCGGAGAGCGGCCCGGTGGTCCTGGCCGCGGTCGCCGAGCACCATGCGCTGTATCGTTCGACGAGTCGGCTGGAGTCCCTCGCACCAGCCGGAATCGAGGCGTCCGTGCGCGACTGGGGGGCGGAACAGCTACACCGCGAAGCTTGGCCGATCGCCCTACGGGCCGGCGACGCCCAAATCGACCGTGCGTTGGAGCTGTGGGAGAACAGCTACGGGCGGGGCAAGACGGAGCCGGGCCCGGTAAACATGGGTCCCCTGGCCATGGCGGGACGCGTACGCCTACTGCTCATCGAGCGCGGACGGCGTCTTTGGGGGACCGTGGACCGCTCCACCGGCCGTATCCACGTGCGACATGATGGCGGTGACGATCCCGGTGCCGACGCGGTCGAGATCCTCGACGAGCTCACCGAGATCGTGCTGCTCAAGGGAGGGCGCTCGCTCGCGCTTCCGCCGGAGAAGATGCCCACGACGACAGGAGCCGCAGCGATCTTGCGCTAGCAGGGGGCCCTGGACCGAGCGTGCCGCCGGCTCAGGCCTCGGGGGTCGTCAGCTCCTTCTCGAGCGCGTCCGCGTCCACGTCGCTAGCGTGCGCGCAACCTTCGAGCATCTGTTCGAGCCGCGCGGGGTTGAATCCGACGATCATGTCGTTCCCGTGCGCGATCACCGGAACGCCCGCACCTCCACTCAACGCCCTCCATTCCCGGAGGAGTCCTACGTCGGAGGTGATGTCCAGCTCCTCGAACTCGCACCCACGTTCCTTCAGCCAATCCTTGGCGTCGTGGCAGTAGGGTCAAGTCGGAGTCGTGTAGACGCGGATCGTGGCCATCGGGCGGTCTTCTCCCTCCTGTGTGAGCCGCGGACCGGAGGTGTCGCCTCCGGTCCAGGCTCGAGTAAGATGATCCTTCGTCTGGGGTCCGGCGCGTGATGCGACACTGGGCCCGGATATGTGCATCCTAACGCTGCGGGGGCTAGCGGTGCACGACGCGCGCAGTCGCGCGCGCGGTCGCCGTTCTGCCGTGAGTCGAGCGCACGGCGGGGTCCGGCTACGGGTCGATCAAGGGGATCACGAACGCACGGTGTTGGCAGGGCTCAGCCCAGCATGTCGCGAAGCGAGTCGATCGTGTCGGCCTCGGCGGCCTCCTTGTCCTCGCGATACCCTTTGACCCTCGCGAATCGGAGCGCGACGCCGCCCGGGTAGCGCGGACTTCGTTGTACGCCATCGAACGCGATTTCGACCACGAGCTCCGGCCGGACCCGCACTACGTGTCCCGAGTGTTCCTCGGCGAGCCCCAGGAGTCGCTCCGTCTGCCATTCGAGCAGCGCGTCCGTCAACCCCTTGAAGGTCTTCCCGACCATGACGAAGTCAGCGGTGTCCGGGTCCCGCGCCCCCAGGTGGAGATTGCTCAAGCGGCCGGTGCGGCGCCCGTGTCCCCACTCGGCGGCGAGCACGACCAGATCCAGCGTGTGCACGGGCTTGACCTTGAGCCAGCTCTTCCCCCGGCGCCCGGCCACGTACCCGGCTTCGGGGTCCTTGGCGATCACGCCCTCGTGTCCGGCTTCCCGCGACTGCTCGAAGAACCGCTCCCCTTCGATCATGTCCTCGGTGAGGAGGCGCTCGACCAGGTGTGGTCCTGGCACAAAGGAGGCCAGGGTCGACCACCGCTCGGCGGCGGAGGCGTCGATCAGCGGCATACCGTTCAGATACAGGCAATCGAAGAAGAACGGAGTCAGCGGGAGCGATGCGCTCAGACGCTGCACATCGGCGACGCGGCCGAACCGACGCATCGTTTCCTGGAAGGCATGCGGACGACCATCGGCGCGCAGCGCGACCGCCTCTCCATCCAGAACCACCTCGTCCACCGGCAACGAACGAACGAGCTCCACCAGCTCCGGTAGCGCTCCAGTCTCATCGTTCAAGCGCCGGGTGAAGATCCGAACCTTCTTCCCGCGCTTGTGCGCCTGCACGCGCGCGCCATCGATTTTGTATTCGAGTGCCGCCTGTCCCAAGCGGTTCAGCGCGTCACTCACGCTCGACGCGGAATCGGCCAGCATCGGTTTCACGGGACGGAAGACGCGGATCGAGAAACGGTCCAGCGCCGAAGCCCCCTCGAGGAGAAGGGACGGCGCGACCTCGGAGATCTTGCCCGCGAGCATCACCGCCCGTCGCACCCTGGCCGCGGGGGCGTCGGCCGCCCGCGCCACGGCATCCAGCATCACGCCCTCCTGCGCGCCCTGCCGTAGCTCTCCGAGCAGGAGTCGCATCAGGAAGCGCTGCTCGTCCCCGGTTGC
>JBDHAD010000014.1:0-53253 GCA_039588215.1 Gemmatimonadota bacterium
GGGACGTGACTCAACCCGTGATGCTGTAGGCGTACCGACCGCGCACCAACTCGCCTTCGTCAAAGCGCGAGCACCGGAAGACATCCGTCGGGAACTCCGGCTCCGCGGCGCCCGTCACGAGATCCGCCATCATCAAGCCAACCGCCGGGGCCAGCTTGAATCCGTGGCCGCTGAAGCCGGTGCACAGATAGGAACCGCTTCCGGCCGGGACTTCATCGATGATCGGGTGCCAATCGGGGGTCACCGCGTACAGACCCGCGAATCCTCCTGTGCTCAGGGCTCCCTCCATAGCGGGGTACCGCCCCACGAACGCCTCGCCTACCTGGGCCACGAACTCGGGCTCAGCGTGCTCCGCGTACGCGTCCGGGTCGACGACATCGTCGGCCTCCGAGGGGTCGACCGAGCCGACGAGCGTCAGGCGGCCGGTCTCGGAGCGGAAGTACGTGCCGTGCACGAAGTCGATCACGATCGGGTGGGGTCCCTCGAAGTCCGGTGGACGCTGGAACGTGGCCACCTGGACGCGGCTGGACACGATCGGCGCCTCGACGCCGGCCATCGCGGCGACCGCAGCCCCCCAGGGCCCGGCGCAGTTCACCACGACAGGCGCATCGAAGCCCCCGTCCTCGGTGTCCACTCCCGCCACAAGGTCCCCCGCGAACCGGATCCCCGTGACCTCCCGGCCGGGGAGGATCGTAGCTCCCAGGCGGCGGGCGGCGTCCGCATACCCATTCACCGTCATGTGCGGGTCGGCGTACCCGCTCTCAGGCTCGTACGCGGCGCACGCGAGATCGGCGGTCTCCAGTCCGGGCATGACCTCGGCGAGATCCTCCGGGGACAACAGCCGCGTCTCGATCCCCACCCCTCGCTGGAGCGCCACGTTGGCCTCCATGCCAGGTCGATCCTGGTCCGCGACGGTCACCAGGAATCCGGTTCGCGTGAACCCGCACTCGCCCCCGACGCGCTCCTCGAAGTCTTCAAACACTCGGAGACTGTGGAGCGCCATGCGGGCGGTGAGCTGGTTGGAATAGTGCTGACGGATGATGGCGGACGACCGCCCCGTCGCCCCTAGGCCCACGCTACCCCTCTCGAGCACCGTCACGTCGAGGCCGCGCCCGGCGAGGTGGAACGCCGTGCTACACCCCATCAACCCGCCGCCCACGATTATCACATCGGATGTCTGATTCATACGCCGTTTGGCTCCTTCGGCCGCGCATCGCCGACCCGTACTCCCAAAACTATAATACCGCATGGGACTCCTGACCCCCGTTCGACGCCCTTTTCGCGCGCTTTCAGAGACGTTCGTGCCCGAGACCGTCGAGATGGATGACCGGGGCTGGGCACGGTTGTTCGAGATCGTAGAGGCCGCGCTGCGGACTCGGCCGCAGGGGGTGCAACGGCAGGTCGTGCTCCTGGTGCGCGCCCTGGACTGGCTCGCGCTCATCCGACACGGTCGGCGACTCGCGAGCCTCGATCCCACGCTCCGCCAGAGCCTCATGGAGTCTTTGCAACGCTCTCGCCTGCTTCTCCTCCGCCGCGGGATCTGGGGCATCCGAAGCCTCGTCTTCATGGGCTACTACGCGCGCCCGGAGATCCACGCCGCGCTCGGCTACCGGGCGCGTTCGGAGGGGTGGGAGGCCGTCCGGTGAACGAGCGCCGCTACGACATCGCGATCATCGGGTCGGGAGCGGGTGGTGGCACGGCCGCCAAGGAGTTGAGCCCGATGATCCGGGACGGGCTTCGAATCCTCGTTCTCGAGCAGGGGCCCCGGCTCCTGGACGGTGAGTTCACCGGACAGGAGATCGAGATGGCCGATGCGCTCTACACCGATAGCGGCGGTTTCCTGACGGCAGAAGGCACCATGACGCTGGCCTTCGGTCGGACCTACGGAGGATCGACCGCCGTGTACACCGGGACGTCGCTGATCGCGCCCGAGCGGATCATCGAAGGGTGGGACATCCCTGGGCTGACCCACGACGACATTCGAACGCGATCGGAGCGATTCGCCTCCCAGAACAACGTGCACTTCCTGGACGAGGCATCGATCAACGACAACAACCGCCTGTTCGTCGAGGGCTGCCGGGCCGCCGGGTACAAGGCGAGACAGTTCCCGCTTAATATCAAGGGCTGTCGGGGCTCGAGCCTGTGCAATCTGGGGTGTCCGAACCAGGCCAAGCAGGGAACCGACCAGGTCCAGCTCCCCGTGGCGGAGCGTAACGGGGTCGAGGTGGTTACCCGGGCGGAGGTGACCCGGATCGAGGACCGCGCGCTATGCGTCAGGGTCACCGAGAAGGGTCCCGGAGAGAAGGGCGTGCCCTCCGAGTGGGAGCCGGGCGAGTACCGCGTGCGGGCCGGGATCGTGGTGGTGGCCGGCGGTGCGGTCGGCAGCCCCGCGCTGCTCCTCCGGTCCGACCTCCCTGCGCGGCTGCCTCGTCTGGGTGAGGGATTCACCTGTCACCCGGCCCACATCCTGGTCGCGGAGCACCCGCGTGACATCACCAACGATGTCGGACACCCGAAGAGCTACTTCATGGATCGGGCGGAGGAAGAAGCGTACGTGCTCGAGACGTGCATGTACTTCCCGTTCGTGACCGCCAAGAATCTGAGCGGATTCGGTCCCGACCACAGTCGTCTGATGCGCGCCTTCCCCCGGCTCCAGATGATCCTCGTGCTCGCCTGTGACCGTGCCATCCCGGGCAACCGTGTGAGCGTGGACGGGGAGGGGAAGCCGGTCGTCCACTATCGCTATACGGACGAGGTCATCACGGCTCTGGTGCGAGCGACCCGGGCTGCGGCGAAGATCTTCTTCGCGGCCGGGGCAGTCCGCGTGCACGCACCGAGCGCGGATCCGCCGCTGATCGAAGCCGTCGAGGCGGACCGCGTGGATGAGCGCGTCGACGAGCGCCACTTCCGGCCCGGAACGATCTCGGTGGTGGCCGCCCACCTGATGGGTGGGTGCGGGATGGGCCACACGGCAGTCGATTCCGTGACCGATGGTTGGGGGTGTGTGCATGACATCCCCTGGTTACGCGTGGCTGACTCCAGCCTGTTCCCGGATGCGCTCCAGATCAACCCGTACCTGACCGTGATGGCGCTGGCGGACCGCGCCGTCGAGGGGGTACGGCGGGACGCGGCCGACCTGTTGGAGGGCTGGCGATCGGACGAGCCGGCGTGAAGGAGCGATCATGAGAGAGACAGGTGGCCGGGCGGTCGTGAGAGCGCTGGAGGATGAAGGCGTTCCGTTCACGTTTGGCATTCCCGGCACGCACAACATCGAGCTCTACGACGCGCTGGCAGAGTCGCGGAGCGTGCGGCCGATCCTCGTCACCGATGAGCAGAGCGCCTCCTTCATGGCGGATGCCGTGTGGCGCTCCTGCGGTTACCTGGCCTGCGTGAACGTCGTGCCGGGCGCGGGACTCACGCATGCGCTCTCGGGGATCGCCGAGGCGTACATGGACAATGCGGCGATGCTGGTCCTGGGGTGCGGAATTCGACGCGATACGGGGCACGCCTTCCAGCTGCACGACATCGATCAGCTCGCCATGGTCGCACCGGTGACGAAGGCGCAGTTGCGACCCGAGCGGGGCGAGGAGTTGTATGCGACCGTGCGGCGCGCGTGCCGGATCGCCAGAAGCGGAGCACCGGGTCCGGTGATGGTGGAGGTGCCCGCGAACCTGTACCTGCTCTCGCACCGCCGGACTCGGGAGGGGGACCCCGACCCGGGCCCGCCAACGATACCGGAGCTGGCTGCGGGCGACGTCGAGGCCGCCGCGGCTATCTTGAACCGGATAAGGCGACCCCTCCTCTACGTGGGACTGGGTGCGGCGCCCGCCGGTGAGGCCCTCGTCCGTCTCGCCGAAGCCCTCGAGGCTCCCGTCGCCAGCACGTTTCAGGGGAAGGGCGTATTCCCGGAGAGCCATCCTCTGTTTCTGTGGCCGGGGTTCGGGGACGCCGCGCCGAAATTTGCACGGGAGGTCGCCTGCGGGTGCGACGCGACGTTGGCGATCGGGTGCCGTTTTGGAGAGGTGTCGACCGGAAGCTACGGTGCCGACCCGCCAGCTCCCCTCATACACATCGACATCGACCCGGAGGTACCGAACCGCAACTACCCGGCGGAAGTGGCGGTGACGGCCGAGGCTGCGGACTTCGTGAAGTCCTTACTCCCGCACCTGGAAACGGAGGGTCCGGACACCGCCTTACGCGACGCGATCCGTCGGGGGCACGAGGAGGTGGAAGACCGGTGGCGCGGCGCTGCCGCCTCCGCCGATCCCGAAGCGGGCGTGTCGCCGTACCTGTTGCTACGGGCGTTGCAGCAGCGTTTCGGTCCCGAGGCGATCTTCACTGCGGACAGCGGCAACGGGACCTTCCTGGCCGTGGAGTTTCTGCGCCTCGACCGCCCCGGCCGGCTCCTCGCACCGGTCGACTACTCCTGCATGGGATACTCGGTGCCCGCCGCAATCGGAGCGGGGATGGCTTGTCCGGGGACCCCGGCGATCGCGCTCGCGGGCGACGGGGCGTTCCTCATGACCGGTCTCGAGCTCCTCACGGCCGGCGCAGAGGAGGTGCCCGCGCTGGCACTCGTGCTCCGAGACCGCGAGCTGGCGCAAATCGCGCAGTTCCAGGACGTGGCGTTCAACCGAAAGGTTGCCAGCCGCCTGCCCGATTACGACCTGTCCGCCCTGTGCGCCGGTGTCGGGGTCGAATGCCTGTCGATGGACGAGAACGGACACATCGACCCGGTACTCCACCGCGCGGCGGAGATCCTGGGGGGTGGGGACCCGTGCGTCATCGATGTGGCGATCGACTACTCGGCCAAGACGTTCTTCACCCAGGGTGTCGTGAAGACGAACCTGCTGAGGCTGCCATGGCGCGAGCGCTTGCGAATGGTGGGCCGCGCGCTCGGCCGCCGGGTAGCTGGATGACGGGGCGCTGCGGGAGTGGTCACGAGCGGGTAGGCTTGGGGGGCGCTCTTTCTCTGCTTGGCCTATAAAGACCGGCTGACCGCGAGCCGCTCCGCCGCCACCGTCGCGACGATCCAGTGGGTATTGGCACTGGCTGTCATTGCGGCGGGGATCCTGAAGTTGCTGGCCCGCGTCGACGCGCTGGGCTGACCAAAGCCGCAACCGTCCATGGCGAGATCCGCCCCGTTCGCCGCTCAGCGGGCGCTTGCCGGGCGTGCATCCGTGAGCATGCGTCGTTGGCATAACTGCCTAGCGTGATTATCTTTTGCCAGCATCCGTCGGGGGCCGATGCGGGGCTTGGGCAACGCCTCGATCCCGTTTCTATGGACTCGTCGCGATGCCCGCCACACCGCTCTCGGGCGGTGGGCGAGAGCCTAACGCGGGGGCGTAGAACCGCGAGCGCATGTAGTCGGTAGTTACGGCAGGGCCCGGACTCCCGACCACACCACCAGAGAACGGGAGTTAGGCACATGGCCAGCACCGGGACCGTGAAGTGGTTCAGCGACGAGAAGGGCTATGGCTTCATCGCGCTGGATGATGGCCAGGGGGATGTCTTCGTCCACCACTCGGCGATCCAAGCAGAGGGCTTCAAGACCCTCAGCGAAGGCGATCGCGTCGAGTTCGAGATCGTCGAAGGCCGAAAGGGCCCAGCCGCAGACAACGTCGTGAAGGTCACGGGGACGACCGCCACCGCGGAGACCTCCGAGGCCACGGAGGAGGCCACGGAGGAGGCCACGGAGACCTTCGAGGCCTGAGCACGGAACGCCGGCTGATCAAGCCGATCGGGGCCGTCTTCGATCGATTCGAGGACGGCCCTTTTTCTTACCCATGATTTCTGACCAAAGCGCCGGGGCGTCCGCCCACTGGCGATTGCTCGCGAATCCGCACCTCGAAGACCGCCCGTATGGGGACGCCGAGCGAGAGATCCTGAGTCTCGAACGACACTCCGCGGCGCGCGCGGAGATCCGTTCCTGGCCCGGCTACGCGCCGACGCCCCTGCACCCCCTCCGGCGCCTCGCGCGCGAGTTGGGGTTGGGGAGCGTGTGGTACAAAGATGAAGGGCCGAGATTCGGCTTGGGGAGCTTCAAGGCGCTCGGCGGCCCGTATGGCATTGGGCGCCTGCTGGGTCGAGAGGTAGGCGCGCGGACGGGCGACGCGACCCCACTCTCGCTACAGCTGCTCAAGACCCACCATCGAGAGTTCCTCTCGCGAGTCACGGTCACCTGCGCCTCCACCGGCAACCACGGTCGCTCCTTGGCCTGGGCGGCCGAGCTGCTGGGTTGCCGGTGTGTGATCTTCGTACCCGGGGGCATTAGCCCGGGCCGGGCGAAGGCGATGGCTTCCTACGGGGCCGAGGTCGTACGCGTGGACGGCGGGTACGACGAGGCGCTCTGCCTCGCGCGCGAGACAGCCGCCACGGAAGGTTGGCACGTGATCTCGGACAAGTCCGAGGGCCTCGCGACCGAGCAGATGGGTTGCGACATGATGCAGGGGTGCACGGTGCTGATCGCCGAGGTCCTCGAGCAGCTGCCCGAGGACTCGATTCCGACGCATGTATTCGTCCCGGCCGGCGTCGGTGGGCTTGCCGGTGCCGTTACCGCCCACCTGTGGGAGGCGCTCGGTGAGCGTCGGCCCGCAATGGTGATCGTGGAGTCCGTCGAGGCGGATTGCCTGCTCCAGAGCGCACGCGCCGGCCACCCGGTGATTCTCGAGGGACCGTTGGACACCATGACGCTGGGGCTCGCGTGCCGCGAACCCTCTCCTCTCGCGTGGTCGATCTTGCGGCCGGGGGCGCATTTCTTCCTAGCCATATCCGACGAGGCGTCCGCCAAGACCATGCGCCGGCTCGCCGTGGGGGATGACGATCCGTCGATCGCGGTCGGGGAGTCCGGGGCGGCTTCGGCGGCCGCGCTGATATGTGCCGCCACCGATCCGGAAGCGCGAGAAGCCCTTGGTCTCGATTCGGGCTCGGTCGCCGTCGTGATCGCTACCGAGGGAGCCACGGACTCCATCATCTACGAACGGATCGTCGGGCACGCGCCGGGCGTTGTCTGACGTCCTCACAGCGAGGACACATGACCCACCGGGGTGAAACACCCCCCTCGGTGGGCCATGACGTCCCGACAAATCCGAGGGGCGATTCGTCTCACCGATGCCCGGTGGCCCGTAAGTGCTGGCGTAGTAGCAAAATACACCCTCCCTCCAAAACCACCCATTCCGGCTGACCACTCGAATTGCCAGAGTACTTTCGTACTTCCCCGGCTCTTGTCGGGTCTCGTTCCTCATGAGCTTGGCACGATGCAGACGCCGCGGATCCAAGTTCTCCACGCCAATCATGTCCCACCGGAAGCCGAAAGGAGGTGTGCCGATGTCCGCGAAGCCACGGGCCCGGCTGTGGACGTTTGCTCTGCCAGCGCTGATGCTTGGTCTCGCCGCGTGCGATGACGATAGCGGTGGCATCCTGCCGCCTCCTGACGACGCGCAACTGTCCTTTGTGGGTACCGACACGTGCGCGTTCTGTCACGGCGATCACTCCCTGGAGCTCAGCAAGTCGGGTCATCCGTACAAGCTGAACAAGGTCGAGAACGGAATCCCGCCGTCGTATCCGTTCTCGGATGTTCCGAATCCGCCGCCCGGAGTCAGCTGGGACGATGTGACCTATGTGATCGGAGGATTCGGGTGGAAGGCGAGGTTCATCGGCACCGATGGCTTCATCATCACGGCCGGCGGCCAGAACCAATACAACCTGGCCACAGGGGGTTGGGTCGACTACCACAAGGATGAGCAGAAGCCATACGACTGCGGCAGGTGCCACACCACCGGGTACCGTGCGGACGGAAACCAAGACGACCTCCCAGGGCTAATCGGCCAGTGGGCCGAACCCGGCATCGGGTGCGAGGAGTGCCACGGGCGCGGGAGCCTGCACGTCGAGAACCCAACCAGTGTCTCCATGACGATCGACACGCGGGCCGAGGACTGCGGCCGGTGTCACAATCGGGGCGGGATGAACGACCAGATCCCTGCGAGTGGAGGCTTCATCCGCCACCACGAACAGTTCAACGAAATGACCGCGGGCGGCCACAAGCGACTCGAGTGTGTGACGTGCCATGACCCGCATACCGGCGTTCGGTACAATGATCTCGAAGGTGCGCTGGGGATCACGGTCGCGTGCGAGGAGTGCCATAGCAGCGCACGGCGATCGATCCTGGACAACGCGCTGGCGGCGAAGAAGGGTGCGTTCGCGTGCGAGGATTGCCATATGCCGCCCTTGGCGAAGAGCGCGGTGAAGTTCAGCACCTTCGTTGGTGATGTCCGCACCCACCTGGCGTCGATCAATGCCGATGTCAATGCGGAGCAGTTCGATGGCGGGTTCGCCAATCATTACGTAACGCTGGACTTCGCCTGTCTCGGGTGCCACACGGACGAGGACCGGGCATGGGCGGCCAGCAACGTGGACGACATCCACGGACCGGGGTCCGCGACCAACCGTGTGCCAGCCTCCACGATGCCACCGGTTGGGAGGTAATTCGCTCCAGAGTCTCGAAGGCAGGCCGTTTGGGACTCAGGAGGGCCGCTCGAAGTGAGCGGCCCTTTCCCCATCTTGCCCCGGTCGACCCGGCTGCGGACCGGCCTGGGGTCGGGTGACGAAACCCCTAGGGCTCAACGAAAGCCGAGCTCCGTCTGAACTGCATCGAGTTGCCGCTCGGGAAATGAAGGGTAAGCCGGTCCCCCTCGATCTCGATCCTGGTGGGCTCGGCGGGACCCTCGCCATGGCGGACCTCCATACGAAGAGCGCTCTCCAGGAGCCCGGGCATCGCCTCGCCGGCCGATAGGTTGAAGAGGTGCGTGAAGACCAGGCGGTTTCCGTCGAGCGTGTAGGTGCCGCCCTCTCCCGAACCGCGCCGCGGGTCATCCCTCCACCGGGGGGCTCGGTGGCCCTGCCTCGGCCCCGTATCCGCCACCTCCGGGAGTGTGGATGGAGATGATCGATCCGGCCTCGGTCGTGACGCTCGCCTTGCCGCCCAGATTGCGGGCCTCACCGCTCGGGTCGATGAGCATGTTCCTCCCTGGCTCACCCGGTTCACCGCCCTCGAGCCCGTAGGGGCTGCCGACGCGGCGATCACTCAGGATCGTGATCTCCGCCGGAGTGAGCACCTCGATCTCGCGTTCGATGCCGTCACCGCCGCGGAAGCGGCCGGCCCCGCCCGACCCGCGCCGCACCGCGTAACGGCGCACCCGGAACGGATACGCGTGCTCGAGCGCCTCGATCGGTGTGTTGAGGCTGTTCGTCATGTGGCAGTGCGTGGCGTCCAGTCCATCGGCCTCGGGTCGGGCGCCCATCCCGCCGGCGATGGTCTCGTAGTACGCGTACTCCCGGCCGGTTCGCGGGTCCGGGCCCCCGAGCGTCAGGTTGCTCATGGTCCCGTAGCTCGCGGCGGGGATCCGCCCCGGCAGCGCCTGCGCGAGCGCCCCGAGGACCACGTCGACGATCCGCTGCGATGTCTCGACGTTGCCGCCCGCGACGGCGGCGGGTAACTGCGCGTTGACGAGCGTCCCCTCGGGCGCGATCAGCTCGAGTGGCTGGATCGTCCCGTAGTTGGAAGGGATGGGGAAGGGGACGATCACCCGGAAACAGTACATGACGGCCGAGAGCGTGATAGCGTGGTTGGCGTTCACGCTTCCGGGCACCTGATCGCACGTGCCGGTGAAGTCCATGCGCGCGCGGTCTCTCGCGACAGTGAGGCTCAGTACGATCGGCAGGGGGCCATTACCCTGCCCGTCGTCGTCCATGTGATCCTCGAACCGGTACTCACCGTCGGGGATCGCTCGGATCGCCTCTCGCGTCATGCGCTCTGCGTACGACTGGAGGTGACGCATGTACGCTGTGACCACGGAGAGCCCGTACTTGGCGGCGATCGCGGTCAGTCGTCGCTCACCGGTCCGATTCGATGCGATCTGCGCCGTCAGATCCCCTTCACGCTCGACCGGGGTGCGGACGTTCGCGAGCACCAGCTGCATCACGTCCTCTACCATCTCCCCGCTGCGCACCAAGCGGACAGGCGGGATTCTGATGCCCTCCTGGAAGATGGAGCGCGATAGGGGCATCGACCCCGGTGTGATGCCCCCGACATCGGAGTGGTGCGCGCGGTTCGCCACGAAGAAGGCGGGTGTCCCGATGCCCTCGAGGTAGACGGGTTGGACCAGGGTGATGTCGGGCAGGTGGGTACCTCCCCGGAACGGATCGTTGACCGCCACGACGTCGCCGGGCTCCATGTCCACGCTCTCGATGGCCGCCGTCACGGACATCGGCATGGAACCCAGATGCACGGGCATGTGCTCGCCCTGTGCTACCATGCGCCCGACACCGTCGAACACGGCGCAGGAGTAATCCCGGCGCTCCTTGATGTTGGGGGAGAACGAGGTGCGGCACAGCGTCACCCCCATCTCCTCGGCCACCGAGTAGAACAGGTTGCGGAACACCTCGAGCGTGACCGGATCCCAGTCCGCCGTGCCCGCTGGGCCCGCCTCGTTGCTCATGCCCGCCTCGTTGCTCATGTCCCGTCCAGGCTGCTAACTGCCCCCTCCGGGCTATTCACGCCCACTCCAAGATGAGGTTTTCCCAGCGATCCACCCGGCACCGCACCCCGGGCGGGACCACCGTCGTCGTGCTGTACTCGACCACCAGGGCAGGGCCGCTGACCGCGTTGCCCGGTTGGAGTCGCGCGCGATCCACGAGAACCCCGGCCTGCTCGACCCCTTCGTGAACCATCCGGTGCTCACCCAGAATAGCCGCCGAGGCATCTTCGCCGGCCAGGTCACTCTCGTGCAGGGTTGGCTTCGCGGTGACACCCACCGCGCGAAGCCGCACGTTCACGATCTCGACGTCCCGGTCCGGATCCGCATATCCGTAGCGGCTCTCGTGCCGCTCGTGAAAGGTCGCCTCGAGCTCCGTGTTCCGGGTGGAGCTCGAGCCGACGCTCCCATACGGAATCGTGAGCTCGTATCCCTGGCCCACATATCGCGCATCCAGTGAACGCTCCAGCCTCATGCGGCTCTCCGAAAACCCCTCGGCCTCGAGCGCCGCTCGCCCCTGCGCTACGAGGTCTTCGACCGCCCCTTCGAGCGTCCGGTCTTCGAGCTCAGCGCAGGGGAGCAGCAGCGTCTGCGAGAAGTCACGCACCACGTCGGCGAGTAGCATACCGTGCGCGGACAGCGTTCCTGCTCCCTGCGGGACCAGGACCCGCGGGATGCCTAGGCTCTGGGCCAGATCGGTGGCGTGCATCGCCCCGGCACCGCCGAAACAGACCAGCGTGAAGTCACGCGGGTCGAACCCGCGCTCGAGCGAGATGACGCGAATGGCCCGCTCCATGGTCGCGTTGGCGACCCGGATGACCCCTTCCGCCAGCTCCCCCGCGGAGAGCTCCAGCTCGGCTGCCAGGCTCTCCATCGCGCTCCCGACCGGCTCGGAGTCGAGCGCCTGTTGGCCGCCGAGAAAATGCCGCTCGGACAGGCGTCCGAGGAAGAGGTTGGCATCCGTGACCGTGATCGCCTCTCCGCCTCGGCCGTAACAGATCGGTCCGGGCTCCGCTCCGGCGCTGCGCGGTCCCACCTTGAGCGATCCGCCCGGGTCGCGGAACGCGATTGACCCGCCCCCGGCTCCCACGGTGTGGATGTCGACGACGGGCACCCGGATCGGGATCTCCCCGATCACCGCCTCCGGAGTACGGCTCAGCTCTCCGGGGCACAGGCTCACATCGGTCGATGTCCCTCCCATGTCGAACGTGATGACGTTCTCGAATCCGGCTCCCCTGCCGATCTCGAACCCGCCCACGGCGCCTCCGGCCGGACCCGAAAGGATCGTCTGCACGGCCATCCGACCGGCCGCTTCGAGCGACAGCGCCCCACCGTTCGATTGCATGATCCGAACGTGGTCGGAGCCCAGCGCATCGGCGATCTCCGCCAGATACCCCGACATGACGGGACCCACGTACGCGTTCACGACCGTCGTGCTGCAGCGCTCGAACTCGCGGAACTCGGGCAGCACCTCGTGTGACGCCGAGATGTGGTGATCGAAGCACGCACGGAGCGCATCGGCGAGTCGACGTTCGTGCGAGGGCTCCGCGTAGGAGTGCAGCAGACAGATCGCCGCCGAGTCCGCCTCACATGAGGCGAACAGACCGAGCAATCGGTCGACTTCCTCATCATCGAGCGGCTGGATGACCTCCCCATGCGGCCCGATGCGCTCCCGGACGCCGAGCCGGTGTTCGGTCGGGACCAGCGGCGGCGCCTTCTCCACGTTCAGATCGTAGATGGCCGATCGCGTTTGGCGGCCGATCTCGATCACGTCTTCGAAGCCCTCCGTCGTGATGAGAACCACTCGAGCGCCTCTCCGCTCGAGAAGCGTGTTGGTGGCGACCGTCGAGCCGTGCACCACCCGGTGCACGTCGACTCCTTCCTCGAGGACCCGATCGGGATCCCCCAGCTCGAGCACTTCCGCGAGCCCGCGCAGCACTGCATGCGCCGGGTTATCGGGGGTGGAGGGCACCTTGTGGATGCGGAGATCGTCCCCGTCCATGAGGACGAAATCGGTGAATGTGCCGCCCGTATCGATGCCGACGACGACGTTCCCCGCGGTCATGTGGCCGCTCCCGACGCGGCAGGCGCCGAAGCGTCGGATCCGACGGTTGAATCGGATCGATCCCCACTGTACACGAAACGCTCGATCTCACCGTGGATGCGGCGCACGGTTTCGGGGCTGGGAGGCTCGGTCAGCCGGGAGACGCCGATCGCGACCGCGAAGTTCGCTATCACCGACCAGACTCCACCGTGAAGACCGAGCGGGTGAGGCGAGACGACGAGAGTGAGGTACAGCGTGAGCAAACCGACGCCGATCCCGGCCAGCACACCGGTGCGGGTGAGGAGCCGGCGCGTCGGAAAGCAGACGCCCATGATCGCCGGCATCAACTGGAGCGCCCCCGCCCCCGAGAGCGCCACGAGGACCACCAGGAACTGAAACGTGTTCACGGAGAGCACATACCCGATCACCAGCAAGCCGAGCACGATCAGGCGGCCGATTCCGATGTAGTGCGCCTGACTCGCGTTTGGCCGGATATAGCGCTGGTACACATCGCGCGTGAGCACGGTCATGTTCGAATGCAGGATCGAATCGAGCGTGGACATCGCCGCGGCGGTGGCCCCCGCGAGGATGGCCCCTGTGAGCCACGCGGGCGCGTATTGGAACAGGAGCTCGGGGAAGATCCGGTCCGCGATCTCGATGTCGGGCATCACGAGCGCCCCGCCCAGACCCACGAGCGCGGCGGGTATGTACAGTGTCATCAGATAGATCGGCGTAGTGGCCCCCAGCCACTTGATCGTACGTCCGGAGACCGCCGTGTAGTACCGGATCATGATGTGGGGCTGAAACACGATCCCGAACGAGAGCACGATCGCCAGACCGAACCACATCCCCGGTGTGAACAGCCCTTCCGGTCCCGGGAGCGTCAGCAGATCCGGCCGCTCCACCGCGACCCGGCGCCACAGCTGGAGCGGCCCGCCGAACAGCTTGAAGGCCAGCACGAGCGCCCCGACCCAGACGGCCACGTACATCCACACGCCCTGCACCACGTCCGTCCAGTAGACCGCGCGCAAGCCGCCGGCGATCAGGTAGCCCGCCGCGACCAGGAGCAGGATGAGCGTACCGAGCTCGAACGAGATCCGATCCCCCGAAGCGACGCTCAGGATGTACCCGAGCCCCTGCGCCTGGACCTGGATGTAGAGGATCGTGAACACCACGGAGACCAGGGCGGTCACCACCCGCACCGCATCGCTCTCGTAGAAGTCCGCCAGCATGTCGGCCGGCGTGACGTAACGGAACCGCTTCCCGAGCGCCCAGATCCGGCTGCCGAAGACGTACGTGATCGCTCCGACCAGGATCGTCCACGCGCCCGCGTCCCAAAACCCGATGCCGTGCGTGTAGAAGAACCCACCGGATCCGAGAAACGCGAACGCGGAGTGGTACGTGGCCACCACCGTGAGGTAGAGGACCACGAAGCCGGCCTTGCGTCCGTACAGGAGAAAATCCTCGAGGTCCACCGACATGCGCCGGTTGGCGACGATCCCGAGGACGATCGTCACGAGGAGGTAGAGGAAGATGAGCCCGGTGGCTACGACCCACGCCTCCACGTCAGACGCCTACAGGTTCCTGCGCTTGGCCCACAGCAGGACCGCGATGAGGAGGAGGTAGAGGACGAGCAAATACGCGTACAGGAACGGCAGCCCGAGGATCCACGGCTGCATGCGGTTGGCGAACAGGTAAACGGCCGGTGGTTGCGTGAGCGCGAACAGCGCCAGAAACAGGACGACCGCGATGCGACCCGCGCGCGTGCGGGGAATCAGGTGCGAGCGCAGGTCAGTATCGCGCTTCATGAGCCCGCCTCCCCGCTGAGCGCGCCCGACTCCGGCCGGCTTCGCCTCCGGCGCCGAGCCAAGGTCCTTACGCGGCCGCTCTGCGTACCAAGCCGAACCCCACACCACCGGCCAGGCCGATCACGAGACAGATGACACCCCACTCGATGCCGCTTCTGTCTCTCTCGATGCGGATGTCGTCGTGTCGCGCGGCCGAGGACGGATCGCCTCCCTGGTCCGCTCCGCCCGAGCCCTCACCCGCCTGGGTCGCGATTCCCCCGGCGCTTCCCTCGAGGATCGTGACATCTAATCGGGCCACGACATCGCCATCCGAAGCGACGGCGACGACCTGATAAGCCCCGGGCACCACATTCGCGGGTACCGTGAGCTGGTGTGTGAACGTCCCTGCCGAATCGGCCGCGATCTCGCCCACATCGTACTCGTTCAGAACACCCAAGAGCATGAGCTGGTACGTCTCGGAGGCCGCGAAGTCGGAACCGATCAGCTCCAACGATGCGCCGGCTGACACGGAGCTCTGGGAGCTTCTGAGCACCGCCTCCTCATGCGTGGCGCCGGTCGCAGCGGAGGCCGCCAGCAATCCGATGATACACCCGACCAAGATCGCGCGTCTGTTCATCCGGTCCACCTGTTTCCTGAGCCCTTCACCTGTTTCGTGAATTCAGTCCCTGCCCCGTATCGACGACTCGGGCCCACCTTCCCGGAGGTCGCTCTACATGCCAAGGTGCTGTTGTCGAGGCCCGAAGATCCCGAACAGCCACAGCGCCAGCACGATGACGCCGACCAGCATCCCCAGCCAGGAGACCCAGCCACGCAGCCCCGGTCGATCGTCCGCGCCCCGGTCAAGCAGCGGAACGGCGACGAGGAACGCGAACACGGCGACCGGCCCGACCACCATCCCCCACACCCCGAGCAGGTTCTCCAGCCCATAGACCCAAAGCACCGGCCAGAACGGCTTGGTGATCTCCACACCGGCGACCGGTCGGTAACCGAGCCCTTCGGGCGCGAGGAGCGATAGCAGGCCGAGGGCCGCGAAGACGAGCAGGCTAACGCCCGTCAAGCGCGTCGCGTGGGTCCGAAAGGTGCTCGTCTCCGAGTAGTCCGCGTGGATGCCGAGGTGCCGAATGAGCCAGAAGTGGAGCCCCATCAACCCGACCAACAGGAGGGGAAGCAGGTTCGTGTGCAGGCTGAAGATGCGCGCCAGCAACGACGTGGAGCGGGTGAATCCTTCGGTGAAGAAGGTCCCGATCGCGCCCGTCAGCCCGCCACCGCTCACGAAGTGCGCCAGCGCCTCGAACCCTTCCTGGTCGTATCGAAGCACCGTCCCCGTCACGATCAGCAGGAACAGCAACCCCGCCATGGCGACGCCCGCCCACCAGGTCAGCTCGCGCGGCCGTTTGTAGGATCGGCGCCAGAAGACGTATGCGAGGTGAGCCGAGATCGTTAGCGTGACGGCGCCGGCGGACCAGTAGTGCAGGCTCCGGGTCCAATCGCCGAACGGGGCTCGGGCGATGATGTAGAGCACGCTGTCGTGCGCGCCCGCCGGAGTCGGATTATAGAACTGGGCCAGGTACACGCCGGTGAGCAGCAAAACCACGATCAAGAACGCCGTGAGGCCACCCAGCATGTAGGTCCAGCGATTCGCCTCCCCGGGGATCGCGTATTCCAGAGCTTCCAGCGCCAGGCGGCGCCCGGTGGCGCCTTCGTCACGCGGTTCGGGCGAGGCAGGGGTATCGTTCATCGACTCTCACGCGTTAGCGATCGGTAATGGCGCGCGATGACACAGGTCCGAAGTCGTGCGCATCCGTGACCGGACAGGAGGCTTGCCATTTCGGCCGCGTACCGCAAGCTCTGCATGCGATCCGCCGCAGACCCTACTCCGCACTCGAGGCAACCGACGCGGTCGTGTCGGGGCGGTTCCGGGTGACGGTCGAGGGGAGGGAAGTGGTCCTCGAAGCGGCGGACTGTCTCGCGGTACCGCGCGGGACTCCGCTCAGCGCGGAATGGTGAGCGACGAGCCCGTAGTCAGCCTGGACGGGATTCGAAGCTAGAGAAGGCCGCCGGGGCGCTGTCGGGTGTTGTCCGCAACGGTTGCTCTAGCTTCCCAACCTTCGGCGAATCTCCGCCGGGTAATCGGGGAAGTAGCGGGCGATCTCGGAGATCTCGAAGCGGCGCAGGATGGCTTCCTTCGGCTCCCGCTCGAGCAGAAACCGGAACGATTCCTCGAGAAGCCGCTCGGCTCGGGTCCCTCCTGCGAATCGATCCAACGCCGCCAGGGTCACCTCCACCACATGTCGGGTCGAACCTCCACGGTCCTGCACCTCGATCGAATACTCGTCGGCGCCAACGTGCGTCACTCGGATCTCGGCCATGGTCTTCCTCCCTGGTGTCACGGGAGGAATCTATCAGTACTGTCGCATGAACCCGAGACGGAGGACCTGTCCCACCACCGGCGTGAACGGCGGAAGGTTGGCAGGGTCGAGGAACCGCTGGTCGAAGTTCCAATCCCTGTTCGGCGGGCTGTAGTACCAGCAACAGTCGAAGGGTCCCTGGGCCACCTGTGCGAACCACAGCGAGACGAGCGATCCGTTTATGAACGCCGTCCTGCCGGACCAGATCTCCAGGAAGCGCGGGTAGTTGTTCAACCAGCCGCCGCCATCCGGTGAGCCGAAGAACGGCGTCGGGCTGTGTCCGGACAGCAGTGCGGCCTGGATCCTCGTGTCGAACGGGGCGTTCTCCGTGGGTCCCTCACCGCTACTCGCATCGTTCCAGGCGGCCGAGAGAATCGTGAACGCATCCGACGCGAAGGACGCGGGCTGCCAGAAGTTGTCGTCAGCGTTGTAGTCCCCGAGTACGTACAACGGAAGGTCGGTCGCGATCGTCAGCGGGGCCTTCAGCACCGCGCCACCGCGAACCCGGACCACGGTTTGCTTATCAGCCGCCGGCGCGCCGGGACCGGAGAAGTAGACGTACACGCCGCCGTTCGCGTAGTCCGCGACCTGGAACTTCGAGAGGTCAATCTCGATGACATCGCGGTTGGAGGTGTCGTTCTGCGAGCCGCCCGCGGAGTTCTGCTCGCGATCGTCGTAGAACTGGTCCAGCGCGAACCACACGGCGGTCGGGTCGCTCAGCGCGACCGCCGCGCCTCCCTGGTCGAAGAAGTCGAAGACGTACACGGCACCCTGGCGGCGGAGCCGGATCGTGAGCCCCGCGTTACATGCGTACTTCAGATCCGCCACGCTCTGCGCCTCCGCGCCCGTGCAGGGCTGGATGAGCTCGTACGGGCCGATGCCGGCCGGGATCGGCAGGTTCAAAGGTTGGATCCCGCTCGCCCGGGTTTGAATGTTGTGGTCCCAGGTCGCCTTCGACCAATCGTCGAAGGACGCGTCCTGGGCGGGGGTCGGGAACGTCACCGGGTCGTCATCGACGCCGAAGTTATGCCCGTCCTCCAGGACTTCGATCCAGCTATCGTCGTTCTTCTGAATGTAAACGTCCAGCCCGTCGCTACCCGCAGCCACCGCACCCGAGGCCTTCGCGTGAGTGTGAAAGTCTCCGGCCGCCGTCAGCATGTCCCAGAAGTAGAGACCCGTTTGGCTATCGACGTATAGATCACCGTTCGTGTGCACTCTACCTCGCAGATCCATCCTCGGACCGGGGAAGTTCTCGAGGTCGTACTCGTAGAACGCCGCGAATTGGAAGATCGGGATCGCTTGGGCTCGGGCGGCCAGCTCCACCGCCGCGCGAGCCCCGGCCGGTCCGTTTACCGCGGACGTGACGAGAATATCCTGGTCCAGGCTTACGAGCCCGGCGAACGGTCCCTGCGAGATCTGCCTGACGGTTGCGCTGCCGCTGAGGGTTGCACCGTAGTTGACGAACGTATAGTCGGGTATAGTGGGGGGCGTGCTCGCTGCCGCCTGGATCTCGGCCTGCGTAATCGAGCCATCGGCCAGGGCCTCACGTATTTCGGCGAGGAACTTCTCGGCGCCCGCCTCCGCCGCATAGGTCGCCTGCACCGACACATACTCGTTCGTGGCGATCCGGACCTCCGTACGGCTCGCGAGGTGGGCCGTCGCGACGACGCCCGTCAGGACGACCAGTATGAAGAGGACGAGTGCTAGCGCGTATCCGCCTTCGGTGGGGAGTAGGCCGCCACCGCCCGAACCGGCCCTGCGTGATCCCATCATCCGCCCAGATTCCTTGTGTAAAGCTGGTTCCGGGGGGTCACGCTCAGAGAATAGCCGCGTGAGTAGATCTGCCCTCCCGCGAGATCCTTGTCCCGCCACCGAGTCTGCCCGTCGAACGTGACTCGGACGGTGTTCACATCATCGTAGTCGTTGGTGGTATCGGCATCGCCCGCGTCGGCCTGGGGAGCCACGTCTCCATCCGCGAACAGGAGCTCGACCTGGAAGTTGGAGATCAGGTCGGCGACCGGCACACGCTGCCAGTTTCCCCCCTGGTAGGAGGTGGCACGTACCAAGTATGGGTTGGCCGGGTTGCTGCTATCCAGGAAGTATGCGACTGCCCGCGTCCGAAGCCCTACCGCGTTGGCCGTATTCGCCTGCAAGACCCACCCGTGCGCTTCCCCGTCGACAGGAGACACGCTCAGGGTCGCCGTACCGATCTGTGTGGTGGGCGGTTGCCCACCACAACTTCCGCCCGCGACCAGGCTGACACCGGTGACGTGCGCCACACCGCGCGCGCTCCCGCTGGCCAGATAGATGAAGTCCCCCGCAGCCACGTCATCGACCGGGTCGCCGCACGTAACCTTGAGCACGACCTCTGACTTCTCCAAGCCGGGTGTCGGCGCGAGGACCATGTGGTCGGGCGTAGAGGGCTCGATGTAAAGGATGAACAGGGTGTCCGGTTGCCCGGCGCCCCCGTCGACCGCGGCGACGATGCCAAACGCCGTGTTGGGGTCCATCCCCTGGCCGGCTTGCTGCAGGTCGCGCGTGACCATGTCGGTCGCCTGACGAGCGTTCTGCTGAAGCTCGAGTCGGAGCCTCTCGGTTCGACTGTTCTCCCGAGTGAGATCCAGGAGTCCGAGCGAGCCTACGATCATGATGAGCCCGATAAACATGGCGATCATGACTTCGATGAACGTGAACCCGGCCTCATGCGCCCGCGGCACCTCTCGCACTGCGCCTGGCTGGGTCCCAGGTACTCCGTTCACACCCCTCACGGTACCCTCGATGAGTTGGCTCAGTTGACGTACGTGAGCGTGTAGATCTTGACGGTCTTCATTCCCCCACGGCCCGTCGAATAGTCGACGGAGACGGTGAACGCCTTCGTGTTCTTCCCCTCGGCCTCGTTCACGACCTCGACCTTGCGCTTGTACTTCCCCTTGCCCTTACCGCCCTGTCCTAGGGCGGTCACGTCTTCGGCGGCCTCGGCCTGGATTGAGGCGGGCGGCAGTCCTTTCAGCTCCTCGATCTTCTGCACGGCCAGGGCCACGGCATGCGCTTGCTCCTTGGCACCCGTATCCGATGACATGACGATCGCGATCCCGCCGGCCGCTGCCACCGCTCCCAAGGCGAACAATGCCACCGCGACCGTGAGCTCGATGAGCGTGAAGCCCGAAGTTGATTGCTTGTTCATTTCCACGTGCTTCCTTGCAGGTGCCAGACCTTCACGAGACCGGATTGGCTGATCGTGACGGCGCGGACGGCGTTCGGATTCTTCTCGTGTGCGATGTATACGGCGCCCATCCACAGCTGATTGGGGGGAGCCGATACGACCATCCCGCGCCCGTTGAAAACGATCGGATTGGGGGACAGGTCGATCGGCGCGAGGATCGTGTTTCCATCCGGGCCGGTGCTCGCGGCCCCGGCATCGAACCGGACACCGTCCGGAAGCGGGATCCCCAGCCAGCTTCCGTTCATCTCGGCGCTGGGGAGGCTCACTGCGGCGACCTCCGCCTTGGTACCCGTCGGCACATCGCCCGGGTTACCGAGGTTGACGTAGGCGGTGACGAAGTTCTTCGCGGACCCCGGCTCGAAGTGGAAATAGACTTCTCGGTTCATCGAGATGGCGCGGAAGCGAGCGAGCCGCATCGAATTGGCGACCGCTTCCGCGGCCCGGCCCGCTCGAGCTGCCGGGCTCTGCCGCAGGAAATACGGAAACGCGACGGCGCTCAGGATACTCACGAGGGTGATGACCAGGAGCATCTCGAGCAACGAGTAGCCGCCGGATACCCTCTTCCACTCCCGCAAGCGCCACGATCCCAACACGTGCCTCGACTCCATCCGTCCGGTTGCTGTCTTCGACGCTGGAGGGGTCTCGATGCGCGGATTCCCCGACCAGCCGACATGTTCGCGACAGGTCTCAAGAGCAACAGCCGAACCGAAGTTGATTATTCGTGTAACAGGCTTATGTGTAATGTGTTACGGTGATCTCGTACCGCGATTGCGGGCTGGGTGCCACACGTTCGCTCGTGCAACCTGCACGAGAGGCGCTTGGTTCTGCCAAATCCCACCCTGATGCACAGGGTCTACCGGGATTCACGTGCACCGGTGGGACTTGGCCGGGCAGGCCAGAGTCATTCACACGCAAGCGTTTCAAGCGTACCTTCGCGTCAGGGCCGAGAGAGGACCCCTGATGGCCAGGTACGCCAGACAGAGGGAAACGTACGGTGATACAATCGCTCGCTTTCGAGGTAGCTCTGAATGCGTCACAGGATGCCGCTGTAGAAGCCGTGACCGAGGCGCTCAAGACCGAGGGCTTCGGCATCCTAACCCGAATCGACCTGCACGAGGCGTTCAAGGAGAAGCTCGACCTCGAGTTCCGGCCTTACACGATCCTGGGTGCCTGCAATCCGCCGCTGGCTCACAGGGCCGTCTCGAGTCGACCCGAGATCGGTCTCATGCTTCCGTGTAACGTGACGGTCGAGTCGGATGCCAGCGGTGGGGCCATGGTTCGAATCAGCGACCCACAGGTGTTGATGACGACCGGTGGGTTCGACGCGGATCCGGCGATTCAGGAGGTAGCGGAGGAAGCTCGCGAACGGCTGAGACGCGTGGCAGACACGCTCTCCGGTCGCTGAGAATTCGCGCATCCAACGCGTCACAGCATACCGATCGATGACCGGCTATTAGACGGCGGCGCTCGGGTGTACCCGGCGCCGCCGTTCATCCAGCCAGGCACCGACGCGGCTAATATCCGGGGTAGGCCCCCCGCACCCGCCGGCCCGTCTGCGCGTCGAACACGTAGCGGTACTTCGTCCGCGGATTCCGGTGGTCGTACACGAACACCTCGACCACCTCGTAACGGTCGTAGGGCCTCGCCAGCAACCAACCCCCAGGCGGCACGCGACGCTCCAGGCGACGACACGAGCCCGGCGGCGACTGGTGCCCCGGGGCCACGTCCGGCAGCCAGATCCGGCACCTACCCGGAGCGGGCAGATAGCCGCGCGGCACCCGCAAACGGTCCATGCGGACCGTGGGGCGGTAATTGTAGTCGTCGTACCGGTCCTCGTAGTACGCGCCGCCGTGTGCATGAGCACCGAAGGCGTACCCGCACCCCGCGAGCAGCGGTAACATCGCTAGAGTCGTGAGCTTGGCCCTCATCGCGGACCTCCTTCCCTCCGTCTTCACCACTTGAGAGACGGGTTCGGGAACGCTCTGGTCACGGAGATCTTCCTGGCGCCGATCAACACCGGCAGCTAGTTGAAGAAGGCCGCGCGACGAGTTCTCGTCCGCGCGTTCCCCCGAATCGAGGCCACGAGAAACCGTGGAGGCTGCATGCGTCACTCCGTACTGACTTGCTCGACCGCACTGCTGCTCACAACCGGCGCAACGATGATTGAGCCAGCTTCGGTCGTCGAGGCTCAAGAGGTGGGTCCCCCCAATGGATCGCTCGTGATCGTCGGTGGTGGGATGCGAGATCCGGCGATCGTCGAACGCTTCATGCAGCTCGCCGGCGGGCCCGATGCCCCGATCATCGTGATCCCCACCGCGGGAGGGGCCGAGAGCTATGACGAATCCTTCGGGGGATTGCGGCCGTTTCACGAGTACGGGGTCCGCGACCTGACACTGCTCCACACCACGGACCCCGCGGTCGCCGACACGGACGAATTCGTGGAACCGATCCGTGCCGCTCGGGGGGTGTGGTTCAGCGGGGGGCGTCAATGGCGCCTGGCCGACGCGTATCTGGGGACGAAGACGGAGCAGGCGCTATGGGATCTTCTCGAGCGCGGCGGCGTGATCGGCGGATCTTCGGCCGGAGCCACGATCCAGGGCTCCTACCTGGCGCGTGGTGACACCCGTACGAACGAGACCATGATGGGTGACCACGAGGCTGGCTTCGCGTTCTTGAGGAACACCGCGATCGACCAGCACTTGCTTCGCCGCAACCGCCAGTTCGACTTGATCCAGATCGTCGAGGCCCGCCCCGAGCTGCTGGGGATCGGGATCGACGAGAACACGGCGATCGTGGTACGGGGCGATCGCTTCGACGTGATCGGCGAGTCGTACGTGGCCATCTACGACCATGGGCGCATGATCGGCGAGGGGGGACGCTTCTACTTCCTGGCCCCCGGCGATCGCTTCGATCTGGCGGAGCGGCAACCCACGCGCGTCTCCCAGCAGTTTCAGCCGCTGGATCGCGTCGAGACCCGGGCCTGGCCATAGGGATCAATCGCACGGTGTGCCCGGGTCCAAGTCCGGGCGGCGGAGCCTACGGTACGAGCTCCGGTTCTTTCTTGCGCAGGATGAACAACCCCTCGCGCATGCTCGTTACGAGAATCACGCCGCTGTCGAAGAACGGATAGTTGCTCCAGGAGCCGGAGAAGCCGGGCGTGTCCTCCCCCCACGGCACCGTATCGAAGTACGCCACCTCGACCGGGTTCTCGGGGTCCGCCACGTCGATGATCCGAAGTCCACCCACATAGTTGGACTGGTACATATAGCGGCCCCGCACGTACAGATTGTGATCCGACGCCGCTGTCGTGCCCATGAACTCCTTGACGAGGACGGGATCGTCCAGGTCCTCGATATCCCACACGAGCGTGCGCGTTCTGTCGGTCGAGCCCGCGATCTCATCCAGCTCGTCGTCGAGGAAGAAATACCTCTGGTCGGACGAAATCCAGCCCTGGTGCGCGTACCCCACGTTCGGATAGGAGGCGCTCGCCACCGCGACGGGGTTGTCTTTGTCGGTCACGTCCGCGATTCCGAGCGCCGTCTCGCTCGCGTTGAAGCAGATCTCCTTACCGCGGTGCTCCTCATCAGGGCCCTGATAAACCACGCACTGGGCGTCGTGCGTGTACCCGGTGCTCGCGTTGCCCGTGGCGGGATCGCCGAAGCAACCCGCGAAGGTGGGATTCGTCGGGTCGCGCACGTCGATCATGTGCAGAGCCCCGCCACAGGTCTCGCCACCCATGCTGTTGCCCACCGTGTACGCGAACCCGGTCTCCTCGTTGATCACGATGTTGTGGGCGCTGAAGATCCCATCGTAGTGCGCCGTTTCCTCAAAGATCACCGGCGCGCCGGTCACATCACGCAGCAGCGTGAGATCGAAGACTTGCACGCCGTGCGGTCCGGACCCGTCGGACACGACGAAGACGTGGTCGCCGTACGTCTTGAAGTCGCGCCACAGGCTGGGCTGGGCGCCTTCATGCAGTGGGAGCTCGCCCAGGTAGACGGGGTTCTCGGGATCGCTCACGTCAACGAAAGCGGTCGCGTCGAAGCGTCCGACGATCGCGTACTCGCGGCCGGTCTGCGAATCGGTCCAGCCCCACAGGTCGTTCACCTGCACCCCACGCTCCCCACCGAGCGACTCGACCGGAAGGAAGGAGACGAGGTCCACGTCAGCGCACGTGAACCCTTGGACCTCGCCGCTCTCGCACTCGAGCTCGCCGCCCACGATCGGCGCGAGACCACCGGCCGCGTCCACGATCGACCCCCGCTCCGTCCACTCACCCGTGGACGCATCGCGCGCGTACACGTAGCCGATGCCGGCGAAGAACTCAGCTCCGGGCGCGCCGACTACGATCACATCCTCGGTCGCCGTGGTCGAGGCTCCGTAGAATCCGAACATGCCCCGGGTTTGGGTCGATAGCGTCTGCGAGGGGTCCCAGCCTCCGTCTTCGCCGCGCCGCATGATGTAAGCGGCACCGTTTAGGCCCTCGGCTCCGGGCGCGCCGACTACGAGGTCGGATCCGGCCATGGAGAGTGAGTATCCGAACAGCGTCTGAGGTGCTTCACCCGGAGGCCCGGCACGCCCCACGCGCTGCCAGCCGCCCGCCGCGTCCGGCTCGTACGCGAACAGGGAGCCGGTCGCTCGATCGACGAGCGGGGAAGTGACCATCGCGCCATCGCCTTCGAGGAGCACCGCGTATCCGAACGCGAGCACTCCGCTCTCTGGTGCGAGCCGCGCCCGCTCCTCCCAGCTACCCGCCCCGCTTCGAGCGAACACATACGCAGCGCCCGGCTGATAGGCCGGAGGCGCCCCGACCATGGCGAGTCCAAACGGCCCCGGTGCGCCCACCAGGGCGCGATCCCCCTCAAAGCTGATAGAGGCTCCAAAGCGGCCGCCTGCGTCGCCGCTACCGGGGCGAAGCTCAGCGGCAAGCCCCCAGTCTTGAGCGGCCTTGCGCTCGAACTCGTACGCGGCGCCATGTCCATCGCGACCGGGTGCGCCGATCAGTGCCAGCGCCCCCTGTAGCTCGATCGATTCGCCGAACGCGTCTCCGGGCGCCGGGCGTGAGAGCGTCAAAGTCGCCCCCAGCGCCCAGTCTTCGCCGGCACGCTCGAACACATATACGGCGCCCCGTCCCTCGTTTCGTTGTGGCGCCCCGACAAGCATGACGTCGCCATCCACCGCGATGGCCAACCCGAAGCCGTCCCCGACCTCCACGTCGGGCGCGGTGATGAGCGCGCGCTCGACCCAGCCATCGGCTCCAGACCGGAACACGTGCACGCCGCCGACCCTTGCGGCCGGCGCCGGAAACACAGGGAACTCATCCGGCCTCCCGACGAAGATCTCATCACCGGAGACGACCACCGCCGCCCCGAAGCCGGTGCGTGCTGAGCCACCGAACGAGAGCTCTCCGCTGTCCTCAGCCGGACGGTGTGTCTGTGCGGCAAGCGGGGGGCTGGTCAGGGAAAGCACCGCCAGGAGTGCGGAACCAGAAAGGATATGACAGGTCAAGTGGAAGCGCATTGCTCTCTCTTCTCCTCAGCATCGATGTACGGTCAGCAAGTGACCACTCGTGTACGCCCGCAGGGCGGGATCGTACGAACCGTGTGCTGCACAGCTAAGAGACCGTGCGCCGTGACGAGCGCGACCGGATGCCGTTCCTCTAACCGGCGGGGGCCGATTGGGTCCGTACGGCGGGATCCGGCCCAACGCTTCCCACGGCACCGAGTACGACCCCAATATGTGCTGTCTCGTATCGTCAACGTCTCGTGTTCTGAACGGTCCGAATGCCTAATCATCCCGAGAGTTCCGCCCGTAGCGAGCTTGCGCGCCGGCAGGCGGCGCTCCTCCGTCTGTCCACCGAGATCGCGAGTGCACAGGACGAAGCCGCCGTCTATCGGTCGATGGTCAACGGTCTCCGGGATGAAGCGCTGGGCTACAGCTTCCTCGGAGCGTTTCTTCTCGATGAGGAGACCGGGGATCGTGTGCTCCAGGCGAGCGTAGGCTGGGCGGACGTCCCGGAGAAGCTTCGGGTGCATCACGGAGAAGGACTCAGCGAGCGGGCCCTGGAAGACGGAAAGCTCCACTACACGCCCGACGTTCGACGTGAGTCGAGGTACCTCCCCAGCCTGGCGAGTGGATCCGAGCTCGATGTGCCGTTGCGCGTGGACGGGGTGACGATCGGCGTCCTGGTCGTAGAGAGCAGCGAGCCCGATGCGTTCGGCGACGAGGATTTCGAGATTCTGACCGCTGCCGCCAATCAGGCGAGCATCGCGATCGGCCGCGCCCGGCTACTGGCGGCGGAGCGACGACGTGGGGACGAGCACAAGGCGTTGCTCGATACCATGGCCGATCTGTCGTCCGACCTCGAGCTGCCCAGGGTGCTGCAGGCCGTCCTGGCCCGGGCCGTCACGCTCCTCGGCGTCACAGGAGGTGAGGTGGCGATCTGGGACGAGGATGCCGAGGAGCTGGTCGTTGTCGCGAGTGAAAACATCGGGAAGGACTCGACGGGTACAAGGCTCGGGCTCGGTGAGGGTGCCATGGGTGCCGTCGGCGAGACGCGCGAGCCCTTGATCATCCCGTCATACCACGAGTGGTTGGGGCAATCCGTGCAGTACGCGGACGTGACGGTACACTCCGTGATGGCGGCGCCCTTACTGATCGGTCGGCGGCTCGTGGGTGCGATCGCGACGGTGCACTCCGACCCGGAGCGCATCTTCGACGAGGAAGACCTGCGCTTGTTGAACCTCTTCGCCCCGCAGGCGGCGATCGCGATCGAGAACGCTCGCCTTTATACGGCGGCGCAACAGCAGAAGCAGTATTTCGAAACGTTGGTGCAGAACAGCCCCGTAGCCATCGTCACGCTGGATCGGCACCACGGCGTCGTTTCCTGCAACCCGGCCTTCGAGACTCTGTTCGGTTACCAGCAGGCCGAGGCAGTCGGGCGGCAATTGGACACCCTGATTACGACCGAGGCCACTCGCTCGGAAGCGATCCAGTATACGGAGGAGGCGCTCGACCGGCCCGTACACGGCTTCGGTCGCCGTCACCGGAAGGATGGGTCACCGGTCGATGTCGAGATCCTTGCCGTTCCCGTCATCCTCGAAGGCGAGCCGATGGCCTTGATGGGGCTATACCATGACGTCACCGAGCTACTCGAGGCCCGGCGCGACGCCGAGGCGGCGAACGTCGCCAAGAGCCAGTTTCTCGCGAGCATGAGCCATGAGCTACGAACCCCGCTCAACGCGATCATCGGGTACAGCGAGATGCTTCAGGAAGACGTCGAGGAGCTCGGTCACGGCGAGCTGGGGGCGGATCTGGAAAAAGTCCAGACTGCCGGCCGTCACCTTCTGTCGCTCATCAACGATGTCTTGGATCTGTCCAAAATCGAAGCCGGGAAGATGGAGTTCTACCTCGAGCCCTTCGACATCAACGAGATGATCGCAGATGTGATCACGACCGCCACCCCACTCGTGGGGAAGAACTCGAACGAGTTCGAGCTCCGCATACCTGATGACCTCGGCCCGATGCGCTCGGATCTCACGAAGGTGCGTCAGATGTTGCTGAACCTGCTCTCAAACGCGGGCAAGTTCACGGAAGAGGGTACGATCACGCTGGCAGTCGAGCGCGATGGATCGGAAGAGGACGCTGCCGTGACGTTCCGCGTGACCGATACGGGGATCGGGATGACGCCCGAACAGATGGAAAGGTTGTTCGAGGCGTTCGCGCAGGCTGAAGCGGCGACGACCAGCAAATATGGAGGTACCGGCCTCGGCCTCGCGATCACCAGGAAGTTCTGCCGCATGATGGGCGGGGACGTCCATGCGGAGAGCACAGCGGGTGAAGGGTCGGTGTTCACGATCGCACTCCCGGTGCACGTGGAGCAGCCAGCCGTGACCGAGTAAGTCCCCGAGCCGACGGGGAACCGATCCGGGACGCGGACGCCAGATGGACACGCATGATGGAGCCGGAGATGCCGACTATCCTCCTGGTAGAAGACAACGAGATGAATCGGGACATGCTGTCGAGACGGCTGAAACGGCGGGGGTTCGATGTAGAGATGGCGGTGGACGGCCGCGAAGGCGTAGAGATGGCCCAGGCCGGCGAATACGATCTGATCTTGATGGACATGAGCCTGCCCGAGATCGATGGTTGGGAAGCCACCCGCCGGCTGCGCGCCTCGCCGCACACCGAGAAGATCCCGATCATCGCGCTGACCGCACACGCCATGGCCGGGGACCGGGAGAAAGCGCTGGAGGCGGGGTGCGACGAGTATGACACGAAGCCGATCGAGCTCGAGAGACTGCTCGCAAAGATCGACGCACTGCTGAACGCCGACGCATGAGCGGAGCACCGGTCCCCGACGCGCCACTCACGTCCGATGCGGCGAAGCAGCTCCGTCACGAACTGCGAACACCCGTGAACCACATCGTCGGGTACGCCGAGATGCTGCTTGAGGACGCAGCGGATCCCACACTGGCCGATCGCCGGGCCGCGCTCGAACAGACCATCGAAGCGGCGAGGGACGTGCTGACCTTGATCAACGCGACCCTCCCGTCCACCCGCACGGAGATACCGGTCTCCGATGTCGTCTCACTCTACACATCACTGCGTGGACCTCAGGAACGGATCGTTAGAGCGGTCGGGGGCCTGACGCCCGCCCCCGGGGTGTCCGTAGATCCCGAGTTCGAGGCGGACCTCGGTCGAATCCTCCAGGCGGCTAAGCGTCTCGTACCGGATGTGGCTGAAGGCGAGGGTGCGGGAGCGCGTGAAACAGGAGCGTCTTGGGGTGGTGCTATGGCCGTGTCCAAGCCGAGCGCTCATCTGCTCGTCGTCGACGATGATCCCGACAATCGTGAGGTACTCCGACGGCGGCTCGAGCGCGAAGGCTACCGGGCCGAGTGCGCCGAAGACGGGGAGCGCGCGCTCGAAATGATCGGCCGGCAGGAGTTCGATCTCGTCTTGCTGGATGTCATGATGCCCGGAAAGGACGGGTACGAGGTGCTCGAAGAGCTCAAGGGATCCTCCGAGACGCGAGATATTCCCGTCATCATGATCTCGGCTCTGGACGATATGCGAAGTGTAGTGCGGTGCGTTGAAGGCGGTGCGGAGGACTATTTGCCGAAGCCGTTCGATCCCGTTCTGCTCCGCGCCCGAATAAATGCGTCACTCGACAAGAAGCACCGCCGCGATCAGGAGATGGATTACCTGAAACAAGTCGAGCTCGTGGCTGAGGCGGCAGCGGCAGTGGAGTCGGGCGAATACAAGTCAGGCGCGCTCTCCGCAGTGGGACGTCGGGCCGATGAGCTTGGCCGCCTCGCACGCGTGTTCGACGGGATGGCGGAGCAAGTGCGAAGTCGCGAGGGGCGCCTCCGGGATCAGGTGCGAGAGCTGCGCGAAGAGATCGACGCCGCCCGATCCGAATCCCCACGTGATCAAGCCATGGGCGGCGAGGTCACCCTTGCCGTGGGGGAGAGATTCGGCGATCGCTTCGAGATCCTGGAAGCCGTCGGCCAGGGAGCCATGGGAACCGTCTATCGAGCGCGGGACCTGGAGCTGGAGGAGCCGGTGGCGATAAAGACGCTCCGGTCGGAGTTCGTCTCCAACCCGGAATCAGTCGAGCGCTTCAAGACGGAGATCAGGCTGGCGCGCCGGATCTCGCACCCCAACGTGGTGCGAACGCACGACTTCGGCGAGTCATCAGGTGTCTACTACCTCACAATGGAGTACGTGGAGGGACTGACGCTACACGAGCTTATCGAGACGCGAGGGAAGTTGGGTGTCGCCGCGGTTTTGGCGATCGGCACTCAGCTGGCGGATTCGCTGGCCGTCGCGCATGAGCAAGGTGTCGTCCACCGTGATGTAAAGCCCGGCAACCTGCTACTCGATGCCGATGGGGTGTTGAAGGTGATGGACTTCGGCGTGGCGAGGCTCGCCGAAGCAACCACGAAGCTGACACAAGCAGGCTCGATCGTCGGCACCCCCGCCTACATGTCACCCGAACAGCTGCTCGGGGAAGCGGCGGATGCGAGGAGCGACCTTTATTCGGTGGGAGTGGTGCTGTACGAATGTCTCACCGGGCAGCTACCCCTGGATGCCGCCTCCACCATCGCCCTCATCGCACAGGTGCTCAACGTCGAACCGCGGCCAGTCGTCGAGCTGAACGACGATGTCCCCGAGGCCCTTTCCGCCCTCGTAGCTCGTCTGCTCGCGAAAGAGGCGGATTCACGGGTCCAGACTGCCACCGCGCTCGCCGAGGAGCTCGGCCGTCTCACTTGATCGGAGAGCCCAGCCCGTGTCCGAGGGCTCGGCTCAGAACTCGACGTTGATTCCCAGCGTCGGGAGTACTCCGAGCGAATCGTCGAACTCGGGCTCGCCGACGCGGGAGTCCCACCGCACGCCGCTCACGTTGCTGCGACCGTACACGTTCTGGACATCGATGTAGACCTCGAGCTGCCAGCCCGAAAAGCTGAAACGACGGTCGACGCGCACGTCGAGCGCGTGAAACGTCGGGAAGCGCGCGCCCTCGTTGTACCGCGTATAGTCTCGCACACCCTCCGCCGGTCCGGTCTCGACGAACGGCGTCGACGGCGCGCCCGTCGCGGCGCGGAACTTGGCGCCTACCTCCCACGCCGGATTGATGCGCCACCCCGCCGCCGCCGTGCCGATGAACCGAACATCATAGCGTCCGGGCCGGGGCTCGTCATCCAGGCCCTCGAACTCGGCGTGGCTGAGGCTCGCACTCAAGAGTCCGTACACCGGCACATCGCTCAATTTCTTTCGGGCGAGCGCCTCGATGCCGTACACGCGGCCCCGGCCACGACTCACCAGAGGCTCCAGTCCGAGCGGGATATCGTCGGTCGCATCCTCGAACCCCGAAGGAGCCAGCACCGCCTGGGGCCGGAAGACCCGGGCCGGATAGTCACGGTAGCGCTTGTAGTAGCCCTCGACCTGGAGCTTCAGGTCATCCCGGGGGCGCGTCTCGAAGCCCAGCACGAGCTGGTCGGCGCGGATGGGCTCGAGCGAGTCCGGGTTCTCCGGTGCACCAACGAGCCAAATGTAGGATGGGGGCTGGTGGTAGCGGCCGGCGCTCACCGAGACCGTGGAGCGCTGACCGAGATCCAGGCGCACGCCCAGCCTCGGCTCCAGACGCGCGCTCCCGAGGAAGTCGTACACGTTCGCGCGCAGCCCGGCAGTCGCGGACAGCCTGTCCGTGATACGTCCGGTAATCTGGACGTAGGTGCCGTTCCGAAGGGCTGTGAACGTCGTGTCGACCGCCAACGGAGATGGGTTCCCATTCGCGTCCCGGCGTAACTGGCCGGGTAGCTCGACGTCGTAGGAGAGATCGCTCGCGTACTTGAGCACGTTGCCGACGGAAACATGCAGGCGCTCGGCGGGCCGCCCCGTCCAGTCGATTCGAAGGCTGTTCTCGCCCTCGGTGGACGTGTTGGCGAACAACGTCTCAGGCGCCTCTCCAAACGCGGTTTGGCGAGTCTCGTAGCGTGTATATGTGCGCCCGAGGGACACCGAGAGCCGGCCCATGCCCAGCGATCGATTCCAGCTCACACCAGCCACGTACTGCTGGACGTCCGGTTCGATGATGCGGCTGTTGTCGTAGATGTCCTCCTCGTCCTCGTTGTTGAAGCTCAGCTCGTCGAGCGCCCCGATCAGGAGGAACGAGAGCGATTGGCCGTCGCCGAACCTGTGCGTGGTCTTCAGCTGGAAGTCCCAGTAGGTAGGGATGAAGCTGAAACCGGCGGCCCGAAACAGAAGGTCCAGATAGCTCCGTCGGGCGCTGGCCAGGAAGGAGCCACGCGGGCCCAGTGGCCCCTCCATGATCGCGCCAAACCCCGTCGCAGAGAGGTTCAGCGTGCCCGACAGGTTGTCCGTGTTGCCCTCTCTGAGGGTGATCTCCGTGACCGAGGCCGTACGATCACCGTAACGCGCGCCGAAGCCCCCACTGGCGAAGCGGGTCTCCTCGACGAACTCGATGTTGACCAGCGAGAGCGGGCCTCCGGTCGACCCCTGCGATCCGAAGTGGTTGATGTTGGGAACCTCGATCCCGTCGATGAGGAACAGGTTCTCGAACGGGGAGCCGCCTCGTACGACGAGGTCGTTGCGACCCCCTGTCGTGACCCCGACACCGGGGAGGAGCGCCACCGACCGAACCACATCCTCCTGCACGCCGGGCGTGCGTCGAGTGTCCACCGCATCGAGCGTTTGCTCACTGGTGGTGGAGACGGACGGAGGTCGGAAATACGCGGCCCGGACGGCGATCGGATCGAGCGCCACAGGCTGTGGGAACAGATCGAGCGTCAACTCGAGGGGCTTGCCCGACCCAACGATCACGTTGGTCTCCAGATAGGCCGCGTACCCGATCGCCTCGACGCGGATACGGTAAATACCTGGAGCGAGGTCGCGGATGATGAACCTGCCATCGGCATCCGCGAACGCCTGTTGCGCGGTCTCCAGCACTCGAACGCCGGCGCCCACCACTGGGTTACCCGTACTGGCATCGCGGACATGGCCCGTCACGGCACCCGTTCCGCTCTCCTGGGCGGCGAGCGGATGCCCACCGGCAAGAGGCGCACAAAGCGAGGCGAGGACGAACCCAATCGCCGTGCGACGAGGGCGCTGCGAGGGCTGGATCATACTGTTCGCTACCCATCTTCCGGTCGATAAGAGCCAACCGAGTCCGGGCGTCGCGGTCAGGGGATGCGAGAGACCTCGCGGCAATTCTCCGGCGTTCGACACTCCAACAGCCGCCGGAGGCTCTCGTCGTAGTGGATGGCGAAGCCACCGAAGGCAGGGGAATCGGCGAACTCGAACGCAGTTTCGTCCATGATTCGCTGCAGTGCGTCCACGCCGAGGCGGGCGAAGGTGATCTTGTCTGCGGGAACGGAGACGCGACGAGCGACTTTCCACCACACGCGACCCCCCTCGAGCGGGGCCCGATCCGCCTCGAGCCCCGGTAGGCTCGCGGTGGAATCCGGTTCCGGCACGTGCTCCAGCGTCAGACGAGTGGAGTCCCCGATCGCTTCCGCGACGATGTAAGCTCCCGGGTCGGTTCGCGGGCCGCGCTCCGGCGCTCCACGCAGGTAGAGCAGATCCTCGTCGGGGAGTGGCCCCGTCTCGAGTCCGATCCACACCGTCTTCCCGACGCTCGCGGCATACTCGAGCTCATTCCGAGCGTGACGGATGGTGCCGTCCGCCCCGTACGCAGTGGTACGGTAGTCCATGACCGTCACCTCATCGGCCAGGTCGATCAGGTGCTCGGAGGCCGCCTTGCGCACACCCTTGAAGGCGACTTGGACGGGCTCGTACGACTCCTCATCGGGGGCATCGTACCAAAACGGGATGTCCAGGCCGTACGCCAGGCCCGCATCCCGCAAGCGGTTGGCCGCTTCCGCCACGAGCCCCAGGTAATCGACGAGGATCTGATCGCGCCGCGTGCCGTGAAAGCCGGCGAGCAGGTACGGCTCGATGTCGTGGTGCAGGCCGTCGAAGCGAGCGTCGGGTGGCGCCTCGCGGTTGTGCCGAATCACTCCATCCACCACGTCGAGGGCCGCCGCGTGGTGTGTCGCGAGCGCATAGCTCCGGAATCCGTCCAGGGCATACACTCGCAGGCCCGCACCTCGCACGGCGCGGATAAGACCACGGAGAGCCTCCTCGTCCCAGGCTCCGCCACCCAGGTGACCCGTCTCGCCCGGCAGACCCGGGAGCTGCAGGAATACGCGGTCGAAGCCCTGCCCTTCCAGGAGCTCTAAAAGGGTGGTTTGGGCGCGGGGGTCGGCGAGCAACGGCGTCGTGTTCCACACCCATGTAGCTTTGGGCGAGTCATCCGCCGTGGGCCGTTCCCCCTCAGGGTCGCCGAGTGAAGGCAGGTCGTCCGGCTTGACCGAGAGCGCAACCTGGCGGATGTATACCGTCGCGTCGCCTTCGACCGCACCCTCGAACACGATGGAAGCGAGCGCGCTCTGCACCAGTCGAGGAGGCAGCCGGTCGAGCGGAATGACGGCTCGCTGCCACGCCGTTTCGATCTGCCCCGCGGGCACGAAATCACCAAGACGCCCGATCGCGAGAGCATCCTCTTTCTGCTCCCACTCCACGTCAGCGACCTTGAGCAGCAGCTCCTCTTCCCCCACCTCGCCTCGAACCCAAAAGCTCAAGACGTTGAAGGGGGTCGCGTCGAGGTACACGCGACGGTCGGGAGGTCGGCTGAAGTCGAAGAGATGAACCCACATCCCGCAGAATCCCTCCGCCTCACGCCGGAGCGAGAGCCTCAGCGAACGGCGGCCGTCCGGAGACGCCGCCAACGTGACCTCGGACTGGGACGGGGAGCCTTGGAAAGCGTTGAAAAAGCCGCCCAATCGATTCCGGTTGCCGTCTCCCGGCCCATGCACGATGAGCGTGTTCCCTTGGAATGGCGGTGTGGACCCGACCGCAGTCGGCTGAACTCGGGGAGGTTCGTGGGCGGAGAGCTTGTAGGGCACGAGCCTCGGCCCGGCGGCTTCGTGAATCAGAGCGATCAGCCCGAACCGGATCGCCGATGGTTCGGACACCCCCCAATCCTCGAGCGCCGTGCTTACGTGCGGGACCGCCGGCGCCCGCGGAGCCTCCTGGGCCGATGCCTGTGCCACACTGGCCACGATTCCGAACGCGCACATGAGTGCGCTGCCGAGTCCCGCCAGACCCGGTCGATTCGGTCTCCAATTACGTTCGTCGGGTTTCACCGAGCCGCGATCCTTCAGAATGCAAGCTCCGATGTCGCTCGCGCCCCACTTTGGCCGCGATGGACCAGCAGGGCAGCAAGATCCGTACTGTCGGTCTCTTACGCGGATGTCGACGCGCTCAGTGAGAAGTTCTACGTCGGGTGCTGGCTTCGATAGGGCGGGGAATGGCGAGAGCTTCTGGCGCTACCCCTCCAGCTTCTCCTCGACCAGGGCCGCCACCGTCCCGGCGAGCTCGGCACTCTCCGCCAACAGAACCTCGAGGGCGTCGCGCATGCGGTCCGAGAATTCCTCATCCCCGGTTTCCGGAAGGTTGATCCGCACGTTGTACGCGGCAGAGCGCGCTCCCGCTTCGGCCAGGAGCGCCGCCGTGCCCACGTCGCTGATCATCTGCGGGTCGGACAACGGGGCGATCTCGGCACACAGCCTCAGGGCTTCGACGCTCAGCTCGACGTTGGCGAGAGGCACGCGCGTCGCCGACTTGTAACCCTCGCGCATGGCCTCGGCCCGCGCCTCGCGCTCTTCCTCCGTGTCCTTCGCCATGCGCATCGCCTCGATCACCGAGTCGAACGCTTGCGTGTCCTCGTCCACGCCTCGGATCAGCGCATCCTTCAGTTCCTGACCGCGCTCGGCGATCGAGCACAGGGCATCGTAGTGCTCGTCGAACTCGCCCTTCGGGACCGAGAGGTTCGCCACCATCGCGGCGAGGGCACTGCCGAGGGCACCGGCGAGCGCCGCCACCGATCCTCCACCGGGAGCCGGGGTGTCGCGAGACACCTCGTCCACGAAGTCGTGGGTGGGCCGAAGCACGAGCGGCCCTTCGATCTTGGGCATGCCAAGGACGCGCTCCTCCACGTCGAACGGCGAGACGTCGCGCAGTCCCATCGATTGGACCGCCGTCTCCATGAGATCGGGGATCGGGAGACCGCTGGACCGTCTCATCCCCCGTAGATACGAACGGGCGGCCGACTTCATGGCCTCGTACGGGATCACGCCCACGATCTCCGATCCCGTGACCACGATCCCACGCTTTCGCGCCTCCTCCCGAGCGGCCTCGAGCACCTCGTGCGGAGGGCTCACCTTGTAGTCGGTCAGGTTCAGGCTGATCTGAGCCCGGTTGTATTCCTCGATCACCCACCCGAGACCCTTCACGAACCTGAACCGCCCGTCCTTGAAGACCGGGCCGCTCGGGTTCTCCGGATCGGTCGGAATCGATGCGTACCGCTCCCGCAGGTCTCCGCCGTGGACCTCCCCGTAGTGCTCGGCGAGCTCCTCGAAGGACCTACCCGTAAAACCGCAGTTTCCGCACGGGTGGGTGCCGTCTTCGGGGAAGCGCACCACCTCCCCCTTGTAGTAAAAGGGCTCAGTGTTACCGGTTCGCTTCCAGCGGCCTCGCTCCCGAAGCTCGTACGCGATCTCCGTCGCGTAGCGGCGGTCGGTGGTGTTCAGGTTGATGTTGTAGGCGATCAGGAACTCGCGCGCTCCCACGGCGGTGGCCCCGGTCGCGGGATTGAATTCGGCGGGTCCGAAGTCGGGTGCCCAGTCCGGGTCGGCCAGCTTGGCCTCCAATCCCTCATACTCGCCCGCGCGGACGCTAGCGAGGTTGCGGCGCTCCGGGAACTTCGCCGCGTGTTCGTACAGATAGACGGGGATGGCCAGCTCCTCACCGATCCGCCGGCCGACCTGACGGGCGATCTCGACGCAGTCGTCCATCGTCAGACCCGCGACGGGAACGAAAGGAACCACGTCGGTGGCACCGAAGCGGGGATGCGCGCCGTGGTGCTCCCGCATGTCGATCAGCTCCGAGGCGCGCTTCACCGCCCGAAAGGCAGCCTCGCCGATGGTCTCCGGTGGACCGATGAACGTGACGACCGTGCGGTTGGTGTCCGCACCAGGGTCGACGTCCAGCAACGTGATGCCGGACACGCCCTCGATGGCGTCGGCAATC
This sequence comes from Gemmatimonadota bacterium, assembly GCA_039588215.1. Taxonomy (GTDB): domain Bacteria; phylum Gemmatimonadota; class Gemmatimonadetes; order Palauibacterales; family Palauibacteraceae; genus JBDHAC01. Next base: position 36,690 of record JBDHAD010000014.1, read on the forward strand.
TGCCTGATGAGCGCTTCATCCCGACCTTCGGAGAAGTTGGGGACGCACTCGACGATTTGTTCCATCTATCTGTTCTTCCTCGGACCTGCGCAGCCCTTCCCGCGCTTACGCGGCTTCTCCCTCCAGGCTCGGCGACCACTGTCCGCGGGTCGCGAGCCCGTTCATCCTGGCGCGGTGACGGAAGGCGCCCTGTCCCGCGGGGACGTTGTCCGGGCTGCCCCCCCAAGCCGCCAGCGGTGCCGCCTGGAGCGCCCGCCCGTACGAGAAGCTCAGGTTCCATGGCGTCTCGTAGGCGGCGTTCATCGCCCCGAGGTGCGCGGTGGCATCGACCTCGGACTGCCCGCCTGACAGGAAGACGATGCCGGGCACGGCCGACGGCACCCCCCGTCTGAGGCACCGAACGGTCTTCTCCGCGACCTCCTCGGCCCCCGCTTGATCGGGGCACAGCTTGCCGGACAACACCATGTTCGGCTTGAGCACCGAGCCCTCGAGGAACACCCGCTGCTCGAACAGCGCCGCGTACACCTCCTTCAGGGTCCACTCGGTCACTTCGAAGCAGCGATCGATGTCGTGGTCCCCGTCCATCAAGACCTCGGGCTCCACGATGGGCACCAGGCCCTGCTCCTGACTCAGCGCCGCCATGCGGGCGAGCGCATGCGCGTTGGCCCTGATGCAGTAGGCGCTCGGCATGCTACGGTCGGCCTCGCGTCCGATGTCGATCACCGCCCGCCACTTCGTGAAGCGGGCGCCGAGCTCGAAATACTCGGCCAGCCGGTCCCTCAGACCGTCCAGGCCTTCGGTGACCTTCTCGCCCGGCGCGCCCGCCAACGGCTTGGCACCCTGGTCGATCTTGATCCCCGGAATCGTCCCGGCGTCCGAGATGAGCTGTACCAGCGGCGTCCCGTCCGCGGCGCTCTGTCGCAGGGTCTCATCAAACAGGATCACGCCGGAGATGTGCTCCTGCATCGCATCCGTCGTGCGGAAGAGCATCTCTCGGTAATCGCGACGGTTCGTTTCGGTCGACTCGACGCCGATGCCGTCCAGGCGTTTCTTCATGGTCGGCGAGCTCTCGTCCGCCGCCAGGATCCCTTTGCCCTTGACTACCATTCCTTCCGCGACTTGCACCAGCTGGTCGCTCATGAATCGCCTCCGCATGTTCTGGCTCATCGGGACTCGCGCGCGGCCCGAGCGCTACAGTAACCTGATCTGGCCCCGCCGCGACCGGAAACACCCGGACAGCAGCCGCCGGGGCAGGAACAGGGGGACCAAATCTGCCGCGGGGGAACTGACGCCGTCAATGAAAGCGCCAGCCGCGTGAGAGCGAAGCGAGACTCACGGGACCGGTTGTGGTAGACCGGTCGCCGGCCTGGATCGCGCGCGGCTTGGCCTGGTGGGCCCGGCGGGTCATGCGGCACGCCGCGTGGATCGTCGCCGCGACCCCCGTGGTGGCGGGCGCCCTTCTTCTTTACACCGTGCGGAACCTGGGGGTCGACACCGATACCGGCCGCATGGTGAATGACGACCTGGAGTATCGCCGGGCCTACCTGGCGTACCAGGCCGAATTCCCGACTCGCCAGGACGAGATGCTGATTCTCGTCGAGGGGGTGACGCCCGATGTCGCGGAGGACGCGGCACGGGCACTCTCGACCGGGCTTCGCCAGGACACCTCGATCTTCGAATCCGTCTACCGGCCCGGGGGCGGACCGTTCTTCGAAAGACAGGCGCTCCTCTACCTGGACGCCGACAGCCTCGCCCAGATGGTGGATCGAGTGGAGGAGATGGGCGATTGGCTGAGGGACCTGGAGCGGGACCCGACGCTTCACGGGCTCGAGGCGACGCTCTCCCGCGCCATGCGAGAGCGACCGGACGCCGATCTGCGTCCGTTCCTGGGCCTGATCGCGGCGTCGGTGTACGCAGCCACCGAGGGGAGCTTTCAACCCGTCTCCTGGCAGACGTTGCTGCAGGGCCGGCTCTCGGAACCGTCAGAGCGACGGCGAACGATCATAGTGAGGCCACGCGCCAACGGGGCCGCCCTTCCGGCCGGGGAGGCGATCGCGCGGGTCCGCGAGCTGGTGACCGACTTGGGGCTGGTGGAGCGGAACGGCGTAGAGGTCCGCCTGACCGGTACGGTCGCGATCGAGCATGAGGAATTGGTGACCGCGGTGAGTGGGGTGCGTCAGGCGGGACTGCTCGCCCTCGTGATGGTGATCGGCATCCTCTACCTGGGGCTACGCTCCTGGCGCTTGATGGCCGCTTCTCTCGCCAGTCTCATCTTCGGACTGATCGGGACCTCGGCCTTCGCCGCTTTCGCGGTCGGCGACCTGAATCTGATCTCGGTCGCGTTCGCGGTGCTGTACATCGGTCTGGGTATCGACTACGCGATCCACCTTTGTCTGCGGTATCGGGAGCTGAGACTCCTCGGTGAAGGGTCCGACTATGCGCTCGAGCACGCGGTCCGGCAGATCGGCGCATCGCTGACCCTGAGCGCCGTCACGACCGCCGCGTGTTTCTACGCATTCATCCCGACCGATTTCGCAGGCGTATCGGAACTGGGCGTCATCGGGGGGACCGGGATGTTCGTGAGCCTGCTGACGACTCTCACGCTCCTCCCGGCGATCCTGCACATCTTGCCGATGCGCACGGGTGATCCCGAGCGTCGGGCGTCGGCTCCCAGAGGCCTTCCGCGTGCCGGCCGCTTCGTCCAGCGAGTGCCGCGGTCTATTCTGGGCGTCGCGGGTGCGTTGACGCTCGTGTCGCTCGCCCTGGCGCCGCGAGCGCGCTTCAACCACAACCCCCTCGATCTACGGGATCCGGATACCGAGTCCGTGCAGGCGTACCGGTTGCTCCTCGCGGACACCGCCACCAAGCCCCTCACCATCTCGATCCTGCGACCCGATCGAGAGAACGCCAGGGAGACCGCGGAGCTGGTGAAGCCGCTTGCGGAGGTCGACGGGGTCCGAATGCTCGAGGACTTCATACCGGGCGAGCAGAATGCCAAGCTGCGACACATCGCGAGACTCGACTCGATCCTGACCGCGGCAGCTGGGCCGAGGGACGCGAGGACGGACTCGGAGAGCAGCGAGGCGCTGCACCGGCTCCAGGGCAGCCTGACCGACTACCGCTGGAGGGCGGAGCCCGAACAGGCGGCCCTCGCACGCCAGCTCTACCACGTGTTGCGACGTTGGGAGCGGCGGGTGGCCGAGTGGCCAGCGGCAGACCGGGCGGAGCACTCGGCGAGGCTCGAGAGGGCGCTGGTCGGGTCCCTGCCAGGTCGCCTCGCGGCCCTGCGTGCCGCCCTCGATGCCGGGCCGGTCGAGCTGGCCGGCCTGCCCGACGATCTGCGGTCTCGCTGGATCGGGGTCAGCGGACAGCGACGAGTGGAGGTGCTTCCTCGCGAAAGTCTGGAGACGACCGATCAGCTCCGGCGCTTCATCGACGATGTGCGCACCGTCGCGAGCGACGTGACCGGGGCTCCGGTCAGCGAGCTAGAGACCGGCCGCGTAGCGGTGGGCTCTTTCCGCACCGCGCTCGCCTGGGCACTCGTAGCGGTCTCGGTTCTTCTGCTAGTTCTGCTGCGATCCGCCACCGGTGCCTCGCTGGTGGTCGGACCCTTGATCGTTGCCGGGTTGTGGACAGGGGCCGCGATGGTCGCCATTGGCTTGCAGTTCAATTTCGCGAACGTGATCGCCCTCCCGCTCTTGCTGGGCGTCGGGGTGGACAACGGGATCCACATGGTGCACAGAAACCGCTCCGGGTCGGAAGGTGGCAATCCGGGCGAAGGTGGGAATCCGGGCCGTGGCGTCCACGGCGGGGGTACGCTCGCCACCAGCACGGCGCGCGCCGTGTTCTACAGCACGCTCACGACGATCGCGAGTTTCGGCAACCTCGCGTTCGCGACGCACGTGGGGATGGCGAGCATGGGGACTCTCCTCACGATCGGGATGTTGTGCGTGCTGGCCGCGACGCTGGTGATCCTGCCCGCGCTCCTCGCCCTGGGGTCTCGCGGGTCGGGTCCTAAGCCGGGATGGTAGCCCCCTCCGGCTCGACGTCCCAGAGGAAGGGGGCCGCCGAAGTCACCAGGACGCCCAATCGGGTGACGGTGGGCAGGGGCTCCTCCTCGGGGTTGGGTCCCGAGAAGTGGTCGGCTTTCAGGTCGTAGCACGCGGCTTCTACGGTGAAGCTCTTGGAGGCTCCCACGTTGATCACGCCTTCTATGGGATCGCTGGGGAGTCGATCGGAACCCCAAAGCGCCGCTCCGCAGGTCTTGAAGAAAACGCGGAGAATCTTGCCGTTCGTCAGGTTCCGAACCGTGATCGTCGCGGGATCCTCGAAGACGATCCCGTTCTCGTCGCTTCCGCACCCGAGAAGGGGAACGGCGACGGCGATCGTTGCCAGCAGGGCAAAGGTCTTGAACCTCGTGCTACTCATCATTCGCTCCGTCTCACTCCGTTCGGACTGACTCGACCGCGGGTGGGGAAAGAACCGCGGGTCGAGGTCGAAGAGGAGAAGATATGCCCCTCAGCCGCCGAGGGGCCAGTTTCACGGGCACCGGGCGAGGTGGCATGCGCGGGCGGCCGTGCCGATCTTGCTCCTCGCCGGGCGAACGGTTCGACCGTTCTCCAGTGATCTCTCCCACAGTAGGTAACGAGCGAGACGTGGCTTGAGCGACACTCCCATCTGGTTTCACACCTTCGGGTGCAAGGCGAACCAGTACGACACCGAGCGCGTGCGCCAGGAGCTCGAGAGTCATGGCGCAAGGGCATCCGCGGTGGACGGCGCTCGGGTGGCGGTCATCAACACGTGCACCGTCACGAACCAGGCCGATGCGGACGCACGGCACCTGATTCGTCGGCTCAGACGACGCCATCCGCGAATGACCATCCTGGTGGCCGGCTGCTCCGCCGCGCTGCGGGAATCGGACTATCGAGCCATGCCGGAGGTGGATGGCGTCGTGCCCGGGCAGGACCCCGAGCTGGTAGCCCGGGCGCTGACCGAGCTCGGCCTCGTGGAAACACCGGCCGGCTTCGGGCCCAGCACGCTGGAGCGCAGCGCGAAGGGCACGCGCGGGTGGCTGAAGGTGCAGGATGGGTGCGATCGGAAGTGCTCCTTCTGCGCGACCCGCCTTGCCCGTGGGGCCAGCCGCTCGAGGCCCATCGACGAGATCGTACGTGAGGCCGTGCAGTTGTCCCAGGTGCACCCCGAGCTGGTGCTGACGGGGATTCACATCGGCCACTACGGCCATGACCTGGATACTCCCTCCACACTGGCGCGACTGTGCGAGAGGCTGCTCGAGACGGTCCCGGCGCGACTCCGACTTTCGTCCATCGAGGCGACCGAGATAGATGATCACACGGTGGAGCTGATGGCCCGATCCGGCGGTCAACTGGCGCCGCACTTCCACGTACCGTTGCAGAGCGGAAGTGACCGTATCTTGGGGCTGATGCGGCGTTGGCATACGAGGGACGCGTACCGTCAGAGGGTGCTGGAGATCGCCGACCGTCTGCCCCGCCTGGGATTGGGAGCCGACGTGATCGTAGGGTTTCCGGGCGAGGGCGAGCGAGAGTTCGCGCGCACGCGCTCGCTGATCCAGGGGCTGCCGTACACCTACCTGCATGTCTTTCCGTTCTCGGTTCGCGATGGGACGGTGGCAGCCTCGCTGCCGGATCGTGTCCCCGGCGACGTGGCGGCCGCCCGCTCGCGGGAGCTACGGGAGATCGCGCTCGACAAGGGTCGGCAATACCGAGCGCAGCGCGTAGGGCAGACCGCGGATGTCGTACTGGAAGGGACAGACCGGGTTACGGGTGGTCTGACGGGTGATTACCTGCGGGTGGAGATTCGGGGCAACGGCGTGTACCCGGGTGACCGGCTGACCACGGTCCTGGAGGCGGAGGGTGACGTCCTGTACGCTCGCTCTCAGGTCGCGGGCACCGCAGCCGGGGGCGCGCGCGGAGCCTTCCGATAGCGAAAGCCGTCTAACTCGGAGGCGCGATCGCCATCGGAAGCGCGCTCGCCATCGGAGGTGCGATCGCCATCGGAGGTGCGATCACTCCGCGCTGACGTTGAAGGCCAGGGTCGCCCGCGTTCTCTCCCATTCGAGGACGATGACCCCGTCGGTATCCTCGCCCTCACGGACCGATATGGTGAATTGCTCGACCGGTTCCGAGATGCTCTCGACCGCCATCGGCAAACGAACGAGATCCTCGCTCTCGTCGTATGCGGTTCCCCATTGCCCGGTTTGGCTGTTGATGATCAGCGTCCAGCCGTCCTCGTCCGGGATCGTGTATAGCGTGTACTCGCCCGCCGCCACTCGAACGTCACCGATGACCAAGTCCACAGCGCTACGCAGGTGCGTGGCTTCGTTCGCTCCGGTCCGCCACACACTCCCGTATGGCACCAACGCCCCGAAGATCTCACGCCCCCGCGTGGAGGGGCGACCGTATTGCACCTCGATCTGATGACCGGCGATCGTGGCCCGTGCGTAGTCCATCGGGCTCGCGCGTTGCGCATCCAGAGACTGGGCGGTCGCGAAGAGACACACCGCGCCAAGCGCTCCCAGCCGAACCGCCTTCTCCCTTGCCTTCATCACACTTTCCTCCGCCTCGTGCGCCAGGTCTACCGTCATCATGGTGGCATCCAGCCGGCCGCACCGCTTTTTCAGCAACTTATGTCGTACGCCTCATCTCGTACGCCTCGGACTCGCGAGAGATTCACCTCCATCTACCACGAAGATTGCCCCCGTGATCCAGTCTCCGGCCGGCGAGGCGAGGAAGGTCACCATGTTCCCGATGTCCTCTGGCGTCCCCAAACGCCCGGCCGGGATGAAGCTCCTGGCGAACTCCTCGCCCGCCCGCTCGTCGAACAGATCGGGTGTCTGCGCACTCAACGCGGCGAACGCCTTCCTGACGCCCTCGGTGGGGATCGGTCCCGGTGCGACCGCATTCACCGTGATGCCGAAGCGGCCCCACTCCAACGCCAGCGTGCGGGTGAGCGCATCCACACCAGCCTTCGCCGCGGTGGCGTGCGCCATCTGTGGCCAACCCCGGTAATGCAACGTCATGGAGGTGGACACGATCCGACCGTATCCCTGTTGCTGCATGATCGGGAAGGCCGCCTGGCAACCGAAGAACGTGCCGTACAGGTCGATCTCGACCACGGCCCGCCACCCGTTTGGTGACAGATCGGCCGAGGGTGAGTAGAAGTTCCCCGCCGCGTTGTTTACGAGCACGTCGAGACTCCCGAACGCATCGACGACCCCGGCGACAGCCGTCTTCAGCGCCTCGGGGTCCCTCACGTCGGCCGGGATGGTCATCACGCGCGCCCCACGCCGGTCTCGCAACCCGGCCGCGGCGTTCTCGAGCCGTTCGGCGCTGCGGCCGAGGATCGCGACCGACGCCCCGCAACCCGCCAGACAGTCGGCGATGCCCAGACCGATGCCGCTGCCTCCCCCCGTGATCAGCGCTACCCGCCCGTGCAGTAGATCAGGGGCGAAGATCCTCTCCTCCTGGTCGTCGCTGTCGCGCGCCTTCGTCCCGACGCCGGTCGATTCGATCTTCGAGCCCGAGTCAGCCATCACAAAACCCTCCGAGGCGCGGGCCGGAGTCTACTCCCGGATGCACATGAAGACGGCCTTGCTGCCACGTGTAGCCCCGATAGTTTTGACGTTCCAAAGTCCGAACGAAGACGTGTTTGAAACTCGCCGAAGGAGGAGGATGAGATGGCAGTCGCGAAGGTCATCGAGGTTATCGCCGAATCAGACACCGGTTGGGAGGATGCGGCCCGCAAAGCCGTCATCGAGGCCTCCGAGACCGTGCACAACATCAAGAGTCTCTGGGTCGAGGGGATGCAGGCGATCGTCGAAGGAGACGCGATCGTGAAGTATCGGCTGAACGCGAAGGTCACCTTCGTCGTCCGCGACGCGCGCGACTGACCTGCGCGACCGACCTCTCGGGGCGCACCGCACCGGCGGTGCGCCCTCACTGCACCCACACGTTGTTGGCCCGGTTCACGTCGGGAAACGCCCGCTCCGGGTCGATCTCGACTCGGACGACCGGCAACCCGGCAGGCAGGAGGACTTCGGCCGAGCGCTCTCCTGAAAGCCAATGGCTGACCGGAATCTCCCGTCGGGTCTCCGAACCGTCGATTCGCACCACCAACAGGCGCGTCGGCATCGGCACGTCGCCCCGGTCTTCCACCACCACCCGCACCCCCTGCTCGGAGCGACTGACTCCCGCGACCGCCTGATCCAGCGTCCAGGTCTCGTAGTACCAGCTGCGCCAGAACCAATCGAGATCCTCGCCCGCCACACGCTCGAAGGTCTGGAAGAAGTCCCAGGGCTTCGCGTGTCGAAACGCCCACTCCGCAATGAACGTGCGGTAGCCCCGCATGAACGTTTCCTCACCCAGTACGCCACGCAGGGCGACGAGCACGGAGGCGGGTTTCGAATATGAGGCGACCCCTCCCACGCCGGGGTATTGGTAATCCGTCCACCGCATCATCTCCCCTTCGCGCCCGGACCGAGCGAGCTCCAGGTAGATCTCCTGCTCGAGACTGTCGGACGGATTGCCCGGGAAGAACTCCTTCCTCGCCTGATTCTCGAGGAACGTGGTCATGCCCTCGTCCATCCACGCGCGTCGCCGCTCATCTATCCCCACGATCATCGGGACCCACATATGGGCCAGCTCGTGCGCGGTCACGTAATAGAGCGCGGAGTCCCCGCGGGCGTTGTAGTCGCCGATCAGGGTCAGCATCGGGAACTCCATCCCACCCCCGATGATACCGCCGCCCTCGATGGCCGTCATATGCGGCCACGGATAGGAGAATCCCGTGAAGCGTGAATGGAAGTCGATGGAATGTCGCGCGTATTCGGCCGCTCCCACCCACGCCGGCGCGGTAGGGCGATACAGGGCCTCGATCCTGGCGTAGTCGGACTCTCCGTTTCCATCGCGGTCACCGACGGAGGTCCGGACCGCGTCCCACAGCGAGGCCCTCGTGGCGGAGAACGCCGCGTCTCGCGCGGTGTCCACATGGAAGCGCCACACCAGCCAACCATCGCTCGAGCGACGGGTCGCCCGCCCGGGCCCGAAATCGCCTTCCCCGAGGACCTGGATGACACTGTCCGACCCTTCCGCCGCCTCGAGGCGCTCGATGATGGCCTCGGGGAACACCTCGAGCGGGTTCACCTGCTGTCCGGTGCCTCGCACCACCCATCCGTGGGGTACTTCGATCTCGAGGTCGTAGCGGGCGAACCCGGTATAGAACTCGGCGCCCCCGAGAAATGGATCGAGCTGCCAACCCACGACGTCGTCGTAGACGGCGAGCTGCGGATACCAGTACGCCAGGTAGAAGAGGTCCTCACCGCTCCAGCCCATCCGGGCCCCGGCTCCCTGTTGCGGGATGTCGAACCACCAGTGGGCCTCCAGATCCACTTCACCGGCCGGCGGCAGCGGATCGATCAAGGACACCCGGAGCAGTGTGCCGCGTGTCGCGTATCCCGGGGCGTCGGAGACCTCCGTTTCGTACAGCTGCGTCCCGTCGGCAGATAGGAAGTCGAGGTGGACCCCACCGGTCACCTCGAGCGGCTCGATTCGTGTCGCCCCTTCCGCGTGCACGTTCTGCGTCAGGTGCAAGTACAGCTCATCGAGCGTATCGGGAGACTCGTTGCGGTATCGAATCTCCGCGCGACCTCGAAGCCGCTTCGCGGCGGGCTCGAGGCGCGCGAAGAGCCGATACTCCGCGGATTGCTGCCAGTAGCGCGGTCCTGGCGCCCCCGTCAGGGACCGGGTGCCGTTCGCCACGGCACGCTCGTACACTCCGGGTGGCACGATCGGGTTAGGAATCGGACGGGTCGCACCGGCCTCCTCCTCCCCGAGGTTCTGGAGGATCGCGCTGACATCCGACTCGAGGTCTCTGCCCTCGGCACCCGCCTCTACCCCCGGTTCGGGGAGGCTCCCGGAGCCAGAGGCACACCCCGCAGAGGCGAGCGCCAGGATCACGGTGCTCGCTGTCATGATTCGCGCGAGGCGAACGGCCGGGTGAGTACGGCGCTTGGTTGGTCTCATGGGGCGATCGTGCTCATGTTCGATCCTCTCGATGCGACTTCTCCAGACGTGACTCCAGGCAACTACTCAAGACGACTGCCCAAGACGATTATTTCGGGCCACTACCGAAACATAGTGCGCAGAACGAACCAGACGTTGGCCGGGCGCTCGGCCAGCCGTCTCATGTACCAGGGGAACCAGGCGGATCCATAGCTGATCAGGACCCGGAGCGGCGCTCCATCGCGAACGAGGGCCTCCTGCTGCCGCCGCCCGATTCCGTACAGCATGGCGAACTCGTACGCGCCCTCCCCAACTTCGCGCTCGGCGATCAGGTTACGAGTCCGGGCCACGAGCCGCTCGTCATGGGTGCCGAGCACGAGAAAACCCGAGCCACCTCCCGCGAAGTGGTCGAGTAGGCGCGTGGCCAGCAGCTCGAAGCTGGCATCCGCGTCGCGTTTCTTCGGGAAGGCGACGGAGGGGGGCTCCGCGTACGCTCCCTTCACGAGGCGAATGGCCGGGTCCAGCGGCAGAAGGCTCTCCAGGTCGCTCTCCGTGCGGTACAGATACGATTGGAGACACAGGCCGACGTTCTCGTGCTCGCCGCGTACCCCGCGGAACACATCCAGCGTCGCGTCGACGTACTGGCTCGCCTCCATGTCGATCCACACACGTCCACGGCCCTCGGCGTGGCGTGCGATCCGAGCCACGTGCCGTCCGGCGCGCCCGGGATCCTGGTCCAGCCCCAGGTGCGTGAGCTTGACGGACACCTCCACGTCGAGATTACGGTGCTCGGCCCCATCGAGCACACGGAGGAACTCGTCGGCTACGGCCGTCGCCTCATCCGAGTTCTCGACGTTCTCACCGAGCAGCGTGACCGTGCTCGGGACGCCTCGGGACGCGAGCGCCGCGGCCTCTTCGAGCGCGTCCTCCAGATGCTCGCCCGGCATGAAGCGCTGCACGGCCCGCCGGACGAAGCGAAGTCTGGGCAAGCGCCCCGCGAGCCACGGGTTCTCCGATCCCCACAGGAGCATTCGTCGTACCGGGTTCATACGCCTATTTTGCGTGTGTAGTCCCGATCCGTCCAACCACCCATTGCGCCGAGACGAACGATGCGAGCGATGATCCTGCGCGCGCGGGCCTCGATAGAAGAACACCCGCTGGAGGAGGTCGAGCTTCCGGATCCCGAGCCGGGGCGGCGTGAGATCCGCATCCAGGTGCGCGTCTGCGCCATCTGTAGGACCGATCTGCACACGATCGAAGGCGACCTTCCGAGCGGCGGTTTGCCAATCGTGCCTGGACATCAGGTCGTCGGCGTCGTGGATGCGCTGGGTCCCGGTTGCGATCGCTTCCGGGTGGGCGACCGCGTGGGGATCGCATGGCTGCGGAGGACGTGCGGCGAGTGCGAGTTCTGTCTGGCGCGACAGGAGAACCTGTGCCCCGGATCCCTCTACACCGGCTACCACGAGCACGGGGGGTACGCCGAGCGCGCGGTGGTGCGCGAATCGTTCGCGTACCCGATCCCTGCAGCGTTCACCGACGAGCAGGCGGCTCCCCTGCTGTGCGCGGGTATCATCGGGTACCGGGCGTTGAACCGATCCCAGGGGTCTCGTGACGAGCCGCCGGAGCCGCTGCACAGCGCGATCATCTTCGCGCCCGCCGGCGAGATCGTTCCCGACGCGCTGCGCGCTCTCCGGCCGGGTGGGACGCTGGCGCTCGCGGGGATCCACATGAGCCCGGTGCCCGAGCTGGACTACGAGAAGCACTTGTTTCACGAGAAGACGCTACAGAGCGTGGAGGCGAACACGCGCAGGGATGGGCGGGAGCTTCTCAAGGAGGCGGCGGCCGTTCCCATCCTCCCGAAGGTGACGCGTTTCGGGCTGAGCGAGGCGAACCAGGCGCTCATCCAACTGAGCCGCGACGAGATCGACGGGACCGGGCTCCTGGTCCTGGACTAGACACGTGCCAGGAGCCGAGAACCGCGACCGGGCGCCAAAAAGAAAAGGGGAGCGGACCCGGTCCGCTCCCCTTTTCTCGTGCCGCAACGGATCGGTCGCGGCCAACGATTTCGCGAGCGATTAACCGCTCACGCCCGCCTCTCCGGTCGAGGAAACGGTGAATCCCATCCACATGCCGGTGGCGGCATGCGCCGGAATCAGGCACACGAGCGAGTAATCACCCGCGTCCGATGCGGTGAACGTGATCGTCTCCGTCCCACCGCCCGGCGCCGTCGACTCGGTCATCGACGTCGGGTTCGAGGTCATGGCGCCGTCGAACACGGGGGCGGGATCGTCGAAGGTGACCGGCCAACTTCCCGATCCCTCGAGCACGGCGACGCTGTGAAAGTTCGCCGGGTCATCGTTGCGGAAGTTCATGACCACGGTGTAGCCGACCGGAACCACCACGGTCCCGTTGCCGCTCGCGTAGCCGTTGAAGTTCCAGCGGTTGTTGTCGGCGGTGAGTCCCGCCACGAGTTCGATCGTGACCGTCTGGCCGGCCTCGTCGACCGTCATCCAGTCTGGCATCGACAGATCACCAGCCGCGGGCGCTTCGCCACCGGCCGGGGCTGCCGCCGGGGCCGCCGCGGGGGCTGCTCCCGTATCGGAGCCCGCATCACCACCACCGCAGGCGGTGAGGCTCAGCGCGATAAGGGCGGCCAGCCCGGTAGAAAGGGAACGCTTCATGTTTACACTCCGTCTTCGGTTCGTCGTCTGAGAAGTCCGAGTACGACTCGCGGGCGACGCCGCTGCGAGGCCGCCCCTGAGAAACAACCTTTAAATATACAGGGTGGGAACGATGTGGAATAGCGATCCCGCTCACCGGCTTTTGCGGCGCACGTGACCAAATGCCGGTGAAGGTGGTCTGGAACATGCAACAGCCCCCAAGTGTTTCGGGGGATGTCGAGGGGGAAGGAGCTGTCCGGTTTTGGCGCGATGCTGGCGCTAGCCGGCCCTTCACCCTCATTTTCAGGTTCCCGCAGCAGAGTCGGCGATTCCGGCTCGCTCTCCCAGCCCACAAAACTCGGTGGGGGATCCAGTGCGCGAGCTATCAAGGCGCGCCTGATCGCGATCTCCGCGATTGCGGGAAGTCCCGGTTCTCCGACTGGTGGCTCATCCGTTTCGGTATCCGGAACGTTTCGAGAAACACGCAGCCCATCCCGTCGGCCCCGGGTCATAGGAATCAGAATGTCAAACAGAACGCATCAAACAGGAGTCGAGTGAGGTCGTGTCTGCAGAAATGGAAACGACAGCGATGTCGACGACAGAAGCGGGTGAAGCCACACCAACGGTAGCCGACACCTATCTGGGGGTCCTGGAGCGGTTGGGGAACGGTGCCGGTTTCGTTCGACGTCGACACGCCGGCTATATGCCGAGCGATGAGGACATTTACGTCGGGCCGAAGATGGTCGGGCGATACAACCTGCGAACGGGCGACGAGATCTGCGGCGAAGCCGGGAAGCCTCCAAAGCCCGGGAAGAGCCCGCCACTCAGGAAGATCTTCACGGTCAACGGGCGCCCCCCCGAATCCATGGGCGAGCGCATCAAGTTCAGCCGGCTCAGCGCCCTACACCCCGATCAACAGCTCGTGCTCGAATGCGGCCTCGAGCGCCGCGGCCAACCCGACTACACCAATCGGATCATCGATCTCTTCTGTCCGCTCGGAACCGGACAGCGGGCACTCATCGTCGCGCCCTCGAAAGCGGGAAAGACGATGGTCCTGCAGGCGATCGCCGAGGGGATTACGAAAAACCGTCCCGATTGTGGGATCTTGATCCTGCTCGTGGACGAGCGCCCCGAGGAAGTGACCGAGATGGAGGCGTGCGGATTCGGCGAGGTCGTGGCGTCGAGCTTCGACTTTCCAGCCGAGCGCCACGTTCAGGTGGCCGAGATCACGCTCGAGCGGGCGCGCCGGAAAGCCGAGATGGGAGACGATGTCGTCATCATCCTCGACTCCATTACGCGTTTGGCGCGCGCCTACAACACAGTCGAGGAAGGGAGCGGCCGGACGCTCACGGGGGGAATCGACGCGCAGGCGATGGAGAAGCCGAAGCGGTTCTTCGGAAGCGCGCGAAACATCGCGCCGGCCCAAGGCGGCGGTTCACTCACCATCATAGCCACGGCGCTCATCGATACCGGCTCGCGTATGGACCAGGTCATCTTCGAAGAGTTCAAGGGGACCGGGAACAGCGAGTTGGTCCTGAGTCGGGAGCTCGCGGATCGGCGTATCTACCCGGCGATTGATCTTCCGGCGAGCGCGACTCGTCGTGAAGAGCGGTTGCTCGATGAGCGGGCGCTCTCGATATCGCAGGCGATGCGCAGGGAGCTGGGGGATTACCCGCCCCTCGAAGCCATGAACGAAGTGTTGGGTCTCATGCGGCAGACGGCGACGAACAGCGAGCTGATCGAGAAGCTGAGCTCGCGGATCTAGCGCCCGATCAGGAGCTCTCCGGAGCGGCACCGTTCGCTTCCTCGCGGCGGGCCGCCGCCTCGGCCTCCAGTCGGTCCTGCGCCCGCTTTCGCTCTCTGTCCGCGAAGTAGATCGCCTCGTACGCGGCGGCCTGTAGCAGTCCCACTTCTCGCCGGTCCAGATCCGCCCTCTGAAACAGCGACCTGAAGCTCCGCATCTTCGGGAGCGGATCGATGCCGTGGAACAGCCCGATGTCGTGCATCGCCCTCTCCCAGATGGCGAAGAACGCTTCCAGCTCCTCGTGGGTCGCGATCGGTGTCTGCCGCCGCCTCTTGTAGGACAGATCGCGGGGTTCCATGCCTTCGATGCGCTCCACCGCCTTCCGGAGCTCGTAGAAGATGATGACCGCGGCGTGTCCGAGGTTCATCGAGGTGTGGTGCGGGCTTGTCGGGATGGAGACGAGACCGTGACACAGGTCGAGCCTCTCGTTCGAAAGCCCCCGGTCTTCGCGTCCGAAGAGGAGCGCGGTTCGATCCGGTCGCTCGACGATGTGCGTCGCGGCTTCCTCGGGGGTCCACCAGTTCTGGCGGCTGGAGCGCCGGCGGGCGGTCGCCCCCAACACGAACTGCACGTCCTCCAGTGCCCCGGCGAGCGTGTCGTGCACCTCGATGCGCTCGACCACGTCATCGGTGCCGTGTGCGATGCCGGTAATCCGGTACGCGTCGTACTCGCCCGGGCGCACCAGGCGCAAGCGATCCAAACCCATGTTCTTCATCGCTCGTACGGTGAGAGCGATGTTGACGAGATCCTGAGGTTCGTCGAGGACGACGACGGTGCGATCCAGCGCCCTGTCCATTCGCGTGTTGAGATCGGGGTTCTCGGGTGACTCACGGGCCGGCGGCTACGTTCAGGCGAAACCTAGTGGTGGCCTACGCTTGCGAGCCAGTCGCCCGCGCCTCTACTTGTAGCCGCTCTTCGTAGCGGCTCTGCAGTCGCTGCACGATGCGGGACCACGCGGCGGTTCCGAGGACCCGACCGAGGGGGAAAGCCACGGCTTGAAGAAAGACACAGGAGCCACCGACGCGAACCTGACGGATCCTCCCCCGGAGGTTCCGGGGCAGGAGCAGCTATACACCCGGCTCGGCCCCGCCGTGTGGATTCTGGGAGCGGTGATGGTGGTGTTGGGGATCGTCACCTCGATCCTCATGCTGCGGGACTTCGAGTCCAACAGCTACTACTACCTGGCGTTCTACTCGATTCCATCCAACACGGCGATCACGGTCTTCCCGCACGAGCCGGTGCTGTTCTACTTCGGTAAGTTCGCCAATTTGTGGCTCACGGCGGCGGCGGCGACGGCCGGCACGGTTGCAGCCGGGATCATGGACCACGCCGTGTTCGTTCCCGTCCTCAATCTGCAGAGCATCCAGGGCTACAAGGAAAAGAAGTTCTACCGAGCGTCGATCCGGTACTTCATGCGCTGGCCGTTCGCGACGTTGTTCGTGGCGGGGTTCACTCCGGTCCCGTTCTTCCCGTTCAAGTTTCTCAGCTTCTCGATGCACTACCCGATGTGGAAGTACGTGGCGGCGCTGATCACCTCGCGCTTCCCGCGCTACTATCTCCTCGCTTGGCTGGGGATGGCGTTCCAGATCCCGACGTGGATACTCGTGGCGAGCTTCGTCGTCATCATCGGCATGTACCTGTGGAAGGCGATTCCCGCCCTGTACAACCGCTGGCGCGCCAGGCGGCGGATCTGGGAGCCTCCAGAGGCGTAATGAGCGTGGGTCGTGGCCTCGGATCGCCTTCGGGGGCGCGGTCGAACGGGCGCCGGATTGACGCGATTCGGCCCTCGGAGTAGTCTCTCCATCCCTTGCGGGTGTAGCTCAGCTGGCAGAGCGCAACCTTGCCAAGGTTGAGGTCGCCGGTTCGAATCCGGTCACCCGCTTGCAGGGAGCGTCAGGCTCGCTTGCAGGGGGCGGTAGCTCAGTTGGCTAGAGCGCTGCGTTCACATCGCAGAAGTCGGGGGTTCGAGTCCCTCCCGCCCCATTGGCGCGTTGCATGGTGTCGTCGCTTCGCGAGCTTGCAGACGCCTGATCCTCGGAGCCTCGTTGCGGCTGCGCCGCCGC
>JBDHAD010000015.1:0-82920 GCA_039588215.1 Gemmatimonadota bacterium
GCCCCCGTAGTTTTGGGTTCGCAGCACCCGGACCCGCACCTTGTCAGGGAGTATCACATCGATGTCCTGGTCCCGCAGCGCGATCTGCGCACCCCGGACGTTGTTTCGGCTGGCATAGTCCTTCGCCCACTGCCGCGCTTGCGCCTGGTTCCCGGGGTTGTAGACGAGCGACGCCGCCCCGGCCAACGCGGAGCCATCCGCGGTCCGTTGCGCCTCGGTCCGGGCGGTCATCAGCATACCCAAGTCGACCGCCAGGGCCGCGATGCTGATGAAGACCGCGATCCCCAGCGCCACAAAAACTGCAATCGCTCCGCGCTGGTCAGTGGTCCAACGCGAAGTCAGGAGTCTCTCGATGAGCTTCCGCCCTCCTCCGGGATTGGAGGAAAGCGCGAAACGAGACGACTTCATATCTCGGTGCATTCTCTCACCTGTGATCTCGCAATGGCGGTTCAGCGACCGGGAGCCGACCCACTACGGGTCACGGGTTGTTCGCGCCATCCGCCGGACGATCCTCCGGGTTCCGGACCGACTTGTCCCACTTCCACGTCTCCGGCTCGTCGGTCGGGATCGGTGGGGACTCATCCAGCGGCTGCACGATCCTCGGTGTCACGAGCACGAGCAACTCCGACCGATTCTGACGCAAGTCTCTCGACTTGAAGAGCTCGCCCAGGATCGGGATGTCGCCCAGAATCGGTATCTGGCTCACGTTCTCGACCAGCGTGTTGTCCACCAGGCCGGCGATCGCGAAGGTCTGTCCATCCTCCAGTTCGATGGTGGTCTCCGCTTTCCTGGAGAGGAGAGATGGGATTTGAAAACCCTGAATGGTCAGGCCGTTGGCGAAGTCCAGCGAGGAAACTTCGGGCGCGACCCACAGCCGGATCGCTCCGGAATTGGTGATATCCGGAACGAAGCTGAGCCGGATCCCGAACTCCTTGAACTGGATGGTGACCGCGTTACTGGCCCCGCCACCCTGTAGGGTGGGGAAGGGGAACTCTCCGCCCGCCAAGAACGAGGCCGATTCGGCCGGCATCGCAAGCAGGTTGGGCTCGGCGAGGCTCTTGAAGAGGCCCTTCGACTCGAGTGCTCGCACGAACGCCGCGACGCGCGAAGGCTCATGGAAGATGAAGAAGTTCACCGCGTCGGAGAACGCCTCGGCGATCGGTTCGCCGGGCTCCGCATCCTTTGATCGGACATTCTCCTGGGGCCCGATGACGACGTCGAGGTTGCTGCCGTCGCGCAGCAACAGGGTCGGTCCCAGCTCTTCCATCCAGCTCCGGCTCACCTCGGCGAACCGCACCTGAAGAAGGATCTGCCCGAGGTCGGGCACCGCCATGTTGTCGATGATCTGGGTATCGCCCATGCTCCGCGCCAGCTGGAGCGCCCTGCGCGCGACCTGCCGGTTCTGAACCTCGCCCGAGAGGATCACCGTGTTCGCGATCGCCGATGCCTCGATCGTCTCGTTCGGGAACAGCCGCTCGAATTCGCGCTGGAGCGAGGCCGCATCAGCGGTCACGCGGACCGTGTAGCTGACTCGTACGCCCCCCTGGTCCCAGACGAGTAGAGTCGTGGACCCGGGCGCCTTTCCGGTCACGACGATCTCCGTCCCGGAGACGGGCACCACATCCGCCACCGCCGGATTTCCGATCGAAACGCGGGCGATCGTGGCACCGACCGTGACGACGGTAGAGTTGCCCGTCGGGAGCACGATTTCCTGGCTCACCTGAGCCTGCAGCGCTCCTCCGCTGAGAGCCACCCAGGCCGCGACAAGGGCGATCCCCACCACACGCCGTATCTTCATCCCATTCACCATCAGCCGAACCCTCTCTCGTTCACACCCCACGCCGTCTCCGTCGCTCACGACCCACCTCCGCCGCCCCCGCCCTCGACCGATTCGACCGATTTCGTGGGCCCTCTGTACACTTCGACCGAGACACCCGTCGGCTGTCGCGGCACCACCCGCCGCGCGCCCGAGGGCGTCGTCACCCGACGCGTCGTGATCAGCTCGCGAGTGCGAACGCCGCGTGTCTCCACCGTGTCCCGATCCAGCGTATTTCGCAGCGAGAGGCGAATCTTGCCTCGATCCTCGGCATGGGTGAGCCGCTCGGCGTTGTCGGGATCGACGAGCAGCGTCACCACCGGCACCAGTACCGCCTCGTTCTCGTCGTTGACCGCGGTCATCTGACCGATACCCAGAACCTGGATATCCTGAAGAACCACCTGCGTGATCGGCTCTCCGATCGTCGCCCCCTGGTCCAGGGTCACGAGGACATCGACTCGCTGGTGGGGCTGAATGAACCCCGCCACCCCGATCACATCGTTCACGCGCACCGTCATCGCCCGCATGCCCTGCTCGATCCCGAGCGGCACGCCGGCCCCCGCCTCCGGGCTGGCGATCTTGGCGGAAAGGAACGGCTCGTTGAGGCGGATCGGCATGAGCAGTCCCCGGCCGACGACCTCTTCGGGCGAGCTCGAGAACCCTTCCGGAACGGCCGATGCCGGCCAATCGATCACCCGGATGTCCTGCTCGCCGATGAGCTCCCCGAAATTCATGTCGCGATTCGCGACGACGACCTGGACGGTCGGGGCCTCCGAGGCCTGAACGACGCCCGGGACGGCGGGCTGTCGGAGAAAGCGGAAGGCGAGATACGCCGCCAACGAGCCCGACACCAGCGCCAGTACCAGAATCACTCCCACACGATTTCGCATCATCCCCTCTCGATTCCTCTCGGATCGCCGCTGCCTTCGCCCGCCAGCGCTATGTTTCAGATCTCTCTCTACATCATCATGTACGCACGCGGTACACGACTCGGGTTTCGGTCTGCCTCGCCGGAGAGCTGAGGCAGCGGTACGCGTCTATCTAATCTACTCGTTCCTCATCGTCGTTTGAGTCGTCAGGGTGATCGTCGTGTAGTTGGTACCACACCCCAGACACATCAAGTCAAGAACCGGACCGAGGACCACGAACCGGTGTACATAGTCGATTTGCACGGTCTCGGAGGGGTTCCCACCGCCCACCGCCGCGCATAGGCCGCCAGGAATCCCGTCGCAGTAGTACGTGATGGTTGCCGTCGGGGGACCCGAGGCCAGCCCGCTCTGCGTGAGAAGGGTCGTGACCCGAGTGTCGACAATCGCCTGAGTGCCGGAAGGCGTGACACCCACTCGCGCTCCCTCCCGCGCGACGTTCGTGATCACCTGGTACGTACGCCAGGCGGCCGCGAACTCGATGATCCCGAACACGATCACCAGCAAGATCGGGAGCGCGAGCACGAACTCGACGAGCGACTGCCCCCGATCGAGCTCACGCCCGCGGCGGCGAAGTGCCCGGCCCCTAATCGAATGCGGTGCCTTACCTCTGATCATCCAAGCCAGCCTTGCAATGTCCCGATAAGGGACCACTCTGGACTTGCTCCGTACACGAACCACGAGGTCACCGCACCGACGGCGATCGCTACGCCGTATGGCACCGTGAGCACGTCCGGCGTGTCGAGCGTGACCGCCGCCCCCGATTCCGCCCCCTTCCAACCGCTGAACGTCCGCGCCCCGAACGTCGTGATGATCGCGTGCAGATTGGAAAGGGTCTGGCGAAACGCCCGGTGCTTCATGATCATCAGCATCGCCATTACACCTCCAACCAGCGCCATTACGAGCAACGCGAACCAAATCCGCTGCGGACCCAAGAACGCGCCTACCGCGGTCAAGAGTTTTACATCCCCGCCGCCCAGCCCCCCGGTCAAGAAGAACGGGAGGGCGAGGGCGAACCCGATCCCGGCCCCGGCTAACCCCCCACCCAACCCTGCCAGGCCATCAGGCACTCGCAGCAGGAGCGCCATGACCAGGGCGCCGACCGTGAGCGCGTTCGGGAGTCGCTGTTCGCGTACGTCGAACCAGATTGCCGCCAGCGCGACGGCGCTCAGGACACCGCCCATCAAGGCGGTCAACACACGCTCTCCTGAAGCTCGCGCTTCATGCCGTCATCTCCGACGATTTGTTACCACTGCCTCTCTCGGCGAGACGGTACGGGTCGAAGAGCCGTCTTCGTCGACCCGCGCCGCGTGCCGATTCCCGAGCGCCTACGAACCCGAAGGGACCCCATTCATGGTGGTGGCGGCGTTGCCGAACGCGCCATTGATCCCAGTCGCCAGCGCCGTCATGCCTGCGGTGATCGCTAGGGCGATCAATACGACCAACAGCACGTACTCCGTGGCGTCCTGACCGGATTCATCCTTCCACAGCCGAGTAATAACCTGCAGCATAACCCCTCCCCTTGGCGGATATGACCTCTCGCCTGGTCCGTGTAGCCTGCTCCCTTCGTCGAAACTCGAAATCCGGTTCCAACGGCGGCCTTAGCCACTCTTTCAATTGCACGACCCGTTCCGGTTCCACGCGCTCGTGCGCGGGGTGATGCCACCGGGGCAGGGTAGCCGACCCGGCCGCGCCGGAAAATCGCACGCTCCCGGTGCTGCTGTGAAGGATGCGTGCCACGCCACCGGTACCGATCGACCTGCCACCCTCGGACCCGCCGCGGATAGGTGTAATTGTTGTGTCGCTTGAACCTACCGAACTCGGGTGCCCGCCAGCGCGGCCCTCGACGTGTCGGCAGACTCGCGCCGATGGCGTCCTTTGGTGTCGGCCGAAGGCACCGGTGTGGGCGAGGCTCGACAGTCGGGATACTAAGCGGCTCTGAGCAGTAAGGATAGAGGGTCTTCGGGGTGTCCATCCGCGTGCCTCAGCGGCCGTGCGTGGCCGACATCTTGGCCCGATTCTGCTCGATGTCGGTCAACGGTCGGGCCGCTTGTTTCGCGGATTTGCGTCCGTGCCACATTCAGGCGGCGGATCTCGTCCTGCAGCTTCAGCCCCGGACCGGTGTTGCGTGGGCGCCTCACGCGCATGGCGAGCCGCTGCTCACGGCACGCAGAGGCCATGGCCATTGTACGGCACTTCGGGCACCGGCGTTCCGCTGAGCGCGACCAGCTGGGGCCTCCCTACGCGGGCGAAGACCCCGCCCAAGTCATCCTCGTACACCTTCTGCCAGCCCGGCTGGAGCGACATCAGGTTGAACACCGGTCGAGCCTTCGGGAATAATACCAGGTCGGTCGGGCGCTTTTCGAGTAGGTCTTGCCATTCGCCGATTCCATTCTGGAATCTGAAATACTCGGCGTAGATGCTGTCGGGATACACGGTTTCCCGTCGCCCGTCCATCGACACGCGAATCTCGGGCGCGAGGTGCCATAGTGCGTACTCACCCCAGTCGAAATACACCGCCAGATTGCCCTCCACGCCGCTCCGATCAAGCCACTCGACCGCGCGGGCCGGGAACGGGATGGAGCGCTGTGTGTCGATACGGATGCATCGGAGGTGAGGAGCGCCACGCAGCGTGAACATGGCCGCCGAGGCGAGCGTGAGGCCAACGAAGATCGGCCGAAGGCGATTCGTTCCCCCGGCCCCGGGGGCCGGGTGGCGCGACCACGCCGCGGCCATTCGATCAGCGAGGAGGACTCCGAAGCCGAGCGCGTAGAGCTGAAGATGCCGGACCGCGGTGAGCGGGAGCAGAGCGAGCACGGCAAATACCAACAGCAGCGGCGTGTTTCGAGGTCCATTGCCGCGCAGCATAGCAAATGCCGCGAATGCCAGCGAAACGAGGTAGACGCCGCCGCGGGGCGAGGCGATCTGGAGCGGCTGCCACTCGATAATGTCAAGCCGCGGCACCGTGCCGGTCCGGAGGAGGAAGGCCGGGAGGCCAATCCCATAGGGGTTTAGAAGCAGCGCCACGGCACAACCGGCAATGACGGCCGCAGGGAGCCAAAGCTCACGCAGCCCCTCGATGAGGTTGGCGCGAATGCGCGGCCAGGCCGAGAGCGCTCTTCCAAAGGCCCAAATCCCGACCACGCCCAGGCCGGCGAGGACCCCACCATGGAAGTTGATCCAGGCCGCGAACAGCGGTGGTAGGAACCACAACGCGCGCGGCCGTCCCATCTCGGCCGCATACAAGATGCACAGCGTGATCAGGAACGCGAGGAAGGTGAAGGCCTGTGGACGAACCGTCAGCAAACCCGGCATCAGGAGTATCACAACAGCGAAGAGAACGAGACCGGCGCGCAGCTCGTCGAGCCCCGCTCTACACAGGTGTCGGTACACGAGTCCTGCGATGAGGAGCGCCAACGCGAGTTTGAACAGGAGTAGCGCGCGTCCGCCGCCGAGCGCGTACAAGCCGGCGAACACGACCTCGGACAACCACTCGTGGTTCACCCACTCGTAACCCGCCGTCAGGTACGAGAACGGGTCCTCGCGGACTACCGACCCGGCCGCCCACGTGAGCTGACCGAAGCGGATGTGGCCCCAGAGATCCGGGTCCGCCACGGCCGGGACCAGGGAAAAAAAGGCGATCGCCAGCACGAGGACTACAATGCTGCGTGACCACCACGAACCCGTCACGCCTTCACCCCGCATGGCCCAACCCGCGTCATCATCGTCGCTCCTCTTTGTCGAAAGCCGCGGAAACTCACCGTTCGCGCGGCGATTCACACCCGGGCCCACCCCGGCAGGGGGTGGACGGTTCGATCCAGGCCGCTCCCTTGCAAGAACCTTGCAGACGCACTCCAGCGGGCCCAGCGTACATTGGAGCGACGTGAGGCGCGAGTACGTTACGAGCCTCTGGATCCTTCGGGACCCTCAGACAGGGGATGGCGGTGACGAACTGGGCGATCGAATATCTGCTCGAGACGCAGAATGGCGATGGGGGGTGGGCGGCCTACCCGGAGGGCCCGAGCCGGACCGAGCCCTCGGCCCTCGCCGTGACAGCCCTGGGGCTCACGCCGGAAACGGCCGGGGGGGCCGGTGTAACCGCCGGCCTCGCCTGGCTACAGACCCGACAGGCAGCCTCCGGCGGCTGGCCAGCGATGGAGGGACAACCGGCGGACAGTTGGATGACCAGCCTCGCCACGCTCGCCGTGTCACACCTCGAGCCCAATGGCGAAGCGGCGCGGCGCGGCGCGGACTGGGTGCTGCGACAGGAGGGCCAAACCGTATCTTGGTGGGTGAAGCTGCTCGCTCGGCTTCGGCCGCAGATCAAGACGGTCGAACTTGACCTGGACCTCATCGGCTGGCCGTGGACGGAGGGGACGTTCAGCTGGATCGAACCGACCGCGTACGCGCTTCTCGCGCTCAAGCGGCTACGTCCCTTGCTCCCCGCCGGGACCGCGGCCGAGCGCATCGACCTTGGCGAGCGGATGATCATCGATCGAGCCTGCCGAGGGGGAGGGTGGAACTACGGGAACTCGGTGGTTTTGGGCGAGGAGCTCTGGCCATACCCCGATACCACCGCCCTAGCTCTGCTCGCGCTACAGGGGCGGCCGGCGGCGGAGATCGAAACGGGCCTGACGGCGCTTTCTCGCATGCTGGAGGAGAACCGCTCGCTGCTCGCGGCCTCCCTCGCCACACTCTGCTTTCGGGCCTACGGGCGGTCGGCGGAGACCCTACGAGCCGAGCTGGCCGCGCGCGCGGGACCGGAGACGGCGATGTTCGAGACCCGGCCCATCGCTCTGGCGGCTCTGGCGCTAGTCGACGGTCCGGCGCCCTGGAGGGTCGAGGACGATGGTTGACCGTCGCGAGTTCCTGAGGACCTCGGCTGCGATCGCCGCGGTTGGTGGGCTGGCAGCCTGTCGACGCGAGGCGCCTGGCTGGGAGAGCGGGGCCGTTCAGAAGCCGGATCTCTCGCCCGTCGCCGTCCTTCCCGCTCAGCAGTACGACGAGGCCGCCCTCAAGGATACGGTCACGCGGGGCGTGCGGTTGTTCAACCTGGATGTACGCGATCGTCGCGTGGTGCTGAAGCCGAACCTGGTCGAGTTCGATCCCAACGGGGTCATCAACACGCACCCGACCCTGATTGCGGCCACGATCGAGGCGTTCCGCGGTTTGGGCGCGCGCGAGGTGATCGTGGCGGAAGGCCCCGGACACAGGCGCGACAACGAATTCCTCCTGCGGGCATCAGGACTCCACGAGCAGCTCGAAGACATGGGCGCGCGCTTTGTCGATTTGAACCACGACGTGGTGCGGCGAGTGGGGCTGCGATCAAGCTTCACGGAGCTCGGAGAGCTCTACCTGCCCACAACGGTACTCGACGCGGATTTGTTCGTCTCGATGCCGAAGCTCAAGACGCACCACTGGGCGGCCGTCACGCTTTCCATGAAGAATCTGTTCGGAATCGTGCCGGGATCCCTGTACGGTTGGCCCAAGAACATCCTGCATTGGGTGGGCCTGGAGGGGAGCATCATCGACATCAACGCAGCGCTGGACGTGCCGCGATTCAACATCGTGGACGGGGTCGTGGGGATGGAGGGGAACGGGCCGATTCAGGGTGAGGCGAAGCAGGTTGGAGTCGTCGTCTTCGGTGCCGATCCGGTCGCGGTGGACGGGACCTGCACGAGGCTCATGAGCATCGACCCCTGGAGGATCGGATACCTCTCGGCGGTGGAGCCGTTCCTCGGCAACCTCGCCCCGGAACGGATCGAGCAGCGGGGGGAAAGCCTCTCGACTCACCGTGCCGATTTCCGAGTGTTGGAGGGATTTTCGCACGCGAAAACAACGCCCTCCATGAGCGCGGGCTGACGGGTCGAATTCACATCTACCATCAGTCCATATCCGGGCGTCCCAGACGTCCGGCGCTGGCACGCAGAATGCTGGTATGCCACACTGGGATGGATCGGGGGTATTGCCGTGTGCGGTCGGCAGCGAGCGGGCTCGCCGCTCCAGGACGACGCTCAGGTCCAGGGTCGAGGATGATGAACCTGTACTTCGGGGACATGCTGCCTCCCACTCGGGAGCTCAGGGCGGAACGACAGGGCGAGCACGTCCTCGTCGGGACCGCGTCTCCGGTGCAGCTGGAGGTGCGAACGATCGCTCACCACCTCACTCCCGACGGCACCAGTTGCATAGGCACATTCCACGACGGTAGATCGATTAGCCGGTGCGCGATTCCAGAGGAGAGCGTCGAAGAGTTCCTCGAGATGGAGCTCTTCAAGCGGCCCGTGTCACTGGCGTTGAACGTCCGGCGCGGGGGGCCAGGCCTGGAGGGTAGTCTGCTCGCGCTGGTTCCGATGGAGGCCCAGCTCGAGGAAGCGGAGGAAGAAGCTCCCTGGAAGTCGAGCGTTCCCGGCGCGGGATATGAAGAGGCTGCCGGGCTCGCGCCTGAGGAAGGACAGCTCGTGGGGATCTTCCTCGGGCAGATCGTGCGATTCGACAAGGATCGACGTAATCCCGGCAATCTCCTTCGCGAGGCGGCCGACATGCTGGCGGGGATCATCCGCGGCCAGGTCGGCAGCGTAGTGGACCGCGTAATCCAGGATCTCACCGATTCTACCGCCTGACGTTCCGGGCGATGCCGCTCGCGGTCGCAAACGCTGCGAATGGTCGCTCGGGGATCCCGACATGGTTGTATACCACGACGAGGAGTGGGGCGTGCCCGTGCACGACGACCGGACCCTGTTCGAGTACCTGCTCCTGGACTCGTTTCAGGCTGGGCTCAGCTGGGCCGTTATCCTCCGGAAGCGTCCCGCGTTCCGTGAGGCGTTCGCCGACTTCGACCCCGTCCCCATCGCGGAGTTCGGTGACGTCGAAGTGCGGGAGTTGCTCGAGAACGCCGGAATCGTCCGCAACCGGCAGAAGATCCTGGCCACCATTTCCAACGCTGCGGCGTTCCTCGAGGTGCAGCGGGAGTTCGGAAGCTTCGACCGCTTCATCTGGCAATTCGTGGGAGGAGCACCGATCCGCAACCGATGGCGCGGTCTGAATGACATCCCGGCCTCGACCGGGGCGTCCGAGCTGATGAGTCGGGAGCTCAAGCGGCGCGGGTTCGGCTTCGTAGGGCCCACCATCTGCTATGCGTTCATGCAGGGTGCCGGGCTCGTGAACGACCACGTCGTAGACTGTTTCCGCCATCCGGAGATCGAATCGCTACCGGTCGACTGAGACCAGCCCGCGGCACTCGAGGGATCGAGACCTTACGGGCCTCCAACCGCGTTCGGCGGTCGGACCAGTCGCGTGGCGTGGCGCAGGAGGGCGTCGCCCGGTATGATCTCGGGCAGATTGGGATCCAGCCCGGTGTCGGAGGGTGGAATCGCGCCGCTGTCTGCTTGCGGCCGGGCTCCTTTCCATAGCGCAGTTCTTGGGAGCGTTGGGGTGTGGGGGTGAGGAGCCGACAAGACCGAACATTCTCTCTCCAGATGAAGTACGCTGCGCCGGCCTCGCGCGTCAGACCGGGAGCGACCTCGTGTATGTCCACCACGCGGTGGTCCGACGCCGAATCGACTATTGCCACTCGGCTGGCGCTTCGCGGACGGCGTACACCGACATCGCGGTTAAACCACTTATTATATGAACGTGCATAAACCTAATATCGTAAGCGCGTTACAATGATCGACGATTGGCGTTGAGAGTCCCCCAACGCCAGGGTCCGACCATTGCACGAGGAGGCGGCATGCGTCGATTTCGTCGTTGCCTCGTCCCTCTGACCGTCACCGTCGTCCTCGTGCATTTGGGCGGCTGCGGCCGCGTAGCAGCACCGACGGGCCCCACGAGCCCGGTGGCCTCGCTGGTGACGCGCGTGAACCAACACCGCGGCTCGATTGGGTGTCCGAGCCTCGAGTGGCACGAGCGGCTGGCAGAGGTCGCTCGGTCTCACAGCGAAGACATGGCCACTCGCTCGTTCTTCGGGCACGTCAATCCTGATGGCGAGTCTCCCTTCGACCGCATGCGACGGTCTGGGATCCGGTGGGCGGGGCCCGCCGGGGAGAACTTGGCGTTTGCCGGGAGCGACGCGGCCGAGGTTCTGCGCCTGTGGCTGGACAGCGATGGGCACCGGGCCAACCTGGAAGATTGCCGCTATGGCTTCCACGCCGTCGGGCTCAGCGACGGCTACTGGACGCACTTGTTCCTCGCCGACCCCACAAACTGAGCTGGCCGGCCGCTCGGCCATCCGGCGGACCGCCACCCACCTGACGGCATCCCCGGCCGTCTTCGCCTTCATCCGGAGGACCTTGCCGCTCGAACCTGCTGAACGACTCGCATGCGGGCCGACAGTTCGCAGCATTTGCCACCCCGAAGTGACCGTGTAGTATTCGCCGCTTCCTGACCAACGGAAGGAGTCTGCCATGCCGAGATGTGGGGTGCCCTCCCGGGCTCTTTGGCGAATCGGATCATTTCAATCGGCCGGGTTCGCAACCCTCCTCGCCGCGAGCGCCGGGATCGCGCAACAGCCGCGCACCGAGGTCTTCGACGTGGTGCTCGTCGGCGGGAGCGTGATCGATGGCACCGGAAACCCCTGGTTTCGGGCCGATGTGGGAATCAGAGATGGGCGGATTGTCGCCGTCGGGGTGCTCGGGGATGCAGAGACCGGACGCCGTATCGATGTTTCCGGTCGGTTCGTGGTCCCGGGATTCATCGACATTCACTCTCACGCCGACGAGGGGCTGGACGCCGAAGGCGCCGACGGAACCCCGGGTGCGCGCCGCCGCGCGGCACCCAATCTCGTCAGCCAGGGCGTCACCACGGTCGTAGTCAACCAGGACGGACGATCCGCCTGGCCGATCGCTGAACAGCGCGCGAACCTCGAGCGCCTGCGCTTTGGCCCGAACACGGCACTCATGGTGGGGCACAATTCGATCCGAGCGATCGCCCTGGGAGACGACTTCCGGCGGCCGGCCACGCCGGCCGAGACCGACCGGATGCGGGAGATGGTCCGCCAGGCCATGGTGGAAGGCGCCTACGGCCTCTCGGCCGGCTTGGAGTACGTGCCCGGTCGCTGGAGCACCACGGAAGAGGTCCTGGCGCTTGTCGAGGAGACGGGGCGAGCAGGGGGGCTGTACATCGTGCACGAACGCAGCTCCGGCCAGGATCCGATGTGGTACTGGCCCAGCCGCGACCCCCCCGGTCCGCCGACGATGCTTCATACGATCCTGGAGGACATCGAGATCGCCGAGCGCACGGGCGTGACCACGGTGGCCACGCATATCAAGGCTCGCGGAGCCAACTTCTGGGGCAGTGGTCGCGCGTTGATTCAGTTGATCGAGCGTGCTCGAGCGCGCGGCGTTCCGATTTGGGCGGACCATTACCCCTACAACACGACGGGGAGTGACGGCAGCACCGTTCTTATCCCCGAGTGGTTCATCCGTGACGCTTCGGGGGAGGAACAGCCGCCCCAGACGGACTTCGCATTGGCCCTGACGAATGCGTTGACCGATCCCGATCTCGCGCGGGATCTCCGAACGGACATCGCACACGAGATTCAACGTCGTGGCGGCCCCGACAACCTGATCGTATTCGAATACCCGGACTCGAGCGCTATCGGCCGGAGTCTCGCTGACCTCGCATCCGCGTCTGGGCTCGACGCCGTTGAGATGGCGATTCGTCTTCAACTCGAGGGCTTTGCTGACCGACCGGGCGGTGCTCGCATCCGTGGCTTCTCCCTCTCCGAGATCGACGTGGAGGCCTTCGCGGCGCGTCCCTGGATAGCGACGGCCTCCGACGCTGGAATCGCGCTCCCGGGCGACGGACCGGTTCACGCGCGCTACTACGGGACGTTCCCCCGCAAGATCTCTCGCTACGCCGTCGAGCGGGGTGCCCTGCGATTGGAGGACGCGATCCGCTCTGCGACGTCACTTCCCGCTCAGATCCTGGGTATCAAAGACCGTGGCTTGGTTCGGGAGGGACTCCAGGCAGACCTGGTCGTGCTTGAGCTCGGGGCGCTGCGAGACCGAGCCACCTTCTTCGAGCCGCACCAGACCGCCGCAGGCGTCGACTACGTGTTGATCAACGGTGAGCTGGTCGTCGACCGCGGCGAGCTCACGTACTCTTTGCCCGGTTGGATCCTGACTCCGGAGGGGAACGCGCGAGCCCGAACGGTGGAAGAAGGGACACGCTCACGAATCTAAGCGCGGCGGACTCGCGGTGCTCGCCGGAGGGGCGGCATCGGCCCCCGCCGCAGATTGCGATCTGCAACCGAGACGGCCCTATGCAAAAACTTTCATGCGCCCGTTTGGGGCCGCGGCGCGCGGAGCGCGCCTAACATCATGTGTCAAAAGGGCGTTACGGAATCCACGAAGAGCTGACTCGAGTTGAACGGTTCTTGCACCTGCGACGTTGAAAATCTTGTTCAACAATCAAACAGCTACGAGGTCCGATGTTCAACGGGAAGAGAGACACGAGTGAGTCGCGTATCAAGGACCTGCTGAAGGAGCTGCGGAGCCTAGCTCTCCAGAACCCGGGGGATCCCGCGCTGCGAAGCCACCTCTCCCGCGGACTGTTCAGCGCTTTGACCTACGTGACCGAGTCGGGCGACCGTGACGAGCGGGACCGGATCGTACAGGAACTCCGCGACCTCGCGGCTGAGCACCCTGAAGACGACGTCGTGCGAGGCAACCTGGCCCGCGCGCTGTTCAACGCCCTCAATTATGCTCACGCTGAAGACAATCCTGGCGAGCGCGATCGCTCGCTGCAGGAGCTTCGGGCGCTGGGTGCCGAGCACCCTGGCGACGACGCGGTTCAGGAACACCTGGCGAAGTCCCTCTTCAACTCGCTGAACTACGCGAAGGAAGATGGAGATCTTGCGACGCGGGATGCCATCCTCGAGGAGCTACGAGGCATCCACGCGCAGGCGTCCGGCGCGACAGGCGCCCGCCTTCGACTCGCGAAGGGGCTGTTCAACGCGCTCAGCCACGCGGTAGAAGAGGGCGACCCGACGCGCGCTCGATCGTTGCTTTCGGAGCTGCGTGATCTTTCGGCACAGCATCCCGAGGACTTCGAGATCCGAGCCAGGTTCTCGAAGGGGCTGGCCACCGTACTCCACCAAACGTGTCAGACACAGGATACAGCAGCTTGCACCGAGTTGTTGGATGAGCTCCGCGAGATTGCGGGCGCCCACCCCGACCAACTCGTGTTGCGTGAGAGCCTCGCGATGGGGCTCTCCGATACGCTTCAGATCGTCGGAGAAGCGGGCGATCCCGGTCATCGGGCCGACCTCCTGGAGGAACTTCGCCTCCTCGCTTCCAGTCACCCTGATGTGGAGAGCATTCAGGCCCGTCTCGCTTCGGGCATCGTGAGCGAGCTGAGCCTGAGCCGCGTGGACTGATCTCTGTTGGGCGGCGGCCTCCGTGCCGCCGCCCGCAATCCCGTAGATCCGCCTTCATTCCCCGCGCTGCACCGTCGCCTGTCGCCCATGATGGAGGAAAGCGTCGTACACCGGCACGCGGCCACCTGACGGGTGCAGGCTATCGCGAGTCTGCAACATCGTGCGCCTCCGACACGATCAATCGCCGTTAATCCGGGCGACCAGAACTCGGTATCCCATTGCCAAAAAAACGTTTAGGGTGTTCGCTCCGGCTCGCCCGCACCGGGTACGGCCCTTGCTTCGCTCACAATCCGCCCAGGAACGGGTGGAACCGCGGTTTGGTTACTCGATAAGGTTCCATGCGTCCGTGCATGATGAAGTCCCAGGGTGGATCCCAACTGCCGTTTACCGGTCGAGGTGTGCAGGCGCCCTCGCCGGCTGGGGGCGCGGGCGCATGGACCTTTTTCCCTACAGACTGGACCGGTGACCCCGGATCCTCGCACCCCAGCCGCCCCGTTCATACCTTGGGCGGCCACCGGGGGAAACTGATGACACGACACGCTTGGATCGCCATCGCGCTCGGAGCGCTGCTTGTTGCCGGGGTGTTCGGCCCGATGCTCGTGTCGCGGGACGAAGCGAGCGAGGTGGGCACGAATACCGCCGAGGTTGGAGAAGCGCGGGGCGAGCCGGCGCCGACCATCTACTTCGAGACGCTGGAGGGTTCCAGCGCATCGCTGCTCGACTACGCGGGGCGCGTGGTGGTGTTCAACATCTGGGGTACGTGGTGCGCCCCCTGCCGGTACGAGATCCCCGAGCTGGCGGAGTTGCACAGCGCCTACGAAGATCGCGGCGCGATCGTGATCGGTCTCGCGATCGACTCCGGAGACCCTGCCCAGATCCGGGCGTTCGCGGAGCGATATGGCGTCAACTATCCGATTTGGACGTCTACGGGAGCGATCGCCGTATCGGAATTCGGGGCGGTGGGCTACCCCTTCACGTTGGTCGTGGACCAGGACGGCCGGACCCGAAATCGATACCTGGGACCGCAGACGTTCTCGACCCTCGCGGCGGAACTGGACGTCTTGTTGAGCGCCCCGGTAGGGGCGCCCGGTACCCCCGAATCAGGTAGCTGAGCCTCGGGCGCCTTCGGCGACGCGCGCCCGACGGATCGTCCCACCGTTCTCGAACCCCAGCTGCTGCCCCTGGAACAGTCGGGCATATAGTCCCTCTCGCTTCAGCAACTCGGCGTGAGGCCCTTGCTCGACGATTCGTCCCCTGTCCAACACCAGTAGCCGATCTGCGCGGGCTGCGGTCCGAAGGCGGTGCGCGATGATGACCGTGGTCCGGCCTCGCATCGCCTGCTCCAACGCCCCCTCCACGAATTGCTCACTCTCGGCGTCCAGGCTGCTGGTGGCCTCATCGAGGATCATTATCTCGGGCGATTTGAGCAGCACGCGGGCGATCGCGAGTCTCTGCCGTTGCCCCCCCGATAAGCGCACACCTCGCTGCCCGACTCGCGTATCATACTCATCGGGCAAGCGTCGAATGAACTCCTCCGCGTGGGCCGCGCGGGCTGCGGCCTCGATTTGCTCGTCGCTCGCATCCAGCCTCCCATACGCGATGTTCTGGCGGACGGTGCCCGCGAACAGCGGGTGCTCCTGTGGGACGATTCCGACGCTGTCGCGCAAATCCGCGAGAGAAAAGTGGCGGATGTCGATGCCATGCACCCGGATCACCCCATGCGTCGGGTCCCAGAAGCGTGGGATCAAGGACGCGAACGTGGTCTTCCCGGCTCCGCTCGGTCCGACGATGGCGACGACCTCGCCGGGCTCGATGCGGAGGTTGACGTCGGTCATGGCCCAGGGCTCCTCCGGGCCGTACCGGAACCAGACGCTCTCGAACACGATTTCGCCGGGCGCTCCGTGAGGCATCGGCTCGGGACGTGCCGGATCCCGAATATCCGCTTCCCGGTCCAGGAGCTCGAAAATGCGCTTGGCCGCGCCCTGCGCTTCCTGGTACGCACTCCAGAGCGTCGCCAGGGTGGAGATGGCCGCGGCCACCTGAAACGCGTACAGGAGAAACGAGACCATCTGGCCCGCTGTGATCTGCGCCGTGATGACGAGCCGACCGCCCTGCCACAGAACAAGCACGATGCCGCCGAAGGCGACGAACGTCAGCACGCCGATCAACAGACCTCGCGCCAGGGCGCGTGATAGAGCCGCTTCCAGCGCATCCCCGATCCGATCGCCGTATCGTGTCCGCTCCTGGTCTTCACGCACGAAGCTCTGCACCACGTCTACCTGTGCGAACGCCTCTTCGGCCGCAGCGTGCGCGTCGGCGAGACGGTCCTGGACGGTGGTGCTCCGGCGTCGCAGGAAGCGACCGAAGGTGAATCCCAATAGGACGACGGCCGGTGCCACCGTTAACGTGGTTACCATCAATTGCCAGTGCAGGAGCGACAAGAGCGTGAGCCCGCCGACGAGATACAGCGTCTGCCGCGCTAGCTCGGCGAGCTGGTGCCCGAGCACGCCCTGGAGGGTGGAGCAGTCCGAGGCCAGCCGGCTGGTCAGCTCGCCCGACGGAGAATCCGCGTGGAATCCGGGCGACAGCCGGATCAGATGCGAAAAGAGATCGGTGCGGAGCCGTGCGACGACACGCTCACCGGTGGCCCCGAGCAGGTAGGCTTCACCGAAGTTGAGGACCCCTTGAACGGCGAACAGCGCCGCCAGCCCGAGCGCGATCTGACCCAGCAGCTCGAGGTTCCGGTTGACGAACGCCGCGTCCATCAGGTATCGGACCACGAGCGGGAAGGCGAGACCGGTGGCCGTGCTGAGCACGAGGCAGATGGCGGCGCCCGCCAGCGCACCGCGGTGAGGTCGGAGTCGAGGCGCGAGCCTACGGAGCGTAAACAGGTCGAACTTCGATTCGGCGTTCGGCATCTGGCTCCTTGGCTCCCCCCCTTCCGCCGCCTATCTTGCGCGCCCGCCTATCGCCTCAACGCGGCAACTTCGCACCGGCCGGGAGGCACGCGCAAACTGACCCGACAGGATCCTCGGCGGGTCGGAGGTGGCAATCCATGAATAGCGACGAATCCGGCGAGGGACCGCGCACCGGTACTCGCCAGCATGATGCGGGATCGGAACCCGACGGCAACGGTTGGCTGCGGCTCGCGAAGATAGCGACGATCGTCAGCTATCTGCTCATAGTTCTCGGGGGGATCGTACGGATCACCGGTTCCGGGCTGGGCTGCGGCGATGACTGGCCGCTGTGCAACGGAAAGCTGATCCCTCCGATGGATCTTCCCACCCTGATCGAGTACGGGCACCGGCTCGTGGCGGCGGCCGTTTCGATACTCGTCGCGTCACTCGCGGTCTGGGCCTGGCGGCGGCGCACGGCCCCCGGCTGGAGCCGGCGTGCGCGTCTCGCCACGTGGGCCTTGGGCCTGCTCATCGTACAGGTGTTGCTGGGTGCGGTGACCGTGTGGCTCGAGCTTCCTCCGTGGTCCGTGATCCTACACCTCGGGACCGCGATGTCGCTCCTCGCCGTCTTGTTGATCGCCGCCCTCGGAAGCCGCACGGGCGTGGCCCCGACGTCGGGTGTGTCGGGCAGCCGCGGAAGCCTGGCCTGGACGCTGACGGGGCTCGGTGCGGTAGTCGTGCTCCTCGGGGCGCTCGTCGCCAATCTAGACGCAGCCCCCGCCTGTCAGGGCTTTCCATTGTGCAACGGCCGCTGGCTGCCCGGGCCCAGCTGGCGAGTTCAGCTTCACTGGCTGCACCGGTTCGCCGCGTACGTGCTCATCGCGGGGAGCCTCACGCTCCCGTGGCTGGCCGCCCGCCTCCGGTCGAGGGGTGGACGCGCCCGTGCGGCGGCCTGGTCCGCAGCGGCGACGGCGCTCGCTCAGTTGATCGTTGCGGCGGCCATGGTGCTACGCTTCCTGCCCGATGATTTGCGCACCCTTCACGTCGCGCTCGGGACGGCCGTGTTCGCTGCCCTCCTGGCGCACGCGTGGCTACAGATGCCGGGGACCCCAACAACCCGCTAGACCGCCTCCAGCAGCGCGACGTGACCCAGGCCGCCGGCCGCGCACACGCTTACGATGGCGAGCGTGCCGGTCGGACGGTCCGAGAGCTCACGTACCGTCTGCGAGAGCATGCGGGCGCCGGTGGCGGCGAACGGGTGCCCGAGCGCGATGCTACCCCCGTTCGGGTTCATCCGGCCGCTGGGGAAGCTGCCGAAATCACGCTCGACGCCCGATCGGTCACGGAGCCACTCGGGGGTCTGAAGCGCCGCGATCGTCGACAGCACCTGCGCGGCGAACGCCTCGTGGAACTCCCACAGCTCGATGTCTTCGTAACCGAGGTCGCGTCGCGCGAGCAGTCGGGCGGTCGCGATCGCCGGTGCGATCAGGAGCCCATCGCGGCGAAGATCGATCGACGCCTCTTCCCAATCCAGCAGGCGGGCTCGCGGAAGCGTCGCGGGAAGGCGTCCGGCGCCCTCAGCCGAGGCGACCCAGCAAGCAGCCGCGCCGTCCGTCAGCGGCGAGGAATTCCCAGCGGTCAACGTGCCGCGCGCCCGGTCGAACGCAGGACGTAGGCCGGCCAGCTTCTCGAGAGTCGTGTCTGGTCGCGGGATCATGTCCCGGTCGGCGCGGAACGTCCCGGGTGAAACCAGCAGCGGCCGGAAGAAAGCCCCGCCGTCTGCCGATGCACCCAAGTGGCTGGCGAGCGCGAGCTCGTCCTGCGCACCCCGGGAGATGTTCCACTCCTTCGCCATTTCCTCCGCGTGCCGGCCCATCGTCTTGCCGGTCTTCCGTTCCTTGACTGCGGGGATCGCGAGCTTGAGGTCCGAGAGCCGCACCTGTCCGAGCGTGCGAACGGCGCGGCCCGCCCCTCCCGCCGAGGCAACGCGTCGGAACGTCCGGCTCATGCCTTTCGAGAGCCCGATCTGGGTGTGAGTCATGGACTCGACACCCCCGCACAGGGCGAGCCCGAGGCCTCTCGCTCGTACCTGGCCCGCGGCGTGTGTGGCCGCTGCCAGGCTCGAGGCACACGCCTGGATGATGGTTTGGCCGGGCACCGTGGCGTCGAGACCCGAGTCGAACCACACCTCGCGCGCCCAGTTGCTCACGGCGAGCGTCGGGATGACGGCTCCCCACAGGACAAGGTCGATCTCACCGGCCCGCTCGCGCCCGAGGCCGGATTCGCCGGCCACGGTTTGTTGAACGACAGGTGCGGACAGCTCGAGCGCGTCGAGCTCTCCCAACTCACGATCGATCTTGCAGAACGGGCTCCGGAGCCCGGGGAGGACGAACACTTCCGGTGACGTGTTCATGAGGCGCTCCTTGTAAGCCACTGGAGTTCTCCGGCGGCCTGCCACAATCGGGAATCCGTGCACCCAAGCGAGGTGCCCGGTCCGGAACGATGCATGGCATCGGACGCGCGCGATGCGCAAGATGGTGCGCGCGTCGTGAAGACATGGCTGCCAGAGAAATGAGCCTGGGAACACCTGGATACGAGTTCCGCGGTGACGACTAGAGTCCGTTTC
Source organism: Gemmatimonadota bacterium (assembly GCA_039588215.1). Lineage (GTDB taxonomy): Bacteria > Gemmatimonadota > Gemmatimonadetes > Palauibacterales > Palauibacteraceae > JBDHAC01. The sequence continues at coordinate 19,643 of JBDHAD010000015.1, forward strand.
GCCCCCAGTCCGACGGGGTACCTACACGTGGGAGGTGCCCGCACGGCGCTGTTCAACTACCTGTTCGCGCGCCGGCACGACGGAGTGTTCGTCCTCCGGATCGAGGATACGGACCGGGACCGGTCGAGTGACGAGATGACCCAGGCGATCCTGGACGGACTGAGTTGGCTGGGTCTCGACGTCGACGAGGGACCCGTCCACCAGGCCGACGGGGCGGACCGGCACCGCCGCGACGCGTTGAACCTGTTGGAGGCTGGGGACGCGTACCGGTGCTTCTGCACACCCGAAGATCTGGCCGCCCGCCGGGCGGAGGCGGAGCAGCGGGGAGAGGGCTTCGGGTACGACGGCCGCTGCAAGCGTCTCGACTCCCGGGCGTCCTCCTCGCGCGCAGACGACGGCGAGCCCTTCGCGATCCGCTTTGCGGTGCCGGACGGGACGACGTCTTGGCTCGACCTCGTGCACGGCGAGCTCGCGTTCGACAACTTGACCGTAGACGACTTCATCATCCTTCGCTCCGACCACACCCCCGTGTACAACCTCGCTGTGGTGTCGGACGACGCCGCAGCGCGCATCACGCACGTGATCCGGGGCGACGACCACATCTCGAACACGCCGAAGCAGATCCTCATCTACCGCGCGCTGGGACACGATCCACCGGCGTTTGCACACGTTCCGATGATCCTCGGGCCGGACGCGAAGCGGCTCTCGAAGCGCCATGGGGCCATGGCGATCGGGGCGTATCGGGAGCTTGGGTTCCTACCCGAAAGCATGGTGAACTTCCTCGCGCTCCTGGGTTGGTCGCCCGGGGATGACAGAGAGGTCATGCGGCCGGCCGAGATCATCGAAGCGTTCGACCTGGGGCGCGTACAGAAGAAGAGCGCCGTATTCGACACCGACAAGCTCGAGTGGTTGAACGGCCAGCACATGGCCCGCACGCCCGCGTCGGAATTGCTGCCGCTGATCGTCGATGCGCTCGGATCGGAGGCGGACGAGACGCCCGTGGTGGCGGCGGCGCTGCTGGAGCTGGATGCCGACACGGACCGCGCGATCCAAGTAATCGAGCTCGTGAAGGAACGACCACGCACGATTCCGCTGCTCGCGGCGCAGGTGAGCCCGTTCTTCGGGGACGCGGTCGCCTACGAGGATCATGCCGTGGATCGGTTCTGGAGGCGGCCCGCGGAGGCGGCGCACCTGCTTCGCGCGCTCCAAGAGCGCCTGCGCTCGCTAGATACCTGGGCGACAGAACCGCTTGAAAGCGCGCTCCGAGCGCTGGCGGAGGAATTGGAGGTCGGGGCAGGGAAGATGATCCACCCCCTCCGCGTTGCGCTCATGGGGCAGGGAGTGAGCCCGGGCATCTTCGACGTCCTCGTCTTGATGGGGCGCGAGCGAACCGAGGGCAGGATCGATTCGGCGCTCGGCTACCTGGATGCAAAGGTCGCGGTCGAAGCCTCGGAGGAAGGGCCCCGGGGGTGAGCGATCTCGCGCGAGAGCCCTCGGATCCCTCGCCCGACGACCTCCGCTGGATGCGTAGAGCGCTCGAGCTGGCTGCCCGTGCGGGCGATCAGCATGAAGTGCCGATCGGAGCCGTGTTGATCGGGCCTCAGGGGCTCGTGGCCGAGGACCACAATCGAACCCGCGAGCTCGCCGATCCGACCGCGCACGCAGAAACGCTCGTGCTCCGAGCGGGCGGGAGGCAGCTGGGCGATTGGCGCCTACTCGATCATACGCTGTACGTGACGCTAGAGCCCTGCGCCATGTGTACGGGGGCCGCCGTGCTGGCTCGCATCCGGAGACTCGTGTTCGGCGCCCGAGACCCGAAGGCCGGAATGTGCGGCTCGCTCCATGACCTTGCCCGGGATGCCCGGCTCAATCACCGGATCGATGTGACGGGTGGCGTGCTCACAGAGGAGAGTTCCCGGTTACTCAGGGAGTTCTTCGGACAGAGGCGCTGAGCGGACCGCATCTTCGCTGGGCCGGCCAAAGAAGCGGAGCGTGAGGTAGAGGCCGGCGATCCCCAACGCGTAAGAGAATGCCGGGTGGAGTCCGTAGGCGGTGGCCAGATAGCCTGCCAGCAACGCGGTCACCGCGACCGTCAGGGCATACGGAAGCTGTGTGCGGACGTGATCCATGTGATCGCACGCCGACGCCATCGAGCTCAATACGGTAGTGTCCGAGATCGGCGAGCAATGGTCGCCGAAGATCGCCCCGGCGAGCACCGCGCTCACCGTGCCGAGCAACAGCGTCGAGCTGAGGCCACCCGCGGCCGCCGAAGCCCCGCCCATCGCGACCATCAACGGCACGACGAGCGGTAGGAGGATGGCCATCGTCGCCCAGGACGTGCCTGTCGCGAAGGAGATTGCCGCCGCCGTGATGAAGACGAGCGCCGGCAGGAGACGCGGGTCCAGATTCTCCGACAGGATCTGTGTCAGGTAGCGCGCCGTGCCGACCTCCTCGGTCACCAGCCCCAGCGACCACGCCAGGATGAGGATCGCGAAGGCCACCATCATCGCCCTTGCTCCGGCCAGCAGACCCTCTATCGATTCTCTCAACGTGAGAATCCGCTGGGTGACGGAGAGCGTCATCGCCACGATGGCCCCGGCGAGCGACCCCCAAAGGAGCGTCTTGAAGGGGTCGGCCGCGCCGAAGATGTCCCACAGCGAACCGTCTCCCGCGTTGCCGCGGCCGTCGTAATACAGGCCGAGCACCACGACGATCACGACCGTGAGGACCGGAATGGCGGCGTTCTGCCAGCGGTGCCGGGCACCCTCCTTCGCGTCCAGCCCCCCACTCTCGGTGTCCACCATGAGCTGTGCGCCTTCGCGATATACGCCGCCGCCCGCCCGCGCACGGCTCTCCGCTTCGTGCATCGGTCCGAAATCCCGGCGCGTGAAGACGATCAACCCGACCATCACCAGCGCCAGGATCGGGTAGAAGAGATACGGGATCGTCTCCAGAAACACCGTGAACGGACTCGCGTTCGCGAGGCTGGCGGCCAGCGCCGGATCGCTGGTCTGCTGTGACGCGATGCGCAAACCATCCTGGATGCGCGAGATCTCGAACCCGACCCAGGTCGACACGAACACGATGGTCACGACTGGAGCGGCGGTCGAATCAACGATGTAGGCGAGTTTCTCACGCGAGATCCGGAGCTTGTCCGTGATGGGCCGAAACGTGTTGCCGACGATCAGGGTGTTCGCGTAGTCGTCGAAGAAGATCGCGAGCCCTGCGAGAAACGTCGCGAGCTGTGCCCGGCGTGGTGAGGTGGCCAACGGGCGCACGGCCGCCACGATCCCGCGGCTGCCGCCGCAGCGGCCGACTACTCCCACCATCCCGCCCAGGAGCGCCGAGAAGATCAAGATGGAGGCGTTGCTCGGATCCGCGACCGAAGGCGTGATGAACGTGTCGATCGACCTCCAGAACGCGGACAAGGGGTTGAGCCCGGCCACGAAGAACGCCCCGATCCACACACCCAGGAAGAGAGAGATCACGACCTCCCGGAAGATGAGCGCGAGCGCGATCGCCACCAGCGGCGGAAGAAGGCTGATCCACCCCGGGAAGATCGGCGGGTCGTAGGACCCTTCGCCGCTCTCGCCAGCCGCCCCGGCTACCGCGACGCGAAGCGGGAGTTCTGCCCGGTCACCTACCTCGAGGTCGCGGACCTCGACGTCTTCGCGGGACGGGAGCTCACCGCCGGCGAGCTCGCGCCCTTCGGCCGTCAGTACCTGGAACGTGGCGTCCACCCGGTCTTCGAGCCGGACCGTCAGATTGAAGGGCACACCGCGCAGCAAGACGGCCGGTCCGTCGACGCCGACGGAGAGGCCGTCCGGCGCTCCCTGGCCGGAGAGTGGGGTGACGCCGGGTGCCACGCCCAAGACCGCGCCGAGGACCACCAGCGCGAGGCGCGAACGGGAGCCGGTGCATGAATACATGCGCCGTACGCTACGGCGTCATCGCCAGATCGGTCAAATCCAGGAGTGGAGGGCAGGTGGGGACTGCCGCGGGGAGGGTGGGAGGCGTCGGCCGCGGCCGCCGAGCGTTGATCGCGTGATTCGCCCCTCCTATACTCCGCGCGACGCGTTGACCGGAACGGCTGCGCCAGCGTCGGTGGCCCGACCCCGTCGATCGCGGATTCGATCTCCCGGCCCACGTACCGGCGTATGTAGACGAGCGTGCCAATCCAGGCCCACAAACGAGTCCAGACGGTGATCGATGCGGCCGAAGCGGCCGCCGTTCTCGCGGAGCTGGCGGACGAGATCCACGCCGCGGTCCCGGCAGACGCGTCCTTGGTGCTCGTCGGGATCCAAAGGCGCGGTGTCGAGCTCGCCGACCGGATCGCGGAGCTTCTCGAGGATCGGCGATCGCAGCCGACGCCCACCGGCTCGCTGGACATCACCCTTTATCGGGACGACTTCAACCAGATCGGCCCGCGCCCGCTCATCGGCACGAGCGACCTTCCCGAGGACATCACCGATCGCCATGTGGTGATCGTCGATGACGTCCTGCACACCGGTCGGACGATCCGGGCCGCGCTGAACGAGCTCACTGACTTCGGTCGGGCGAGCAGGGTCCAGCTGTGCGTGTTGATCGACCGTGGCGGACGCGAGCTGCCCATCCAACCCGACTACGTTGGCCGCCGGTTCGTGGTTCGCGCGGGCAGCGAGATCTCTGTGCGAGTTCCCGAGCTGGATGGAGCCCTCGGTGTGGATCTGGTGTCTACCACACCTGCCGATGGCCCGACCACGCCCGGCGATAGCCCGACGCAGACCGAGGAACCGGAATGAGCGCGAAGACAGCCGACCTCAAGCTCGGCAAGGACCTGATCGGCCTGGAGGATCTCTCGCGTGAACAGATCCTCGGGATCCTGGACACGGCGGAGCCGTTCAAGGAGATCAGCGAGCGGCAGATCAAGAAGGTCCCCGTGCTCCGTGGGCAAACGATCGTGAACCTGTTCTTCGAGCCCTCTACGCGAACCCGCATCTCGTTCGAATTCGCCGAGAAGCGACTCGGCGCCGACACGGTCAACATCTCCTCTTCCGGCTCCTCCGTGCAGAAGGGCGAGACGCTCGTCGACACGGCGCGGAACCTGGAGGCGATGCGGATCAACATGGTGGTGGTCCGTCATGGCTCGGCGGGAGCCACGGGGTTTCTAGCCGATCGCATCCCTTCCAACGTGATCAACGCCGGAGACGGCCAGCACGAGCACCCGACCCAGGGCCTCCTCGACCTCCTCACGATCCGGGACAGATTCGGGTCCATCGACGGGCGCAGGGTGTGCATCGTGGGCGATATCCTCCATTCGCGCGTCGCGCGCTCGAATATCTGGGGGCTGCTGAAATGCGGGGCGGAGGTCGCCGTGTGCGGTCCGAAGACGTTGATCCCGAAGGGGATCGAGGGGTTGGGGGTGCATGTGATCCCGCGGGTCGAACAAGCCATCGAGTGGTGTGACGTGCTGTACGTCCTGCGGCTCCAGCTTGAGAGGATGGACGCCGGTTACGTGCCGTCGCTGCGCGAGTACAACCGGGTCTTCGGCGTCAGCTCGGAGCGGCTCGCGGGCGCTTCCGACGAGATGGTCGTGCTTCACCCCGGACCGATGAATCGCGGCGTGGAGATCGATTCGGACGTGGCCGACGGACCTCGCTCCGTGATTCTCCCACAGGTGACGAACGGCGTCGCGGTCCGGATGGCGGTCCTCTACCTCCTTTCCGGGGGAAGACCCGAACGTGCCGAGGCGGCGAAACGGGGGGACGCATGAGCCGGCCTCTGCTGCTCGTCGGGGGACGCACGCTCGACCCCTCTGAATCCCTGGATGGACCCGGGGATCTGCTGGCGCGCGACGGTCGTATCGAGGCGCTCGGGCAGGTCACCGATGTTCCCGAGGACGCCGAGCGCGTCGACGTGGAGGGGCTGGTCGTGGCGCCTGGTTTCATCGATTTGCACGTACACCTGCGGGAGCCCGGAGACGAGCACAAGGAGACCATCCTCAGTGGCGCGCTCGCGGCGGTGGCAGGGGGCTTCACGACCGTGTGGGCGATGCCGAACACCGATCCTCCCATCGATGACCCCGCGGCCGTGGGTTTCGTGCGCGCCGCCGGAGGACGCGCAGGAGGGGCACGCGTCTCACCTGTCGGCGCGGCATCCCTGGGGCTGAAGGGAGAGCAGATGACCGAGGTCGGGGAACTGGTCGCGGCCGGTGCGGTCGCGGTCACCGATGACGGTCATCCGATCTGGGATGCCTCACTCATGCGCCGACTGCTCGAGTACACTCAGACGTTCGGCATCCCCGTGGTGCAGCACGCCGAAGATCCCGTACTTTCGGCCGGTGGCGTGATGAACGAGGGGACGGTCGCGACGGCGCTGGGCCTGAGGGGCATTCCGAACGCGTCGGAGGCCGCGACCGTCGCCAGAGACGTCTACCTTGCGGAGCTGACCGGCGGGCACCTCCATGTTCAGCACGTCTCGACCCGCGAGGCCGTCGACTTGATCGAAGCGGCCCGTTCTCGCGGTGCGCACGTGACCGCCGAAGTGACGCCGCACCATCTCGCGCTGACCGAAGAGGCGGTGCGGGGCTATCGGACCGAGGCAAAGATGAACCCGCCGCTCAGGACCGAGGCCGATCGGGATGCGCTTCGCCGCGGGCTGGCCGAAGGCGTGATCGACGTGATCGCGACCGACCATGCGCCGCATCACTATGAGGGCAAGGAGCGTGAGTTCGACGATGCTCCGTTCGGTGTTGTCGGTCTGGAAACGGCGTTCGGCATCTGCATGAGCGAGTTGGTTCACACCGGGCTGCTGTCGTTGGCAGATCTCGTGGATCGGCTGTCCTGCGGCCCGGCACGGATCATGGGACTCGAGGGTGGCACATTGCGTCCGGGCAGCCCGGCAGACATCGTCGTATTTGACCCAGAGGAGCGTTGGACGGTGGAACCGACGCGGTTTCGGTCCAAGAGCCGGAACACACCGTTCGCGGGGCGTCAGCTCCGGGGGCGGGTCCACAGAACCATCGTTGGCGGCGAGACGCGATTTCTCGAGCCGCAGGAGCAGCCGGCCCGCTCGCTCACTAGAGCCGGCTGACGCAGAACCGACCCATATCCAGGTATCGGCCCGCAGGGCGGGCCGGGGCTCGGAACTTGCGGCGCCTCCGAACGGGAGAGCACACTACAGTCCACGCGTTCGATCACGGACGCGGCAGCAGCAAATGGGCGTGACATGGCCGACACGAAGCTAAGCACGGACTCCGTAATCCCCGCCGAAGTTACCGAGCTGATCGGTGAGTCTCAGAAGATCCAGGGGTGGATCGAGAAGCTTGCCGAGCTCCGTGACGAGACCACCCCCGCGGTGCTGGCGGAGGTGACATCACGCCTCTCGACCCACCAGTCCGACTTGAGCAAGACGCTCGACAAACGTCGCACCGATGTCGAGAAGCTCCGAACGGAGCGCGACGAGCAGGCCGCCGAGCTCGAGGAAGCCAAGCTGCGCTTCGCGGTCGGCGAATACGGATCCGACGAGTGGGACGAGCGACGTGGTCGGATCGAGAGAGGGCTTCAGTCGATCAAGGACCGGCTCTCCGCGGAGGACGCCACGCTCGACGAGCTCCAGGCGATACTGGCGAGCATTCCGCCGGAGGGGAGCGCGACCAAAGGAGCGCAGGAGCCAGCCGCAGCGCCGGCGTGGATGGCGAGCGCCGCGGCCACGGAGGCGGTCTCGGAGGTTGCGGCAGAGGGCACGGCCGAGGCCCCGAAGAAGGAACCCGCAAAGACAGCGGAGGAAGCAGACGCGGAGAAACCGGAGAAGATGGCTGCGACCGCCGCGAAGTCGGGGGCGAAGGACAAAGAAGGCGGCGAAGCCGAGGGTGATGAGGGAGAGTACCTCGACGAGCTCGAGTTCTTGGAGTCGCTCTCGCTCGAGGAATCAGATCGATTCGACGCCGTATCAGCGATGTTGGACGAGGAAGAAGGCGGGAAGGGCGGTTCCGAGTAACCCGGGCGAGCGTCTCCGATCGCCCGGGCCGGGGCTTACTCCTGGGTGAGACGCAAGACGTGGCGCGCGACGCGCGCCTTCTGCCGTGCGGCGGCGTTCGGTTCGATGATCCGTCGCTGCGCAGCCCGATCCAACACCGAATACAACTCGGGCAGCGCCGAGTTGGCCTCTTCAGCCGATTCCATGCTCAAGATCGTCTTGGTCCGCGTTCGGATCTCGGATCTGACGGTCCGATTCTGAAGCCGACGGGCTCGCGACTGGCGCAGCCGTTTCTTCGCACTGGCGTTGTTTGGCACGTGGTCGTCTCTCGTGTCGCTCGTGGTTACCGCGCGGTGCGGGAGCAGCCATGGCTCGATCCCGGCCCGCGGAAAGATTGGAAACCTATAAAGCTACTCGGGGACCGGGTCATGCTCAAGGCCCCCGGCCAGCACCCGCCGTCCCGATGATGCAGGAACTCTCCGGTCTTCTCGTCTTCTTTCCGGTGCTGCTCGTATCGATCGTCCTGCACGAGTACGCTCATGCCAGAGTCGCGGTCGCGCAGGGCGACCCCACTCCGGCGCAGCTCGGTCGAGTCACCCTGAATCCGCTCCCGCACCTCGATCCAGTCGGTAGCCTGGTCGTCCCCGCCGCTTTGTGGTTCATGTCGGCGGGATTTCTCTTTGGGTGGGCGCGTCCCGTGCCCGTGGTGCCGCGCAATTTCCGCAATTACCGTCGAGGGGACCTGCTGACCTCACTGGCCGGTGTGGGAGCGAACTTCCTGTTGGCCGTGTGCTTCATTCTGCTTGCGGTGGGCTTCGAGCACCTCGAACGCAACCTCGCCGGCGGTGCCGCGGCGGTGGTGGGCGACCTGGGCCGAATGGTCCGATTCGGATTGTGGTTCAATATCCTCCTCGGGTTTTTCAACCTGCTTCCGATCCCTCCGTTGGACGGCTCGCGAGTTCTCTACCACCTGTTGCCGCCCGCACTTGGAGCGCGCTATCGCGAAGTCGGGCAATACGGCATGTTGCTCCTGTTCGCGGCTTTCTTCATCCCGGGGATGCTGAGCGTCCTCTTGTGGCCGGTCGAGGCGCTGACCGGGCTCGCGAACGACTTGATCGCGTTGTTGACCTGATCGCATACGGGAGGACAGGAGGACTGGTGTCGGGTCTGGACCGTTTCAGGCGCGGGTGCAGGAGTTGAGTTCCGTCCGGACCCCGAACCGCCTCCCGAGCCAACACGGTTTCGAGCCGTTCGTCGTCGAGCTGGACCGTTTTCAAGGGCCGCTCGATCTGCTCCTCCACCTGATTCGCGCTCAGGACATCGACATCTTCGATATCCCGATTGCGAGGATCACCTCCCAGTTCCAGGCGGCTCTCACCGAGGGCCTGGAGCGTGTCGAGCTGGACCGGGCGGGCGAATTCCTCGAACTGGCCGCGACGTTGGTGCGCATCAAGGCGCAGCTGCTCCTGCCGCGTCCCGGCGATGCAGATTGGACGGAGGACCCGCGCGCCGAGCTCGTCCGGCGTCTGCTCGAGTACGAGCTTTTCCAAGAGGTCGCGCACGTGCTGGCCGGGGCGGAGGCCAACCGCGCGAGGCATTTCGGGAAGGGCTACCTGGAAGCGCGCCCCCGCCCGCGCGAGCGTCCGAGCCTGACGACCACGCTCGAGGAGTGGCTGGACGCGGCGTGGGAGATCCCGGAGCCACTGCCGGAGTTACTGCACGTGGCGCCGATTCAGCTCGTCACCGTCGAGGAGAAGATGTCGCTGATCGAGGCGCGGCTCGGCCGCAACGACCGCCTGTTGTTCAGCCGCTTGTTCAGCTCGTGGAAGCAGCGTTCACACGTCGTCGCATCGCTCCTGGCAAGCCTCGAGCTCGCGAAGCAAGAGGTACTGCGAATCGAGCAGGTGAAGCGGTTCGGTTCGATTTGGCTGTTCTCCCGCAAGAAGTCCACGCAGGAGCCGGAGGAAACTGCATGACCCCCGAGCAGATCATCGAGGCGACGCTGTTCGCGAGCCAAACGCCTCTCACACCCGCCGAGCTGGCGCGAGCCGACGAATCGCTCGATGTCCCACGTGTGAGAGATGCGCTGCTGGCGCTCAGAGAGCGCTACGATGAAGAGGAGCGCGCTTTCCAACTCTATCAGCTCGGAGACGGGTACCAACTCCTGACACGCCCCGAGTACGCGCCCTATCTGGAGCGTTTCGATTCGGTCGCCCGCCCACCCGCCTTGTCGCGCGCGGCTCTCGAGGCCCTGGCTATCATCGCGTATCGGCAACCGATCGGCCGGCTCGAGATCGAGGAGATCAGGGGAGTGGTATCCACGACGGTCCTCCGCACGCTCCAAGATTGGGAACTGATCGGCGTCGTCGGTCGTGGCGAGGGGCTCGGTCGCCCCATGCTGTACGGGACCACGCGGTTGTTTCTGGATCACTTCGGTTTTCAAGACCTGGCGGAACTGCCCAGACCGCAGGACCTCCCGGTTGCGTTGCGTGGGTCGGAGGTGGCCGTCGAGGGCGAGGCGACACATGCATCCGATGCGGAGTCGTCTCGACAGGGGGAGTCGGACCGGGAAGACCCGGTCTCTCCGGAGGAGGACATCTCCACAACGAGCTCGTCCAACGGTCGCGGTCAGAGCCAAGATGGCCCTCACGGCTCCGGGAACGGATCCCGTCCGACGCCACAGGGGTCCGCCTGAAGCGTGCGGCTCCAGAAGTTCCTCGCTCGGTCGGGTGTCGCGTCACGCCGCAAGAGCGAAGAGTTGATCGCTTCGGGCCGCGTTCGAGTGGACGGCGAGGTCGTGACGCGCCCAGGATCGAGCGTGGACCCCGCGACCCAGCAGGTGCAGGTGGACGGACGCGCCGTTCGGCTGGAAGCGACGCTCTGGTTGGCGCTGCACAAGCCTCCGGGCGTCATCTGCAGTCGAGGGGACCCGCGCGGCCGGCCCACGATCTACGAGTCGCTTCCGGCAGAGGCGAGGGGCCTGTTCCACGTCGGCAGGTTGGATTACATGAGCGAGGGGCTCATCCTGCTGTCCAACGATGGAGACACGACGCATGGGCTCCTGCACCCGAGCCGCGAGATCCCGCGACGCTACGAGTTGGAGTTGGTCGGCCCTGTGCCGCGGGACTTGCCCGGCCGCCTTCGAGATGGACTCCTTCTCGAGGATGGTCCGGCCGCAGCCGATCGGGCGCGCTTCCTGACATCCGCGGAGTCGGAGCGGCCGAGGATCGAGATCGAGCTGCATGAAGGGCGGAATCGCGAGATCCGCCGAATGATGAAAGATCTGAATGTTCGGATTCGAACGTTAAAGAGAACCGCGCTCGGCCCGATCGAGTTGGGCGAGCTTCCACGCGGGGCGTACCGACCCCTGGACCGACAGGAGGTTGACGCCCTGCGGGCGATCGCCGGCACGATGAACGGGCGGGAGTAGCGGCCAGGAGGATAAGAGTGCAGGTCACCGGCCGGTGCGTTCTCATGCTCGGAGGCTCCGGGCTAGTGGGGCGCGCCATAGGGGCGCGGCTATTGCCGTTCAAGCCATCTCGACTCGTCATCGGTGCGCTGCGGGAGGATGAAGCGCAGGAGACGGTCGACTTTCTGCGGTCCCAACCCGACACCTGCGACATCGAGATCGTCGCGGAATGGGGCAACGTCTTCCAGCGAGAGTCGCTTCGGCACCGGGATCGCCGTGAGGTGCTCGATGACCCCGAGGCGAGGCGCGAGCTGCTGTGGGACGTGTTTGGCGTCCTGGACGAGGAGGCCTTCGCGCGCTCCACGCTCGTGACCCAGCTTACGCTCCACCGACCAACGGTCGTGATCGACTGCATCAACACGGCCACGGCCATCGCGTACCAAAACGTCTACGAATCGGCGGGTCGTCTGTGGAGCGAGGGGAAGGAGGGGGGAGCCGACCTCTCCGTGATCGAGGCACACCTCACGACCCTCTACCTGCCGCAGCTCATCCGACACGTCCAGCTTCTGCTCGAGGGTCTCCGGCGCGCGGAAAGCGCCGCATACGTGAAGATCGGAACCTCCGGCACGGGGGGAATGGGGCTCAACGTCCCGTTCACCCACTCCGAGGAGAAGCCCTCTCGCGAGCTCCTGGCCAAAGCGAGTGTCGCCGGGGCCCATTCGATCCTGTTGTTTCTGATGGGTCGAACACCCGATGCGCCGGCCGTGGTCGAGATCAAGCCAACCGCCGCGATCGCGTGGAAGAGCATCGGCTTCGGACCGATCACCCGAGGTGGCCGCCCGATCCCGCGCTACGACGCGACCCGCCCGGTCGGAGTCGAGGAGGCGTTCTCCCAAGCCGATCAGAGGGCGTACGAAGACACGGGTGATGTGCTGGAATCCGTGTATCTGGACGCCGGCGAAAACGGGATGTTCTCCCTCTCCGAGTTCGAGACGATCTCCTCGCTCCGAATGATGGAGATCGTGACTCCCGAGGAGATCGCCGATGCCGTAGTCGATGAGCTGGAAGGACGCCCCACCGGACGCGATGTGGTGGCCGCGCTCGACGGGAGCGTGCTCGGCCCCACCTATCGAGGGGGCATGCTGCGCGAGGTGGCGCTCAGCCACATGGAAGCGCTCGAGGAAGAACACGGGGTCCGGTCGGTCGCGTTCGAGATGTTGGGACCGCCGCTTCTAAACAAACTGCTGTTCGAGGCAACGATCCTGGAACGGCTGTTCGTAGAGTTGCCGGTGGCCATGGAGCTGGATCCGGACGAGACCTCGGAGCGGGCGCATCGGCTGATCGAGGAGGATGCCCGCTTGAGGACGGACATCCTGTCCATCGGGATACCGATCCTGCTCCCCGACGGTCGGTTGCTACGGGGAGGGGAGATCAAGATCGGTCCGCGCGAAGGAGAAGACGTGAACGTCGACCGCCTCGCGTACCACGGGTGGGTGGATCTTCGGGCCGCGTGCTGGGTCCAATGGCGGGATCGCTGCCGGCGCCTAGACGAAATCCGCCGAACGTCCCCGGGCGCGGAGGCGGGCTCGTTGACGGACTTGGATCGGCGGGCGTGGTCGACTCGGATCAGGGCCGGCACGCTCGCGGCGCTCGTCCTCCGTGAGGAGGAAGGCGGCAGTCGCATCAAACAGTGAGGCGAAGAAGACGACAGGATGACCCGATTCGGGCCGCGGGTTGGCCCGCTAGCACATACTGAAACGGAGCCCATGAACTCACACGCAAGCGCCGTCGGCACCATCACCGACGCCGATCTGGAACGCCAGACAGACGCGATCCGCGAAGCCGGCCAATTCATCGCCGATGTGAGGACGGCGCTCAGCCTCCGCATCGTGGGGCAGGAGGCGCTCGTGGACCGGGTGATCATGAGCGTGCTCACGGGCGGGCACATCCTGCTCGAAGGAGTCCCGGGCCTCGCGAAGACACTGACCGTGCGCACGCTCGCCGATGCGATCCACGCGACGTTCCGCCGGATTCAGTTCACCCCGGATCTCCTACCTGCCGACGTGGTCGGGACACTGGTGTGGGAGGAGCGGGCCGGGAAGTTCACCACGAAACATGGGCCCATCTTCGCCAACATCGTCCTGGCCGACGAGGTGAACCGCGCGCCTGCCAAGGTGCAGTCGGCGTTGCTGGAAGCCATGCAGGAGCGCCAGGTCACGATCGGGGAAGAGACCCACCCGCTGCCTGTGCCGTTTCTGGTGCTCGCCACGCAGAACCCGATCGAGCATGAGGGCACCTATCCGTTGCCCGAGGCGCAGGTGGACCGATTCATGTTCAAGGTCTGGGTGGACTACCCGAGTCGTGAGGAAGAGCGCGAGGTCATGCGCCGGATGAAGGACGAGATCCTGGCCCCCGTGGACCCCGTCGTGGAGCCGACTGACATCCTGGCCGCGCGTAGTCTCCTCTCTTCCGTCTACCTGGACGAGCGGATCGAGGACTACATCCTGAACCTGGTGCTGAGCACGCGGGAGCCGGCCGCGGCCGGTCTGGATGATCTGTCGGATTGGGTGGAATACGGCGCCTCACCCAGGGCCACCATCTATCTAGCTCGCGGAGCCCGGGCGCACGCCTTCCTTCATGGGCGCGCGTACGTGGTGCCCGAGGACGTCCAGGCGATCGCGCGCGATGTGATGCGTCACCGTCTAGTGCTCACCTTCCAGGCGGAGGCGGAGCAGGTGGATCCGGAGCAGATTCTCGATCGCTTGCTGGAGGCCACGCCGCTGCCGTGAGGCTGCCGAGGCTCCTCCGGCTGCGTGAGCCGGAGCCGTCCACGGCGGACCGCCAGGACCTGGCCAGCCACGTCCGCCGCATCGAGCTGACCGCACGGAGGCTCATGGACAGTCCTGCGCTGGGCCATTACGAATCCGTGTTTCGCGGCCACGGCATCGAGTTCTCCGAGGTGCGCGCCTACCAACCCGGCGATCCGTTCCAGTCCATCGACTGGAAGGTCACCGCACGCATGCGACGGCCGTACGTGAAGCGGTTCGTTGAGGAGCGAGAGCTGACCGTGCTGCTCGTCGTCGATGTGTCGGCCTCCAACGATTTCGGAACGCGCGGGAAGCTCAAGCGCAGACTCGCGGCAGAAGTCGCCGGGGTGCTCGCGCTGGCCGCCATGCGGAGTCAGGACCGCGTCGGGCTGCTTCTGTTCACGGATAGGGTCGAGCGATACATTCGCCCGCTGCGCGGCCGCAACCGCAGCCTACGCCTCCTGTACGAGCTCCTCTCGCATCGCCCGAAAGGACGCGGCACCGATATCGGGCAGGCCCTGATCACCGCCACTCGCCTGCTGCCGGTACGCTCCTTGGTGTTCGTGTTGTCGGACTTCACCGGCGACGCTCACCTCATGCAGCCCTTTCTGGCTGTGTCATCGCGGCACGATGTGGTGGCGATCGACATCCGCGACCGAGCCGAGGAAGCCCTACCGGAGGCCGGTTGGGTGGAGGTGGAGGATCCGGAGACCGGCGAGCGCGCCGTCGTGGATCTGCTCGATCGGCGGGTCCGCGCCGCCCTCGAAAGACACGCCGATGAAGAGGAACGCCGACTCACGGAGGTGTTGCAGCGGTCGCGCGTGGACCGGATAAGCGTCCGTGGAGACGAACCGTACGTGCCGGCGCTCGCCGCGTTCTTCGCGGCGCGCGGCCGTCGGAGAAGGCGATGACGCGGCACCCGGCGACGGCTCGAGCGGAGGAGCGCGGCCGGGGGAACGGGGCCGGCCGCGCCGACGGATCGCCGGGCCTGCGTCCGCCCGTTCTCGTCCTTCTCGCTCTCGTCGTTGTGGCCATCTGGCTTCTGTTTCTGGAACCGATCGGTCGTCCGCGGGCCGATTTGCCGCTCCCGGCTGCCGGGGCGGACAGGCAACTCGTAGTGGCGCTGGAGCCGGATTCGGTACGGGTCGGCGAGCCTTTCATCCTCGGCATCACGATGCGGAACGAGACGCCGGGCGAGGTGCAGTTCCCGCCCTTGCTCACGCTCCCCGACGAGCTGGAGCAGACCGGTGGGGCCGAGGTCAGGGCGTCGGAGGACCAGCACGAATGGCGCGCCTACTACCCGTTGGTCGCGTGGCGAGCCGAACAAACCGAGATCCCCGAGTTCTCGATCGGGACGCTCGTGCCGGGAGCCGACGCCCCGCGCGAGGTTCTTGTCCGGCCTCCGGTCGTAGAGGTCCTGTCGGTGTTGCCCGATTCCACCGAGGAGGAGTTGGAGCTACGCGAGGCACGCCCTCTCCTGAGGATTCGGGGGCCGCACTGGGCGTGGCTGCTGCTCGGCTTGCTCGCCTTGGCTCCCCTCTGGTACTGGTGGAGCCGCCGCACGTCACTGGCCGCGATGGGTCCGCCGTTGTCTCCCGGCGAGCACGCTCTCCATGCCTTGGCCGAGCTTCGGGCTCGCACCAAGCGCGGCGAGCTGGACGGAGCCGAGCTGTTCGACGGGGTCGAGGGCACGCTTCGCGGATACGTCCAGACCACGCGGGCTTGGCGGCCCGGTCAGGCGCTCGAAGACCTCGCCAAGGGTGACTCGGGATTGGCCGGGGCGCTGGCTCGGTCCGCCCTCGCGCGCTTCGCGCGGCTGAAGACTTCGCTCGAGTCTTCGCTGGCCGCGATCGACTCGGCGATCAAGTTCGTGCGCCGCGACTCGGAGCCCGAGCCGCCGACCGGAGGCTCGGACGCCGCAGGCTCGGCGGCCGAGACGATCTCCGGCTCCGAGACGGCCTCCGGCTCCGACGCGGAGCGCAAACCGACGCGGCACCTGGGCGAGGAAGACGACGCGTCCGGGGGAAGCGCGTCATGAGCACCTTCTCGGCCACGGGGTGGCCTTATCTGGCGTTGCTCCTCCTCCTACCGGTGGGCTGGTGGTGGATGCGTCGTCACCGCGTGCGGCTGCCTTACCCGAGCCCGAGGCGGCTCGCCAGCTCCGGTCGGTCCGCCTCACGGGTGTGGTGGCACTGGCCGACGGTGCTCCGTTCGGTGGCGCTTGTGCTCGTGGCCGTGGCGCTCGTCCAGCCCGTGCGTCTGTGGGAACGCGTGGAAGCGGAACGCGAGGGGATCGCGATCATGCTCGCGGTGGACATCTCCTCCTCCATGCTTGCGGAGGATTTCCGCCCCGACAACCGGATCGAGGTCGCGAAGCGCGAGGTGATCCGCTTCGTGGAAGGCCGGGAATCGGATTGGATCGGGATGGTGGCATTCGCGGGTGAGGCGCTCACCATGGTTCCCGGGACCTTGGATCACGCCGTCGTCGAGACCGCGGTCGAGAGCCTCGAGGCGGGACAGCTTCGGGATGGGACGGCCATCGGCGTCGCGCTGGCGACCGCGGCGAACCGACTGCGCGAGCTGGACCCGGAATCCCGCATCGTCGTCTTGCTCACCGATGGCGATAACAACAGCGGTAGCATCTCTCCCGAGGAAGCGACGGCCGCGGCCGCTTCGCTCGGCATTCGCATCTACACCATCGGGGTCGGACGGGATGGCGTGGCTCCGGTGCCGGTCGCACGAACGGCGTTCGGCTACCAGTACGCGAACGTGCGAGTGCATGTGAACGACGAGCTCCTCGAACAGATGGCGACGTCCACGGGCGGGTTGTACTTCCGGGCCACCGAACCGGAAGGGCTGACGCGGATCTACGAGCGCATCGACGAGCTCGAGACCACGCCGCTCAAGGAAGTGCGCACGGTGGAGCGGGTCGGGCTTCGCCGGGAGCTGCTGCTCGTGGCCCTCGGGGCTCTCCTGCTCGAGTTGCTGGGGAGCGCGACGCGCGCGCGACGGGTATGGGCATGATCGGCTCGGACCCTCTTCTGCTGGCCCTCGTAGCGGGTGGGTTCGCCCTCCTGCTGCGGGCATGGTCGCTGCGCCGGGCCGACCGCGAACGGGCTGATCTCGCCGAACCCGGGCTGTTAGCGCAGTTCACGCCCCTGCCGACGAAGGAGCTCGCGTGGGTGCGCGGAGGCCTGCTTGCACTCGGCGTTGGCGCGCTGGCGCTGGCGAGCACCTCGGCGTCGACAGATTCGGCCCGGGAGGATCCGGGCGGCGCCGAGACGATCCTCGTACTGGACGCGTCCAACTCGATGCTGGTCGAGGACGCCGAACCGAACCGTCTCGAGGTGCAACGGCGCCTGGCGCGCATCCTGGCGAACCAGCTTCCGGGACGGGTAGGTGTCGTGTACTTCGCGGGCCGGGCGTATGTGCTCTCCCCGCTCACCACCGATGTGAGCGCGGTCCAGATGTTCGTCGAGGGCGTGCGGCCAGCAGCGGTCGGGCGCGGCGGCTCTTCGCTAGCCATCGGCATCACCCAGGCGCTCGATCTCCTGTCTGGGGGCGAGGAGGACGCGCGGAAGGCGATCGTGCTCTTCTCGGATGGCGAGGAGACCGTCGGACAGCCGCTCCAGGACGCGCTCGGTCGCGCGCGCGACGAGGGTGTCCCGGTGTACACGATCGGGATCGGTACGGTACAGGGCGGCCAGATTCCGCTTACACGGGACGCCTCGCTGGATCCGGCAACGGCGCTCGGGCGTCGGCGGGGGCCGGGCATCCTGCAGGGTCCCGACGGGCAACCCGTGGTGAGCCGCCTGGAGGCCGGGAACCTGCGCACGATCGCGAGCGAGACGGGCGGTCGCTATCTGCCCGGAACCGAGGCCAGCCTCCGACGACTCCGCGGCGACCTGGGTCAGGCGGGGGCCGGTGAGACCGCGACCGGCAACCCGCTCGTGAGCCTGCTTCTCATAACCGCATTCGTGAGCCTATGGGCAGAAGCGTTCCTATTGCCCCGCGGCTGATGGCACCGGTTCGCGCCCGGTTGCGTTTCGCCGTGCTTGGCGCCCTGCTCGGCGGGGCGGTGGTAATCGTGCGAGCGCTACCGGCTCAGGATCCGCCGACTCCCGCCCCCCGGCAGGAGTCGGAGGAGGTCGTTCGGTACCGAGACGAGGCCGAGGGCTCCGATCGACCGATCGACCACTACAATCTGGGCACGGCGCTCCTCCGGGACGGCCGTCCGGCCGAGGCGCTCGAGCCGCTCGGGTTGGCAACGGGCAGCGAGCGCCCCACCGTCCGTCATAGCGGGTTCTACAACCTGGGTCTGAGCAGCGCGCTCGCGGGGCACCTCGGCGAGTCAGAGGTGCAGGCGAGGCGTGCCCGACTCACCGCGGCTCGGGACGCGTTCCGGCAGGTCCTGCGCGAGCACGATGATGATGAGGACGCGCGCTGGAATCTGGAGCTGGTGGAGCGGTGGCTCGAGGAGGACGACCAGTCGGGCGGGGAAGGAGATGCCGGGGGAGAAGCCGAGGCGCCCGGGGGAGCCGGGGCGGGTGGCGCTCCGAGCGGTGGATCGGGCCAGGAGAGGCAGATCAGCCCGGAGGAGGCCGTGGCGCTGCTGGACTCGGCCGGCCGGGCCGAAGCGTCCATCCGGGATAGAGTGATGGGACGCAACCGCTTTCGCGACCCGGTGGTGGAGAAGAACTGGTAGCGACTCTGGGCGAGCTGTGCGCATGCTAACGCAGCTTCCCGCTCAGCGAATGTCTGTCACCAGGGGGACGAACCTCGCCCCGATCAACCGTTCTTCCTTCAGCGTCCCAGCCTCATCCTTCGTGTAGCGGCTGATCTGCTGCGACCCCATCCCCCCGATCGGGGCCACGAGCGCGCCGGCGACGCGGAGCTGGGAGATCAGTACGTCCGGGATCCCACTCGTGGCCGCCGAGATCAAGATCCTGTCGAATGGCGCTTCAGCGCTCCACCCACGCGCCCCGTCTCCCAGACGGAGCTGAACATGGTCCGCATAGCCGGTGGCCTCGAGCGTCTCGCGTGCCGTTTCCAGGAGCTGTGGGATCCGCTCGACCCCGAACACGTGGGCGCCGCACGCGGCCAGCACGGCCGCCTGATACCCGGATCCGGCCCCCACCTCGAGCACGCGGCAACCGTCTGTCAGCTCCAGCGCGGTGGCCATGAATGCGACGATATAGGGTTGCGAGATCGTCTGACCGTGCCCGAGGGGGAGGGCATGATCGTCGTAGGCGAGGTCACGCTCGCCGGGTGGGACGAAGAGGTGCCGGGGAACTTCGCGCATGGCGGCGAGCACGCGAGGGTCGGTCAGACCACGGCGGTGGATCTGGCGCTCGACCATATGGTCCCGCCACCGCTCGTACTCTAGCGCGTCAGGCAGCTGCTCCCCGCGGCCACCAAGCATGAATTTGCGGGCCATTGGACACCTCCCGCCACTTCGAAGATAGCCGTGATCGGCCTCGGGGGAACGCCCCGCCCGCTGACGCCGACCGGACGTGTGACACGCAGGCCGAACCGCCACGCACGCGTTGCCGCCGTTCGCGCGCCCGCGGTAGGTTCGGGGCCATGAATACGCCGAGCGCCAAGGCGGCGCGCCTCACGCAATACTCACACGGTGCCGGGTGAGCGTGTAAGCTCGGTCCGGAGGATCTGGACCGTATTCTCGCGTTCATTCCCCCGATGCGGGACGAGCGGTTGATCATCGGGCTGGACGGGCCCGATGACGCGGCCGTGTATCGTCTCGACGAGGATCGTGCGCTCGTGACGACCCTCGACTTCTTCACGCCGCTCGTCGATGGCCCGGACGACTTTGGAGCGATCGCGGCGGCGAACGCGCTCAGCGATCTGTACGCGATGCGCGCTCGACCGCTGTTCGCCTTGAACATCCTCGCGATCCCGTCGGGTGAGCTCGCTCCCGAGGTCGTGGCCGGAATCCTGCGCGGGGCCGCCGACGTATGCCGCGAGGCAGGCATCCCCATCGCCGGGGGACATTCGATCGACGATCCAGAGCCCAAGTACGGTCTCGTCGCGGTCGGTCTCGCGGACCCGCGGGCGTTGTATCGGAAGGGCGGCGCACGCCCGGGCGACGCGATCGTGCTCGGGAAGGCCCTCGGGACCGGGATCATCACCACCGGAATCAAACGTGGTGTGGCGAGCGCCGAGGCGATGGACGCGGCGATCGCCTCCATGCGACAGCTGAATCAGGGTGCGCTCGACGTCCTGGAGCGGTTCGAGGTCCAGGCGGCGACCGATGTGACGGGGTTTGGTCTCCTGGGGCACCTGCTCGAGATGTGCAGGGCGTCGGGACTCTCGGCCCGCATCTCGGCGGGCGCACCCGTCGTGCTCCCCGACGTGTTGTCGCTCATCGAGCAGGGGTGCGTGCCCGGCGGGACGGACAGGAATCGGAAAGCCGTCGAGGACGCCGTGACCTGGGGCAGCGCCGTGGACGAGGCGCGGAAGACGCTCTTGTGCGACGCTCAGACATCCGGGGGGCTACTCGCCGCCGTTCCCGAGACGGAGGCCGAGCCCCTTCGTGAGGCGCTTGCCGAGGCCGGTTACGCCTCCGCCGTCATCGGTGCTTTCGGGCCCGAGGCCGACGGCGCAACGTTCATCACAGTGGATCCGTGAGCCTCCGACAGTAGAGAGACCCATGACGGAGTCGACGCAAGAGAAGACGACCTCGATCGGGGAGTTCCCCAACCTGGTCGTGCTCGACCACCCCCTCCTCAAGCACAAGATCAGCCTGCTGCGCGACTTGAACACCTCGAAGAAGGTGTTCAAGGAAGTGGTCGATGAAATCTCGATGCTGATGGCGTACGAGGTGACCGCGAACTTCCCGTTAGAGGAGTACGACGTCGAGACGCCGCTGGAGGCCACCAGGGGGTTCAAGGTGGGGGGCGACAAGGTCACCCTCGTACCGATCCTGCGGGCGGGTCTCGGGATGGTGGAGGGGGTTCTGCGCCTGCTCCCGACCATGCGCGTCGGCCACATCGGTCTGCAGCGCGAGCACGACACGCTCGAGCCGGTCGACTACTACTTCAAGATCCCCCCGAATCCGCCCGATCGGCACTTCATCGTGACCGACCCGATGCTCGCGACCGGGGGCTCCGCGAGCGCGGCCGTCGGCTTCCTGAAGAAGTCGGGAGCGACCTCGATCCAACTCATGTGTATCGTGGCAGCGCCCGAAGGCGTGAAGAGGCTCTTGGACGACCACCCTGAAGTACCGGTGTATGTTGCGGTCCTAGACCGGGAGCTGAACGAGCACGGGTACATCCTCCCCGGGCTGGGGGATGCGGGAGATCGCCTGTTCGGCACCGTCTAGTCCACTTGGTCGACACGCTCCGGCGTGCCCCGTTAAGATGACCGCGTGTGCAGGGCCCGTAGCTCAGTTGGTCAGAGCAGGGGACTCATAATCCCAAGGTCGCAGGTTCGAGTCCTGCCGGGCCCATTTACAACTGTCGCGATGGCAACTAACTGCGGCAACACGGCAGGGTGCCGTGCCGCATGCGTGGGCCGATTTTTTGTCGGTTCTTTGCCGTTGCTTCATGATCCTGTCCCGATCGAAACCACCTTCCGGTCTGGTTCCGGCAGTCGGCTGTAGTGTTCACCCAGCTTCGCGACCTGCGATCGGAGCACGTCTCGGCCCGATATTGCGTATCGGTCGAAGATCGAACGTGTCTGATGGCCCAGCAACGACATGGCATGCGTATCGGGAATCCCGGCCTCCAGCATTTGGACGGCAGCAGATTGTCGCAGATCGTGGAACCGGAGGTCGGGCAGCTTCGCCTTGTCGCAGGCCGTCGCCCACGCCTTCCTGAAGCTGCCTATGGCCTCGCCCGCTCGCGGCCCGTCCGGGTAGAAAAACAGATGCGTAATGATTCGCCCCGTGGTTTTCTCGACCTCGCTGCATACTCGAACGGATACCCTGTCGAATCCGTGGCTGGCTCTGTCGCCGCTAGAGCGGGCTGGGCATAGGAGAGCGATCGGGATAGCTTTCGGGGTTGCGGATCTAGATATCCCTATTGTTATGCTGGGTGGTTGGTCGGGCGTATTGGCTGTTGCACGGGTCTCGACCATGAGCATCAGAATCCAACCGTGTTTACAGTACAAGCGACTTGCCGTCCGCGCAGTCATCCAATCTCACCTCAGTCCCTGTTCGACTTCCAAGCCTAGTTCAGACGCCACGAGAAAGTGGCAGCGGCGCGCAACCCATTCGGTCGCCTGTCGCTTCTTCGTAGGAACGTCATCTGTGGCTCGACGATTGTACCGGGCCGGAGTCGAGGCCGATCCGGCCTATGGCATCCCACGCCGCTCTTTCCAGCTCGCGCGCGGCCACGCGCTCCAACACTGGCGCTGTCGGCTCGCGATCCTTTCCTCTCTACGTTTTGGAGGAACCATGCGCTACTTAAAACTCCCCCTCGCGATCGCCCTTGTGACCGCCCTCGCCACGGCGTGCGAAGAGTCACACCGGGCAACCGGACCCGAGGGAATCGCGCCATCGACGGATCAGGCGGTCCAGTCGGCCACGGGCGATGCCGAACAGCTTCCGACGCCAGCCTTCTCGGCGGAGAGCGAGGTTCAGACTATCGGAGCGAAGATGTTGCTCTACCAGTCGGACGGCGGTTCGGCCCCCGGTTTCCTGGAGAGCCAGCTAGTGGCCACCGGGCTCTTTGCTCCTGCTGACATCGACATCGTCTTCATGCCGATCACGCCACTACCGCTTGCGAACCTCCTTCAGTATGACTGCGTGTTGGCATGGACGGATGCACCTCCGCCGAACCCGGTGGCGCAGGGCGATCGTTTGAAGGAGTACGCGGACGCCGGCGGACGGGTGATCCTCACCACGTACGCCTATTCGCCACCTGTAAGCCCCTGGGAGCTCCAGGGTGGGATCATGGGAACCGGGTACAGTCCGTTCGTGAACAGCAATACGCGACTGTTCAGCTTCCCCCGCTCGCTGAACTTTGGGACGGCGCTCACGGGACACGAGATCCTGAGCGGAGTCGCCGACTTCACGTACGGCGGTAACTCCAACTACTCGCAGGTCACGTTGGACCCCGGAGCCTTGCTCATCGGGAGCGACAACTTCGGCGTGCCCCTGATCGGCATGAGCGCGTCGGACCGCGTTGTGGGAGTCAACGTTTATCCGGGTAACGTATTCATCAAATCGCCCGGGGTATTCCGGACGCTCGCGAACGCATGCACGGCCCGGACCGTCATCGAGGTTGACATCGACATCAAGCCGGGCAGCTTCCCGAACTCGATCAACCCGAGGAGCAACGGCGTCGTGCCCGTGGCGATCCTCGGGAGCCCCGACTTCGACGTGACGACCGTGGACGTCACCACACTCGCCTTCGGGCCCGCGGGAGCCGCACCCGCGCACGACCTGACGGATCCGGTCACGTATGCGGATCACCTCCAGGACGTGAACCTGGACGGCTACCTGGACCTTGTGTCGCACTACCGTCAGAAGGAAACGGGGCTCGCTCCGGGTGACACCGAGGCGTGCATCGACGGCGCCACGAACGGTGGAACACCGATCCAAGGCTGCGACTCCGTGCGAGTGCTCGACCACTAATCCTCGCCACCGACAGTAAACTCGAACCAAAGGGGCGGCTCCACCGGGGCCGCCCCTCGTGCATCCACCTTGCCGCGACCTTGCCGTGCTACACGGTATCATGGCCTACGTCGTGGAAACGCCGAACCGGAAAACCTGCCCCGTTGTGCCGTATCGTGTCCTGACGTCCTTCGTGGTCAGCCCCAGAAACGGACTCATAATCCCAAGGTCGCAGGTTGAAGCTGCGGCCGCTTGGCGGCCTCGCTTGGCTTCGCCTCGAGTCCTGCCGGGCCCATTCCCTCAAGGTCACATCACGAACGCAGAAGAGCCCCGGTGGTCCGGGGCTCTTCGCGCATCTGACGTACGAGTGGTGCCGACCCGTGCCTACCTGACCACCGGATCCGAGCTACGGCCCGGCGTGGCTCCCGGATCTTGAGGATCAGCGTCCCCGTGCTCTTGCCACTCCGAACGCCCAGAACGGGTTGGCCAGGTTGATCTGACGGTTTCTGGTGACGTTGTCGCGCTGGGCCGTGGCGGCCATGGGTAGATTCATGCTCTCGTAGCACTCAGCCAGCAGCGCCTGCACGATGGGATCGTTGGGATTCGCCTGGTTGAGCTCCTCCAAGGCCATCTCGGTCTGACCCTCCTGAAGATGTGCCATCGCGTTGATCGCGTGCGAGATGTTCTGCCAGAAGGCTCCACTCGAGGCCTCCGCGAGCGCCGAGGAGGCCTCACGGGCCCTGGCGCCCTCACCGGCTGCGGCGTACGCAAGACCGGTCACCCCGAGTTGGACAGGAGCCGCCGGGTTGCCAAGCTCCGCCGCCTGGCTCAGGTGCTCCTCGATAAAGCGTCCGTCGCCGATCACCGCGTTGGTCAGAGCCGCCTGCTGGTGCGAGAAGGCACCCGCGCCGTTCAGCCCCGCGGCCGCCGCGGCCGCGACCGCTTGCTCGAGGTGTCCCATCGCGTTGTCGCGATCCCCTTCGAGCATGTACGTGTTTGCCATCGCCCGCATGGCGGCGACTCGCCCCGCGGGGGTGGGCGCGTGCTCGATCCCGAGGGCGATCTGCTCTCTCGCGGCGTCCGCGTTCCCGACGAGGTACAGGACCTCAGCCGCGCCCATGTACGCCTGGTCGAACGCCGGGTCGAGCTCCGCCGCCTTCATGTACTCGTCCATGGCGTGGCGGTAGTGCCCTCCCCATTGGAGGAGCTCAGCGTGCGAGTCGCGCGGATTCGGGTGGTCGGGCTCCATCTCCACGTACTTCTGTACGGATGCCATCGCGGCAGCCTGATTCCCACGCGCCCATTGCGTGTAGGCGATGGTGTTGTGGGGGGCAGCGAGCTCGGGGAAGGCGGTCGCCAGGTTCTGAAGACGGCCAATCACGTCCGTCTGATCCCCGCGGGCCCCCGCGAGCTGGGTCGCGTAGCTGGCCAGGTAGGGATCGCCCGGCATCAATGTGCTCGCCGTCTCGAACATCCTGCTCGCGACTGGAGCATTCCCTGATGCCCACTCCCGGACGGCGATCCCGACCAGGATCTCGTTGCTCGAAGCTCCGCTCATCGCGGCGAGACCTTCTCCGATTCTCTCCTGCCGCTGAGCACCGGTCAGCCCGGGCTTCACGAAGCCGTGAAACACGATCGCGAGCCCCAGATTGGGATCGGCCTCCAGGGCCTGCTCGAAATGCATAGCGGCGCGCAGCGGGTAGACGTTCTGCGCGTTGTGGATTCCCGCCCAGAAGTGCTCCTTGGCAGCGTCCGAGGACGTGGTCAGCTCTAGGCGCGCGTCCTGCGCCTGGGCTTGCCCGGGCTGTGGAAGCACGCCGACCGCTGCCATGGCAATGAGTGCCAGGCCGGCAAGACGAGCCGGAGATGCTGCGTGCCAACGAGTGATGCGGATAGAACGAGGCACTGGTACCTCCTACTGCAATGGGACACGGGGCGTCGATACATCGACGAGGACTGCGGATGTCTCGACGGAGACTAATCAGACAACATGGGCGTCCAACCCATGTTGGGCCAGATCCAGCTGCGCAGATTGGAGATCTCGAGGCCCGGTCGGCTCCGCCTGCGGCCAGAGGGTCTCGTGCGGATGCTCTTCGGCCTGAGGGGTCGTACTTTCACGTCTCGATTTGGACGGAACCCCGGACCGGAAGGAGAGGCTACGGTGAGATCACGAGCGATTGCAGCGTGGTGCGTCCCTGTCCTGATGCTGATCGCCACGGTCGGAACGGCCGGAGCGCAGTCCCCCGACGTCGAGATGGGGATCGATGCCGCGATCCAGATCTCGATCCCGGACGACGGTGACAACACCACCACGGTCGACGTGCCGTTCGGCCGCTTCCGGTTCGGCAATTACGTGAGCGACCGGACCCTGGTCGAGCTCGGACTCGGCTTCAACCTCATCAATTTTTCCGGCGTGACCGCTTCCGCCGGAAGCGGCGAGGCCTCGGTCTCCTACCACTTCACCGGGAACGCCTCACGCGCGCGCGCGTTCATCATCGTTGGTGGGGGTGGCCGCTTCGTCCACGTGGACGACGACACCTTCGGGCAAGGGTTCGCACTCGGCGGTCTGGGAGTGAAGGTCCCGATTCGACGCGTCGTGGGGATGCGATTCGAGGTGGACTACCTTCGCGCGTTCGAGGGTGATGCCTTCGATGCGGCGCACGAGATCCGCTTCCTCATCGGCACGTCCTTCTACCTGGGAGGGTCGGCCGAGCGCTAACCCCGGACTGACGGCAAGCAACACCGAGCGCACTCTCAGCGTCGGCATCCGCTCGCGCACCTCGCATGTCGCGCGCGACACGGCAGATTGCTCGGGTATTTCGCGTTCTCCGCGTACCTGCTTTCGAACCACGCGAGGGCCGCTGAGCGGCCGACTTCATATCGCCCACCGCGACAACGGGTTGCGTTCCCCTGCGGCGGCCGATCCACGGACCGACCGTGCCAGGGACCCGGCCCGTTTCCTGCCGACCCTATCCGACCACGAGCAGTGGCTCGGACGGCTGGTCGGGAGGGGCGGTGGAGGAGAGCCGAGGACACGGGACAACCACAGAAAGGCGCGTAGTTCGACGCCGCGTCTCACGTGCGCGCTCGCCTGCTTCCCACCGCTTCGCCCGCAACGCCGGCCTGGTCGCCGGTTTCCTCCTGGTCGTGTCACGTTTTGGCGGTACCGAGGCCGGTCGCCCCCTGGAGCTCGTCGTGGAGCCAGACCTCTTGGCCAAGATCCAGACCCTCGCGGACGGCCTGCACAACGAAATCGTGCTTTGCCTGACGGGCAGCCAGGCCGGTGACACGGCCTATGTGACCGATTTCGTCATGCCGACCCCGCGACTCTCTACTCCGACGCGCTCGTCGTTCGACGCATGCCCGCACAACACGCTGGCTTCGTGGCACAACCACCCCGCCGAACTGGGATCGGGCCGCATCCGTCAGGTCGCCGCCGGATTGCTCGACGATCCGGATCGGCGTGCCCGGTGGCTGTGCGTTCTGTCCGACACCGATATCGCCACGGCGGAACGTCTCCGTCACCCCTTCATCGTGGTATCGGTCGACGGCGCCACATGGTGCTGGTGGACGCTGAGCGAGGTGCAGCACTTCGCTCAACAGGCCATCGCGCCCGGGCCGCCATCACCCGAGAGGTTGGCGCGCGGCGAGAATGCGGGCCAGTGGGCGCGCCCTCCACGCGACTGACGGCAGCAGAACCCAAGACCTCGGTTGGCCGGCGTCACCGTTCCCATGCTATGATCGCACGCAGTCTCTTGCCCGGCTGAGACACGGTTGTCACTGGAGCCGTGGGAGTGGATGACGAACGGCAGCTACTCAAGCACTTTCTCGCGGCGATCGCGTATCGGACGCAGAAGGCGTTACGCGATGCGCCTGCCTCGTACGCGACCTATCGGGCGGCCCCCGGAGTCCGGACACCGCACGAGCTCCTCTTCCACATGACCAGCGTGCTGGGGTATGCACGCACCCACTTCGTCGGTGGGGCGTATCGGCCTTCCGCGAAGCCGACCATGGCGGAAGAAGTCGAGCGCTTTCACGAAATGCTCGAGGACTTGGGTACGCATCTGGAGGAGGGAACACCCCTGCGCGGCACGACGCCCGAGCGGCTCCTCCAGGGTCCGTTCGCCGATGCGATGACACATGCCGGGCAGCTGGCCATGCTGCGCCGTCTCGCAGGGAGTCCTATCCCACCCGAGAACTTCATCGAGGCCGAGATCACGGACGCCAACCTGGGTCCGAAGCAGGCTGAGGCCGTGAGTCCGGACAGGCGCTGGCACGCCGCGGAGGAAGAGCCCCGCTAGTTCATGGCCACAGGACCGATCCGCGCCGTCGTCTGGGACTTCGACAACACGCTGGTGGACACCCGCGCCAGGAACCTCAGCGTGACGCGGCGCATCATCGAGAGCGTGACCCGCCGTTCCCCGGATGAGTTCGCCCCGCTCCGTTCGCTGGCCGCCTACGACGCGGTCATTCACCACACCCAGAACTGGCAGACGCTGTACAGGGTGGAGTTCGGACTCGAACCTGAGCAGGTGGAGGAAGCGGGGGGGCTGTGGACGCGGTTTCAGCTCACGGACCCGACGCCCACGCACTGGTTCACAGGGATCGTCGAGGTGGTCCGCGCACTCGAGCACCTCCCGCAGGCGATCGTCTCGATGAACACGCGAGACAACATTCGCGACAGGCTGCGAGCGGCGGATCTGGTGGGAGCGTTCGAGCTCGTGATCGGGTGCGAGGAGGTCCAGTACCACCGGCAGAAGCCGGCCCCAGACGGTCTGCTCCACTGCATGGAGGAGTTCGAGGCCGTCGAGGCGGCGACCGTCGTCTACGTCGGGGATCACCCCGTGGATGCCGAGTGTGCCGCGAACGCGAACGCGCTTCTCTCCGAGCGCGGTGCCACGGCACGCGTGCTGGCGATCGGTGCGATGTATGGCACGGCAGTCCGCGACGGCCCCTGGCCGATCGCTCCGGATTATATGGCCGAGACGCCCGCAGACGTCTTGGCGGTAATCGATTCCCTCGCGGGTACGATCGAGCTGGTCTAACGGGAGACGGGTGTGACGAGGCACGACACCCGTTGCCGACGACCCGCGCCCCGCATACTCTGAACGGATCCGCGACGGCCGAGCCACTCAAGCTCGAGCCGAGCGTCGCACGCGCCGCAGGATCAATCAGAACGGTTCGCTGGAAGGAGTCGGAAATGGGCTTCGGATTCCGTGCTCGCCCCTTCAAGTCCTCCTCAACCCTACCACCTCTCGTCGCGGTCGCGCTAATGGCCCTCAGTTTCGTGGGAACCGCCGAACTGCTCGCGCAGGAACAGGCGACCACCGGCGTGATCCGGGGTCGCGTCGTCGACCCGACCGGAAGCCCGGTGGCGGCCGCTCAGGTGATGATCCGTCACGATCAGACGGGGCTCACCCGCCAGCTCACCACGAACAACTCGGGCGTCTTCGTGGCCACGCTGCTGCCCGTGGGCAGCTACGACATAACGGTTCGCGCCATCGGGCAATTCGGCGACATCCAGAACCAGGATGTGATCGTCCGTCTCGGCGAGGCGGTGAATCTGGTTCTGGCGTTTCAGCCGGTCGCACTGACCGAGATCACGGTGACCGGGGAGGCCGTGCTGGTCGACCCGACCGACGTGACGTCTTCCCAGCGGTTGGCCGAAGAGGTCGTGGACGGCTTGCCGAACAACGGTCGGAACTTCCTCGATTACACGCTTCTCACGCCGGGGGTGACCATCGTCCAGGGGCCGGACGGTGACGAGCTGTCGATCTCCGGCCAGCGTGGAATCTTCAACAACGTCACCGTGGACGGCGCCGACTTCAACAACCCGTTCTTCGGCGAACAGCGCGGGGGCCAAAGGCCGGCGTTCACGTTCAACCAGGACGCGATCGAAGAGATGGTCGTGGTCGGACAGGGCGCGACCGCCGAGTACGGGCGCTCGTCAGGCGGATTCGTGAACGTGCTCACCAAGTCGGGCACGAACGAGTTCGAGGGCTCGGCGCACTACTTCGGGCAATTCGACGGGATCTCGGCCGCGTTCCCATCCAGCCGGGGCGGCGGGAAGCCCGATTTCACGCGCAGCCAGTTCGGTCTCACGCTGGGCGGGCCGATCGTGCGCGACAAGGCGTTCTTCTTCCTCGCGTACGACCAACAGGAGGCGAGCGAGACCAAGCAGTTCGACCGGGCGGGGACCATAGCCAACTTCGCCGAGCTGCAGAAGCTCGAGAACTTCCTGCAGACGCGGTGGCCCGGCCAGTTCGATAACGAGTTCGGGCCGATCGAGCGCACGGACGACAACAAGGCGCTCATCGCGAAGCTGGACTTCAACCTCTCCGACAAGCACAAGTTGTCGCTCAAGTACAACTACACGTGGTCGGAACAACGGAACGGGACGTTCGACGTGGATGCCTGGGGAGCGAGCTCGAACGGGATCGAGAAGGACTTCTCGCATGCCGTGAACGGCGCGCTCTCGTCGCAGCTCTCGAGCACCGTGTCGAACGAGTTCCGCTTCCAGTGGGCGCGCGAAGATCGCCCACGAGGCTACGAGGGACCGCTCGTGCCCGGCGCACCGCTCCCGGCTCAGCCGGCGTTCGCGGATATCGGAGGACAGCCGTTCCCGGACACGGGCATGGATTTCGTGGACGGGTTCCGGATCGGGCTCCCGTTCTTCCTGCCGATCGATCCCGGTGTCGACAAGCGCCTGCAGATCGTGGATAACGTCTCGTTCCTGGTCGGCGACCATCTGTTCAAGGTGGGTGGTGAGTGGAACCGGACGCAGTTCGAGCAGCAGTTCATCGGCTTCTCCGCCGCCCGCTACATCTTCTCCAGTGTGGACGGCTTCATCGGCTACGTGGAGAACGGTCCCGATTGGATCGAGTGCATCGGGGGGCCGAACGTCGGAGCCACGGGGATTGGCGTCGATTGCGGGGACAACGAATTCGACTGGGGGCCGCTCCAGCTCTATCTGCAATCGGCCACCGTCCCGCCGTTCAGTCCGAGTGAACTCGGGCGCCAGGACGCCACCGTGAACGAGGTGGGGTTCTTCATACAGGACACGTGGAAGCCGGTCGACAACGTCACGCTGAACCTCGGCGTCCGCTGGGAGGGAACCTGGCACCCCGACCAGTTCATCGAACCGTCAGAGACGTTCTACGCGTCGTTAATCGGCCAGCCCGGGTTCCCATCGGATGGGACCATCCCGGACGACCTGAACAATTTCCAGCCGCGCTTCGGGCTGGCGTGGGATGTCAACAATGACGGTCGCGATGTCGTGCGGCTTAACGCCGGCTCGTACTACGCTCGCATCCCGATGCTGGTGTTCGCACAGCACCGGACCACGAATGCCGCGTTCCAGCAGATCATCTTCCGGAACAGCTTCACCGGCGGAAAGGGATTCCTCCCGACGCCGCCCGAGTACGGCGAGCTGATCGATCCGGCCGGGGCGTCGCCGTTCCTGCCCGACATCCAGGTGGCGTCCACGGAGCTGCAGCTCCCGCGCACCTGGTCGTTCAGCGGCGGGTTCGAGCACCTGTTCTCGAACGAGTTCGCGGCGAGCGTCAACTACCAGCACGCGCGCACCGACAACCTGTTCCGGTTCATCAACCGCACAGATGCCGTGTTCGGCAACCCGTTCGGCGTCCCCGCGATCGACGGCTTCAACGGGATCGGCAACCTGATCACGACGGAGAGCTCGGCGTTCTCGCGCTACAACGGCATAACGTTCGGCGCCAAGGGCCGAGGCGCTCTCAACGGAGTTCTCACCTACGAGGCGAACTACACGCTCTCGTGGGACAAGTCTGATGACGACAACGAGCGAGACCCGTTCGTCTACAAGTACGCGCAGGCGGACCGGCTAGATGCCGAGTACAACTGGTCCGATCGTGACCGGCGACACCAGTTCAACGGCTACTTCCTGTTCGATCTTCCCGGCGACGTGACGTTCAACAACATCCTACGCTTCGCGACCGCCTCGCCGGTGTCCGAGAGCTGCGCCTCACCGGGTACGCGCGCGGCCGCCCCCGCCGACCGGATCTGCACGGACGGGTCGATCCTGCCGCGCAACACGCTGCGGAAGGACAACGGGCTGTTCACGTGGAATCTTCGAATCTCGCGCGAGTTCGAGTTCGGCAACGGTCAGACCATCGAGCCGATCCTCGAGGTCTTCAACCTCACGAATGCGGACAACTTCCTGGATACGGCGACGGGCTCGCTCCTGTTTGACTTTTCCGGGACGATCCGCAGCGGTTTGGGTGACACGCGAAGGGCCCAACTGGGTGTGAGGGTGCACTTCTAGCTCTGGAGCATGCCCTGGGGCCGGTCCGCTCCGGCTCCGGGCGCGCTCCCGGTACTCGGGGGCGTTTCCTGACAACCGAGGCCGGGGCGGCGTTCGCTGCCCCGGCCTTTTTCTTCGGCCCTACGGCGGGTCACCAAACGACTCGCCGACACCCGCCCTGCCGTCCGCGCAGACCTCTACGTGCCAGCCTGGCGCGCTGCCGATTCGGCGCCGCCGGAGTTGCAGATCGGTCCGCCGGTCCAGCAGGTCCGGCATCTCTCAACTGCATATATGGCGTGATGATCCGCCCTCATCCCGGCCCGGCGATTGCTTGATCCGGTACACGCGCGTCTTCGACCCACCGGCGAGCGGTGGGAGAGGCGATGACACGGTAAACACAGCCAATGGACGCTGAACGAAGGAGAGAGACACACATGCTACCAACCATCAGATACCGAACACCGGTGCTTCGGGATCGGATCGCCTCGGGTTCCGATCTCGATCGCATGTTCGATGGGTTCTTCGGGCCGGCCTTCGCGCCACGCATTCGAGCGCATGGCCACGGGGCCGCGAATCTGTTCGAGACGGATGAGCAATTCGTGCTCGAGCTGGAGGTCCCCGGGTTCACGAACGCGGACATCGAGGTGACCGTCGAACGCGGTGTCCTGACCGTGTCCGGCTCACACGAGAACGCTTCGGACGGGCACGCTTCAGAGGACGAGGACGCCAGATACCACCTGCGTGAGCGCTCGTTCGAGCGCTTCAGCCGCATGTTCAGGTTGCCCGAGTCCGTCAGCTCGGAGGGAGTGCTCGCAGAGCTGGAGAGCGGTGTGCTCACGGTCCGTCTGTCGAAGGCGGCCGACGCGAAGCCCCGCCGAGTCGAGATCAAGACGAAGTAGCTTCGACGGAGGCCCACACGGCCGACAAGAAGCGAGCAACGAAAGAGAGGGCCGGGGGAATCCCCCGGCCCTCTCCTGCTTACCCTATCCTACCCCATCGCTCGAGCCCTGAAGGACCCGAGCGCTGCTCAGGCGTCGAGCGCGGGGATGCGCAGCACCTGCCCAGGGTAGATCAGGTCGGGATCCTTCAGCATCGGCTTGTTGGCCTCGAAGATCAGCGGGTATTTCATCGCGTCCCCGTACTGGCGGAGGGAGATCTTCGAGAGCGTGTCTCCGGACTCGACCGTGTAGAAGACCGCCTCGGGCGCTGGCTCGACCACCTCGATCCGGTCGTCCACCTGGCTGACGCCCTGCGTGTTACCGACCGCGAGGATCACCTTCTCCTTCTCGGTCTGGCTCGGCGCTTTGCCATGCAGGGTGGCGACGCCGTCGTCGTACAGGACTTGGAGATCCTCGACCTCCAGGCCGAGGTTCGTCACCATGTGCCACATGGCATTGGCCTTCTGCTGCTCCTCGACGTACTCCTGAACCTGCTCCTTCTCTTTGTCCTTGACGATGCCGAGCTTCTCACCCGCATCGCGTACGAAGTCGAAAAGACCCATCGATTCCTCCGTTGGTTTGTAATTCGTCGCCCGGAGCCGGCGGACGTGCGCAGAGCGGCCCGCAGACACCCACTGTCGTGATCTGGTCGCTAGCGGCGCCCGCCCAGCAGGCTGCCGAGCAGACCCTTGCCGAGCCCCGCGAGGTCGTCGGCAATGCTTCCGTCGTTGTCCGCGTCCAGCAACTTGGCGAGCCCGCCCAACTCGGGGGCCGCAGCTGCAGCTTGCCTGTGCTCCGCCCCCAGCAGGTCGGTGAGACCGCCCTGATCGAGCTGGCGCTCTCTCTTCTGGCGGCCGAGCGCTCCCATCACGAGCGGAGCGACCACGGCCATGAGTTGCGTGACCTTGGAGACGTCGAGACCGCTCGACTTCGCGACGCCCTGCTCGACGGCCGAACGCCGATCCCCGAGGATATGTCCGAGGATCCCATTCCCGTCATCCGTATTCGGCTGGCCCAGGAAACCGCCGAGGTCGTCCAGCACGCTGCCGTCGTGGTCGCGCTCGAGGGCGCGGTGCAGGGATGCCGCGCCTTCGGGCTGCGTGGCGTTTCGGGCCAGACCCTGAAACAGAAGTGGCAGGGTGGCACCGACCGCGGCTTGAGTGGACGAGCGATCGGCGCCCAGCTGCCGCGACAGCGGGCCGAGCGAGTCGCCCGTGAGTTGCTCGAGTAGCATGGAAAGAGTCGAAGACATCAATGCCCTCCGGTTGTTGATTTCGCAGAGTCGAACGTACGCACGCTGATCGGGCCCTGCCACGGCACGGCTGGCTTGCCATCGGACCGGACCGAGCTCGGAACCTTGGACACGCACTTCACGGGTTTGGTCACATGCGCCGTTGCGTCAGTCGGTCGGATCCAGGATGTCGTCTATCCGGACGACGGCGTCTTGCAGGTGGAGTCGCGTCACCCGATCCGGCCCGCGCCCCAGCGCGCGCTGGATCTCTCTCTTCAGCGTCTCGAGCTCGCCGCGCACGAACGCCCGGATATCGGACTGCGAGACATCCACGCGCGTGAGGAAGTTCCCTATGCCCCCGAATCCGAACAGGACTGGCGGGAGATCGGAATCCATGAGAAATCCCATCCGCTCGAGGTGGCCGCGCTGCAGGTTCCGCCGGTACACGTCGATGGGAGCACCGCTCCGCAACTCGCTCCAGATGGCTCCCCTCAGGTCATCCAACATCTCGACCAACTCGTAGGAGTCGGGGCCGTTCCTGGCGCCGGCCTCGATCAAACGCTGCATGCGGCCCGGGTCGAGGACCCGGTTCACCACGCCGACCTGGAGTCCGCGCATCCGATCGACCGTGGAGGGGTTCTCGATTCGGGAGAGGATCTGCTCGTCGATCATCCAGGTTGGTGGCTGGAAGGCCTGTTCGGCGAAGAACTGCATCGCGCGACGTTGGGTCGCCTCATCCACGAATTCGTACACGGGTCCCTCTTGCCCGACCGCCTTACGAGTACGGGTGACGCCACCGATGTTCGTCACCACGTGGCCCATGTAACGGTTCCACTGGCCGATGACGTGGTTGTACAGCTCCTGGATCTCGGCGTAGTCCTTCCCGTCCTGCTCGTCTCGCGTCCATTCCATCAGATTCGGTAGGATCCGCTTGAGGTTCTCGATCCCGAGCGCCGACGCCTCCATGGCATCGGACCCGACCGCCTCGGTCAGGGACGTCGGGTCGATTCCGCTCGGATCGCCGAAGTAGTAGACCGGATCGCCCTCGTGCTCGCGGATCCACGCGTCGAGGGTCTCCTTCTCCTCGTCCGCGGATCCGGCGTCGAGGATCGGACGGTAGCCCCACATCACCGAGTATTTGTCATACGTGCCGATCTTCGGGTCGAAGCAGGCGCCCTCGTCCTCGGGTTGCGCGACGTAGTTGAAGCGCGCGTAGTCCATGATCGACGGCGCGACGCCTTCCCGGCACACGAAACCGGGCGCGCGGAGCGAGTCCACGGGGAACGCGGCGCTCGCCTTCATGTTGTGAGGCAGCCCCAGGGTGTGTCCGACCTCGTGCGCGGCCACGAACCGGATCAGGCTCCCCATCACGGCGTCGTCGAACAGCACGCGGCGCGCTGCGGGGTTCGCCGCCGCCGTCTGAATGAAGTACCAGTTGCGCAGAAGATTCGCGACGTTGTGAAACCACCCGATGTCGCTCTCGAGAATCTCGCCTGTACGCGGGTCATGTACATGCGGTCCGAAGGCGTTCTGGACCTGTGAGGGAAACCAGCGGATCACGGAGTATCGGACGTCTTCCGGGCTGAACTCCGGATCTTGCTCGAACGAAGGCGGATCGCGGGCGATGATCGCGCTGCTGAACCCGGCCGCCTCGAACGCCACCTGCCAGTCCTCGATGCCGGCTTTCAGGTAAGGGCGCCATTTCTCCGGGGTCGCGGGGTCGATGTAGTACACGATGGGCTTCACCGGATCGACCAGCTCGCCGCGCCGGAATGCGGCCGTGTCGCTCGGCTCCAACCGCCAACGCGTCACGTAGCGCCTGGTCACCACCTTCTGATCGCTCCTCCCGTAGTCCACCTGCTGGACGCGAAAGAACCCGACGCGCTCGTCCCAGATTCGCGGCTGCATGGGCTCGTCGGGGAGCAAGATCATGGACTGGTTCATCTCGATCGACATCGCCCCCGTGGTCGGGTTCGAAGGCGGCCGCTGCGCGTTGTAGGTCAGGACGTGGCGAACCTCGACATTGCGTGGGAAGCTCTTGGCCCACTCGATGAAGGTTCGGCTCTCATCGAGCGATCGGACCCGAAACGCCTCGCGGCTGCTGTTGCTCAGCCCGATCATGGGTACGTCCTTCGTGAACAGCTCCGTCGCATCGATGACCACGCTGGTGCTGTCTTCGTTCTCCGCCTGGATCGCGAAAGAGCGGACGATCGGCTCGAAGTTGGACCTCCGGACGGCCTCGTAGATGGGCAGGGAGTCATCGGCCACGTTCACGTGCGAGACGATGCGCAGGAGGATCTCGTCGTCCTGGTTTTCGTCCCAGCGCAGCGTCTGTGTGTTGGTCTTGATCCCGCCGTAACCCAGGCCAGTCGCGGTGCGCGCGGTTCGAGACACGAGCAGGATCTCCCGTCCGAGGATCGGACGCGGGATTTCGAACAGCAGTTTCTCATCGACCGTGTGCACGATGAACAGACCCGAGTCCGTCACGGCCTCGGCCGTCACGACCTCGCTGTACGGCTTCTTCTCCTCTTCCTGGTCCCCGCGGGCACCGGGCCCTCCTGGCCCCGAGCGGGCCGCCTGCGGACCGGTCCCGGACGGAGCCTGCCGGGGGGCGACGCAGGCCGACGTCAGTAAGACCAGCGGCAGCCAGATGGCAACCGCGACTCCGCGACGGGCCGTTCGGGCGATCATACCTGGTACGCTCATCCTGTTCCTCGAGATCGAGCTTGAGTCATATGGTGGTCCCTGCCGCGTCTGGCGGAGGCGCCTCTGAAACGGGCCGGAAAGTAGAAGTGGAGGGGAGCCGAGGCCAGTAAACGAGGTGGCGCCGCTCGCTCGCCAGACGCGGTCGCGCCGCTCGCTCGCCAGACGCGGTCGCGCCCTCGATCGGCCCCTTTCGAGATTGACGGCGCCAGTGGCACAGGCTAGCGTACTCCCCTGCGGATCCCCCTGTCAGGTCCCGAAGTGTCCCCACAAGGAGGTGTACCGTGACGTTCCGTTCAGCCATTCCTGTCGTATTCGGTCTCCTGATCACGGCGTGCGCTCCCGAAGCCGAGCAGGCGGCCGAGGAAATGGCGGAGGCCACGACGCAGGAGTACGAGAGCGCCGGCAGTCTGATTGCCACGCTCGAGAGCAACTACGAGGAGCACTACAACCTCGGCCACGCGAGCATGGTCGCAGACCTGTACGCGGATGACGCGATCGTCATGAACGCGAACTCCGCCGTGAACAAGGGTCGCGACGCGATCACCGCGTCCTTGGAAGAGTTCATTACCACGTTCTCCCCCGTGCTCACGATCAACCCGGCCGAGCAGGTGATGGTGGGTGATTGGGTGGTGGACCGCGGCAGCTACACGCAGGAGATCTCGCCCGAGGGCGGCGACGCCGTCACGCTGAGCGGTTACTACATGAGCCTCTCTCAGCGAACCGAGGAGGGGCTGCGACTCCACCGGCTCGCCGTGAACAGCGATGGACCTCCCCCGATCCCGATGCCCGGGCCGGAGATGGTGGAGACCGAGGCGATGAGCGGCGGTCCGCTGGCCGATTTGATCGCCTTGTACGCCGAGCATTACAACATGGGTCACGAGTCGATGGTGTCCGACCTGTATACCGAGGACGGCGTGTCCATGTTCGCCGAGGCGCCGGCGTCGAACGGGCGCGCGGCGATCGAAGCGGCGATCGCGGAAAGAATGGGCGAGGGGTCCCCCCAGCTCACGATCATGGATGCCGAGACCGTTATGCTCGGTGAAGGTTGGGCCGTGGACCGCGGTCACTACACGGTCGAGGCGACCGTAGAGGGCCAGAGCGTGACGCAATCGGGCACCTACATGAGCCTCTGTCGCGAGATGGACGACGGGTCGTGGAAGCTCCATTGGGGGCTCACCAACGCGGTGCCTATGCCCGCGATCTAAGGACCGGGAGCCGCGGCGCTCGGCGCGATCGTCGCGGTGCGCCGGCCAGCCGGCCAGCGGGCGCTAGTGAAGACTAGAAGAACCGTGGTGGGCACAAGACGCGGTCGTCGCGAGTTCCTGAGAGAGGATCCCGGCGACCGCGTCGCTCATCCCGCGCTACAGCCGGAAATGGAGGTGCTTGCGAGAACCGCTACCCTCCGACTCCATTCACTCCCATGACGACGCCGAGACGAATCGGCCTGCTCGCGGGCCCTGCTCTACTCGCGCTCATGCTGGCCCTTCCGACCCCGGAGGGACTCGATGCCCCCGCGTGGCGGACGGCCGCCGTCGGCATACTGATGGCGGTGTGGTGGCTCACGGAAGCGATCCCGATCCCGGCCACCGCCCTGGTTCCGCTGGTTCTGTTCCCGCTCGTCGGCGCCGGAAGCATCAGAGAGGCGGCGGCGCCGTTCGCCAACCCCATCATCTACCTGTTCCTGGGCGGATTCCTAATCGCGCTCGCCATGCAACGATGGGGGCTACACCGGCGCATCGCCCTCAACATCCTCTCTCGAGTAGGCTCCCGTCCGCACGCGTTGATCGGCGGATTCATGGGTGCCACGGCGTTTCTGAGCATGTGGGTCAGCAATTCGGCGGTGGCGCTTCTCATGCTGCCGATCGGTCTGTCGGTGATCCAGTTCAGCAAAGCGGGGCAGCCGGAGGGTGCCCCGGCCGGCCCGGAAGCGCCGTTCGGGGTCGCTCTCATGCTGGGGATCGCGTACGCGGCCAATGTCGGAGGCATGGCGACGCTGGTGGGCACACCACCGAACGCCCTGCTGGCCGGCTATTTGTCCGAGTCGCACGGTCTCGAGGTCGGGTTCGGACAATGGATGCTACTCGGCCTGCCTCTCGTCATCGTCGCGCTCCCACTCGTATACCTGATCCTGACCCGTCTGGCCTTTCGGCTCCGACGGCTCGAGCTGAGCGGCGCAGGCGATCTGATCCGACAGGAAGTGGAGTCGCTCGGGCCGATGCGAAGACCGGAGAGGCTCGTGACCTTCGTGTTCGTCGCGGCCGGGACCCTGTGGATCACCCGCCCGCTGCTCGCCCGTTGGCTGCCCGGGATCTCGGATCCGGGAATCGCGATCGCCTGCGGGCTGCTGTTGTTCATCCTGCCGGCGGGGAAGGGGCGCGGACGAGTGCTGGACTGGGAATGGGCCGAGCGACTCCCCTGGGGTGTACTCGTCCTGTTCGGCGGCGGGCTCAGCCTCGCGGCCGCGATCGACCGAACCGGCCTGAACACATGGCTGGGTCATGGTGCCGCGGCGTTCGCCGATTGGCCGCCGTTTCTGTTCGTACTGGTCGTGACCCTGGTGGTCGTCCTGCTCACGGAGCTCACGAGCAACACGGCCACTGCCGCCGCGTTCCTGCCCATCCTGGGTGCGGCCGCGTTGGAGATCGGCTGGGATCCGCGGTTGCTCGCCGTCCCTGCGGCGCTGGCGGCGAGCTGCGCGTTCATGCTTCCGATCGCAACACCGCCGAACGCGATCGTGTACGGCAGCGGCCAGGTCACGGTGCCTCAGATGGCCCGTGCCGGAGTGTGGCTCAACGCCGTCATGGCTCTCCTGATCACCGTGTTCGCCATGGTTCTCATGCCGCTCGTGTTCAGCGATCTGACGCGGTAGCCGGCTCTGAGCGGGCGTTGCGTAGCTTTCCCCCGCCGCGCGCGGAGGGTACCTTTGGGCGCTTTCCTGTGAACGGGTTTGCCCCCTGGCGGGTACACTCCAGACCGGACCGCCGAGCGGGATCAACGGACGACATCAACCGATGGTGTGCTCTTAGATGTTTTCCACCCTGAAATGGCGCGTGGGGATGATCATCACCCTCCTCGTGCTCTGTGGCTTCGCGCTCCTGCCCAAGGAGGGCCCCGACGGCGAGCGAATCCCACCGCTCAATCTCGGGCTCGATCTCCAGGGCGGGATGCACCTCGCGGTCGAGATCGACGACCCGGATGAGACGATCGCCGCCGACGCGGGCGATGATGCGCTCGAGCGGACGCTGACGACGATCCGCAACCGGATTGACGAGTTCGGTGTCAGGGAGCCCACGATCCAGCGCGCGGGCAACCGGATCATCGTCGAGTTGGCGGGAATCCAGGATCGGGAGCGGGCGAGGGCGATCGTCGAGCGCACCGCGTACATGGAATTCAAGATCGTCACGGACGGATCGGCGTTTATCCAGGCGCTACCGCGCATGGACCGGGCGGTCGTGAACGAGATCGGAGAAGAGAATCTCCAGCGGGCACCGATCACTACGGATGTCGACCTCACCCAGATTCTCGAAGGTGCCGGGGCCGCCGACTCGCAGCAGGTCACGCCTGCCGATAGCGCGGGTGAACCCGATCCTGCGGCCCCCGACTCCGCCGCCGTCAGCGCGCCAGCGGCGGAGGGCGAGCAGGCCGCGGACACGGTCGACAGCCCCATCACGGGAGCCGAGCTGCGCCCGCTCACGGCGCTTCTGAGCACGGGGCAGATCGCCGGGGAGTTCTTCGTGGCGGAGCAGGACGTGCCCACGGTGGAGCGCTACCTGGCGCTCGAATCGGTGCAGGCCCTCGTGCCGCGCGAAGTCACGCTCCACTGGGGGGTGGAGCAATTCGCGGCCGGTGGGACTTCCTACCGCCCGCTGTATGTCCTGGACTCGGAACCGCTCCTCACGGGGGAGTTCCTCCAGGACGCGGGCCCGGCCAACCGGGACCCTACGTTCAACCGCCCGATCGTGCCGTTCGAGACGACGCGTCGTGGTGCTCGCCTGTTCGAGCGCGGTACGAGCCGGCATGTCGGCGACAACATGGCGATTGTGTTGGATCAGCGCGTGCAGAGCTACGCGGTGATCCGCAGCACGCTCAGTCGTCGCGCACAGATCGAGCTCGCCCCGGGGGCCTCGTTCCAGGAGGCCCAGGACCTGGCCCTCGTCCTCCGCGCGGGCGCGCTGCCCATGCCGATACGGATCGTGGAGGAGCGCAGCGTCGGTCCGTCGCTGGGCGCCGACTCGATCCGACAGGGCCGCACCGCCTTCATGATCGGGATAATCGCGGTCGTGGTCGTGATGATCGGGTACTACCACCTGGCGGGGGTGCTCGCCGTAACGGCGATGGCGGGTTACGTCGTCTTCGTAATGGGGGGGCTGGCCGGACTCGATGCCACCCTCACCCTCCCGGGGATCGCCGGGCTGATTCTCTCGGTGGGGATGGCGGTGGATGCGAACGTCCTGATCTTCGAGCGCATCCGAGAAGAGCTGGACGCGGGCAAGACGCCGCGTACGGCGGTGGAGGCCGGGTTCTCGAACGCGCTCTCCGCGATCGTGGACGCCAACCTGACGACGTTGATCACCGGCATCATCCTGTTTCAGTTCGGGACCGGGCCGGTTCGTGGGTTCGCGGTGACACTGTGCATCGGGATCCTGGCCTCGTTCTTCTCGGCGATCTACGTGACCCGAACGCTGTTCATGATCTACCTGAACCGACGCGGCACCAGCGAGTCGGTGAGCATCTAGTGACAGAAACCCGCTGGGGTCCCCCAGCGATCCGCGTAGAGGTGGCATGAGGCTCTTTCACGACGCGAAGTACGATTTTCTCGGTATCCGGAGGCGGGCGTACATCCTGTCGGCGACGCTGATCGTGATCGGTATGGTCTCGATCGCCGTCCACCGCGGACTGAACGCGGGAGTGGAGTTCACGGGTGGGACCCTCCTCCAGGTCCGTTTCACCGAGCAGGTCGACGTCGGTCAGCTGCGCGACGCATTGACCGCGGCCGGCTTCGAAGGCGCCCAGATCCAGCAGCTGCGAGCTGCGGGCGTGGGCGGTGGGGAAACGGTCAGCGAGTTCCTGTTTCGCGTGCAAGCGTTCGAAGGCGCGGGCGGAGAAGGCGTGGGATCGCTGTTCGGCAGCGCGCTGGAGTCACGCTTCGAGCCCGATCAGTTCGAGATCGTCCGCGTCGAAGCCGTGGGACCGAGAGTCGGGGGCGAGCTCCAGGTCAAGGCGACCTCGGCGATCCTTCTCTCGTTCCTGTTGACGCTCATCTATCTGGCGTTCCGGTTCGAGTGGAGGTTCGGCGTGGCGGCGGTGGTTGCCACCGTGCACGACATCTTGATCACGTTCGGATTCATCTCGCTCCTGAACGTGGAGATCACGCTCGCCACCGTCGCGGCGCTCCTCACGATCGTCGGGTATTCGCTGAACGACACGATCGTCGTGTTCGACCGCGTACGAGAGAACCTGCGAAAGAAGCGGAAGGAGCCGTATATCCGGACGCTGAATCGCAGCATCAACGAGACGCTACCACGGACGGTGCTGACGAGCGGTACGACTCTGGTCGCACTAGGATCCCTCTTCCTGCTCGGCGGAGCGGTCATCCGCCCGTTCGCGCTCGTGTTGATCCTGGGTGTGTTCATCGGGACCTATTCCTCCATCTTCGTCGCGTCTCCCGCCCTGCTGGAGATCCACGACGCCGAGCGCCGCCGGTCCGCGCGAGCGGCCCACGCCGCCGGCTAACGCCACGGCGCGGTCTGTCGTGGAGACCCCGCCGCTCTTCGATTCACACCTTCACCTCACCAGCGCGCGCTTCGAGGAGGATCGAGGCGACGCGCTGGATCGAGCTCGCGCAGCCGGCGTGACCGAGATGGTCACGATCGCCACCGGTCCCGAAGACTCCCGACGGGCGATCCGGCTGGCAGAGGCCGCGCCCGGCGTATGGGCGAGCGCGGGACTGCACCCGCACGACGCTGCCCGGTTCTCGGACGACCTGTTCCGGGAGATCGAGGACCTCGCCCGGAGCGAGGCGGTCGTGGCCCTCGGCGAGACCGGCCTGGATTATCATTACGACCACGCGCCCCGAGAGGTGCAGATCGAGAGCTTCCGTGCTCACCTGGAGGCCGGGTCGCGGACCGGGCTGCCGGTCGTCGTGCACTCACGGGCGGCCGACGACGACACGAACGAGCTGCTGTCCGAGTTCGCCGGACGGGCCACCGGAGTGCTGCACTGCTTCACTGCGGGATTAGCCCTGCTGGAAGCGGGACTCGAGCTGGGCTGGTTCGCCTCGTTCTCCGGAATCGTCAGCTTCGTCGATGAGTTGGCGCCCCTCGTGCGGGCCGTGCCCGACGACCGTCTCCTGATCGAAACGGACAGCCCCTATCTGGCACCGGTCCCGAAGCGGGGCCGCCGCAACGA
The DNA here is from genome assembly GCA_039588215.1 of Gemmatimonadota bacterium. Classification (GTDB taxonomy): domain Bacteria; phylum Gemmatimonadota; class Gemmatimonadetes; order Palauibacterales; family Palauibacteraceae; genus JBDHAC01. The sequence goes on from JBDHAD010000015.1 coordinate 62,950, forward strand.
ACCCGCGTTCCTACCGTTCACCTGCGGGGCGGTCGCGCGGATTCGGGGTACCGAGCACAATGAGATCGCGACTTTGACACGGGCCAACGCACGACGATTCTATGGTGTCTAGCGGGAACAGAACGGTCCGGATCCTGCCCGACCACGTGGCGAACCAGATCGCGGCGGGGGAGGTCGTGGAGCGCCCGGCGTCGGCGGTCAAGGAGCTGGTGGAGAACTCACTGGACGCCGGCGCCACTCGGATCGAGGTGATCTTGCGCGGCGGCGGCAAGAACGAAGTGCGGGTCATCGACGATGGACACGGAATGGACCAGCGCGACGCCGTCCTCGCCCTCGATCGCCATGCCACCAGCAAGATCCGGGTCGCCGAAGACCTGCAGGCCGTGTCCTCGTTCGGGTTCCGGGGCGAGGCGTTGCCCGCGATGGCTGCCGTCAGTCGCTTCGAGCTCCACACGTCGACCGAGGGTGGGGAGGGGACTCGAATACGGGTGGAGTCCGGCCGCATCCGCGGGGTGGATGAGTCTCCGCGACGCCGTGGGACGACCGTCACCGTAGGGTCGTTGTTTCACGACGTTCCTGCGCGCGCCAAGTTCCTGCGTGCCGCCGCAACAGAAACGCGCGCGGCCAGCGAGGCGGTTCTCCACCTGGCCCTCGCGCACCCTACCGTCGTTTTTCGACTGGAGTCCAATGGGCGTGAGCTGCTGCACCTGATGCCCTCGGCCCGGCTCGACGATCGGGTTACGGCGATCTGGCCCGACCTGGCCGACACTTTGATTCCGTTGGATTCGTCAGCCGGGGAGCTCAGGGTTACCGGGCTCATCCAGCGGCCCGACGCCGCCCGCCCGCGCGGCGGCAAGAGATACTCGTTCATCAACGGCCGCCCCTTCCGTGATCCCGTTCTCGCACGCCTGGTCGACGACGCGTACCGAACGACGGTCCAAGAGGGCATGCACCCCTCCTTTTTCCTCTTCCTCGACATGCCGCCGGACAAGGTGGACGTGAACGTGCACCCTGCGAAGATCGAAGTCCGTTTTCGCGATCGAGAGGCCGTCGAGGAAGCGGTCCGGGAGGCGATCCGCGAGGCGCTGGGGCGGCTCGACAGCGTCCGCTCACTGGACCGGGGAAGAGGAGCGCCTTCCAGTAGCATGCCGGGCGCCGGCCGCCGAGCTGGGCGGCGCGGTGCAGCAGGGCTTCAGCAAGCGATGCCGCAGCTTGCTCTGTTCGTCCCCGCTGGACGGTCCGGCACGGGGGCGTTCGAGTCGACGGGGGAGATCGATACAGAGCGTGACGCGGGGACGGGAACCAGCGACGCCCTCGGATCTCTCGCGACCTCCGAGACGGCGAGACCACGACTGTGGCAGCTGCACAATCGCTACATGCTGGCTTCGACCCGAGAGGGGCTACTGATTATCGACCAGCATTCGGCTCACGAGCGAATCCTGTTCGAGGAGGTGATGCACCGCTTCACGGAGGGCGGCGAGGCCCAGCGACTCCTGTTCCCCGTCACGCTGCGCCTGTCGCCGGCCGAGGCCGCGGCGGTGGAAGAACTCGCCGGTCTGCTGCGCAGGATCGGGTTCGAGATAGAGCCCTTCGGCGAGCGGACGTTCATCCTGCACGCCAGCCCGCAGCCGCACCCTCGTTTCGATGCCGAGTCGTGCCTGCGAGCCATGATCGAGGAGCTGACGGAGGGATCCCCGCTGGTGGACTCCGCGCGCAACCAGCACGAGCGGATCGCGAAGAGCATGGCGTGCAAGGGCGCCATCAAGGCCGGCCAGCCACTCTCCTCGCAGGAGATGAACGAGCTCTTCGATCGCCTCTTCGCCACGGAGCTCCCGGGTCACGACGTGCACGGTCGCCCTACGATCATACGCCTGTCGATCGAGGAGTTGGACCGACGGTTCCGAAGGGCATGAGCCGACCAGCCGCTGCCGCCGGCGTGTTCGCGGACCGACCCCGCGCGATCGCGATCGTCGGTCCCACTGCGACGGGCAAGACTGGCCTCGCGATCGCGGTCGCCCAGGAGCTGGATGGCGAGGTCATTTCACTCGACAGTCGGCAGGCGTACCGGGGGTTCGAGGTCGGCACCGCCGCGCCCGGCCCGGATGAGCTCCAAGCGGCCACCCACCACGGGGTGGGCTTCCTGGATCCGCGGGACACGTATGGAGCAGGGCGGTTCGCCCGCTTGACGCATGGCTGGATGGCCGAGATCGAGGCGCGGGGCAGGGCACCGATCCTCGCGGGAGGAACAGGCCTTTTCCTGAGCGCGCTCCTGCGCCCGATCTTTCGCGAGCCACCCATGGACCCCGACCGCCGCGCAGCTCTGCGCCGTTGGCTCGAGGAGCGTCCGACTGACGAGCTCACGGGCTGGGTGGGAAGGCTGGACCCCGCGCTCCCACAGCATCTCGAGCGGGTCGATCGCCAGCGGGCGATGCGGACGCTCGAGCTCTCGCTCCTCACCGGCCGGCCACTGAGCGAATGGTTCTCGCTCGGTGAGCCGGAGCACCGGCCGGTGGCGGTCCGCTGCTTCGCCCTCGAATTGCCGACCGACGATCACCGGGAGAGAATCGAGCGACGCGCACGCGCTCAGCTGAGTGGAGGGTGGATCGAGGAGGTGGAGGTTCTCAGATCTCGTGGACTTCACGACGCGCGAGCCTTCGACGCGGTGGGGTACCGCGACGTCCTCGCGCACGCGGAGGGCAAGATCTCCGCCGAGGAGACCCTGGCCCGGATCGTCGCGGCCACCTGGGCATACGCTCGCCGGCAACGGACATGGTTCCGTCACCAGCTGCTAGCCGACACGATCAGGGTGGACGCACTCCTACCCACGGCACAACTTGCCGAGCGTATCGTGATGGATTGGCGGGCCACCCACGAGCGCCCAGGAGGCGGCGAGGCGGCCCGGATGGGGGCGGAGACGGCATGAAGATCGGCATCACCTGTTATCCGACGTACGGTGGCTCGGGCGCGGTCGCGACCGAGTTGGGTCTGGATCTCGCACGACGCGGGCATGAGATCCATTTCATCTCGTACGCCCAGCCGTTCAGGCTGACCCAGTTCATCGAAGGGGTGTTCCTGCACGAGGTGGAAGTGGCTCGATATCCACTGTTCGAGTATCCCCCGTACTCCCTCGCCCTGGCCGTCACCATGCATGAGGTGGTCTGCAAGGCGGAGCTGGACATTCTGCACGTGCATTACGCCGTGCCCCACGCGACCGCGGCTTGGACGGCGCGCGAGATGCTGCGCGAATCGGGTGGGGATGTGAAGGTGGTGACCACGCTTCACGGCACCGACATCACCCTGGTCGGGCAGGATCCTTCCTACTGGTCGATCACGAAGTTCTCGATCCAGCGATCCGATGGCATCACGGCCGTGTCGGAGTGGCTCCGCGCGCGGACCCTGGAGGACTTCGCCTGCGACGACTGCTCGATCCGCGTGATCCCGAACTTCATCGACCCGACGATTTACCATCGCGATGGACACGAGTGTCACCGCTCGGCCCTGGCTGAGCCGCACGAGAAGATCCTGATGCACATCTCGAACTTCCGGCCCGTCAAGCGCATCCACGACCTTTTGCACATGTTCGCGCGCATCCAGCGCGCCGTGCCCTCGAGGCTGGTGCTGGTCGGGGACGGACCGGAGCGTCCGCGTGCCGCCGAGCTCGCGGAAGAGCTGGGGATCTCCGACCGCGTGGTCTTCCTTGGAAAGCTGGAATCCGTCGCCGAGCTACTCGCATGCGCCGATCTCTTCATCCTGCCCAGCGAGCAGGAGTCGTTCGGGCTCGTGGCGCTCGAAGCCCAAGCATCCGGGGTGCCCGTCGTCGGGTCGAGCGACTCGGGGCTCGCCGAGGTGATCGAGCACGGCGTGACGGGCTCGCTCCACCCTGTCGGGGATGTCGAGGGGATGGCGGAGGGGGCCGTGGCGCTCCTGCGGGATGAGGCCGTCTGGAAGGCTGCCTCGGGCGCCGCGCGTGAGCGAGCGGTCTCCCTGTTTTCGGCGGACCGCATCGTGCCCGAGTACGAGCAGTACTACGAAGAGGTCCTGAGTGGCGCGCTGGCACGCCTGGATGCGCAGGAGGCGCAGACCGTTCCGTGACGGTCCTCGAGGCGGTGCTCCTCGGCCTCGTCCAGGGTCTCACCGAGTTCCTTCCCGTGTCCAGCAGCGGTCACCTGGTTCTGGGGCAGGCCCTCCTCGGGCTGGAGCTTCCCGGCGTGGCCTTCGAGCTCATGCTCCACCTCGCGACCGTATGCGCGGTCTTTTGGGTGTACCGCGCGGCGATCGCGCGGCTGATCGGGGGCGTGTTTCGCGGTGATCGGGCCAGCCTGGCATACGCGGGTCTCCTCGCGGCCGCCTCCGTGCCTGCGGCGCTCGCGGGCACCTTGGCGGCGACTCTCTTCGAGGGGGCCTACGAGCGACCGATCGTCGCCGCATCGATGTTGCTCGTCACCGGGTTCTGGATCTGGACGATTCGATGGTCCGGCCCGCGCGCGCGAGAGTCCCGACCCGGAATCGGAAGCGCGGTGGCGATCGGCATCGCTCAGGCGCTCGCGATCCTCCCCGGGGTCTCGCGTTCCGGGTCTACGGTCGCGACGGGGGTGTGGCTCGGGGTCGAGGTCGATCGGATGGCCGAGTTCTCGTTCCTGCTCTCGCTGCCTGCCATCCTGGGAGCGGGTTTCCTTCAGTTCGGGGGTGCGGACAGCGGGCTCAGCGCGAGCGGTGCCGTGCCCCTGGTGGCCGGGTTCGCGACCGCCTGCCTGTCGGGTGTACTCGCCATCCGTATCTTCCTCTCGATGCTGAAGAGCAGGAAGTTCCATCGGTTCTCGTACTACTGCTGGGCGGTCGGGCTCGCGTACCTGGGGGCCGCCATCCTCGTGCCCGGTCTTCGCTAGATCACCGTGCCGGGAAACGCGGAGTCGCCGGGGCCCACGTCCGCGGCTGGACCTACGCTGCCGACACTCGATGAGCTGGTGGATCGAGCTCTGGCGGAAGATCTCGGAGACGGAGATCGGACGACGGAGCGGACGGTGCCGTCGTCGGCGACCGGTCAAGCGCGCATCATCGCGAAGACCGCCGGTGTCGTGGCGGGCTCGGATCCGGCTTCTCGCGTGTTCCGCCGGCTGGATTCGGGCCTGGTGGTAGAGTGGCGGGTGGCGGATGGCGAGCGTGTCGAGCCGGGTGACGAGCTCGCTCGGATCGAGGGTTCTCTCGCGGCCATCCTCAAGGGCGAGCGTGCGGCTCTCAATTTCCTGGGTCACTTGTCCGGTGTCGCTACGCTCGCGGCCGCGTATGCGACGGCTGTCGAGGGGACCGGTTGCCGGGTGACGGACACGCGCAAGACGACTCCGGGCTTGCGAGCGTTGGAGAAAGCCGCGTCCGCGTCGGGCGGGGCTCTAAACCACCGACTGGGCCTTTACGACATGGTGCTGATCAAGGAGAATCACGCCAGGGCGAGCGGTGGAATCGGGGCCGCGCTCCGGGCCGCCCGCGAGGATGCCGGGCACCAGGCGATCGAGGTCGAGGTAGAGGTGACGAACGAGTCGGAGCTGGAGGAAGCATTGGGTGGAGGAGCCGACCGGATACTGCTCGATAACATGAAGGTCCGCGAGTTGCGAAGCGCCGTCGAACTCGTGCGTGCGACGCGTCCGCCTTGGCCCGTGCTCGAGGCGTCGGGAGGCGTCACGCTTGCCAACGTGCGCGACATCGCGGAAACGGGCGTGGACTTGGTGTCCGTGGGGGCGATCACGCATTCGGCCCCGTGGTTCGACGTTTCTCTCCTGGTCATCGAATGAGCCGGCGGCAAGTGCGAACGTGGGCGGGTCTGTCGCTCGCGGATCTCCGGCGGCGCTGGGGTCGTGAGACCGTTGCGGCGTACGGGAAGATCGACTCGACGAACGCGGCGGCGAAGGACCTCGCCGAAGCGGGAGCCGAAGTCGGCAGCATCGTCGTGTGTCGCGAACAAACGGCTGGACGTGGTCGGCACGACCGCCACTGGCATTCCCCCCCCGATACCGGTCTCTACGTGAGCATGATCTTCCGTCCTGATGCCCCGGTGCTGCCGCCGCTGGCTTCCGTGCTCGCGGGTCTGGGCGTTATCTCGGCACTCGATCGGCGTCTCCACGGCGTAGATCCGGGTCTGAAGTGGCCAAACGACCTGATGGTTGGCGACCGGAAGATGGGCGGGGTTCTGGCCGAGGCCAGCTGGAGCGCGGCGGGTCCACGCTTCTTCGTCGTGGGCGTCGGAGTGAACGTAAAGTCCATGTCGGGCACGATGTCACCTTGGCTCAAGAAAGAGGCGACCTGGATCGAGGAGCGACGACCTGATACCGATCTGCCTGAGGTTGCCGACGCCGTGATCGAGGGCCTGGAGCGCTGGCTCTACGATCCTCCGAGCACCCTCGATTCCGGCGTCCTCGACCTATTGGACGAGTACGATTGGCTCAAGAACCGCCGGGTTCGGGCGACCCTCTCCGATCAGGAGCCGGCCCTCAGCGGTGTGGCTGCGGGGGTCGCTCCAGATGGTGCGCTCCTCTTCCGTCCCGACCGGGGCGCGCTCCGTCGAGTCACGACGGCCTCGATCGAGGTCGAAACCGGAGGGCGGTCGTAGCGATGATCCTGGCAGTGGATGTCGGAAACACGGAGACCGTCATTGGCCTGCTACGCGGACTGGAGACGGTGCGCTGCTGGCGGATCGCCACGGACCGCCGGCGCACGGGCGATGAGCTGGCGCTCCAGGTGTCTGGCTTCATGTCCGGTCTCGAGGCCGAGGGAGGTTCGTCCGACGTCGAGGCTGGCGAGCCCTCACCCCCCGGGTCGGCGGAGCGGGCGATCCTGGCGTCGGTGGTGCCCGTCCTGGACCGAGCTTGGGCTCAAGCCTGTCATGCCGTCGGGCTCGAGCCACGCTTCGTAAACGGCGGCAGCCCGCTTCCGATTCGATTGGACGTGGATGCTCCGCTCGAAGTGGGTGCGGATCGCATCGCCAACACCCTCGCCGCCTCGGAACTATTCGAGCGCGACACGATCGTGGTGGATCTCGGAACCGCCACGACGTTCGACTGCATCGGAGCGGAAGGGGTGTTCTTCGGCGGGGTTATCGCTCCGGGACCGAGAGCCGGCATCGAGCGGCTCACGACCGTGGCGACTCAGCTACCTCAGGTGGAGATCCACCCCCCGGCGCGTGTCATCGGTCGACGCACGGTAGACTGCGTGGACTCGGGTGTTTTCTACGCCACCGTGGACGCGATCGACGGGATCGTACATCGGATCGTGACGGAGTGGGAGCGGACGGACCCGCTCGTCGTGGCCACTGGTGGTCTGGCGGACGTGATCGCCCCGCACTGCCGGACCGTAGAGCGGGTGGAGCCATTCCTCACGATCACGGGTCTCGCGATCGCGGACCGGTACCTGGGAGAGGTGCGCTGACCCGCGTCAGGGCCGGGCTGTGGGTCGTTCTCGGCCTCAGCGGAGTTTCGTTCGCGGACGCGTCGGCACAAGCGGGGGCTACCACCGAGCCGAGAGGCTTTGAGCGGAGCAGGGTCGCCGAGCAAGCCGCGTTCGAGCGCGCGTTGCTGGCCGGCATCTGGGAAGATTCGATCGCTCGCTGGGCGCGCGCACTGGGCGCCGTGCCACACGTGGCCGGGACCCCTGAGCAGGCCACGACGCGCGATTCCGTCGTCGCCTGGCTGAGCCGGACCGGCATCGAGGTCTCCTACGACACGTTCGTCGTCTACCTTCCCCAGCCGCTTTCGGTCTCCGTCGAGCAAACCGCCCCGACCGCGCGCTCTCTGTACGAGCTCGAGCCGGAGTTGCCGAGTGACCCCATAACGCGGACCGAGCGCGTGCCCGCGTTCAACGCGTACGGGGCATCCGGAGATGTCGAGGGGCCTGTCGTATTCGCCAATTACGGGCTCCCCGCCGACTACAGGGTCCTGGACTCGCTCGGGGTGGACGTCGGCGGCAAGATCGTGCTTGCCCGTTACGGGCGCTCATACCGCGGCATCAAGGCGCGCGAGGCGGAAGCCAGGGGCGCCATCGGCCTGATTATCTACTCCGACCCCGCCGAGGACGGCTTCCGCAGGGGCGATGTGTACCCCGAAGGTCCGATGCGACCGCCGGCCGGCGTCCAGCGTGGCAGCATATTCAACGGGACCGGGGATCCATCCACTCCCGGGCTCCCATCGATTCCCGGCGCCGCGCGGATTCCCGAGTCCGAGATGACCGGTGTGGCTCGGATCCCGGTGCTGCCGCTCGGATATGGACCCGCTACGCATCTGCTGCGCGGGCTGCGAGGCTCGGCGGCGCCGGGCGCGTTCCAGGGGGCGCTACCGATCTACTATCACCTGGGTCCGGGTCCGGTCCGAGCGAGGTTGCGGGTCGAGCTCGAGCGGGGCGAGACCGCATATCACCGCATCTTCAACACCATCGCCCGCGTGCGGGGCAGTGAACACCCGGAGGAGTGGATCGTGGTCGGCGGGCACCGGGACGCCTGGGGCCCCGGCGCGGTGGACAATGTCAGCGGGACCGTGAGCGTGATCGCGGCCGCCCGAGCGTTCGCGGACCTCGCGGCTACCGGAAGCCGTCCGCGGCGAAGCGTGCTGTTCGCGACGTGGGATGCCGAGGAGTGGGGCCTGATCGGCTCGACGGAATGGGTCGAGCGACACGAGGAAGCTCTGCGCGCGGCTGGCATCGCATACATCAACCAGGACGTATCCGCCAGCGGCTCGCACTTCCGCGCCGCGGCTTCGCCACCCCTCAAAGCTCTGATCAGGGAATCTGCGGCTGCGGTACCGGACCCACGAGGGACCGGATCCGTGCTGGACGAATGGAGTGCCCGCAGTCCGGCCGTGGACGATCCGGAACGGCCGGTGCCCGTCGGCGACCTGGGTGGAGGGTCCGATCACAAGCCCTTCTATCAACATGCGGGGGTCCCCGCAGCGAGCTTCGGCTTCGGCGGCCCGGGTGGCGTGTATCACTCCGCATATGACACCTCCGCGTGGATGGAGCGCTTCGGCGATCCCGGGTACCGGTACCACGCGGCGGCAGCTCGCATCGTGGCAATCGCCGCAGCTCGGCTCGCGAACGCGGATCTCCACCCGTACGACTTTGCGGGCGCGGGCGACCAGCTCGAGAGCATGGTGGCCGACCTGCGGGAAGAAGTGCGCACCGTCTCATCGGGTACGTCGGGGGCTTGGGGCTCGCTCGACGGCCCGCTGGATGTGCTGGAGGCCTCCGCGCGACGGTTCCGAGTCGAGGCGCTACGCTTACAGGAGGCGGCCGCGGCGTGGCTCAGGGAAGGGCGGGTGGACGAGCGGGCGGCACAGGTGAACCGTCATCTCCGCCGTGCGAACCTCGCGTTCCTCAGTCCAGGGGGCCTAACCGGGGATCCATGGACACGACAGCTCCTGTTCGCGTCCGATCCCGAGAACGGATACGCGACGCTCGGGCTCCCGAGCGTCCGGCTCGCCATCCGTCAGTTGGACATCGACGAGCTGAAGAGAAGGGTGGGGGAGTTGGCGGATCGGATCGACGAAGCGACAGGGGAGGTCGAATCGGCCGGGGGCCTGCTCTCCCGCGACTGAGATTCCCCTGCCTTGTTGCTCTCCAACCCTCGCTGCTCCTACCTAACCTTCACCGTTCTTACCCGTGCAGCAGTTCTTGAGATGGTCGGCCATGTCCGGCTTCACGAGCCGCAAGATCAGGTATCCGATCAACACGAAGAACAGGATCTTGAGCGCGACCATCACGAGCGGGAACAGGAGTCCGAACACGATCCCGCTCACCGCCATGCCCACGAAACCCACCGTCAATAGGACGAAAAGCGATCTCAGCATCTAAGCCTCCCTGAGACTCAAAGGCCGTGGCCGAGTCAAGCCACCCGCCGTCAATGCTTGCATACGCGACTGCAATCGCCAGGGTTTCACGATTTGTCAGGCGCCGCCTCCAGGCGCGTCGAGGCGGCCCCCTTGATCTAGCCGTCCAAGCACGTCATATTAGGGGTGCTTAGCACTCATCGTTCAAGAGTGCTAACAGCAAGTGGACACGAAGTGAGAGAGTATCCAGCCTGCCAGCCGGTAGGTGAGACCCTGACACAACTCAAGGAGGGACGCGGAGATGGCTACCGCTTCGAAAACGAAGGTGAACGTTCAGCCCATGGCGGACCGGGTCGTCATAGAGGCCCTGGAGGAGACCGAGGAGATGCGGGGCGGACTCTACATCCCCGATACGGCCAAGGAGAAGCCGCAGCAGGGCAAGATCGTGGCGGTCGGGCCCGGAAGGCTGAACGATGACGGCGATCGGATTCCGATGGAAGTGAAGGAAGGAGACCGCGTCCTGTATGGGAAGTACGCGGGTACCGAGGTAACGGTGGACGGACAGGAGCTCCTGATCATCAAGGAGAGCGACGTTCTCGCGATCCTCAAGTGAGGATAATAAGGCTAGAGTTGATATAAGCTCCTTTAACTCGTTGTACACGAGTTAAATAGGACAGCATAGAAAGACGCGATATTCGCGCATCTAAGGGAGAAGACGATGGCAAAGGATCTGGAATTCGATACCGCCGCGCGGCAGCGCCTCAAGATGGGGGTCGACAAGCTGACGAGGGCGGTCAAGGTCACGCTCGGCCCGAAGGGCCGGAACGTGGTGCTCGAGAAGAAATTCGGGAGCCCCACGATCACGAAGGACGGGGTGACCGTCGCGAAGGAGGTCGAGCTCGAGGATCCGGTGGAGGACCTCGGAGCCAAGATGGTCAAGGAAGTGGCGACCAAGACGTCCGACGCCGCCGGTGACGGGACCACGACCGCGACCGTCCTCGCGCAGTCGATCTTTCAGGAGGGGCTGAAGAGCGTGACGGCGGGCGTGAACCCGATGGCGCTCAAGCGCGGCATCGAGCAGGCAGTCGAGTCGGTGGTTGGCCAACTGGCGGACATCTCGGTCGAGACCACGGGCAAGAAGGAGATCGCCCAGGTGGCGGCCATCTCCGCGAACAACGACATGGAGATCGGCGACCTGATCGCCGACGCGATGGAGAAGGTCGGGAAGGACGGCGTGATCACGGTCGAAGAGGCCAAGGGTCTGGAGACCGAGCTCGAGACGGTCGACGGGATGCAGTTCGACCGCGGCTATCTATCTCCGTACTTCGTCACGGATCCGGACAAGATGGAGGCGGTCCTCGACGAGCCCGTCATGCTGATCCATGACAAGAAGATCTCGGCCATGAAGGACCTCCTGCCGGTTTTGGAGAAGGTCGCCCAGTTGGGCAAGCCTCTCCTGATCATCTCCGAGGACGTCGAGGGCGAGGCGCTCGCGACGCTGGTCGTGAACAAGCTCCGGGGCACGATCAAGGTTTGCGCGGTGAAGGCGCCAGGCTTCGGCGATCGCCGCAAGCAGATGCTCCAGGACGTCGCGATCCTGACCGGCGGCCAGGTGATCTCCGAGGAGCTGGGCCAGCATCAAGGGCCGGATCAACGAGATCAAGGTCGCGATCGACAAATCGACTTCCGATTACGACAGCGAGAAGCTCCAGGAGCGGCTCGCGAAGCTGGCCGGCGGTGTCGCCGTGATCAACGTGGGCGCGGCCACCGAGACCGAGATGAAGGAGAAGAAGGCGCGCGTCGAGGACGCACTGCACGCGACGCGGGCGGCGGTCGAGGAAGGGATCGTGCCCGGTGGCGGCGTTGCCCTCCTGTGGTGCCAAACCGCGCTGGCGGATCTCAAGAGCAAGGACCCGGACGAGCTGATCGGGATCCAGATCGTGCGACGCGCGCTCGAGGAGCCGATCCGGCAGATTGCGCAGAACGCGGGTGCCGAGGGATCGATCGTGGTCGAAAAGGTCCGTGTGAACGGGGATCTGAATTTCGGCTACAACGCCGCGACCAATAAGTACGAAAACCTGGTCAAAGCCGGCGTGATCGATCCGACCAAGGTCACACGCACGGCGCTCCAGAACGCCGCTTCGATCGCCGGCCTGCTCCTCACCACCGAGGCGGTGGTCGTCGAGAGGCCCGAGGACGAGAAGGCCATGCCGATGCCCGGTGGCGGCGGCGGCATGGGCGGCATGTACTAGACTGCCCTCGCACCGGGGCAGATGCCCCTGCAATGGGAAGCCAAGGCCCGGCCAAGCGCCGGGCCTTGGCACATCTACCCCGGGTCGGCGAGATTCCCAGCGCTTGTGTTGGAGCCACGAATACCGGGGAAGGGACGCGGATCACCGCAGGCTCGTACCCGGGAGCCGGGCGAGAGGCGGGCAGCGCTACCGTCACGTAGCGAATGGTCCGGGCGTTCTTTGACGGCAGGGAGTAGCGAATGCCGGAGCACATAACCAGTACTCACAAGCCGACCGCGCGGCGCTGGCTGGGCTTCATGGCTCTGCTGGGTCTGGGCTGTGATGGTGGTACAGGGCTCGACTCGTCCTCCTGTGTGAACCGCTCCCTCGACCCGGCCGTCGGGATCCGGCTCGGCGTCCGTCTCCCGAGTCGGGCTTCGTTGGATCTTGGCGAGACGTGCGTGCTGCGTGGTTCCGACGCACGATCGCTGGACCTCGCCTCCGCCAGTGAGGCGCGGGAGTACCGGCTGGTCGTGCAGAGCGCGAGCGAAGTCCCCGGGGCCGTGTCGTCCATGCGCCTCGCGATCCTCGGGCCGGACGCCGCCGGGCAGGCCACGGTCGTGCCTCCCGTGTCTCAAACGAGAGCCCCGGGCGTCGTTGAGCTGGGCGCCGAGGTGGCCTCTCGCCTCGAGCTCGAGTTTCGAGCGAGCGCACGACGGGAGCTACGCCGAGTGGGCGCACGCGTGTATCGACCCAAGGGCCCGTGGGAGGGGCGGCCCGGCCCCGCGGATCCAGGGCTGGCCCGCTCCCGCTCGGTTCCTCCGACCGTGGGTCAGCTCGTCACGTTTCGGAACAGCGTCTCTCCGGACCTCGATGTGGAGTGTGATCGGGACGAGCCGACGCCGGCCAGGGTGCGAGCGGTCGGACAGCGGTTCGCGATCGCGGAGGACCTGGCACTTGGCGGATTCGTGGACGACGCGGCGTACACCTCGTTGCTCCAGGAGCTCGACGACATCGTCTTCCCGGTGGACAGCGCGTACTTCGGCCCGCCTGCGGATCTGGATGGCAACGAGCGAGTCTGGGTGTTCTTCACCGGGATCGTGAATCGGGTCACGCCGCCGGGCTCCAGCACATTCGTCGCGGGCTTCTTCAACCCCAGCGATCTGGCGGATCAAGCGGACTGTGCCGCGAGCAACCAGGGAGAGGTGCTCTATCTGCTCGCCGCCGATCCGGGTGGGGCGTTCTCGGACCCGGTCACCCCCGCGTTCGCGATGAGCAACGCACGCGGTACTACGGCGCACGAGTTCCAGCACCTGCTCGCCGCCGAGCAACGAGTCGTGCTGAACGATGGGACCCTGTTCGTGGATCTGGAGGAGGCCTGGTTGAGCGAAGGGCTGGCCCACACGGCGGAGACCGTGGCCGGCCTCCGGTTCCAGGGGCTGTCCACACGCGCCAATCTGTCATTCCCGACGCTCGCGGGAGCTACCTCGGCCTTCAATGCCTACCACCTCGCCAACTTCCGGCGGCTGGGCGAGTACCTTGCCGATCCGACCGGGACGCTCGCGCTGGGGAATCCGACCGGGGATGACCCCGGCGGGCTCCCGTCGCTCAGGATGCGGGGGTTCGGTTGGCTGTTCCTGCGTTGGTTGGCGGATCACTTCGGGCCCGAGTCGCCGGCCGGCATCGTGCCTGGCAGTGGAGAAGAGGCGCTATTCCGTGAGCTGACCGAAGGTGGCCCGGAGCTCCTGACCGGGACCGCGAACGTGGAGCGCGCGGTGCAGATGCTGGCTGGTCCGACCCAATGGGGGGACCTGTTTGGCGAATATGCCGTGGCGCCGGTCGCCGACGACGATGTCCCGCGCCAGGTACCCCAGAGATTGCAGGTGCCGAGCTTCGATTTGCGAGACATCTTTGGCGGGTTGCACGAAGCTCTCCCGAACGTGTCGCCATTCAGCGTCGAATACCCTCTCGCGGTGAGCACGGAAACGCTGGCGCAGTCAACCAATAGAGCATTCGACTTCGACCTCGGAGCTTCAACCGCCACGTACCTCATCCTGCGCAGTAATGGCCCGCATCCCGCAGTATCCATCCAGCTGACCACGCCTACGGGGGCGGAAGTGCCGTTATCGGCCCGTCCGCAGCTCACGGTGGTGCGGACACGGTGACCAGCCTGTGACGGCCTCAGTCATGCCAATGTGATGGGGGAACAGAGAGGGCTGGTCTGCGTTATATGGGTTGTCAGGAACGGGATCGGGCGAGGGAAACGGTGGGCGCAAAAGAGCAGAGGTGTCAAACGTTGACGAAATCGATCGAGCATCGGAAGCGTGGGCGGGACCCACGCGCGGCTTGGTTGGGGGTTCTGTTTGTGGTGGGTGCCGCCGCATGCGGCGGTGACGGGACGACGCCGCCGCCGCCTCCTCCACCGCCTCCTCCGGGACCACCGCCACCCGCGATCACGTTGAACATGGCGCAGGGTGAGCTCGTGACCCTGAGCGACGCGGCAGAGGTGCGCGCGTTCAAGCTGAGTGGTGCATCCGAGGCTCGGGAGTACGAGGTCATCGTACACAGCGCGAGCACGGTCCCGGGGTCGTCGAGCCCGGTATCACTGAGCGTGCAGGCCGAGGGTGCATCGGGGAACATCGTGGGGGCGAACGTCCCGCCGATCCGGCGTAGTGCGGCGTCCCGCGCTCTCGAACGGCAGGAGCAGGCGCTGCTCACCGAGCGACGTCTGAAGGACCGCATGCGCAGCGAGCTCCAGCGAGTGGGGGCACGCCCGTACAGGGGGCGGGCCGGCACCGGAGGTCCGCGTCTCTCGCTCGCGGGCGCGGTGCCGCCGAGCATCGGGCAGAGGCTGACCCTGTCTATGGCAGTGCAGCAGGACCTGACCGTGGACTGTAACAGCAACAACACGATCACGGCCGAGGTCAAGCTCGTCGGCCAGAATTTCGCCCTACTGGAAGATGTACGTGTCGCGGGGAACTACTCGGCGGCCGACTACCAGGAGCTCAACCAGGCGCTCGACGCCGTGGTCTTCCCGCTGGACGTCCAGTACTTCGGCAATCCCTCGGACATCGATGCGAACCAGCGCGTGATCGTCCTGTTCACCGCCTCGGTGAACGAGCTGACCGAACCAGGGAGCGGGTCGTTCGTCGCCGGGTTCTTCTTCTCGGGCGATGTCGCCGACGCGGCCACGTGCCCGGCCGGCAACCAGGCCGAGCTACTCTACCTGCAAGCCCCCGATCCGTCCGGTCAGTTCGGCGACCCTGTGGACGTCGAATTCGCCAAGCGCGTCGCCAAGGGGACGGTGTCGCATGAATTCCTCCACCTCCTGAACACGGTACAGCGCACGGTCGTCGGGAACGGTGATTTCTCGGACCTTGACGATTCCTGGTCGGACGAAGGCCTCGCGCACATCGCCGAGGAGATCAGCGGGCTCGCGCTGGCCAATCTCGCGCTCCGAACGAACCTGGACTTCGACGGAATCGTCCCCAACCAGGCCGCGCTGGACGCCTTCAACGCGTATCACCTGTTCAACTTCTCGCGCTTCGGCGACTTCTTGAACAACCCGAGCGGGACGCTGGCCTTGGGGGAGTCGGGGGGTGGCGATCCAGGCGGAACGCAATCGCTCGAGATGCGCGGCTTCGCGTGGGGCTTCTTGCGCTGGTTGGCGGATCAATATGGCCCGACCACACCCGCCGGAATACTCCCCGGGAGCGCGGAATACCTAATGTTCCAGGAGTTGTCGAGTGGCGGCCCGAATTACCTGCGGGGGACCTCGAACGTGGTCCGTGCGGTCCAGGTCGTATCTGGTCAGTCGAGGAGCTGGGAGCAGTTGATCGGGGAGTACCTCTCGGCGGTGGTCGCGGACGACAACGGAAGCGGACTCGATCCGAGCTCCCAGTTCGCGACCTGGAACATGCGGGCGATGTTCGGCGGGCTCCATCTGAGCAACCTGGGCGGCAATCCACCCTTCGATAAGCCGTATCCCCTGACGCCGACGATGGTCACCCTGAACCCGACTACGAACACCTCGTCCAACTTCACCCTGCACTCGTCGACGGGTCGCTACTTCACGCTGGAGAGCGGTTCCAGCACGCCGGACGTGGTTCTCGAGGTCACGACCCAGTCGGGAGCCGAGGTGCCGGGGTCCGTCCGCGCGCAGGTCACGATCCTGCGAGTCCGGTGATCGGGTGATCCCCGCCGAACGGCGAACGGGTGCGCCCACGCAGGCACGACTTCTTCTCCCGCTGGGTCTTCTGCTCGGAACCGTGGCCTGCACGAGCGAGGCCCGAGTGAACGGCCACATCGGCGAGATCGGACCGGAGGCGATCGACGGGGTCGTGCGGCGTGTGGGAAACGAGCCGTTCACCCGCACGATCGTGGATGGGGAAGAGGGCGTGGTCATCTCAGGCCCCTACGAGCCCGAAGTGCGACGGCTGGTAGGCGTGCGGATACGCATCACGGGGCGGCTGTCGAGGGAGACCGAATTCCCGGGCCCCACGCTCGAAGCGACGTCGTACGAGATCGTATCCGTGGATGGGGAGCGTCCGTTGCTCGGCACCCTGACCCGAGACGAGGACGGTTTCTACCTGAAGATGCGGGGCGGAAAGCTCGCGCGCTTGAAGTCTGTCTCGGAGGCGCTGGCCCAAAGTACCGGCGGCCTCATCTGGGTCATCCTCGATGCGAACGATGGTGTCGCGCGCTACGGAATCCTGCGAGATCCGCCGGCATCGGGAGGCACTTGAGCGCCGCTGGAGCCGCCGAGCGATCTACCTAGGCAGGCCCGCGATGATCCGCTAGCTTTTCTTACCTACTGCGACATTCTTCCATCGATCATCGACGGGTAGGCCGATGAACGACCATTCTGAGATCTCGGTACGGCTACCGGACGGCTCTCCTGCGACCCTGTCGGAGGGTGCTACCGGGGCGGACCTGGCCGCCTCCATAGGATCAGGGCTCGCCCGCGCAGCCGTGGCGGCCCGGGTAGACGATGAGCTGGTCGATCTCGGTCGACCGCTCCCCGACGGCGCGCAGGTGTCGATCGTCACCAGAAGCGACGACGACCCGGACGCGCTCTATGTGCTGCGGCACTCCGCCGCCCACACGCTCGCCACCGCCGTGCGCGAGCTTCACCCGAGTGCGGGGATCGGATTCGGTCCACCGATCGAGGAGGGCTTCTACTACGACTTCGCAGTCCCGGAGCCCTTTACGCCCGAGGACTTGGCGGAGATCGAGCGCCTCATGAAGAAGGTCGTCAAGGCCGGGCACGCGTTCGAGCGACGAGAAGTATCGCGCGACGAAGCGCAGGAGCTGTTCTCGGACGACCCGCTGAAGCTGGAACGGCTCGCCGAGATTCCCGAGGGCGAGACGATCTCTGTTTACCGCGACGGTCCGTTCCTCGATCTGTGTCGCGGACCGCACGCCCCGAGCACCGGAGAGGTGAAGAACTTCAAGCTCCTGCACGCGGCCGGCGCCTACTGGCGTGGTGACGAGTCGCGGCAGATGCTACAACGGATCTATGGGACTGCGTTCTACACGAAGGACGCGCTGGATGAGCACCTTCACCGCCTCGAGGAGGCGAAGAAGCGCGATCACCGCAAGCTGGGCCAGGAGCTCGACCTGTTCAGCATCCAGGAGGACATCGGTCCCGGGCTCGTATGCTGGCACCCGAAGGGGGCCCGCGTTCAGTTCACGCTGCGGCGGTGGATCGAGGACCTGCTCGACGCGCGTGGCTATGAGTTCGTGTTTACGCCACACGTGAGCAGCGAGGCGTTGTTCGAGCGCTCGGGCCACCTCGGGGCGTACGCCGAGAACATGTACCCGGTCATGCAGGGCGACGGTGAGAAGGAAGCGTATCGTGTGAAGCCCATGAACTGCCCGGGTCATACGGTCATCTACGCCGCCCGTCAGAGGAGTTACAGAGACCTCCCGCTTCGGTTGTCGGAAATCGGCAACGTCTACCGCTACGAGCGATCCGGAACGCTACACGGACTGTTGCGCGTCCGGATGCTGACCATGGACGACGGACACATCTTCTGCACACCCGATCAGGTCGAGGACGAGATCTTCACCTGTCTCGATCTCGTGGAAGAGGTGATGACCGCGCTCGGGTTATCGTACCGGTTCGATCTCGCGACGCGTCCCGATGACCCCGAGAAACGCATTGGCTCCGACGAAGTGTGGGACCGGGCCGAAGCCGCGCTCCGTCAGGCGTTGGATCGTGTCGGGGTCGAGTACGGTGTCGATGAGGGAGGTGGCGCCTTCTACGGTCCGAAGATCGACATCAAGTTCGATGACGCGATCGGCCGTGAGTGGCAGGGGGCGACGATCCAGCTCGATTTCAATCTTCCCGAGCGGTTCGAGCTCGAATACATCGGGGCGGACAACCAGCCGCACCGCCCGGTCATGATCCACCGGGCCATCTTCGGCACGTTGGAGCGGTTCACCGGCGTGCTGATCGAGCACTTCGCGGGCGCGTTTCCGGTGTGGCTTGCCCCCGAGCAGGTCCGGGCGCTCCCGATCACCGATGATCAGACGGCACCGGCGACCGAAATCGTCGAGCGACTACGCGCAGCCGGCTTGCGGGCCGAGCTCGACGCGAGGTCGGACACGCTCGGCTACCGGATCCGGGATGGAGAATTGCACAAGGTGCCGTACTTGCTCGTGGTCGGTGCGCGCGAGGTCGAATCGGGAACCGTGGCGGTGCGCGCGCGCGGGGCTGATGAGAAACAGGTCGACATGTCCCTGGATGGGTTCGTGGAGAGGGTGACCGGAGAGGTCGCGGAGAAGGCGCTCGCTCCATGACGGCTCGTTGACACCGCGGCGCACGACATCTAGTTTCGCGCCCAAATAGAGTCCAAAGCGGAGCCGCGAGCTCCCACCTCACGGCGCTTTCGCCGCCGGCCCAAGGGCGGGCGCGAAATGCTGCTGCCGGGTCAACACCAAAACGCGCTGGAAGCCCCCCCAGTAGGGCATGGAGCGCGTACCCGGGCGGCTGTGCCGTACCGGGTTTTTCTGTTGGAAGAGAGGTGAAGTGAGTTCAGAAGAACTGAGAATCAACGATCGCATCCGAATCAGCCCGATCCGACTCATCGATGAGGAGGGCGAGCAGCTAGGAATTGTGGCGACGGACGAGGCGAGATCCATCGCTGTCGAGCGGGGTCTCGACCTGGTCGAGGTGGCGCCAAATTCTCGACCGCCGGTCTGCCGGCTCATGGACTACGGGAAGTTCAAGTACGAGGAGGCGCGGAAGACCCGCGAGGCGAAGAAGAAGCAACACATCATCCATGTCAAGGAAGTGAAGCTGCGCCCGAAAATCGAGGAGCACGACATCGAGTTCAAGCTGCGCCACGCGCGCAGGTTCATCGAGGAGGGGCACAAGGTGAAGTTCACCCTGATGTTCCGGGGGAGGGAAGTGACCCACCCGGAGTTGGGGGCCCGCGTCCTGGAGCGGGTATTGACTGAGCTCGAGGACATCGCGGGCGTCGAGTCCAACATCCGGCACGAGGGCCGCACGATGACGATGCTCCTGGCCCCTCGACGCTGAGATCGAAGAGAGAGTTCAAATGCCGAAGCAAAAGACGAACCGGTCGGCTGCCAAACGGTTTCGGAGGACCGGTACCGGCAAGATCCGCAGGCAGCGGGCCTACAGCAGCCATATCCTCACCAAGAAGAGCACCAAGCGGAAGCGACGCCTTCGCCAGGGAACACTCGTGGCGAAGGCCGATCACAAGCGCGTGAGACGATTGCTCGGCCGGTGATGGTCGATGACGGAAAGTAGGAGCGAGGAGGAACGGCCATGCCACGCGTAACGAGCAGCGTACCCAGAAACCGTCGCAAGAAGAAGACGCTCAAGGAGGCGCGCGGCCAGTTCGGCGGGCGCTCGAAGCTGTATCGAACCGCGAAGAACTCGGTCGAGCGCGGCTGGGCCTACGCCT
>JBDHAD010000016.1:0-164146 GCA_039588215.1 Gemmatimonadota bacterium
GCGGAGCGCAACCGCCTGATACCGGCGATCGACCGCTGGGTCGTGCGGCAGACGGTCGCACTTCTGGGCGCGTGGCATCGGGACAATCCGGAGTGCGAGCTGCCCCTCTGCTCCATCAACCTCAGCGTTTCCTCACTGGGCGACCCGGACCTGGTCCCCGCGCTGCGCGAGTACCTGGCGGAGCACCGGCTTCCGCCGGAAACCCTTTGCTTCGAGATCGACGAAGCGGCGGCGCTCGGGAGCTTTGCCCAGCTGGTGCGCCTCATTTCCGAGATCCGGGCGACGGGCTGCGGTGTCGGGCTGGACGACTTCGGTAGCGGGCTGGCCTCGTTCGCCCACCTCAAGGCGCTACTGGTCGATTTCGTGAAGATCGGCGGCCACTACGTGCGGAGCGTCGCCGAGGACCCCGTGTACGGCACCCTCGTGAGCACCGTCAACGAGGTCGGTCGGATCATGGGCATCACCACGATCGCTGAGGAGGTGGAGAGCGAGACCGTTCTGCACAAGCTTCGGGCCTTGGGGGTGGAATACGTGCAGGGGGAAGCCGTGGCGCAGGCGACGCCGCTGACTGACGCGGAGGGAAGGGTGGCACTACCCTGTTCGTAACCATCGGCTTGAATCTACGTAGGCGCTGTTCGTAGGGCGGCCGTGGGCCGCACATGTTCGGGCTTGAATGGTCCGGTAGGCGGTGGGCATGGCCCGATCTCGGCCACGAGAAGAGGCGGTGTCGTCAGGTGCCCAGTTGCCGTCAGTCCAGCGAGAGTGTCGGACGATGGCGAAGAAGGGGGAGAAACACCGAATACCTCAACACCGATCGCTCTTGCACACGCCTAACCGATTCCTGCTCCCGATTCCCAGATGAATACACGCGACGCATAATGGATTTGCGATTCTGGATCAGGGTGCTGAACGGGCGCTCGGCCGGCAAGAGCAATACGGTACCTGCCGTTGAAGTTCATACAGTCAGCCGCAATCGGTTGTGAGGTCGCTCCCCTCCGCGTCCGGCCTCACGAGCTACCCTCGAGCGCGCCGCGGCGGCGGCGTCTCGGGCCTCGGCCGCCTTGGTCGAAGGTCGGTCCAATGACCCCCCTCGAGTGCGAGCCCCTACCTTCCCTCAAACGCCACCGAGAACCGAGTCTGACCCAGTCCGGGTGGATCGCACCGCCCTCGTCGGTATCCTCGATCGAGATCGTGAAGCGCGGCTTGATCCCCTGCTACCCCTCGGGCAGATTGGATGGTACGACCGACATGGCACAGTCGCTCCGACTGGAGGTCCTACGATGCGCATCGCTGCGCCCACCGCCGCTCTCTTCCTCCTCGTCTCACCTCTTGCTCTCGGGGCTCAGGTGTATCCGGACTACCAAGAGGCGCAACTCCTCATCGACAACTACTCGCAGTACAAGCTCTGGATCTGGACCGAGAGCCCCGACGGACGACGGAGGCTGGCCGTGGAGCAGATCGAGGCGGGCGGTCGAGTCCGCGATCCGTCCCGCCTGATCCTCGACGAGATCACGCGAGTCTGCGTGGAGGCCTGGGTAGAGGATTCCCGAACCATCTGTTGGGATATCTACGCAAACCGGGACGGCGGGACGCACCTGATAGAAGTCACGGACGAGGACTTCCTGGGAATCAGATTCGGGCCGGAGCTCGGCACTCCGGCCCGTCCGTATCCGGAGACGCTACCGGAGAGCGAGGAAGCCCGCTGGAGGGAACATTGTGGGCGTGGTCCCAACTATTACAGGGGCCTGCTTAGGGTGATCCCCGTTCCCGACTCGTATCCGGGGTTTACGGAGTGCTTTGAAGAGTCCTGCCAGGCGGCCCGCAAATATTTCCGAGGAGCGGAAGACGTGCCGGCGGGTTATTGGACCGGTTGGGGTAAGACCTGGTACGTCTGGAAGGAGGTCCGTTTCAACACCCGGGACCGGTGGTATGAGTGTGACCCGTGACCCGTGAGGCGTGGTTAGCGGTGGTCTTGATTTCGGTGAGGAACCGCTCGTTCATGCGCGCGTTCGCGACCGATGAACCGCAGAAGGTCTCTTCTCTGACCCCGGGGCGTCACCGTAAGCTCGGTGACTCTGCCCCGATGCAGCGCGTCCCAAGGATGGGCAATGGAAGCACAGTGGATCTCGAGACGGCGCTCGACCCTTGACCAAGGTCCATCTCACTTGTCCTTACAATAGAAAACCCGTTTAAGGCGTGGATCGTAGAGCTCAGCCCAGACCTCCACCGTCTGTGTTGCGGTAGAAAAGGTCCGAAATCCCGTTGGCCATGTATTTCCCTGATTATCCGAGCCAGCAAAACTGCAACGACCCAGACTGCAAAACTTTTGGTAGTCCGGCCAGTAGATGGGCTCTCCCACACGTTTGCGGTAATTAGCCTTGCCTCGATGCCAATCGGCGTCGCACGCTGGCCCTTTCGCGGTCACCGCATCACTTGCGACCTGTTCACACAAGGCGTGTGCCCAACTGTACTGGCCCGACTGGCCGGGCGAAGAAGTGGTCACGACCACCAAATAATCGCCCTCCTCCGGGACTACGAGCATGATCGCCGCGGGATTCCCGGACTCAGAGATCACTGGGGTCAACACCCGAGGGCGCGTCTGCACCTGATACACTTCAAGGCGCGGACGAAACTGACGGCTGCCGACTTCGATCAGCAGCCGCTGCCCCTTGTTCAGATCGCTGAGCTCGTATTCAGCGTAGTTAGTACCGTTACGAGAGACTTTGACCCCAGGGAGCAGCGTGAGCGTCGCCTCGTCCCACCATATGTTGTTCCAGCCCTGGTCACACTGCATCTGAGCGCTCGCCTCGGTGCCGAAGGTAAGAACCCCTGCGAGCGCGGCGACGAACACAGCGCAATGGATCCGCGCACCGACGGTCTTCGCATTGAATAGGAACGATTTCGTTTCTGTCGATGACATGTCGGCCTCCGGAAGAGGGTAGGAACACTCACCACCTGCCCGACTGCGCTCCGCTTGCCGGGCCAGATTTGAAAGATCACCGCCACCCGGCGGGCCGGGCAAGAAGTCATGCGCGAGTCGGTGGCTTCCGGACGGAGCGTCACGGTCGACCCGAGCCCTATAGTCAATCGCCCAACCAAGGGCGACCCACCCACCCCCGGCGTTGAGATCCGGGGGGCGGCGGTTGCAGGCGCGCCGACTATGCCGCCAAGGCCCGTGCCTCCTCCACAGCGCCGAGGAGCATGACCAGGACAAGCACACACACGATAGCCCACCCGACAAAGTACCTCACACTGATCCGCTTGGTACCGATCGGTCAGCGCCGCCTTGAGGCTGTCGAACTCTGTGTGCATCTGGAATACACCGAATGTCCAGGGAGTTGTCGACCCGCAACTCCAATATCATCTTGTGAACTTATTCGGGCCTATTTTTTAAACTAGGTTCCTGAAGACAAGTGAGCCGGAACATGTACCGGTCGCCATTCTCCGCATGGTTCCCACCGGCGGTATTCCTTTTCGCTTCCCTCACCGGCTGCGCAGAATCGGAGCAGGCTCCGGGGCCCCTCGTCCGGGACAGCGCTGGAATCCAGATCGTCGAGAGCACCTCTCCTGCCTGGGCCCCTGGCGAAGAGTGGCGCCTGTCCGAGGAACCGATGCTGACGATCGGCGTGGGGGAGGGCGCAGAGGAGTACGAGCTGTACGATGTGATCGGCGCTCTCCGAGTCCGGAATGGGGAGATCGCCGTGGCGTGCCGCGGCACCAACCAGATTCGCTTCTTTGATGCCGGGGGCACGTATCTGCGCGCCGTCGGCCGTGAGGGCGGAGGTCCGGGGGAGTTCAAGATCATGTTCTCGATGTGGCGCATGGGCCCCGACTCCCTTGCGGTGTTCGAATACGGAAACGCACGCGTATCGGTCCTGGGCGATGATGGAGGGTTCGGCCGAACGGTGCATTTCGACCAGGTGCCAGGTCGCCCGACACCCATTCCTGTGGGCCCTTTCGCCGACGGCTCTTTCCTCGGACGGGCCCACATGATCGGCTACGAAGAGCCCCTGTCAGAGGGAGTCCATCGGGGAACCGTGCTCTTCGTACGTTGGTCAGGCGTGGGCGAGCTTCTGGATACCGAAGTGTCCCGCCCGGACGGCGAGCGGTACCACAGGCCCCTTGATGGCCGGCCTATGATGGGTGGACCCCCGTTCGGGCGGCAGTTCGGAGTGGTACAATCGGCCGAAGGCTGGTACTACGGTTCCGCGGATCGCTTTGAGATCGAGTATCTGTCACCGGAGGGAGAGCTCCAGCGCATCATCCGGCGAGGGGTCGATAACCGGCCCGTCACACCGGATCTCAGAGGGGAGTGGCTGCGCCAGGCACGGGAGAGATGGGCCCGGATGCCGGCGCCCGTCCTGGAATGGAGGCTGACCATGCCTTTCCCGGAGACCATGCCGGCTCACGAATCGGACATGGCCACGGACGAGGACGGGAACCTCTGGGTTCCTGAGTACAAGATCCCGACGGAGCAACCGAGCTGGGCGGTGTTCGATCCGGATGGGCGGTTCCTGGGCATCGTGGACACTCCGGCCAACGGATTCGTCACCGACATCGGGTCGGATTTCATCCTGGGGGTTTGGCAGGATGAGTTGGAGGTCGAGCAGGTGAAGATGTACCGGTTAATCAAAGGCAACTAGGAACCGCCAGAGGCCTTCGTCCGCCGCATCTGCGAAGCATCGTTCGCAAATGCACGAGTTATGTGACATGACCCCGTTGGAGCGCTGTGGTAGATTGGTGCGCAGGAGGAGGCCATGCGCCCGAATCGAGGCTTGAAATACCGGGTTCTGATCGAACCGGAGGAAGACGGCGGGTACGTTGCTGAGGTGCCGACGTTGCCTGGTTGTCTCTCACAGGGAGCCACCCGTCAGGAGGCACTCGAGAACGTAAAAGAGGCCATCGCCGTGTACCTAGAGAGTCTTGAGGCGCACGGGGATCCAGTGCCCCCTCCTATCAGCGAAGAGATCGTAGAGGTCTAGCTTGACGCGGCTTCCGGCGCTGTCCGGTCGGGAGGTAGTGAAGGCGCTGAGCCAGATCGGCTACGAATTAGACCGGCAGCGAGGGAGCCACATGATTCTTCGCCACCCGGAGCCTCCGTTTCGCCGCCTCGTTGTTCCGGACCACAAAGAAATCCGTCGCGGAACCCTTCGCGCGATCATTCGACAGGCTGGGTTCACGGTGACGGAGTTTCTTGACCTGCTGTAAGGAGTGGGGTCACATCACATAACAGGACCACTGGCGGCTCGGGCTGAAGCCCTCGCCCAACCCTCGGCCTAACGCCCTTCGGGTTCGCCAGTGGCCGGGACGTTAGCTGAAATCGTCTCTGCACATCCGCAAGTTGTCGTTCTGATACGATGAGCTGCCTTGCAGCATAATCACTAATTATACGGCGCTGGAGACCCGCGAGAGTTGAGATTCCAGCTTTGTGGGCGAGCATGGGAATGAAATCGGCATGAGTCAACTCTGCCGGGTCTCCAGTTCGGTCAGGCGAGATCCAGCTTGGATGCGTGAGCATGCGGGTGAATTGGGGGCAATCGCGCAGCGCTGGTTTGAGGTCATGCGCGACTGCGGAGACGATGTTCGAGAGTTATTGCATGACGGCCATCCTACCGCATGTGTAGCTGACGCGGCATTCGCCTACGTAGACGCCTTCAAAGCTCACGTCAATGTCGGGTTCTTTCGTGGCGCCGCGATTGCTGATCCAGATGGCCTGCTGGAAGGCACTGGCAAGTTCATGCGCCACGTGAAACTCAGGCCCGAACGTGACGTCGATGCTAGGGCTCTGATGAAGCTAATCGAAACTGCATACACTGATATGAAGGGGCGCCTGAAGGCGGAGTAGTCCGTGAATTCTCAACCAGGGAAGCCCCGGTGTACCGCTGCCTGCGTCATTCACATCAAGACCTCTTCTGGGACTAGCTATTGGTACTGCGACTCTGCTGCGGATCAGGGTGCCGAGCGGGGCTAGCGGCAGGCAAGAGCGATTAGGCAGCCAAAGCCTTGGAACGAGTGGAGG
This sequence comes from Gemmatimonadota bacterium, assembly GCA_039588215.1. Lineage (GTDB taxonomy): Bacteria > Gemmatimonadota > Gemmatimonadetes > Palauibacterales > Palauibacteraceae > JBDHAC01. Next base: position 6,020 of record JBDHAD010000016.1, read on the forward strand.
CCGTCGCGCCGACGTGCGGCCGAACTGTCACGCCTACTGTCACAGAATGAGGAGGAGTGTACGGAAGTGTACGGAAGTCAAAACGGCCCAATCGAAGTGTACTGAAGTGTATCGAAGTGTAGCGGCGCTAGGCCGCCTAAATGGGGTGGCTTCGCAGGCTACGCCTGCTCAGTATCTCGCCTGCGGCTCGCCGGCAGGAGGTCGCGAGTGAGAGCTGTGGCCGCTAACGCGGTCCTCGCTCGTCGCAAGCTCCCCGAATCTCGCCGCCCCGACTTTGAGCTCGCGAGTTGGCGGGCTTCGTGGCATTCCCGTGTCTAACGGTTCCGTGCCGCTCCTGCGGACCGCACGGAGATGCGCGCGCGAGCCACTGGACGACAGCGAAGGGCGGACCGCTCCCGTTCAGCGGGCCGCCGAGGCCGAGGGACGGTCGGCGCGGAACGAGAGCCGCGCTTCGTTAGAGCAGACCTGCGTGCCGGCCTCGCAGACCCGGTAGTCCCACGGCCCAAGCACACCCCGCTCGATCGTGTCGGTGAACGCTCCGCTGTTCTCAGTGGTCGCAATGAGGTCGCCGTTTCGGTAGACATCAATCCGGGCCGCGCTCGAGCCTGACCAGCTGAGTCCACCTTCTATTTGGCCCTCGAGCTCGGCGCCGACGGCCTCGAGCGTGAACGCTTCGTCGAGCCGGTACTGGGCGAAGAAGACATCGCCGAGGTTCTCGCAGACGGCCCACCCCTCGCCGAACTCTCCGTCGCCGGTGAAGTCGGCGGTGAGCTGTATCGATCCGGCGACGTACAGGGCGGGCTCGTCGGGAGCGAAGGCGACCGCGTTCGCCCAGTCGTTCCCCGGACCCGGAGGACCGCCTGAAGCGGGACGGAAAGCTGTCCGTCGAAGAAACGGTCAGGCTGACCGACCAGATTTCCTCCGCGCTCACCTACGCGCACGAGCGGGGGGTCGTCCACCGCGACATCAAGCCGGCGAACATCCTGCTGACGGGCGACCAAGCGATCGTCGCCGATTTCGGGATCGCCCGAGCCGTGGAAGCGGCAAGTACCGATGGGCTCACCGGGACCGGCATGGCGGTCGGCACCCCCGCCTACATGAGCCCGGAGCAGGCGATGGGGGGCGAAGACGTGGACGCCCGCGCGGACGTTTATGCCCTGGGCTGCGTCGTCTACGAGATGGTGAGCGGCGAGCGTCCGTTCAAGGGATCGGGCCAACAGGCAATGGTAGCGAAGCAGGTGATGGACCGGGTCCCGAGCCTCCGGAAGACCGATCCCGCGATTCCTGCCTTCGTGGACCGGGCCGTGTCGCGGGCCATGGCCACCGACCCGGAGCGGCGGTTCGAGACCGCGGGTGAGTTCTCAGATGCGCTGACCACCGGCACCATCGTGCCCCGGGTTCGGGCGCAGCGAGCCCGGCAGGCAAGACGACGGGCGAGAATCACGGGCGCCGTGGCTGCAGTGGCCGCGCTGGCGGCCTGGGGGATCAGCGCCATGATGGGTGGTCCGCGCATGGAACGGCTGGCCGTGCTCCCGCTGACGGATCTCACCAACGACCCAGATCAGGCGTTCCTTACGGCCGGGGTGCACGAGGCGCTGATCAAGGAGTTGGGACGGCTGGGGCTGTCCGTTACCTCCCTCCGGACGACGAACCAGTACCAGCACACGGATAAGGGGATCGCCGAGATCGCCGAAGAGTTGGGAGTGGACGGCGTGATCGAGGGATCCTTGTTTCGGGGCGGCGACAGCCTGGAGATCGCGACCAGGCTGTACGACCGGAACGAGCAGGAGGTGTGGACCGGATCCTTCGACGGCGTAATGCCCAACATCGTAGCTCTGTACCGGGGCTTCGCCCGGGCGATCGCCGACCGTATCCAACTCAGCCTGCGGCCCGAGGATGAGGCCCATCTTACCGGCGCGTCTCCGGTGAATCCGGATGTCTACGAGGCCTACCTGCGGGGGATGCAGCTCCTCAATGGCGCCACCACGGACCTCCTCATGGGCGATACCTCCAATCCTTGGGGAGGGTTCGATGAAGCCATCGACTACTTCAACGATGCCATAGAGCGGAATCCGGCCGACCCGCGCGCATACGCCGGTCTGGCGCTAGGCTGGGCCACGATCGGTCACGGGCCCAATCCCCCCGTGGATGCCTGGCCGCGGGCAAGGGCGGCGGCGGAGCGAGCGATCCGGCTCGATTCGACCGTGGCCGAAGGGTGGGCGGCACTGGCCGACTACAAGTCGTACGCCGGGCACGACTGGGATGGAGCCGAGCAGGCATTCCGGCGAGCCAACCGGCTGAACCCCAGCCTGGCCATGAACCACTATCACTACGCCTGGTATCTGACCTTGTTCGGGCGCGTAGACGAGGCGGTGACCGAGCATCGGCGGGCTGCCGAGCTGGATCCTCTCACCCCGCTCCACACCCTGTGGATTCCGAGGATCTTCTCGTGGGCAAGAGATCATGAACGCGCGCTGAGCGAGGCCCGGCTCCTGACGGAGCAGTATCCGGAGCACAGTCTCATCTGGCGTGTGCTCGCCAACGGTGCATTGGGTGCTGGGCTGGCCGAAGAGGCCGTCGCGGCCATTGAGAAGGCTGTGGAGCTAAGTCCCGTCTGGACGTCCGACCTGGCCGAGGTGTACGCGAAGACCGGGCGAACGGACGACGCATTGCGCATCCTGCGCGAGTTGGAGACGGTGCCGCCCATGCCTGGAGTCGCCCTTGCACTAGCGAAGATCCACGCCGCCCTCGGAAACCGGAAGGAGGCCCTCCGGTGGCTGGAGTACGAGCCGCCCCACGCATGGGTGGCGTGGTTCGTTGCTTCGGAGAGCATGGAGTCTTTCCGGACAGATCCGCGTTTCCAAGCCGTGGCCCGGCGCATGAACCTCCAGTTCGAGCCGGGAGACAGCTTCCCATCACCGCTTGCGATGGTGGCGCCGCCGCTTTCCGGAACGACGGAGGAAGCCCCACTCCAGGGCCCCCCTGCAGACGCATCCCGTCGATAAGCTCGCGCGGGTATCCTCACGCCCGCCTGGCCTCTCGCGCGAGCGAGGTTGACCCCCGCTTCGGGTGCTGCGCCGCTCGAATGGGGTGCTTCGCAGGCCGCGCCTGCTCAGTGTCTCGCTGGGCTGGCGATCGGTCGGCAAGACGCATGGATGGAGCGAGCGCGGCCGAACTGTCACGCTAGCTGTCACAGAGTGACCGGTCCTCTTGCGAGCGTAGCGCGGCTACGCCATGGTGGGTCCATCGATAGCTGGGGCTCCAGCCTTGATTCGCCCCCGCACCGCCGTACCGCAGGAGGTCTCCATGTCCCGCAAGTACCTCACCATGTTCATTGGCTTCATGCTCATGTCCGCAGCTCACCAGACGTTATCGGCACAGGAGCAGGAATACGCGTCGCCGGAGCTGAAGGCCGCCATCGCCGAAGCGAACGAGACCTGGCAGGCTGGTTGGAACGCCGCCGATGCCGCCGCCATCGGGTCCGCATACGCGGACGACGCGATCGTCATGCCCCCCGGAGCCGAGCCGATCGAGGGCCGCGAGGCGTTCCAGGCGGTACTCGTGGGCTTACTCGAAGCCGCGGAAGGGAGCCAAATGGCCTTCGGATCGCCCGAGATCATGGTCTACGGCGAGGTGGCGATCGAGGTAGGCTCCTTCGTCGAGACGGCCGCCGACGGCTCGCATAAGGACCACGGGAGGTACATGACGGTGTTGAAGAACATCGATGGGCACTGGAAGATCGTCCGCGACATCTGGAACAGCAGCATGACGCCGTAGCCCGCGCCGGGTGGGGGCGGACTCGGCGCCGCCCGTCCTGTTCAGCGATCGTAGCTAATCTCGCTGTCCAGATTTGCCGAAAGCCCGCAACCATGCGGGCTTTCGTGCATCTTGGCCCCTATCCGATCCTCCTCGGATTTGACCAAACTGTCACAGTAGTGTCGCCGGTTCACACGAGGTGAATGCGATTGATCCTCTCGGATGTCACTCGCGTTAACCCGATTGGTCGCCCGACGGGACCAAGATCGTGTTTACGAGCGTGCCGGTGGGGAGCGGCGACGACGAGATCTACGTCGCGAACGCGGATGGAACTAACCCCACGGCGTTGACCAACAACTCGCAGGACGACCAGGAGGGGACATGGTCGTCGAACAGTCAATGGATCGCGTTCTCCACGGACCGGGATGGCAATCGAGAAATCTACCTCATGACACCGGACGGGCTGAACCTGACGAACATCACGAACAATGGGGCCAGGGATGCAGAGCCTTCCTGGGACCACTGATCGTCGTCGAGACGACACCACCAAGCGGGTTTCTCAAGGTCGGTCGAGCGATCGGCGGTGGGTCTTGAGCCCAACCCTGACGGATCGTCGCCAGGAGGTTGCGAGTGAGAGCTGCGGCGCTGACGCGGTCCTCGCTCGTCGCAAGCTCCGCAAATTTCGCCGCCCCGATTAGACGAAAGCCCGCAGCTATGCGGGCTTTCGTGCATCTAAGGCCCTCTCGAACAACTCCTAACTTGACCTAGCGGAACCGTGCAGGCCTCCGGACCGGACTACCTCCAGAAGTAATTCCACGTGTAAGCGAGCTCCAGAGGCTCACCCGGCTGGAGATCGGCTGTCCACGTGATCCGGCCGACGCTGTTGAAGTGGTGCCACCACCACGGCCAGGAGAACCAGCCCCACCAGGTCGGAAACGGTCCTGGCCCCTCCGCAAAGGAGGGATCTTCGAAGAGGTTGACCATCTCGATTTCCCCTCCGCGTTCGGCAGAGGCCACGTTCCCGAGGACATGGCGAACGATCTCGAGAGTCAGCGGGGCGTCACGATAGCTCGTCAGGGTAATGGTTCCGGCCAAATTAACCCGCCCGTACTGGTCTCCTTGCCAGACGATGGCGTTGGGGACCCGGCCTGTCTCGTTGTCCTTCTTCTTCACCTGGATGTCCACCGCCTGGGTAATCTCCAGGTCCGTGTCGGCGCCGGGAGCCGCATATCGCATCAGCCCCTGGGCCAGAAGGCGATCGTCGGCGAGGATGAGCGCCGGGGCCGTGGTCAGCGGATGCTCGCTCTCGTTGGTGAGCCGGATCTTGTGCATGACCTTGGGAGCCCCGAGGATCTGCGCCATCTCTGTCTGCCGGCCGGAGTTGAAATTCCTCCACACTTCGGGGGGAGGGGTGAAAGGGATGCTCAGAGCGAACACGTCTTCGTACGACAACTCGTACTCGCTCACCGGCAGCACCATTCGCTGGTTCTTCTTGAGCGTTACATGTTCCACCGTGAATACGAAGAGGTCTTCGTTTTCTGCCCCTCCCACGACTTCCGGCCCTGCCTCCGCGCCCGCCCCGGCTGGAGCCTGCCGAAACTCTTCCATAGCCATGGGAGCCTGGGTCATGAGGGCATTCGAGAACCCAAGAGCGGTTTGGCTGTCCCGACGGAAATACTGAGATAGTTGTGCGGCGGCCTCTTGAAGTGAGATGGGATCCGGGGTGTCCTGGAATACGAACCGTGGGACGCCGATGACCAGGTGTGCGGTGACGTCCTCCAGGTCGGCAAGCTCATTGACGAGAGTGGCCTGGAGGCTCACGATGGCTTTGCCGTTCCCATCGATGTTGACTTTGTAGTTTGGGATCCAGCGGATGCCGCGCTGAAGATAGAGCAGGCCCACGTCGGCGTCCTGCCGGGACCGCCCGCCCGACCAGTCCAGGCCCAGGGTCAACGTTCCGCGAAACTCTTCCCGGGAGAGTAGGCTGTCGTAGGAGTCGGTAAAGCTGATACCGAGGACACGGTCGATGGCGACTACCCTCACCCCGGTCTCGGTCTGCAGCAAAACCACGTTGCCCTTCACGCTCACCATCTCACCCGACTGGGAAGGATCGAGGGCCTCCTGTTCCTCTCCGCTCTGCGCCGGGACGTCCAGGATCGTGGCCGGATACTCCAGGACTCCGGAACTGCCGGCCTCGCGGACGATGACCTCCCGGCCCACGTTGGCCTCGATCAACTCCCTCAGATCAATCGCCGTGCGGTCGATCCAGACCTTGTGCCGGCCCGCTACGACGGATGAAAGGCTAGCGCTCGCGTCGGCCGAGAAGGGCCAGAAGGTCCCGATCACCGGATTCGGTAGGTAATCCAGGACTACGTTGCCGTTCTCGTTCACCGGCACCCGCCCGTCGTGAAGGACGAACGCATGCCCGTCCTTGAAGACGGTCACCTCCCTCACCGGGATGTCCGAGAGCGGGCTTGAAGGTTGGGAAACCTGGGCCTCCCCAGCCAGGGGAGCCAGGACGAGAACGAGAAGGGCAACGAGGAATACGCAAATTCGGGTCTTCATGCCGTGCCTCGAGACAGGAGCCGACGGTTCCTACGGGGGACTACGCAAAAGTATGGCTGGCGTGGGGCGGCAGGACAGAGATGTCGGTCAAGGGGCACTGACGTGTATCGAGGTGTCGCCGCCCCGACTGGCAGAAGACCGGCAACCATATGGGCTTTCGTGCATCTGGGAACGGGCCAGGCCTTCCGGTATTGACCTATGCAGACCGAGGAGGTGACACTGGCAGAGCTGTCCAACAGCCAGCGCGATCCTGCCTGGCCCACATGGCCTTCACCGGAGGCTGGCCATCATGCGTAAGCTCGCACTCCTATCCGTCGCGTTCGTGCTCGCCGTGTTGTTGTCGACGACCGCGAGCGCGCAGACAGTTGCCGATCAGAGTGGCGACCAGGCGACCGTATGGTACCTGCGCCATGCGAGCTGGGCGGTTCGCCTCGGCGACGCGCTGCTGGTCTTTGATTACCAGGAAGCGCTCCAGATGGAAGACGTCACTGACGACACTCCACGCAATCTCGAGAATGGATTCATCGATCCCGCCGAGATCAGCGATCTCGACGTATTCGTCTTCGTGACACACGCCCACGGTGACCATTACGACCCCGTCATCTTCGAGTGGCAGGGCGAGATCGAGAGCCTCACATACTTCATCGGCTGGGACGAACAGCCGGAGTCGCACTGTGAGCGTTTCACGGGAGCAGACGCCGACTGTCACACCATGGGTGGGCTGCGGGCAACAGCCGAGGTGGATGGCATACAGGTATACACGATCGATTCCCACCACAACGACATTCCCGAGGTGGCATACCTGGTCCGTCACGGTGATTGGATGGTGTATCACAACGGCGACTACATGGCCGACCACGTGGGTGATTACGCCTATCTGAAGACGATCAGCGACAAGATCGACGTGGCGTTCGTCGCTGGGCTTCCGGGGCGTAGGTGGCCTCACGTGTCTCGGGCCGTTCACCTTGCTCGCGAATTCGATGTGCGGGTGCTGTTCCCGATGCACTTCCGCGATCTCGAGATGTGTGAGGGTTTCGTGGCTGAAGTGGTAGCGGAGGGTGTGGGTGCAGAGGTCAAGTGCCCGACGGCGCGAGGGCAGCGGTTCGTCGTGCCAAAGGGTGGTAGAGGGCGGTAGCGCCAAGTCGCGCCAGCTGCTTCAGCCGGAGGTTAGGCCGTTGATTGTTTCGACGAGTCATTGTCCCAATAGGCGCCGGGTCGATACGTACCGAAGTACCATACGTGTCCTTCCGGGTCCCGAGCCATATAGCCACGAGATCCGTAGTCCTCGTCCTTGAGACCTTGAATAATCTCGGCACCGGCCGCCTTTGCGTGAAGGTGATGAGCGTCCGGATCGTCAATGCGGATGGAGAGTGCCTGGCTAATACCGTCTAATTGTCGAGGACTAACCCGCCTGGATTCTGGTTTGGGTGAAGAGACCATGATGACCGCTGAGCCAAGGGTCAGCTCCGAATGTTCGATCCTTTCGTCTGGTCCAGGTACGACTAGTCGTCGCGTGAAACCGAACGCCCGGCAGAGCCAATCGATGGCCACAGGTGCGTTGTCGTAAGTCAGGCTGGGATAGACGTCGCCAACCGTTGAACTCGCAGCCATTGGCACCTCCAAGGATTCGATCTGTGAGTTCATCTCCCGGACAAGCGGCCTAACTCCTAATAGGCTGCGGAGACGTGGGTGAACACTGCGGGCGTCCCGCAGCCTAATGGGCAATAACTTCTGCACTTGGGCACTAACCGGGAAGGGCGCGGGGCGTCTGACCGCTATCGAGGCGACTCCGAGCGGACTCGGTGGCGATCGCAGCAAGGCGGTGGCTGAGCCCCTCCAAGTCGGAGCGCTTTTGGCGCGATATGCCGCGGAAGATTGCTCGTGCGATCGCATGCATCCCGCCGATCCACCCGGCGCCGGACAGGCCGGCGGCGAGCCAGCCGAACTCCGGGCCGCCGAGGCTCAGGATGATGGCGAGCCCGCCGAGGCCGCCACCGACCGTGATGCTGGGGAAGAGGCTGACAGCCAGTTCGCCGAGCCGCTCCTGCACGTGGATGCGCGCTTGCCCCCCCCGTGAGGTGACGCGTACCTGCACTGCCCGCCTCTTCCCAAGGGTGGGCTTCACCGTTCTCCATGTGAGCGATTTACCGAGCGTGCCGACCTCTCCCTCTGTCGAGAACGTCGCCTGTACTTCGTCGACGATGTCTTCGTGCACGGCCTCGGTCACTTCACCGTCCACGACGCGCTCGGACGCGATCAGCGTCGAACTGCCCAGCCAGAAGGCGCCCGCCCCGATCTCGGCCGAGGGCGCTACCGGTTCGCGGACCTCCAGCTTACGCGCCGCTCGTTCAACGCGCTCCGGCGAGATACCGACATCGGCCGCGATCTGCTGAACGGTTCGGAGCGACATCCCCTCTTCGGTGGGGTGCGCTAGCTGCTCGTCGGCCGCCTGCCGCACGATCTCTTCTACTTCGCTGTCGCTGTAGCGACGGACAGCGCCCTCCTCGGCGCGGAGCGCGAGTAGAAACGCATCTACGCTTTCGAAACGATCGCGCGTGGGCATGGTGAGCGCGCGCACCAGCGCCCGTTCGATTGGCCTGCCGATTTCGCGCATGCGCGCACGCAGCCGTTCCGGCAAGTCGGCGAACCTGCCGAGCTTGAGCGATTCTTCATCTGTCTGCCACATGCCCGGAGGCTCGCCGAGCAGCATCTCGTACAGGACGCAGCCGAGGCTGTACACGTCGGTCCGGGCGTCGAGATCGCGCTCGCCCATGGCCTGTTCGGGGCTCATGTATCCTGGGGTGCCGAGCGCGAGGCCGGTCCGGGTGAGGCCCGCACCGCCGGCCGTGCTCACGGCGCGCGCGATACCAAAGTCCGCGACCATGGGATGACCTTCGGCGAACAAGATGTTCTCCGGCTTGATGTCGCGGTGAAGAACGCCTTGCCGATGGGCGTAGCTCAGTGCGTCTCCGACGTCCGCCACGATGCCGAGGGCCGCCGCCGTGTCGAGGCGTGTCTCCCGACGGAGTCGTGTTCGGAGCGATTCGCCGTCGATGAACGGCATGACGTAGTAGAGGAACCCGGCAGCCTCTCCCGAATCATGGAGCGGGATGACGTGTGGGTGCGTCAGGCGGGCGGCGATCTCGATTTCTTTGAGGAACCGTTCCGCGCCCAGCGACGCGGCGAGCTCCGGCTTGAGCACCTTGATGGCCACATAGCGATTGTGCCGCACGTCTTGGGCGAGGTGCACCGTAGCCATGCCACCCTCACCAATCTCGCGCTCGACCACATAGCGCTCACGGATGGCGTCGGTGAAGGCTGCGGGCAGGTCGGGCATCCACAAAACATACGTGCGGAGGTGCTCGACCGTCACCTCCTCTTCGGTCGAAGCTCATGGCTGTATCGCGGTGTGGTCCGCGGGCTATGTTGGGGCCGTCCCGCCCCGCACAGCCCGTAACACTCACATCAGCCGCCGCCGCCTCGACGCTTGGCCGTGCGACCGGTCGACGTGCCGCGGGAGGGCCTGCGGGAGGAACTGCTGCCGGCCCAGCCTCGGGAGGAACTGCTACCGGTCCAGCCTCGGGAGGAACCGCCCACGTAGCCCCGCGGCGACGCCCCTCGGCTGCGCGTGGTGCCCGAGCTTTGGCCGCGGCGGTAGCCCTGCCGGTTGATCGCGCGCGCTCCGGTATCCGATCGGTCGACCTCCACGACCACCGGTACGTAGTAGCCTCCGTACCCGTAGCCTCCATACCCATAGCCTCCATACCCGAAGCCTCGGTAGCCGAAGCCATACCCGTAGCGTGAGTAGAATCCGAACGGCGAGAAGAAGAGCGAACCATAAAACGGCTGGTAGGAACCCCAACCCTGGAATGAGCCGTATGCCCGACCGTTATCTGGACCGTCCCGCTCGCTCTCACGATCGACGGCAAAGCGGGAGGGATAGGTCACCGCGATCACCATATCGATCACGTCCTCCGAAACGTCCGCGTCCGCCATCCGAACCAGCTCGTCGGCGTCGATCTCCAGGGGAGCGTCGCGCTCGGCGATCCAGGCGCTGACGGCCTCGGCCTCCACGTACTCGGACGCCTCGATCACGTCGTCCACCGAAGGCCGTGCCGCGGCAGCGACGCGGGCAGAGCGCACCGACATGGTGCGATCGGCCGCGATATCGCCGAAGCCGGCTGCCTCGGCGTCACTCTGCGTCGCCAGCCGATACCTGGTGACCCACGTCATCGGCTCGCCGCCACCGACCGTCACGACCTTTACCTCGATCCACTCTTCGGAAGACACCATCGCCAGCAGGCCCGTCGACGCGCGGACCACGTCACCCTCGCACACGTACTCCGATGCGAGGAAGACCCGCGCCGGTCGGGCCGAAAAATCGCCGCGGTCCCAGCCCGTGCACTCCTCCAGACTCGAATCGTGGCGCCGGCCGTCTGCCCGAACCGTCTGCCGAGTGGATATCTCGCCGTTCTCGACGGAGACCATCTCCACGCCGACGTCACCGGAGAGCGGCTGGAAGCAGAGCAGCGCAACGGAGGCGTCAACGGTCGCTGCCTCCGCCACCGGCTGCCAACACCCCATCCAGGCGAGCCAGCGCCCATCCGTAGCCTGGTCTGTCGCTTGGGCCGTCGTCTGGGCGAAGGCCGTACCGGGCCCCGCCACGGCGGAAAAAAGGAGGACCGCCATCAGCACCCCGGCTAGCCGAGCCATTCGCGTCATTCCGTGCTTACCCATGGTCGTACGTACCTCATCAGAACCGTACCGAGAACCCGGCTGTCATCCTGAAGCCGGCGAGGTCGATGTTGTCGAAGTCCACGAAGTCGCGCTCCATCTCGGTGCCCGCCCAAGCATAACGCCCCTCGCCGCTCACGAGCCAACGCGACCCGAGCGAGACGTCCACCCCCGCGGACAGGTACGCCAGGGGAGTGCTGCCCCGCGACTCGAACTCGCTGGAGAAGATCTCGAGGGTCTCGAAGTCGACGAAGTCGCCGATCTGGTCGAACCGATACCAGACCACCCCGGCCCCGCCGCCGACGTACGGCGCCCAGCGCTTGGGGACCCAGGCGAAGCGACTGATGCGCCGACCACGTTCCCACGGGTAGGCCTTCACGCCCAACGTGAGCGGGATCCGGGTGAACCGGGTGTCCTGCTCGATGGGGAGATCGTCGTCGTCGACCCAGTCTCTGAACTCGGATCGGGTGTCGCTCCTCTCGTACCCCAGATTCAAGGCGAGGTCGAGGTGCTCGATGATCCGGATCCCGAGCTCGCCGCCAAGGTACCACGCGTTGAAGTCACTCTGGTTGACGGTCAGCTGCTCGCGCGTGAAATCGAAGATGTCGCTCCCGGCGCGAGGGAGCGCGTACCCAATCCGCACGCCGAGAGTCGCCGTCGGAGGCGTGAATCTGAAGCCGGGCCCTTGCGCCGCCGCGTCTTCGGCAAGCGCGGGCCCCACGAGAAGGACCGCGCCGAGAGCCCAAACGAAATGCCGATGGCGGTCGTGACTCACGATTGTCCCCTCGAATTCGGCGTGTCACTTCACCCCGCACACTTCTGAGACGAGACAAGCCTCCGCGCGGTCACACCTCAACTGCCCGGTTGGGCGTCGGGTTCGGATTCTCGACGCTCGGAAGCTGCGGCGAGTCCGTACGATCCCCCACGGCCCCCACCTCGGCGCGTCGTTGTCCCTTTCTCCGTGCAAGTTGCGAATGTCGAGCTACATCGGAGGACGCGCTTCGGCTTCACCCGCGCCCTTCAATCCTCCCGGCGGCGCCGTGCGGCGGGTGCCTTGTGCCATGCGGTCCGTCTGCTCCGGCGGTGGTGCACGGTTTCTGCACCGACAACGGGGTTGACCCTCGCTTCGAGCTTCTCGGGATGGCCGCGACGCGTCCAACGGCCCAGCGGGTTTCAGGGGGGCCGTGGCTTCGCCTGGCCCGGCGGGCCAACGTCTCGACCGATCGGGAGGTGATGGCGGACGATGACAGAGGGTACCGAGCCCCGAGGCGGGACGAGACTTCGCGCGTGGGCGGCGTTCGCACGCCCGGAGCCCACCGGTGTCCCCGAGGGCGGGAACGCAGACGGCGAGCCCGGCGCACTGTGGAGGCCCGGTCTGCAACTCGTGCTGGTTTCCTTCCTGGTCCTCTTCCAAGAACTGGTGCTGATCCGCTGGATCCCGAGCCAGGTGCGTGTGGCGGCGTACTTCCCGAACCTGATCCTGATCAGCTCTTTCTTGGGCCTGGGATTGGGCTGTCTACGGGGGAAGAGGCGCTCGTTGCTCTTGTTGTGGCCGGTGGGGCTCCTGGTCTTGATCGGCGTCTCGGTCCTCCTGAGTCGCGTGGTGTTTACCGCGAACGAAGCATCGGATCACCTCTGGCTGCTGTATCACGATCTGGGTGAAAGCGCCCCGGTCGTAAAGGGCGTGCGGGGACCGCTGGTCCTCCTCTTCGTGCTCACCGCGCTCCCGTTCGTCCCGCTCGGACAGCTCATCGCACGCAGGCTGGAGCACTTCCGCCGCGCCTCGAGGGCGTTGTGGGGATATTCGCTCGATCTGCTCGGGTCCCTGTGTGGGGTGGTCGCCTTCTCGGCCGTCGCATTCCTGGGTTGGTTTCCGATTGCTTGGTTCACGCTCCTGCTCGGGCTCGGGCTCGCCCTGATGTGGGGGCGACGCCGGCGCGTCATCGCGTACGCGGCTTTCGCGGCCCTCGCGGTCGTCGCCGTCGGGCGCGCGGAGAAAGCAGATTGGTACAGCCCTTACTATGCACTCTCCACGGACGAGTCCCCCAACTCCGCCGACCTTTTCGTGATGACCAACGGCTCGCTGCACCAGATGGCGCGTCCCCTGGCCAAGGACGACCCGATCATCTCGGAGGCCGACCAGATCAACCGGATCGGATACCACTTCCCCTTGGAGCGGCTGCGCCGAACTCCGAAACGAGCCCTCGTTCTGGGGGCGGGCACGGGGAACGACGTGGCAGTCCTGCTCGAGCACGGGGTCGAGCAGATCGATGCAGTCGAGATCGACCCGGTGATTCTGGAGATCGGAAGGCGCAGCCATCCGAACCGACCCTATGACTCGCCGCGCGTTACGATCTACGAGACCGACGCCCGCTCGTTCCTGAACGACACTGACGCCTCATACGATCTCATCGTCTTCGGCACGCTCGATTCGATGACGCGGCTGTCGGCGCTCTCCAACGTTCGGTTGGACAACTTCGTGTACACGCTCGAGGGCATCCGGGCCGCGCGGTCGCACTTGGCGAGCGATGGCGGGCTCGTCATGTACTTCATGGTCGGCAAAGAGCACATCCACCGACACATACTGGCGATGCTGTCCGAGACCTTCGGCGAGCTCCCCGTCCTCGAGCAGGGCGATTACTCCCTGTTCAACGTCATCTACATGGCCGGGCCGGCCTTCTCGCACCTGCGCCGCTACTCCGCCGAGGGCGAGGAGGCGTCGCTTGCGGCCCTGCCCGGCGTGGAAGAGCTGCCTTCGGACGATTGGCCGTATCTGTACCTCGAGTCCCGTTCCGTGAGTCCGTTCTATCTCTCGCTCATGGCGGTCTTCCTTCTCATCGCCGCCCTGGCGGTGTTCGTGACCTCGCGCGACATGCGGCGCAGCGCCGCCACAGCGGCGTTCGATGGCGAGATGTTCCTGTTCGGGGTCGCGTTCCTGCTTTTGGAGACGCGGTTCGTGACGGCGATGAACCTGGTGTGGGGCGCGACATGGCTCACGAGCGCCGTGGTGTTCGGGTCGATCCTGCTCATGGTCCTGCTGGCGACGGTCCTCACGCAGGTGGCTCCCATTCCGTACCGTGTGGCCGCGGTCGGCGTCATCGCGACCCTTGCTCTGGTCTATCTGGCCCCACTCGAGCTGGCAGTCGGCCGCAGCGTGGCGACGCGGCTCGGGATCTCGACGCTGGTCGTCGGGCTCCCCGTCTTCTTCGCGTCGGTGTGCTTCGCCACCCGGTTCAAAGCTCGGGAAGCGGTGGATGTGGCGTTCGGCTGGAACCTGCTCGGCGCCGTGGTGGGGGGACTGCTCGAGTTCTTCTCGATGTCTCTCGGCCTGGGGGCCCTGCTGCTGCTGGCGGCCGTCGCCTACCTGGGCGCGTTCCTGCTAGCCGAGCGCGTGCGGCAGCCGGCAGTGGCGCCGGTCCAGCCGGCGGTGGCGCCCACGGCTTGATGTTAGCCGCGAAAGCGGCGTGAACCCGAGGCCGTGCTATTCCTTACAGGCTACCTGTGAAAGGACGCGAGGACGAACTGGAAGGCCGGATCGCACGCACCAGCGCAGGTGACATACGGTTGGTCCCCTGGCGCCAATACAGCTGAAGGCTAGAATTGAACCACTAGTGTATCCAGTCGTGAGGAGTGCGTGAGCTGGATCCGGGTCCTGTACCCCTCTCCCACTTTCCCTACCGACCAGCCGGAGACTAATCCAGCCCCATTGTGTACGACTGAGGTCGGCCGGCGAGGCGACACGATCTGCGTCTCGCTCGAGTGCCCGGCGAATGCTTCCAGCACCACCGACAGGTTGTTGCCCCGCCGGTCGTACTCGCTTTCGACCAATATCGCCTCTGTCGAGGCAAGGTAAGGTGCCGTCACCTCCCCGAGCTCTATCTCGATCGTCGAGGCGATCTCTGATCGGGGAAACACGGCGGAAGACCTTGGCCGTCCATCGACGAGGAATCGCCTGATGGCCGAACCGCTGCCGCGCACCACCACCTGAGCGAGGTTCCCGCCCACCGTCAGGCCGTACTCGATCTGCCGAGTGTACTCGGGTATCCATGGCTCGATGGCGATATTCCACTCGTTCTCCCGGACGCCAAACAATCTGTACAGCGCATACTGGTACCAGGCAGCCGCCCATGTGAATTGGGGCTTGTCCAGCTGTCCATAAGCCTCGGGGTCCCCCGAGTCGGCATTGCGGAACTCGTACATCGCCGGCTGGCCGTTCGGGCTTTTCATCACGCCTTCGAGCGTCATGACATTCTCGATGAATTCGAGTGCCTCCGATTCCCTCCCCACGGCGACGAGGGCCAGAGCGTACCAGGCATTGCCGTGCGGCCACACCCCTCCGTTGAAGTAGTAGTACTTGTCTCCCGCTTCTCCTCCCGAGAACCCGTACTCCTCGATTCGTTCATGAAAATCCATGGGATACGCGTTATACAGTCCGATTTGCTCATCGACCATGTGCCGGCCGGCAGTCTCGGTGAGGCGGGCGGCTCTGGCGCTGTCCAGCATTCCATAGTGGGCTGCCAGCAGTGAGCCGCTGAACAGGTGTCGGTCGATCTCGTTGCCGGGATTCACGTTCATGAGGTATCCCAGCTCTTCATCCCAAAGCTGTTCTGTCAGCCCGGCCTGCAGCTCTGCCGCGACATCCTCGTATCGCTTCAGGTCCGTGGCCGTCTTCTGCCCGAGCACCAGCGATGTGAAGGCGAAGTCCCGCAGGGCGCGAAAGGCGAGGATGGTCATGTAGGCACGGGGGCCGTAGACGTGCCCGATATCCCACCAGTCGGGGTGCTCCGCCCACATCAGACCGTCCGTCTGTTTGTTGGACATCGCCATCGAAAGGCTGGTCTCCATGTAGGGATACAGCCTTCTCACGGTTTCAATGTCGCCGGAGTGGCGCAGGTAGCTGCTGGCGACGATGACGAACCAGAGATGATTCCAGCTGTCCGCATTGGCCCATTCCGTGTGATAGCGGTCATCCTTCCAGTAATAGGCATGGGGGATGACATGCTCATCGGAGGCGTGGGTGATGATGTACTCCAGATCCCGCTTGACCCTGGGCAAGTCGAAACTGACCGCGGCCAGATCCGCCAGCAGGACGTCGTGCGTGAAATAGAAGTTGTACTCGGCAGGCGCCGGCATTGGGACGAAGGATCCATCGAGGTAATGGATGTTCGTCGCCAGAATCGCCTGTGCCCAGCTGACGCTGTGATCGAGCGCCCGGTCTAACGTGCGAAGGTTTCCACTCGCGTAGGCTGCTCCCAGTATGGACTCGCGGTAGTTGGATATCTCGTCCCTGTAAGACGCCCGAAGGGCTTCCGCCATAGGCTCCGCCTCGCCGGGCCGCGTCGATCCGATCAATTGTTCCACCTCGAGTGCGTCGTCCGGCTCGATGACCTTGTGGTACTGGAACGCTGCAGCCGGTCTGTCGAGCTCGCCCCGAGGTATGGTTTCCCCCGGTAGGCCCGAGTCGTGTGTCGCCCACCATCCGGGCACGGAACCGGCCTCCCCCAGGGTTCGCGACCGCGTGCTGAAGCTGGAAGGCATGTCACCCACGTTGGTGACGAACAGCTGGTTCGGCCCCGTCTCCGGAGCTCCATAATTCACATAGATGGTCTCACTGGTTTCTACGTGTTCTGTCCAGGCGCTCTCGTTGATGGCGTAGGTATGGCTCGTACGCTGGGTCGCTTCGAGGTGGGTGTACAATTCGATCGGCAGCGGGTGATCGCCCAGATTCCTGACGACAATCCTGAGTCTGAATGCCGGGGACGTCTCCATGAAATCGTAGCTGACCGTGACGGCCTTCGTGTCATCCTGCCGGGTATACGCGACCGAATACGGTGTCAGCTCGTACTGCCACGGCTCGAGGCCGAGCCACTCCTTCGCCGCATTACCTGACTTGATTCCCAAGAAAAGGGATGGGTGCTCGCCGCGATTCCAGTAGTCGCGGGTCAGGTCCACGCTGTTTGCCACGGGATAGTAGAAGCTGATCCGATTGAGCAGGGGTGACCCGTTCATCAACTCCAAGCCGACGTACCTGCTCCCGACTTCCACCTCATCGTGCTCGCCCTTGTGGACGACCTTGAGTCGCTCATGCAGGGAGTCCACCGATGCCTGAGTCCCGCACCCGACGTGAAGCAGCAACATGAGCCCCATCACGGCCGATGGTCCTGTGCGGGCTGCTGACTTCATGACAGCAGACCCCACCTAGGCCGGGTACCAGTTCTTGTCCCAGGCGTGTCCTTCGAGCCGGGACAGCATGCCGTGAGACAGCGGACCCTTCTCCGACGCCGTGACGTTCAACCGAACATGTTCGGCCCGCCGCATCCCGGGGATCACCGTCGACACCTCCGCTGACGACAAACAGAATCGGAGCGCCAGCTCCGGCAGCGTCTGCACCTCGTCATCGAGCAGTCGGGCCAGGGCCTCCGCCCTCCGTTCGGCCACAGCGCGCCGGTCGCCGAGGAAGTACAGTTCTCGCCAGTCCCCGGCTGGAAACACCGTGTCGGATCGGATGCGCCCGGTGAGCGCGCCTTCATCGAACGGAACGCGGACGATCACGCCGAGGGGCTTCGTCCTCGCGAGCTTGAACAACGCCACTTCGGCCGAACGATCGTAGATGTTGTAGATGACCTGAGCGGTCTCGAAGACCGGATCCGCCAGCGCTCGAAGCGCGGTCTCCGGCGCGTGGTCGTTGATCGAGATTCCCCAGTGCAGGACCTTTCCTTCCTCTTTGAGGCGGACCATCCGCTCCCGGGACGCAGCCCACTCCGGATCGTCGAGCCAGGCGTCGTGCCACACGTGGAGTTGCTGGAGCGACAGGGCATCGACGCCAAGGTTCGTGAGCGATTCTTCCGTACACGCGGAGAGATGTCGCGCGGGAAAGGTCTCGGCGACGGAGCTGTTCGCATCGCCAGGCCATTCATCGTTGAGCGGCGGGACTTTGGTGGCGACGACGATGTCACCGTTACGGATCTCCTCCCGAAGCACCTCGCCCATCAGACACTCGCTGTGGCCGGTGCCGTACACCAGCGCCGTATCGAAGAACGTCACGCCCTTATCGAACGCCTCACGAAGCGCGTCGACTCCCTCGGAGTCATCCACGCCGCGCCACATGTCGGCCCCGAGGCCCCACCCACCGAAGCCGATCTCACCGACCTCGTATCCCGTGGTGCCCAGCGCTCGATGATTCATGTCGCTCGCTCACTCCCTCGGAGGTCCCGTCCGTCCGCACGGTGACACCTCGTTCGCGACCGGCAGTGGCAATCGGAGAAGCAAAGGGGTCGTTTGTCCGGGTGTCACGCGAGAATGTGAACCCTGTCGATCCGGGCCTGCAACAGCGCTACTGTCTTGCTTCTCCCTCTTCATCTTACGGCCGACGTGTCCGGTGATTACCATCCCCGGTCACTCGGGTCGAAGTAGAGCGGACCCGAAGTCGAATCTTACCAGAAGGTCGCGTGACGATATCCGGGGCGCAGCCCGAGCCGGAGCCACAACCCGCCGAGAGATTCGGAACGTTCCTAGGGGTCTACACCCCGAGCGTCCTGACCATCCTCGGTCTGATCATGTATCTGAGGTTCGGGTGGGTCGTCGGGAACGTGGGCCTACCCCTGACCCTGCTCATCGTCCTTCTCGCGAGTTCCGTCACCTTCGTCACCGCCCTCAGCGCCTCGGCCCTGGCCACCAACATGAGGGTGGGTGTGGGGGGCGAGTACTTCATGGTCGCCCGCAGCCTGGGTCTGGAGATGGGCGGGGCGATCGGCATTCCGCTTTTCCTGTGCCGGACCCTGAGCATCACCTTCTACAGCTACGGCCTCGCCGAAGCCGTTCTCACCCTTTGGCCGGGCGCTCCGAGCGTGGGATTCGCGACCCCTGTGCAGCTCGTGGCCGCGGTCACCGTCGTGGCGATCACCGCAGTAGCCGGCAGGAGCGCGGGGCTCGCTCTGAGGCTCCAGATCCCGATCATGGTGGCAGTGGGAGTCTCGCTGCTCGCGCTGACCGGCGGGGTGCTGGAAGGTGGTTTTCGCGCGCCCGAGCTAACCGCCAGCTACCGAACTGCTCCGGAAGGGTTCTGGTACGTGTTCGCGGTGTTCTTCCCGGCGGTTACGGGGTTCACAGCGGGAATCGGCCTGAGCGGTGACCTGAGGGAGCCCCGAAAATCGATCCCGCGCGGCACTCTGCTCGCCGTGGGGACGGGCACCGCCCTGTACCTCCTGATTCCCATCCTTCTCGGGAGCTCGGCGCGGCTCGCTCTCGGTGATCTCGCGAGACCCGGTGTGGCCGCGTGGACCGGGGTGGCGCTACTGGGGGCCTGGCTGGTCTTTCCCGGGATGTTGGGAGCCATCCTATCCTCGGCGTTCGGCAGTGTCCTCGGCGGACCCCGCGTCTTGCAGGCTCTGGCGAAGGATGGACTGGCTCCTCGCTTCCTGTCTCGGGTCTCGAAGACCGGGCAGCCCACGATCGCCACCTGGATCAGTGGCGCCATCGCCCTCGCTGCGGTGGCGCTCGGCGGGCTCAACGCGGTAGCCCAGTTCGTCACGATCCTGTTCCTTACCCTGTACGTGGCGATCAATCTGAGTGCGGCAGCCGAGCGTTGGGCCGGCGATCCGTCCTATCGGCCTACGCTCAACGTCCCCTGGGCGGTCTCGCTCTTGGGATCGGCTGGTGCCGTGATCGTCATGCTGCTGATCAATCCCGTGGCGTGCCTCGTGGCGGTGATCCTGGAGTTGGCCCTGTACACCTACCTTCGACGCCGGGCCATGCAGAGGCGCTGGGGGGATGCACGGGCGGGCATCTGGATGCAAATCGCGCGGTTCGCATTGCTCCGTTTGCGGCGGCACGAACATGATCCAAGGAACTGGCGGCCCCACATCCTGGTCTTCGTCGGTGACCCCGAGAAGCGCATCGGTCTCGTCAGGCTGGCGACCTGGTTCGCTCAGCGAAAAGGCTTGATAACGGCCATTCAGCTCGTCGAAGCCGATCTTATCATCGACGATGTGGACACCGACCGCCGTCACAGGGAGATGGAGCGATCTCTGGCCGACGCCGGGCTTCTGGCGTTCAGCAAGATCGACGTTGTAAGGGAATTCGAGAGCGGCGTCATCGGTGCGGCCCAGGCGAACGGGATCGCGGGCCTCCAGTCCAATACGATCATCGTCGGTTGGCCCACGAAGGCGGGCCGGCTCGAAGCGTGGCTGCGGATCGTGCGAGCGCTGTCGAAGGTGGGGATGAGCACGGTGATCGTGCGCCTGAACGGGGGCCCCGAGCCGGGGCGGGAAAAGCGGATCGATCTCTGGTGGGGCGGGCTCCAGCACAATGGCGACCTGATGTTGCTCCTGGCGTACCTCATGAGACTCAACACGGAGTGGGCCGATGCGCGAGTGCTGGTGCGCTCGATCGCCCGCGATGAGGAAGAGCAGGAGCTGCAGTCGCGGGCCCTGGAGCATTTACTGGAGGAAGTACGCATACGGGCGGACACGGACATCATCATGAGACGGCCCGACCAGTCGATTGCGGACATCATCCACAAGCACAGCGAGGAAGCGGACATCGTGTTCTTCGGCCTGCAGGAGCCGGCCCCGGGCACGGAAGCCGAGTATTCTCACCGCATGGAACAGCTCGCGGACGGATTGAGGACCACGATATTCGTGCGCAACGCCGGCGAATTCGCCGGCAGGCTCATCTGAGCCAGCCCCCGAGCTTCGAGGTCCCAGGGAACGTCGGAACGGAGCACCATTGGAGGCCAGATGCGAATCATCATCGAGCCCAATGCCGGGGCGGTCGCCCTCCGGGCGGCGGGGCGCGTCGCCGACCTGATTCGCCGGTCACCCGGCTGCGTCCTCGGTCTTCCGACCGGCCGAACGCCGCTCGCCTTGTACGGCGAGCTCGTTCGAAGACACCGCGAGGAGGGTCTCTCGTTTTCGCGCGTGGTCACCTTCAACCTGGACGAGTACATCGGACTCCAGCCCCACCACCCGGAGAGCTACACGGCCTACATGCGCCAGAATCTCTTCGATCACGTGGACATCGATGCGGCGAATACACACGTGCCGAATGGCAGAGCCGAGGATCTTCAACTCGCGTGTGAGTCCTACGAGGAAGCCATCCGCGAGGCCGGTGGAATCGACCTGCAGGTTCTCGGTATCGGATCCAACGGACACATCGGCTTCAACGAGCCGGGCTCGTCGCTCGGCAGTCGCACCCGGGTAAAGACCCTCACGCGAGAGACATTCGAGGCGAACGCGCCATCGCTCGAAGATCCGGAAGAGCTGCCACGCGTGGCGCTCACCATGGGAGTGGGAACGATTCTCGAAGCGAAGTCGTGTCTGCTCCTCGCCCTGGGTGAAGCGAAGGCCCCGGCGATCCGCGACACGGTGGAGGGACCGGTCACCGCTCAGGTGCCGGCTTCGGCCCTACAGCTCCATCGAGACGTGATGATCCTCGTTGACGAAGCAGCGGCATCCCGGCTTCAGCGCCGTGAGTACTACCTGGAGATGGAGGTTGCGCGGCAACGGCTGGAGGCGGACGCGGGCGGTACCGCGAAAGGCGCCTGAGCTCTCGCGGACGTTTCAGCTGAAACGTCCCGTCCAGCCCACCGGTACCTGCCGATCCGCGCGACCCTGCCCCCGTGCCGGCCTAGCGGCGCCACTCCAGTGCCGGAAGCACGTCCTTCTGTAGGTCGCACATCTCGTTGATGAGATGAACCGCGTTCTGGTACGAGGGCGTGGTGGGGTCGAGCAGCAGCGCCTGTAGCAGCTTGTCTCGCGAACCCTCCTCGAACGCTTCGCACAACAGGCGATTGATCGAGATCTGCGGCCGCAGCAACGCCAGCACCCCTTCGGGCAGATCGGGGACTTCCAAGGGGGTGAGGCCCGCATCGTCTGCGCGCGCGGGGACCTCGACGATCGATCCCTCGGGCAGCCCCCGCACATAGCCCCGATTGGGGACGTTCACCGCGTCCAGGCGGTGCGCCACGCCGCATGTCACGCCCTCGATGAGCGGAATCGCGAGCTCGCCGGAGGGCGTCGGCGCCGCCGGATCCCCGATCCCTCTCGGGCTCGGGCGCAACCGGCCTTCCGTGGTGGGGTGGTAGAGCGGGATGCCGGTGGGCTGCTCTTCCAAGTTGTAGATCCATGGCGGCACGCGGTCGTCCTTCCAGGGCTCCAGCTCCGCCGCGTCATAGAAGAACTGGAGCGGGCTGCTGGCGAGAAAGCCCTGGGCCCACCCGATGTACTCGCCGATGTGATTGGCGCCCGGGGACGGATACAGCCCGAAGACGCGAAACAGCGTCCGGCTCAGGGCGATCTCGTCCCAATCGGACAGCCAGTGCGCGCGGCGCTCTCGTTTCCGGAGCTCGGGGTACAGGTCCTCGCCGCTCGCGCGGTCGCGGATCGACGTGAACCAGGTGAAGTGGTTGAGCCCGCACGCCTCGAACTCGATCTCGTCTACGGGTTGCTCGAGGAAGGCGGCGACCTGTTTCATGCCCCCGAATACGCCGTGACACAGCCCGACCGTGGTCACACCGCTCGATCGAGTCAGCTGTTCGCACAGCTTCGTGAGCGGGTTCGTGTAGTTTAGAAGCCACGCCTCCGGGCAGACCCTGTCCATCGTGCGTGCCACTTCCACGCACGGCCCCATGCCGCGGAGCGTGTGGAAGAGCCCGCCCGGTCCTCCGTTCTCCCCGTAGATCTGCCGGAAGCCGAGCTTACGGGGGACGTGAAAGTCCTGCGACCAGTAAAAATATCGTCTCCGCTCGATCGACAGGATCACGTAGTCGGCGTCTTGGAGCGCGTCCTCCAGTGATGTCGTGGTCTCAATGCCGACCTCCCGGTCGAGCCCATCGGCGCAGGCGCGAGCGTAGGCAAGGGTCCCTTCGAGCCCCGACGCGTCGAGATCCATGAGCGCCAGGTGGAGGTCGCGCTCGCAAACAGGATCGCTGAGCAGGATGTCCGCCACGGTCGCGGGTCCGAACTCTCGGCTCCCCGCGCCGACAAGTGCGATCTTGAGCTTCATCGGGTTCTCGTCGGTTAAGAGTTCGTCGTCACGCGGTAATCCCCGCCTCCCGCCGCCCCACTCGAAGCGCGAGGAGAGCCGCGATGCCCGAGAGGGCTATCAATGTGGCTCCCGCTCCCGGTCGCCCGGTGAGGCTGTACCCGACGCCGAGAAGCGAAGTGTACAGGAACACGGTGCCGAGGAAGAATCCCAACCATCGGTCCCGGGTCGAGCCATCGGCAACCACATCGTCCGCCACCCGCGATACGGGACCCCACCACCCGCCGGGACGCACCTTTCGGTAGAACGCCTCCAGCACCTTCGGATCGTCGGGCGGCGTGAGTAGGGCGACGGTGACCCAGAGGATCGTACAGGCAAGGACAATGAAGGTCGCCCGGACGAAGTCGTACTCCGTCCCGTAGAAGACCGCGGCCGACTCGGCGAACGCGGTCGGCGCGAGACCGGCGCGATGGGCCAGCTCGACCAGCATTCCGCCGTTCGCCAGCACGACGGACCCGGACATCGCGGTGATCTCGGCCCAGGCGTTGACCCGCCACCAGTACCACCTGAGCAGCCACACGAACGCGATTCCGGCCGTGAGCTCGATGACGTAGATCCACGCGCGTTGGATGGAGGTCATCTGCCACGCCGCGAGTGCGGCCACCACTGCCAGAAGCGCCACCGCGATCCGTGAAGCGCGCACGTAGTGGATCTCGTCGGCGCCCCGTCGCATGAACCGCCGGTACACGTCATTGACGAGATAGGACGCGCCCCAGCACAGGTGGGTGTCCATCGTGCTCATGAAGGCGGCGAGAAAGGCTGCAACCACGAGTCCCCGCAGCCCGACGGGCATCAGCTCGCCGATCATCATCGGGTAGGCGAGCTCGGGATCGGCGGCCAGCGCGGCCCCGGCGGACGAGGCCGGCAACACGAGCAGCGACCCCAATCCCACGATGATCCAGGGCCACGTCATCAGCACGATGCCGGCGAACGCGAACCACAGCGCCGACATCATCGACTGCCGCTCGTCCCCGGATGCGAACAGACGCTGCGCGACATACCCGTCCCCCTGACCGCTTCGAACCCACAGGAACAGGATCAGACAGACGAAGGAGCCGAATTCGAGCGGTCCGACATGCGCCGAGTTCGGGACCAGATCGAGCACGGCGGGGCCGGCTTCAGGCAGCGCGCGAACCGCCTCCGCCATCGCGACGGGACCCCCGGTGACGGACAGGACGATGCCGGCCAGGATCACCGAGCCCAGCATGCCGACGACGAACTGGAGCAGGTCGGTCGCCACGACGCCCCAGAGTCCGGCGGCGGCGGTATAGATCAACGCCGCGATCACGCAGACGGTGAGGGTGAACGCGGGATCCCAACCGAGCAGCACCTGGCTGAACTTGACCATGGCGAGCATGACCCAGCCCATCACGACCGCATTCCTGAGCACGCCGTGGTAGAGGGCCGAGAAGCCACGAAGGACCGCCGCCGGTTTGCCCGAGTAGCGCAGCTCGATGAGCTCGGCATCGGTCACGATCCCGGCGCGTCGCCACAGCTTGGCGTAGAAGAAGGCCAGCATGATCACGCCGGTGCCCTCGTACCACCACAGCCAGTTCGCGTACAGACCCCGCTCGCGGACGATTCCGGCTGTAGCAAGCGGGGCGTCGGCCGCGAACCACGTGGCGGCGAGCGACGTGCCGGCGATCCACCACGGGAGCGTGCGGCCGGCCAGGAAATAGTCCTCGACGCTTCGCCCCGCTCGCCGAGCGAACACGATCCCGATGGCCATGACCACGGCGCCGTAGATGGCGATGATGACGAGGTCGACGGGGGTCAGCCGCATATGACGTCAGGCCTCTCTTCGCGGCTCGGTATTGCCAGAGAGCATCAGCAGCTTTGGGAAAAGGCTAGCTAGCGGACACGCAATTCTGTGTGGACCAGGGTGTGGATCGAGCGCACGGCCGGCAAGACTCTGGCGGCCCACGAGCGGATGACTTGCGCGTGAACGGGATCTAGCACGAAGCTGGGGCCGCGAGCCCGCGCATTGGCGTGGCGCACCATCGAACGTGACATGGCGAAGGAGGCAAAATGGACCTGAGCAAGCTTGGACGAGGCGAGCGGATGGCCGCGTTCGCCGGGATCGCCCTGTTCCTGATCATGATCATGTTCAGCTGGTTCGGCGTCGACATCCCCGCGGAGGTACGCGGACTCGCCGAAATGTCCGGACAGGACTTCAACTTCAACGCGTTCGAGGCGTTCGAGGTGATCGACCTCATCCTGTTCATCACGGTCGTGGTCGCCGTCGGGCTCGCCGTGGCCACAGCTATGGGGCGAAAGATCCGGCTTCCGGTCTCTGCCAGCGCGCTGACAGCCGCGCTGGGCATCCTCTCCACTTTCCTGATCTTCTACCGGATTCTGGATGTGCCCGGACCTGGAGGCGGAGTAGGAATCGCTCGCAAGTTCGGCATCTTCCTCGGGCTCATCGCTGCGGCGGGCATCGCGTACGGCGGCTGGATCTCGATGAGGTCGGAGGGGGTCACCTTCGCCGAGGCGGCTGAGGACATCCAAGACCGCTTCGCCCCCGAGGACACCGACGAGGACAAGCCTACAGAGAGCGGCTGAAAATCGCCCTGGCCTCTCTCGAAGGGGGGGCGCTTGCCCGGATCGTGGGTCGCCGGAGCTCAGTCCCTGAGCTGTGCCGAGCAGTCCGAGCAGTACCGCGCCTCCTTGAGATCGACCTCCTCCACATAGGTCGAAGCGTGCATCACGCACGAGTAGTCCTGGCAGTGCACGAGGCCGAACGTGTGCCCGAGCTCGTGGACGATCTCCTTTACCGTTCGATCGTGGAGGAGTGACGCGCTGGAGGGTAGACCGTAGTACTCGTTCCGAAGCCGGTGCGTGGACACGACGGCGCCCGGGCCGTTCAGCTGTGCCTGTCCGAAAACGAACGTAAGGACGGGAATGAAGAGATCGACGTTTGTGAGGCCGATGATCTTGGCGTCAGCCTCCGGGAGGTGGCGAAGCAGGTGTGCCAGGATCAGAGTGGCGTTGTACTGGCCTCTCTGTGGAGAGTAGTAGGCCGCCAGGTCGAAGTTTACGGAAAGCTGTTCGAGCTGAGCGGGAAGCGATTCGGCCAGGCGCGGAACCAGTTTGCCTCCTAGAGGCCTATAGCCGTTCAGCGACGCGACGTAGATAACCCTGGCCACTACTCACGCTCGATGCCGTAACGTCTCATTTTGTTGTACAAGGTGCCGCGGTCGACGCCCAGCGCCTTGGCGGCATGGGTGACATTACCTCCCCTTTCTCGCAGCACCCTCCGGATGTGGGATTCCTCCACGGCCGCTAGCGCGAGCGCGCCTGGTTTCTTCGCCTCCCGCTCAACCCGGAGCGGGAGGTCAGCGGGCTGAAGATCGGGGTGCTTACCGATCACGAGGGCGCGCTCGATCGCGTTCTCCAGCTCTCGCACGTTGCCCGGCCAGTCGTAGTCGAGCAGGACGGCCTCGGCCTCGGGGGCGATCTCCTTGAGGGGCTTGGCCATCGCACGGGCGTACTTCTCCACGAAGAACCTCGCGAGCAGCGGTATGTCCTCGGGTCGCTCACGCAGTGGCGGTACGTCGATAGTGAACACGTTTACGCGATAGTAGAGGTCTTCTCTGAGCGAGCCCTCCTTGACGAGGTCTTCCAGGTCCTGGTTCGTCGCACACACGAGACGGAAGTCCGAGGTTATCTCCTGATTGCCGCCGAGCCGCGTAAAGCTCCTGGTCTCGAGGACGCGAAGCAGGTCGATCTGCATCTGCGCGGGGATATCCCCGATCTCATCGAGGAACAGCGTGCCTCCGTTCGCGAGCTCGAGCTTCCCTTTACGGCGATACTGGGCACCCGTAAACGCTCCCTTTTCGTGACCGAAGAGCTCGCTCTCCAGGAGAGTATCGGGGATCGATCCGCAGTTCACGGCGATAATCGGAAAGAACCGCCGCGGGCTCTGCGCGTGTATGGCGCGAGCGATGAGTTCCTTCCCCGTTCCACTTTCTCCGCGTACGACCACGGTCGCGTCCGTCTCCGCAACCGCATCGATCGTCTCCATGATCTGACGCATCTTCGAGCTCTCGCCGATGATCGGAGACGAGAGACTCAGTTCGGTGACCTTGTCCCGTAGGCGAAGGTTCTCTTCGCTCAGCTCCCTCTGCCTCAGAGCGTTCCGCACCGCGTGCGAAAGATCGTCCGGATCCACAGGCTTGGTGATGTAATCGAATGCACCCAGCTTCAGCGCTTCGACGGCCGTGTCGACGGATGCGAAAGCTGTCAAGATTATGATGTTCGCGTCCTTATCGACCTCATGCAGCCGCTTCTGCAGGGCGATGCCGTCCATCCCAGGCATCCTGATGTCGATCACGAAGACGTCGAACGGCCCGGCGGCGTGCATCATACGCAGAGCTGCCTCGCCGTCCTCGGCCGTCTCGACCTCGAAGCCGTCCTCCAGAAACCACTCTTCGAGCGATCTCCTGACGGACATCTCATCGTCCACTATCAGAATTCTCTTCTTATTCATGCTACCCAGCCAGGTGACGGTCCTGTTTCTCTCACTGACGTCGCGGCTGACGGGTCTCGCGGGATTTCGATCGTCAAGTTGGCGCCACTCCCGGGAGCTGAAGGTTCTCGCGGATGTCGATCGTCAAGGTGGTGCTGTTTCCGGAAGCTGAAGGTTCTCGCGGGAGGTCGATCGTGAAGGTGGCACCGCTTCCGGGAGCAGATTCGACGCTGATCGTCCCACCGTGTCGCTTGACGATTCCATACACCACCGCTAGACCGAGGCCGACCCCCTTGGCATCCGCCTTCGTGCTGAAGAAGGGGTCGAAGATCCGGTCCTGGATAGCCCGCGGGATGCCAACGCCGGTGTCGCTCACGACCAGCTCTATGACCGCGGGATCATCCGGCGCCTCGCGAGTGCTGACGGTCAGCTGGCCGCCCTCGAGCATTGCTTCGCCGGCGTTGATGAGTAGCGCGAGCAAAGCCTGAACGATCTGGTCACCGTCGCACACGACCCGGTCATCGGCGAGCTCGAGCTTTTCTCCCACCGTCACGTGACCGAGCTCCATATGATGCGCCGTCAGCTTGAGGGCACGCTCGACAAGCGCGTGGAGATGCTCCTGTTCAAGCTCGTGTGACCCTCCGCGAGCGTACGTGAGGAGGTCGTGCACGATCTGTCCGCAGCGCATCGACTCCGCGCGAATCAATTCCAAGTCTTCTATGACCCTGTCCTTCTCAGGTCCTTCCGGAAGCTGCTTCGCCACCTTGCGCGCGAGGAGCTTGGCGTAGGTGACGATGCCGGACAGCGGGTTGTTGAGCTCGTGCGCCACCGTCGCCGCCATCCTTCCGACGGAAGCCGACTTCTCCACCTGGATCATCTGGCGGTTGACTTCCTCGAGTGCCGCTGTCTTCTCGCTGACACGCTCCTCCAGCGTCTCGGACCAGTCTCTGAGCTCCTCGTAGGCGGATCTGAGATTGCGCGCCATCAGGTTGAAGGAGCTGGCCAGTTGGCCGAGCTCATCGGAGCGGTCGAGATCGATCTCCACGTCCAGCTTACCGGCAGCCAACGCCTCGGTGCCCGCCCGCAGCTTTCGGGTGGGAAGGTAAACCGCCCAGTAGACGATGCCCGCGGTCAGCAGCGTCGCGAGGAGGATGAGACCGGCAGCCACGGTGTTGCTCCGCCTCGACGCCGCCATGATCGCTTCGTCCACCACCGCCATCGGCAGCTGAACGTCCAGCACGCCGAGGACCGACTGGCCGGCGGGGTGAGCATGGCAGTTCTCCGAACAGCCGGTGGTGTTCAGGATCGGATTCAGAACCCTGAGAAGCCGGTGGTCGTGCTCGTCTCTCCCCACGGACATGCGCGCGAGCTCGACCGTCGGCACCTCCACCAGAGGCTCCTGGGTGGCATGGCAGACTCGACAGGGCTCCGCCTGCTCATCGACCCGGGAATGGACTTCACCCTCCACGCTGGAGAAGGTGATCTCCCCTTCCTTGTTGTAGATGCGAATCGCCTCGACACCCGGCTCGTTCCCGAGAAGCGAGATGTCGCGCCGTATGCAAGCTCGATCGTTCTCCATCATGCAGGACCGCAGACTCTGCCGGATGAAGTCGCTCGCCCTGAAGGCCTCCGCCTTGACGAGATCCTCGGTCATGCGCCGTTCACGGCGGATCGTGAGGGTGCTGTAGGTGAGGAAGACACCCAGGATCGTCAGGAGGAGGATGAGGAAGAGCCGGAAGCTCAGCGAAGAGCTTATGGAAGCGAGCGTCGGCCGATCAGCCATTGTGCCTCGCGGGCGTCTTGCCGTGAACCGAACCTCCTAAATTTACCACGAATCTCACCTAGAAGCAGCCGGTGGTCTATCGACGATCGACCCCGGATTCAGCCGATCTCCTCCATCAATCTTTCGAATCGGGCCCGTCCGAGGACATCCTCGAGGCAGAATTCTCGCGCACCACCGTCGGCCAGGACCGGGCCCAACATCTCGGTAGTGGAAGAGGACACGGCCTCACGCAGGTATCGCTTCAGCGTGCCGATACTTTCCAGATACCAGAGCAGCATCTCCTCGCCCCGAAGGAGATCCTCGACCTCAGACAGAGGCTCGCTGGACTCTACTCGGAAGAGCCAGGGGTCGCCGGAATCCGGCCGGGCTTCTCCAAGGGAAAAGGACGAATCGTTCACCGCGCTGACGACGCCGGATATAGGCATGGAGAGAGAGATCGCCATACCGTTGCGGGTGATCCAGCCACAGGGTTGATCTCGCTTGAGGTGAAGTCCGACGCAGGGCGTGACGATGCCATCGATGGGGCTGAGAATGCGGAGTACGTGAGTGGCGAGCCCTACCTGCACCTTGCCCTCGTCCTCGTCACGCAGCCAGAAGTGCGGCGGCCGGTAATAACGATCCAGATACAGTGGGCAGTCTTCGAGCACGTGGTAGAGATGGGAGGTGATCTGCTCCTCGGTCCACGAAGCGGAGCCGGCGGGCGCAGCGGGCCGTGTGGCGTCTAGACCTGGCGGAGACACCGGCGCATCGGCTTTGCATCCGGCATGAATGCCGCCCCCGGCCAGCGCATGGAACAGCTCACAGCCCTCGCACTCGTAGGCGCGGTCGCAGAGGCGGTAGTTCAACACGCCCGCCAGGACCCAGAGACAGGGCGGCTCCTGTTGCTTGCGCTTGATCGAAGTCGTGCGTCTCATCGCTACTTGCTCAGCAGGAATTCCTCGGCGAGCTCGACCCATCCGTCCGGCGAGAGTGCGCGAGCAAAGCCTTGCACGGGCACACCGCCGTCCGGCAACAACACACCGAGCGTGGCGGACGAAAAGGTCCGGAGTCGCTCCTTCGTATCCTCCATCCACGCCATCGCTAGCCGCCCGGAAAGGAGGTTCTTACGGAAGGTCGCCGGGTCGCCGACGCGCACCTTCATCAGCCAGCCGTCGTCGTACGGGGCACGCGTCACCAGCAGCGGCTGATCGTCGACCTCGGGGTTCACGGCCAAAACCACGCCATCGACCGGAGAGACCATGGAGACCGCGCCGGAGTCGACCCCGACCCTCCACGCGCGCTGACCCTGATGCAGTTCGGTCCCGATCGGCGGGAGGTCGATCGAGCTCGGTTCGCCGAGGAGCTTCTGGGCGAAGTCGTCCATTCCGACCCTGACGACGTCTGCGCCCTCCGCGGCTGCACCCTCCGGGGCGGCCCACGTGTGCCCCTGGTGGAAGAAGTGTCCATCCCGAAGAGCGAACCACCCTTCCGGTGCGGGCCTGAATGCCGCGGCGGTGGCGAATCGGCCGACGGGATGCTGCGCCAGCCCGGCCGGCAGGCTCAGCACCTTCCAGAATCCGACGAGAAGCAGAAGGAAGGCGACGGCGATCAGGTACTCGAAGCCTTTCGTCGCAAACGGATCTACGAGGTTCTCCATGGTCTCACCTCACATCGTGGCCGGTACTGCCGCAGGAGCCTCCGACCCGAACGGTGACTCCCGCGTCCAAGTCGAGAACGCGCGGTCTAAGACCGGCATGCGATTCACGACCCAACGGAAGACCCAGATCTCGGCCGAGATCACCCCGAGGGTAACCACGACCTCTTGCCAGCTCGGCAGGTAAGGCATCGGGGCGTACCAACGGTAGGCGATGACCGAGACGTTCAGACGGTTGAGGACGATTCCCGCGAGGGTCAGAATCGCCGCGACTCGAATCATGCCGAGTCTTCCGTGGTTGTGGCCGTGCAGGAAGAGGAAGACCGGCAGGGCGACGAACCCCACAAGCTCCAACAGATACCACGCGCCCCACCCCGTGCCGAGGTAGGCCCAGCGCTGCTCGTGCACGAAGACGAGAAGTTGGAGGAAGAGGTACACGAACATCGTGCCCGCGCAGATCTTCGCTAACCCGGTCAGGATGTCGGGATACGTGCGCTCCAGCCGCTCGCCGACCCGGTGGTGGAAGACCTTGTGGGTGATCGTACCCTCGAAGATCACCATCGAGAGACCCGCGAAGATGCTCGAGATGAGGAAGAGGATCGGGATGAACTGGGAGTACCAGAGCGGATGCACCTTGTCCTGGGCCATCAGGAACAGGGCGCCGAGCCCGGACTGGTGTAGGAGCGACAGGGTGATGCCGAACACGACGGCGCCCAGGGTGAGGGTGTGCAGCCGCTTCCTGAGCTTCGGCCATCCGGCCCACTCGGCGATCACGGGCGAGAACTCGACGAACTCGGCCACCATGTACAGGAGGAAGTGCCAGGCGACGAGGAACATTACGGAGCTGACGCCGAACGAGTTCCCGATGATCGGGTTTACGACCTTCCAGGGTCGGCCGAGGTCGAGCAGCAAAGCGCCGGCATAGAACACGTAGGCGAGGAAGCCGTTCAGGATCGTGACTCGCGCGATCGGCCGGTACTTCTCCTGGTTCATGACATAGACGATGAAGCTGATCACGTAGGCCCCGCCGGCGAACGCCACACCCGTAATCACGTCGAAGCCGATCCACAGACCCCAGGGGCTGTCCTGGGAGAGGTTGGTGATCGATCCGAGGCCCTGCGTGAACCGGATCACCAGCAGGCCGATCGTGAGCAGAACGATGACGCCACTGATCACGTTGAATGGCGTGATAAGCCGCCCCTTCGGCTGAAGCTCCTGCAACATGAACCGGGCGAAGCGACCGAGCTCGCCGAGCAGGGTGGAAGCGCTGAGGTGGTCTGGGTGGACAGCAAGGCCCCTCGCTTCGCTCGCAGCAACAAGCTTGCTCTCCATGATCACTCCTCCGGCTCGGCCGATTCGGCCGATTTCTCCTTCCTCGAGGCCCTGCTCAGGGCCAGCAGGAAGGGCGGCACCACCGTAAGGACGAACGGAACCGCATACAGGAACTCACGCGTACGATCCGGATATGGCGTTGTCCCGAGATCCGACCGGAAGCCCAGCTCCTCGAACGGCACCGAGGCCAGATAGAGCCAGGAGGTCCCGCCCGCCTCGTGCTCGCCGTAAATGTGGTGCACGTACCGGTCGGGCTTCTCGTAGATGCGCCGGCGTGCCTCCTCGATCATCTCCGACCGGGGGCCGAACGTGACCGCTTTGACCGGGCAGTTCTTCACGCAGGCCGGCACCTCGCCTTCCTGGAGCCGTTCCCAGCACATCCCGCACTTGAGGATGCGGGGATTGGCGCTGTCGTACTCGAACTTCGGCACGTCGAACGGACAGGAGACCATGCAGAACCGGCATCCCATGCATTTGTCCTCCCGCCACACGACAGGTCCTTCGGGCGTCTTCTGCATGGCCCTGGTCAAGCACGCGGAGGCGCAAGCTGGCCGGAGGCAGTGCATGCATTGCCTCTTGACGAAGACCTTGCCCCCGCTCGTCTCGTAGCGGTTGATGACGCTCAATTGAGTCTCGGAGGTGAGACGCTCCTCACTGAAGTCGATCTCGCTGGAGGGCTTCGGAAGGCCGTTCGCCTCGGCGCACGCGAACTCGCACATGCGGCAGCCCGCGCACATCGTGGTGTCCACCAGGACGGCCATCGGGTCGGTACCGTTGGCGGGCCCCTCGACCTCCTGGCCCGCGAGGTTCTTTCCGACGAGGGCCGAGCCACTCGCGACGCAGAGCGTCTTGACAGCGGTTCTTCTATCCATGAATCCCCCGGCGATCTGTCAGCTGGATCTTTCAGCCGAACGACTGAGCCGCCTGCTGAGTGCTGCCCCGCTCGTCAGGTGGAGCCCAGGAAATCCTTCTCGAACCGTTGCCAGGCTTCATCGTCGAGCTGTGTCAGAACTCCGACCGGGATTTCTCCTCCGTCGGCCAGCATCAGCCCCGATCCGCCATGAGGGGTCAGGCCGAGGATGCCGTCGCGGATGTCTCCGTATCTCCGCTTCGTCCACTCCACCGCCTCATCGGAGATCAGCCAGCTCCCGATCTCGGCGGAAAGCCGGTCGGGCCTGACCCGGCAGACCCAACCCTCATCCCAGATCGCTTCGCTCCAGCTCGCGTCGCTGGTAGCTCGAGGATTGGTCGCGACAATCCGCCCACCCGTGGGCGAGCGAACGACCAACTCTCGATCGCCGGCGACGATGCGAGCGATCGGGTCGCCTTCCTCGATTCTCCCGAGCTCACCGCGCGGCTCGATCTGGCTCGATTTCCCCACGAGTCCGAGCAACAGGGGATGGATCCCCAGCTCGACGTCGCCCTCCGGATGCAAGCGACCCCAGGTGAGCGTCGGGTGGAGGAAGACCCCATCGGGCAGGTTCCCGACGATATCCGTCAACGGGAGCGGTACCGAATACGGGCCCTTGAGCTCGAGGGCACGCCGTCGCGGCCGCTCGACCAGGAAGTGGTAGGCCGTGAGCGCGATAACGACCACAATCAGGAAAAGTACGCCACCCATGACAACCTCCATTTCAGCGATTCGCCTCCTTACAAGGCAATCGCAATGCCACGGAGCGGCGACGTTGTGCATCGGGTCTAACCGACTACGGTGTAACCTCTTATGGGGTAGCGACGACAAAGGGTCAGTGAGCGGAGTTGTCGAAGATTTCGACAGCGTATTCAGGGCGTCCGTGGAGAATTGATACGGAGGCTATGTACAGAGCCTCAACATGCCTGTGTTGAATCTCTCCACAGTCGGTGTGGTGATTCTCGACAGTTGAAGTTCGCGTGCCAGTGGCGAGGGCGAGTGTCAAACGGCGTGGCGGACCGGAGCACGCGAGCCGCGCTTTCGGACTTGCCGACGCAACCCCCTCACGCTCCTTTCCGGCCACGGCACCCTAGGACGGGAGCGCGATGCCACTCCTATGCAGGGAACCGGTCCAGTTTGAACGTGAACACACGATGGTGAGTCCCGGGGACCCGGTGTTCTCGGTGCGAACGCCGACACGCTTGATCCGGCGTCCAGTGTACTACGCCCTGGCGTTCGCGATGCTCGGCTCGGTGGCAGCCATGGCGCCTGCCTCCGGACAGGACCAGGCGTCGGACCGGATTGGTCCGCCCGAGGTACATACCGACGGCCGGGTCACCTTCCGCCGGCGCGCGCCCGACGCGAACGACGTGAGGCTCGTCCTCGAGGGCAGCGGACCGACGTCGATGTTACGGAACGAAGACGGGGTCTGGAGTCTCACGACCGACCCACTCTCCCCCGATTTCTACACGTACCATTTTCTCGTGGACGGCACCCCGGCCGGAGACCCCGCGAATCCACTCGGGAAGCCGGTCATCACCGGTGGCCAGGAGGGTCTCGTCCACGTGCCCGGTCCCGACACGCTCGTATGGGAGCAGGGCGACGCCCCACCCGGGGCTCTCCGCCGGCACGTGTACGAATCTCACGTCATCGGGGAAGAGCGAGAGCTGTGGGTGTACACGCCACCGGGATACGAGCAAGGGGCCACTCCCGGCTACCCGGTGCTGTACCTCCTGCACGGGGTGATGGACGACGCGCGCGCGTGGACCACTGCGGGACGCGCGCACGTGATTCTCGACAACCTCATCGCGCGCGGCCAGGCGGAGCCGATGCTCGTGGTGATGCCGCTCGGATACGGCTTCGCGGACGCGCCCGAACGCGCGCCCACACTGCTGGGTCCGATCGACCACCGCCCCCTCATGGACGCGTTCGCGGAGTCGCTCCTGCGCGAGGTGATACCGCTCGTCGAGGAATCCTACGCCGTGCGGGCCGACCCCGACTCCCGAGCGATCGCCGGTCTCTCGATGGGTGGCTCGCAGGCGCTTTATGTCGGGATGAACCACCCGGACCGCTTCGGGTGGGTCGTCTCGATGAGCGGTGCCCTCATCATGTACGGCGGCAGGTTTGATGAACTGTTCCCTGGCGCAGGCGACGGTTCTCTCGAGCGGGTCCGACTGATTTCGATGACGACCGGAGCAGAGGACTTCGTACTCGGGGTAAACCGGCAATTCTCCGAGTGGTTGGCAGCGCGAGGCGTCTCCGTTGCGTATCAGGAGACGCCGGGCGGCCACACGTGGGGTGTATGGCGCCGCGCGCTGACGAGCCTCGCGCCGCTCCTGTTCAAGCCTGCACGGTAGCTCCCCCCGAGTCCATGCCCTTCTGAGGGAGCAGGCTTCGGGGGGGGGGAGGGTAGTGCCGGGCGCCGCTACGGCTGGCGAACGATCCTGATGTACGGCAGCGGCTGCTCCCAACCATCGGGAAAACGGTCCTTCGCCTCCTCGTCAGACACCGCCGGCGCGATGATCACATCACCACCCTGCTCCCAGTTCGCCGGCGTGGCGAGCTGCTGCTCGGCCGTCAGCTGGCACGAGTCGAGCAAGCGCAGGATCTCGGCGAAGTTACGCCCGGTGCTCATCGGGTAGGTGAGCGTAGCCTTGATCTTCTTGTCGGGTCCGATGA
The DNA here is from genome assembly GCA_039588215.1 of Gemmatimonadota bacterium. Classification (GTDB taxonomy): domain Bacteria; phylum Gemmatimonadota; class Gemmatimonadetes; order Palauibacterales; family Palauibacteraceae; genus JBDHAC01. The sequence continues at coordinate 41,922 of JBDHAD010000016.1, forward strand.
CGAACACCGAGCGGGCCGTCGCGTTGTCCATCGGTGTGCGGCCCGCACACGTCTCGCCGGCATCGGCCGGGAGCATGTCGTACGATTTCACGACACTGAGCTGAGGATCACCGATCAGCGGATACGTCACGGCGTGACCCTGGGACGACTCGATGTCCTTCGACCACGCCTCGTGGTCGCTCACTCCGTCGACGCTGATGCCGATCACTTTGCAGTTACGCGCCGCGAACTGGTCAAGCATGCCCGCGACCGCGCCGAGCTCGGTGGTGCACACAGGCGTGAAGTCCTTCGGGTGCGAGAACAGGATGGCCCAACTGTCACCCATCCAATCGTGGAAGCTGATCGTCCCTTGCGTCGTCTCGGCGGTGAAGTCGGGCGCGGTGTCGTTGATGCGAAGTGACATAGGTCCTCCTATGGGTTTCTGTGTCGGGGGTTTCTGTGCTGGCAATGCTGAGGCGCGGTACGCGAGAGCAACGCGCTTCGGCCCGTAGCGGTTCATTCCACCAACCACACGGGCGACCCCACGGCCAAACTCGGCCAAAGACTACCCCACAACCAAACTCGGCCAAAGAGGATACCCGCAAGACCGCGCGATTGCTACATATTGTCTCACGCGAGTGCGAGACACACGGCTTGAGATCAGCCCTGTAGCCCTAGCCCTGCCGCCCTATTTCAGATACCGATCCAACCAGTCGAAGAACGTCCTCTGCCACAGAATCCCGTTCTGCGCTGACAGCACCCAGTGATTCTCCTCGGGGAAATAGAGCAGGCGGCTCGGGATTCCCCTGAGCTGGGCGGCGGTGAACGCCTGCATGCTCTCCGACTCCGGGACGCGGAAGTCCTGCCCTCCCTGCACGATGAGGATCGGCGTATCCCAACTCCCGACGAACAGGTGCGGCGAGAACCGCCTGTAGCTGTCGGCGTTCTCCCAATACGGCCCACCCATGTCAAAGTTCACGAAGAACATCTCCTCGGTGGACCCGTACATGCTCTCCAGGTTGAAGACGCCGTCGTGCGAGATGAACGCCTTGAAGCGGCCGGCGTGGTTGCCCGCGAGCCAGAAGACGCTGTAGCCGCCAAAGCTGGCGCCGACCGCACCCAATCTGTCCGCGTCCACGTAGGGTTCGCGCGCCAGGTCATCTATCGCGTTCAGCAGGTCCTGCATCGCCTGGCCGCCCCAGTCACCCGAGATCTGCTCCTCCCATTCCTGTCCCAGGCTCGACGCGCCGCGCCGCTGGGGCGCGATGATGATGTACCCGTTGGCCGCCATGATCTGGAAGTTCCACCGATAGGAGAAAGACTGGCTCATCGCCCCCTGCGGACCGCCTTTGGCATAGAGCAGGGTGGGGTACTGCCGATCGGGATCGAAACCCGGGGGATAGATAACCCACGTGGGCATCTCCTCGTGATCCGTCGTTCGGACGATCCGCTCCTCGACACGGCCCATCGTGATGCGATCGAGGATGTCGCTGTTGGCGAACGTGAGCTGCGTCGCCGCTCCGGTCGTGGGATCGACGCTGTAGATGTCGGCGGGTGCCGACATGGAGGTGCGGGACGCAATGATGCCTGTGCCGCCGGCGCTGTTGGTCAGGCCGAACCCGCCGTAGTTGTGGACGCCGTCGGTGATCTTCCGGATTTGACCTGCGGAAGTCTGACCCCCAGGCACTGACGTCACGTAGAACTGGACCGTGCCACGGACATCGCTCGTGAAGTAGATGCTCTGACCGTCCGCCCCCCACTCCGGACTGTGCACGTCCTGGTCGAAGCCCACCGTCAACTCACGGGGTGTACCACCGGCCAGCTCCTGGACGAAGAGTCTGTTGCGGTCGGCCTCGTACCCGTCGCGCTCCATGCTGAGCCACGCGATCTGACGCCCGTCGGGGGAGAACCGTGGCTCGGTGTCATACCCCATCATCCCGTCTGTCAGATTGGTCGTGGAGCGACTCTCCAGATCGTAGACGTAGATCTCTGAGTTCGTGCTGACGGCGTACGCAGCTCCCGTCATCTTCTTGCTCGTGTACGCGATCTTGCTTCCGTCTGCGCTCCAGCCGATCTGTTCGCCGCCGCCGAAGGGACTCAGAGGCGTGTCGTGCCGCTCGCCCGGCATGACATCGATCGGCTCTCCCACTCCTCCGTCGCTGTACGCGGCCACGAACAGGTGGCTGTACGTGTAGTCGTGCCACGTATCCCAGTGGCGGTACATCAGCTCGTCGATGATGCGAGCGTTCGCCAGCGGCAGATCCGGGTGGATCTCGTTCGCAGTCTCGTCAAGCATCACGGCCCTCGTGAAGGCGATGTGACCGCTGTCCGGCGAGTACGAGAAGTTGCCGATACCTCCGTCGATGTCGGTGACCTGTCTCACGCCGGAGCCGTCGGGGTTCATCTCCCACAACTGGGCCGAGCCACTCTGTGACGAGAGGAACCCGATTCTGCGACCATCGGGCCGCCAGGTGTAGTTGAACTCGCTGGCGGGAGTATTCGTGAGTTGCTGCGGACTCCCGCCCTCAACGGACATGATCCACAGGTCGGTGCTGCCGCGGTTCGCCTCGATATCGTATTGCCGGATCCCGTAGACGAATTGGGATCCATCGGGAGACACGGCAGGACCGGAGACCCGCTTGAGTTGCCACAGCAGCTCGGGGGTCAGCCGATCCTGGGCGGAGCTGGGGCTAGGAACCCAGAGCATTGCTCCTGCGATGACACTGATGATTCTTTTCTTGTTCACGGCTCTATCCCGAATGGAGGTCTCGTCGCGCTCCGTCGCATTATCTGGCGAAGTACTCCGGCGCATTTCCGGGTTTCCACTTGATGTTGCACCCGATGCTCGGCTTCTGGTCCCGTGGCACCGGGTCGCCCTCGATGACAGCGTCGGCGGCCGCCCTCAGGTCGGCTCCCGTCACCGGAACGTCATTGCCGGGTCGGCTGTCGTCGAACTGGCCGCGATAGACCAGGCGGTGCTCGCGGTCGAAGAGGAAGAAGTCTGGGGTGCAGGCGGCGCGATACGCCTTGGCCACCTCCTGGCTCTCATCCACGAGATAGGGAAACGTATAGCCGACCTGCATCACCTCCTCGGCCATCTTCTCGGGGCTGTCGTCGGGATGTGAGTCGACGTCGTTCGAGTTGATCGCGACGACTGCCAGGCCCTTCGGCTGGTATTCGCTACAGAAGCGGGCCAGCTCGACGCGGATGTGTTTCACGAACGGGCAGTGATTACAGATGAACATCACGAGCAGACCCTGGGCATCGTCGAGGGCGTCCAGCGAGATGTCCCTCCCGGCAGGGTCCGGCAGAGTGAAACTCGGGGCCACCGTTTCCAACGGCAGCATCGTAGACGGCACCGCTACCATCACTTCCTCCGCTTGTGCTATCGGGGCGCCCGCCCGGCACCCGCTCCCGATCAGCAGAATCGCGAATCCGTTGGCGGGCGGCCAGCAGGGGCAGCCCGATCCCGCTCCTAGCGGGAGCCCATTCTTCCACCGCTCGAGCGTGCGATTCCGTCAGCTTCCCTGGCAGACCTCGTTCTCCACCACACGTCGCTCCTCGAGCTGGCAGACGGCCTCGCCGTCGAAGCTGCACGATACGCCTCCGCCGGAAGAGGAGCAGTCCCATACTCGCGCTTCCGGACTGGAGGAGGTCAAACGGAAAGAAGTGGTCGCCGAGAACCCGCTGCAGAGTCGCTCCGCATCCCGGGCCGCGCGCTCCCGCGCATCCGCGCGGGCGTCCGCCTCGGTTCGCTGACGAGCGCCCGAGGGGCCGACGTACAGCACGAGCCTGCGCTCGGACGGCTCCCAGGTCTCGGTCTGCGTGACTTGCCGGGCCGCGATCAGGTCGGCCGCAGTACCTTGAAACGCCCCTTCCGGGAAAGCCTCGATGTGGTCTCGTAGGGCCTGACAACTCCCCGGCTCGCGCGACTCCCACGCCATGCGCTCGGCCTTCGTCGGCCGGTCTCCGAACCCCCATGCTCCGCAGATGTCTGAGACGAACGGCTGGAGAAACGGGATCGAACAGAGCGGTCTCTGTGCTGCGAAGACATTGAATGCGAAGACGACACCGAGCCCGAGCGCGCTCCCGACCGCTCCATATGTAATGCGCCGCATCAAACGCCGTCTTGGACCCGTGGCTGCGGGAACTTCCGTGCCATCGAGCCGGGCCTGGATCGCGGTGCAGAGGTCCTTGAAGAGAGGGTTCCGGCGGCTGCCTCCCCAGCGAGACAGGTCGATCGCCTGTAGCTCACCAAATCCCAATGGTGGCTGGACCTTCTGTAAGGTCACGGGAACGAGGATGCCCCGGGCCTTTGCCTGTCTGGCCTCCTCGCGCACGAATTCCCCGGCGGGGCCTACGCTGTTCTTCGTCCACAGGACGACGACGCACTTCGCGGCTTCGAGCGCAGCTTGGACTTGGGTCTGCCAGTTCTCGCCCCCAGGCAGGTCCGTATGCGACCAGATGGAGAAGCCCGCCCCCTCCAAGGCGCGAATGAAGCGGGCAGCACGTGACTGGTCGCCTTGCTCGAAGGCCACGAAGACGTCGCTCATGGGCTCGCCCGTCGTTCGAAGTACCGGATCAAGCGCTGGTCTCGCGACTGGAGAATCCCGTCTAATTGCATCCGCAGCGCCAAGTCCAGGCCAAGTCGGGCATACTCCTTCTCGTCCGTCACCTGGTGCAACTGCCAGTAGCTGACAAGAAGATCCCGCTGCCAGGCTGCATTGGCCGGGTCCATCTCGACCAGTCGCTTACTGATCTCGAGCGACGCAGTGAAGTGATCGAATGCGCCGGTCGCATCTTCCATGGCGAAGAGCACCATGCCGATCCTCCCGTGCGTGACGGAGAGGTCGCGCTGCCATTCGGCATTGCCCGGGTCCGACGCGGCGAGTCGGTCCTTGATCTCCAGCGACGCCTGGAGGCGCTCCAGCGCACCGGTGAAGTCCTCCTGCCAGCCGAGCATATCGCCCATCCGGTCATACGAGAGCGAGAGATCCCACTGAAACTCGGCGTTGCCCGGTTCCGCCGCGGCCAGACGCTCTCGGATCTCCAACGACGCTTGGAAGTGCTCGAGGGCACTCGAGAGATCGCCCCGGGTCTCGAGCACGAGGCCCGCCCGCTCATGGGAGACCTCCAGATCGCGCTGCCAGTCGGTGTTGCTGGGGTCCATGGCGGCCAGTCGTTCGCGGATCTCCAGCGACGCGCGATAGCTCTCGAGGGCCTCGGTGAGGTTTCCCTGGGCCCGGAGCCCGTCACCGGTTCGGACATGGACGAAGGACAGATCACGCAGCGCGTCGATGTTTCCCGGATCCGTCGCGATCAGTCTTTCGAGGATCTCGAACGAAGCACGGTGGATCTTGAGCGCGCCGGACGGGTCGCCCTGGGTCAGGAGCACGTCTCCGACTCTCCCCTGAGAGATGACCAGCCCCCGCTGTCGTGTCGCGTTGTCAGGATCCAAACGGACCAGACGCTCTCGCATCCTCAGCGACGCCCTGTAGCTATCGAGCGCGCCGGGCAGGTCCCCCTGGGATACGAGCACGCGGCCGATCCGGTTATGGGAGATGGCAAGATCCCCCAGCCAGCCCAACTTGTCGGGATCCTCTTTCGCCAGCTCTTCTTTGATCGCCAGTGATGCCCGGTAGCGCTCGAGCGCGCCAGGCAGGTCGCCCTGAGCCCTGAGCACGTCCCCGTGCGCTTGGAGCGCTATCGACCGGTCGCGAGGGCTGACGGCTGTCTCGGCGGCGCTTTCCGCGGCGTGGAGCGCCCCCGACAGATTTCCCGCATCCCCGTAAAGCCAGCCCAACTCCACCCAGTCGCCGAATACGTTGGGGTCGAGCTCCGTAACCTCCTCGAACCGGGCAATCACCTCAGAGGTGGTGAGCTTTCCGCGGTTCCGTGCCTCGAGCGCGAGTGTCGCGATCCGGCGACCCTCTGCCGCGCTCTCGATATCGGCTCGCCTCTGGCGGGCAGCGTCCCGGGCCGCCCGAAGATCATCCAGCACCTCCAAAGCCCCGATCTCGTCGCCGGCATTGAAGCGGGCCAACGCGGCCGCACCCTCCGGGGTCGACGCGATGTCTTCCACCGCATCGCGAAATACGGCGATCTCCTCTCCGTAAATACGAGCCATGTCTTCGGCCCGGCTGCTCTCTGCGGTTCTTAGCTCCGCCTGTAGCGCCTGAATCTCCGCTTCGTGCTGGCGAATCTGCGCATTCGCGGCCCGGGCGGCGGCGGCCTGCGTGGCTGATGCCGCGTACAGAGCCGCCGCGACCTCCGCGCGCACGTCGACCTGGGATGCACCAGAGGCAGGAGCTTGAGCGGAGGTCGCGATCGGAACGAAGACCGGACCCAGGCCCAGTGCCGCCAGGATCGCAGTCCGGCCCGGTCGGAGCTTGCTCAGTGGACTACTCGAGTTACGGGAGCGAGGTGTCTCGCGGGTGTACGTCGGAATCCGCATCCAAAGAAGCTGATAACGCATGGGGATGGCTGCAACCAAGTCCGACTACGGCGGCAGGCTGACTTTCGACTTCAGAAAGCCCGAAGAACGGTCTCACGGTAACAACCCGCCGACAGTTAGGACCCTGTAAGCTCCTCCACCTCCCTCACCAACTCGTGCACCAGCATCACGGTTCGTGGCAACGGCTCCGCGTCCGACCCCTGCAGCATCCGGTACAGGGTCTCCAGCTCCCCTCCGACCCGGACCAGCCGCTCCGGCACCTCGGCTCCGGAGCCCCGCAACCGCTCCAACGCCGCCTCCCGGGCCGCCATCGCCTCCCGGATGCCTATCGACAGATCGAACTGCTCCTGGAGCGCTCCTACGGGCGTCTTCACCCGCGGGTCCATCTTGACCACGAGCGTCTCTTCGCGTGTCATCCCACCCACGGTCAGGCGGACCGTGTACTCGCCGGGCATCGCGACCGGTCCCCGTGGCTCCACCGGTGTCCGGCCCGGGACCGCCGAAATCGGATACCTGAGCCGCATCCCGACCGGTCGCTCGTAGTGCAGATCCCAGACAAAGCGGTTCATGCCGGGTGACGAGCCCAACGCCTGATGCGGCCGGATCCACCAGGGCGGGACGTTCTGCCCTTCCAGGGGCGGCTCGGGCTCGTCATCGCTCGAAAATCGCCGCGCGACCCGCCCGGCCGCATCCACGATCTCCAGCACCACCGGCCCCGAGATCCCCTCCCCGAGCCAGTAGTTGAGGATCGCGCCGTCCGGCGCGCTCTCCCCGGTGGGCTCGTCCGTCGGCAACGGCGTATCCGTCCACCGGTTCCACCGCACCCGCCACGCCTCGGCGGGTGGGAACAGGGCCGCCTCCTCGTCGACCGTCGACGCATCGATGTGCCTCAGGGGGCTGATGTCGTCCAGGATCCAGAAGCTCCGGCCGTGCGTGCCCACCACCAAGTCGTCGTCCTTGATCACCAGGTCCCGGATGGCGGTGGCCGGCATGTTCAGGCGCAGCGGTGACCAACTCCGCCCGTGGTCCAGCGAGAAGTGGACCTGGGTCTCGGTGCCGGCGAACAGGAGTCCCTGTCGCACCGGGTCCTCCTTGACGGCGTTGGTGAACCCGAACTCGGGGAGGCCGTGTACCCTCCGCTCCCAGGTCTCGCCACCGTCGTGCGTCACGTAGATGTGAGGCCGCACGTCGTCCAGGCGGAGCGTGCTGATGGCCGCGTAGGCCGTCAGGGTGTCCGTGTGGGACGCGTCCATGACGCTGATCTTGCTCCACGCCTTGTCCCGGATCTGTGCGGGCGTGACGTCGGTCCAGCTCTGGCCACCGTCCTTCGTCACGTGGATCAACCCGTCGTCGGTGCCCACCCAAATCCAGCGGCCCTCCACGTAGGACGGGGCGATCGTGTAGATCACGCCCCGGTGGTGGGCGCGGGCCACGGGCTGGTCCGAGTAGGTGCCGATGTTCGATGGCACCAGAGAATCCGTGCGGGTCAGGTCCGGGGAGATCTGGTCCCAATGCCTGCCACCGTCCCGAGTCCGCCAGAGCACGTTGGACGCGTAGTACAGGGTTCTGGGATCGGTGGGACTGAACAGGACCGGCTGGGTGCGCACGACGAAATAGTCGTCCTGGCGGAGCGGACGCGGACCCACGTTCTGGCGGTCGCCCGTGCGACGGTCGAAGCGGCTCACCCGGCCCCCGTAATAGATGTCCGGGTCCAGCGGGTCCGGGGCCACGTAGCCGTACTCCTCCACACCCACGGTCTCGAAGTCGGCGAAGGTGATCTGGCCGCTACCACCCCGGCTTGGCACGCATGCGCTGCCGCTCTCCTGCTGACCGCCACACACCCGATAGGGGAAGCTGAAATCCGTGCTCACGTGATAGAACTGTGCCGTGGGCTGGTTGTACCACGAGCTCCAGCTCTCTCCCCCGTTCACCGTGATGACCGTGCCCTGGTCGGCCGCCATGATGATGACCCGGGGGTCGGTGGGGTCGATCCAGATGCGCTGGTAGTCGTCTCCGCCCGGTGCGCCCCGGAAGGCCTCGAAGGTCTCGCCCGCGTCGGCGGACTTCCACGCTACCACATTGGCCGAATAGACGACGTCCGGGTTCGTGGGATCGACCTTCACCTCGTTGAAATCGCCGTCCCGGCCCCAGATGCGTGGATCGGTCTGAACCCGCCGCCAGGACTCGCCGGCGTCGTCGGACCGGTACATGCCCCCCATCTCACGCGGAGACCCCACGATGGCGTACATGCGGCTTGGCTGACTCCGGGCGATGCCGATGCCGATCCGACCCAGGCCCTCTTCGCCCGTGGGCAGGCCACTGCCGATCCGGCGCCAGGTGGTGCCCCCGTCAGTGGACATGAAGAGCCCGCTACCCGGACCCCGGAAGACGGCGTTCTCCCACGGCCCCTGACGCTGCTCCCAGAGCACCGCGTACACGGTTCGGGCATCGGAGGGATCGAACGCGACTTCCGCCGCACCGATGTCCGGCCCGTGGTACAGCACCTTCTCGAAGGTGCGGCCGCCATCCAGCGACCGGAACACGCCTCGCTCCTCATTGGCGCCGTACGGGTGGCCGAGGACCGCGACGAAGATGCGGTCGGAGTCATCCGGATCGATGATGATCTGGGGAATCTGCTGCCCATCCCGGAGCCCCAGGTGCGTCCATGTCTCGCCAGCGTCGTCGGAGCGGTAGATGCCGTCGCCCACCGTCAGGTCCGGCCGCTGCATACCCTCGCCGCTGCCCACGTAGATGATGTCCGGGTTGGACTCGCTCACGGCGAGCGCACCGATGGAGCCGGTGGGCTGGTCGTCGAAGATCGGGGTCCAGGTGCGGCCGTAGTCAGTGGTCTTCCAGAGCCCGCCGTTCACGTAGCCGGTGTAAAACAGGCCAGGCTGGCTCGGGACGCCGACCGCGGCTTTGGTTCGGCCGCCGCGGTGGGGGCCGATCATGCGCCAGCGCATGCCTTGGGTCAGGGACGGATCCAGCTGCTGCGCGGCCGACGCCGGATCTGCGACTGCTGCCGGATCTAGCTGCTGGGCGGCCAGAGGCGGGTGAGCGAGGGACGCGACGAGGGCCACGAGAGCGGACAGACCAAGAGCACGGCGGATGTTCATGTTTTCCCCCGGGGGAAGGCGGTGAAGCGGGAAGATCGATCCGGGAGTGTGTGAAGGACAAGCGGTGAGCCGGCGGACTCGCCGAACTGGCATTAGCTGGGGCCGCTGAGGCCCGCCATGTCACGTGGTGGGGGAGATTCTCGTTCTATGTCCCAGCCATACCTGAGGATGGAAAGTTGAGAGCTTTACGGGACGGTGAGCACCTGGCCGGCGTAGATACGGCTCCCGCGAAGCTTGTTGGCGGATCGCAGCTCCCGGACCGTCGTGCCGTAGCGGCGCGCGATCGTCCACAGGGAATCCCCCCGACGAACGCGATGATCTCGACTGCCCGCCGCGCTGGCGAGCTGGACGGTCTCCACATACGAGGCGTATTGGGTGGGGAAGACCGCGACGTGGTAGTGAGGCGGGCGACTTTCCCGCAGGGCTTCGAGCACCCCCCGACCTTCCAGGGTGAGAAGCGTGTCCTCGAGCCACGAGCGGCATGCGCGGCTGCGGCTTCTTCTGATGTCTATCGCCATGCCGGTCGGGTGTACGGACCGCGGCGAAGCGTTCCGCGGCTGACGCGTGCGAGGCCTGGTCAGGCTGGTGACGACCAGCTGCTCGCCGCACGCGCGCCGGTATTGCCGCCCCAATCTCGAGATGAACAGTCCCACCTCCGGTCGGGCGTACGGAAACGCGACGCCCCGCAGAAGGTGATCTCTCCCGTCCCGGATCCGGACCAGGTATCCGGCGTCGACGAACCGACGCAGCTGGGCCGGGGTGGTCAGGTACGTGAAGTCGTGCTGCCGAGCGACGCGGTTCTGGCGGTTGAGCGAGCCCGAGGATCCACCGAGGCTCTGGGCCTCAGCCCGATCGAACGCCACGGAAACACAGGTGAGGGCCAGAACGACCCTGACCGCCTGAATCGCCGTCATCGACCTGTTCCTCACGTTCGCCTCCGCAGCGTCTCGTCCCAGCAGCACTCCGCCCCAAACCGAGGGCCCTCTATTCTGGGGGAGAGAGATCCGTAAGACCAGCCTTCTTATGAGAGTCCTGACGGCGCCGCAGGGTTGGCTCGCACCCTTGCCGGGTGTCGGTCTCTCCGAATGCCGGCCCGTCTGAGGCGGTGCTACCGGGGGCCGGCTACGCCGTCTGGCGGTGGGGCTGGAGCTCCCGAGACGCGTCTGAGCTACCGAGCTTCACGTAGGTGGCGCCGAGTACTACGCCGAACACGAGGTGCCCGACGAGGCTGGGAAGCGCTCCCGACATGCCGGCGGCGTTCAGATTGGCGGCGAACCCCATCCCCATGATCCAGGGCATGAACGTGAGGGGTCCCAACACCCACCACAGCGCACCGTAGCCGAGCCCGGCGGCGAACGTCGAGCTACGTCCACTGAGGAGCGGCGCCACGAACAGGCCAAAACCGGCGCCGATTCCCGCACTCATCATCAAATGAACGAGAAACCCCGGAACGGCCGAAGGCATCCCGACCATCGCTCCGATCATGGGAAGCATCCCCATCATTCCCATCATCAGGCCGAACGGGATGCCACCCGCCAGCCCACCGAGTATCCCACGCTTCAGGTTGTTCGTGTATTCCATGTCGAGAGCTCCCTCGATCTGATTCGTTCTTGAGTCGAGCCCCAGCTCCTCACGGGGCGAGGCTCCGTTTCAAAGGGAGTGAGTGTCGCGGGGCGGCGATTCATTACACCATCCGTCCACGTGTCATCCTCGGGCTGGTGTCCGTGCTCGCCTCCCCGTACGTCATGTTCTTCCGATGATGAGGAAAAACGAGACGAAGAACGGGGCGGGCTTCCGCCGAGAGCTGAGTCGTTTCGACGCGATGATGGTGGCCGTGGGCGGCATCATCGGCGCGGGCATCTTCATCAACCCGTACATCGTCGCCCAACGGCTGGACACTGGTCCGCTGGTACTGGCGGCCTGGATCGCCGGTGGGGCGATCGCGCTCGCGGGTGCGTTCACGTTCGCGGAGCTCGGCACGCTGTTTCCTCAGGCAGGCGGCCACTACGCGTATCTGCGGCGTGCCTTCCACCCGCTCGCCGGGTTCCTATACGGGTGGGGGCTGCTGCTCATGATCGAGGGCGGCGCGATCGCGGCTGTCGGAATCACGTTCGCCGAGTACTTCCTGCGCGCGCTCGGGCGGGCTCAGACCGCCGCAACGCCGATCGCCGTGCTGGGAATCGCTGTGGTGGCGTTCGTCAACTACCTCGGCGTGAAGCCGGGGAGCCGCGTGCTCAATGTGTTCGTCGTCCTCAAGGTGGCGGCGATAGGCGTCCTTATCGCGGCCGGGTTCGCGATCCCGGCGGCCTCGGATGGGGCCATGCTCGGGGTCGCGGCCGGAGTAGCCGATGCCGCAGCCGGAGCGACGGGCCAGGTGTCAGACGCCGCTTCCGCGGGTCTGATCTTGGCGTTCGGCGGCGCCCTCATCCCGGTGATGTTCTCGTATGGCGGGTGGCAGAACGCCAACTACGTAGCCGAGGAGATGCGCAACCCGCGGCGCGACCTACCGGGCAGCCTGATCGCAGGCACGCTGCTGGTGGTCATCGTCTATGGCCTGATCAACTACGTGTATCTGCGAACCCTGGGGCATGCCGGCCTGAGCTCGACGCTGACCCCCGCCTCCGACACCGCGAGGGCTGTCTTCGGACCCATCGGGGACCGGCTGATCGCGGCGACGATCGCCGTCTCGACGTTCGGGTTCCTGAATCTGACGATGCTCGCACCCACGCGCGTCTACTTCGCGATGGCCCGGGACGGTGTGTTCATCGAGCGGGTGGCCAGGCTTCACCCCAGGTTCGGGACCCCGTCGCTCGCGATCGTGATCCAGAGCGTCTGGGCCATCGCGCTGGCCCTCACGGGCACATACGCGCAGCTGGTCGATTACGTGGTATTCGCCGATTGGATCTTCTTCGGTCTGGCGGGTCTCAGCCTGTTCGTGTTCCGTCGCCGTTTCCCGGTGTCCGAGCGGCCGCCCGGTGCGTTCCGGACCCCTGGCTACCCGGTCATCCCGGGCCTCTTCGTGCTGGTGGCGCTGTTTATCGTCGGCAGCGTGCTGCGCTCGAACACGGTCGGCTCCCTAATCGGGATCGGCCTCTTGCTGACGGGTGTGCCAGCCTTCCTGTTTTGGAGAAAGGAGAGAGGTACGGGATGACCGAACTCCGAGACTCGCAGACGCCCGTGGAATGGGCGCCATACATGCATTGGTCGAAGACGCACCAGCGAGCCCGCAATGACCTGACGGGCAGCAACCTGCTCCCGCTCGGCCTCGAGGAGCTTCCCGGTGGGGTCGAGGCCGTCCGTCTGACCGGCCCCAACGACGAGGGCTACGCCCCGCTCGTCGAGGCGATCGCGACCCGGTACGGTGTCGAGTCCGACCGCGTGTGCACGGCGGCCGGAACGTCCGGGGCGAACTTCCTAGCCATGGCAGCGATCCTCCGCCCGGGGGACGAAGTGCTCATCGAGTGCCCGACGTACGATCCGCTGCTGGGTGCGGCACGTCTTCTGGGGGCCGAGATCGGGCGCTTCGAGCGGACGTTCGAGGATGGGTTCCGTCCCGACCCCGATCGCGTGGCGACCGCCGCGACGGAGCGAACCCGGCTCATCGTCCTCACGAACCTCCATAACCCCTCGGGCGTGTTGATCCCCGAGGGCACGATCCGGGAGATCGGCGAGGTGGCCGAGTCCGTCGGGGCTCGGGTGCTGGTGGATGAGGTGTATCTGGAGACCGCTTTCGACGCTTCCCCTCGTCCCGCGGCGACGATCTCCGACACCTTCGTCTCGACCAACAGCTTGACGAAGGCCTTCGGGCTGGCGGGGCTCCGGTGTGGCTGGGCGATCGGCTCACCCGCCGCTGCCGAGGCGATGCGCCGGGCACGTGACGTCGTTGACGCCGTGGGCTCGTTTCCGTCCGACACGCTGGCCACGGTCGCCTTCGCCGGGATCGATCGCCTCCTCGAGCGCGCCCGCGAGATCCTCACCCCGAATCTGCGCCGGCTGGGGGAGACGGTGGAGCGGGCTCTGAACCTGGTGTGGGCGAGCCCGGAAGGTGGACCCGGGGGATTCCCGCGCCTACTCGCGACGGAGGACGCAGAGCCGTTCGTCCAGTTTCTGGAGAGGGAGTTCGAGACGAGCGTCGCCCCCGGGCGCTTCTTCGAAGCGCCGGCGCACTTCCGGGTCGCGATCGGGGGTGCTTCCGACCATGTCGCCCGAGGCCTGGATGCGCTGGATCGAGCGCTCGAGGCCTGGGGCGACGGTCAGATGTAGAGGCCGCGCGCCGTTCTAGGGAAGCTCGCGCAGCCTCAGCAGGAGTCGCGCAGCCTCAGTTCTGAAAGGCCCCGCGCCCCTTCAGCTCGAGGAGGACGAGCTCGCCTGTTTCCTCACCTACGTTGGTGGGAAGGTGTGCCTCGGCATCCGTGCACTGTACTTGGCCAAGCGCGGTCTCTGGCACGTCCATGACCTCACCGTCCGGCAACTCGAAGGTAGTGGGCATGTCCATCAGGAATATGGCGCAATTCGCGGGATGGTTGTGCATCACGGACGTCTCACCGGCCCCGTACCGGATCCGAATCAAGCGAGCGACGTCGTTCTCCCACTCGACCGAGTAGTGGTCGGGGTCGGCCGTCACGGCATCGGGATACTCCGAAGTCGCCGATCCGGCCATGGCTCCCTCCTTGAACTCGATCAGGATGCCCTCACCCACTTCCGTGCCCGTATTCCGGGGATTGTGGGCGCCGGCCTCCTCGAGGCAGGCGATCTCGCCGACGCCGAGTGGGAGCTCGGACACGACGCCTTCGGGATCCGTCATTTCCCAGGGTCCGCCACTGAGTCCCACGGCGCAGTGGGCAGGATGCGTGTGCATGACGGATCCGTCACCCGGACCGTAAGAGACGCGAACCAGCCGAACGGCGTCGTTCTCGAACTCGACGGAATAGTGGTCTGGGTCGGCAGTCACCGAATCGGCGTATTCCTCCGGTGCGGGCGCCTCGGCGCAGCCGACCGAAAACGAGATCAGCGCGATGGAGAGCAGCTTGGCGTGACGCATACAACGACCTCCTGTGGCACGGTGGGGACGGACTCTCGACGGAGACGGGTGTCGCCAGTCGCTGGCGGAGTAGAGTGGGGGGCGTGGACGGCAACGGCAAGACGTGTCTCCTACGGTCTCCCGCTGCAACGGCCCCGCTGCCGGTGCAGAACTCGTCTTCAGGAGGTGGTCGTCGCTCCTCCTCCCACGGGGGTCAGCCAGCCATGAGGATCCGGCGCTCGGCCCTGCACGGTGTCCATGAAGGCGGCCTGCACCCGCTTCGTCACCGGTCCGGCTTGGCCCCCTCCAATCGTGATCCGGTCGACGCTCCGCACCGGCGTCACCTCCGAGGCCGTGCCCGTCAGGAAGAGCTCGTCGGCCGTATACAGGCTTTCTCGCGGAACGGGCTCCTCCCGCACCTCCAGACCCAGGTCGCGTGCGAGCACGAGCACGGCATCTCGAGTGATGCCCTCGAGCGCCGTGCCATCCAGGACCGGCGTGACGAGCGAGCCGTCCCGCACGAGGAAGAGGTTTTGGCCCGACCCTTCGCTCACGACGCCTGCGGGGCTGAGGACGATGGCCTCGGCGTACCCGTTGGCCACGGCTTCCATCTTGATCAACTGCGCGTTGTTGTAATGCCCGGCCGATTTGGCCTGGACGGGAAACGTGTTGGGCTGCGGGCGAGCCCAGCTGGACACGCACACGTCTACTCCCTGCTCCAGGGCGCCCTCACCCAGGTAGGTGCCCCAGTCCCAGGTGGCGATGTAGGTCTCGATCGGGCTCCCCACCGGGTTGAGTCCTGGTGCACCGTATCCCCGCAGCACCATGGGGCGCAGATAACAGTCCTCCAGGCCGTTCTCGACGACGAGCTGGCGGCAGGCGTCGCTTAGCTCGTCCAGCGAATGCCCGGGGGCGAACCGATATATGGCGCAGGAGCGGAATAGCCGGCGCAGGTGGTCCTCCAGCCGGAAGATGGCAGGGCCGTCGGCGGTCTTGTAGCAGCGGATTCCCTCGAAGACCGACGAGCCGAACTGGACCGCCAGGCTCAGGATGTGGGTCTGAGCCTCGGCCCACGGGATCAGGGATCCGTCCTTCCAGATCCAGCGCGCTTCGGGGAATGATGTCGACATCATCTACCTCGATCAGCGGTGAGCGAGTTCCTGCTGTTCGCGAAGCACCCCGGCACGCATGACGTGGGTCAGGCTTCGAAACGCCCGTACGTCCTCGGTCGGGTCCTGCTCGAGCGCGATGAGATCCGCGATCTTACCGGCTTCGAGGGTGCCGAAGTCATCGAGGCGGTTCATGGTCAGGGCCCCGTTTCGCGTGGACATGACCACGATGTCAGCGGCACTGATTCCCGCGGCCTGCATGGCCTCCATCTCGTTGTAGATCGATGGGCCGTGGAGAGTGAGCGGGTTACCGGCATCGGTGGCGGTCGCGATCGTGACCCCCGCTTCGTGCACCCGGCGCAGGTTCTCGTTCATGACGGTGCGCGTCATGCCTCCGCCCTCCAGCCGGCGGTAGAATGCTTCGGGGGATCGTTGGGCCTCCGGCATCAGCGCCTGTAGCTCCGCGGTCTGCTGGAGCTTCGCGCGCGTGCCCGGATCGACGCACCGGTTGGGGTCGTCGATCTCGGGCGGCAGGTCGAGGGCGATCGCCCCTCGCGCGCGGGTCCAAAACGCGCCGACCACGAGGGTCGGGGCGTAGACCGCGTCGTTCTGCCGGAGCAGCTCGAGGAACTCCTCGTCCACGTGCTCGTTTTGTACACTGTGGACGAGGAGTTTCGCGCCGGCTCGCAACGCCATCTTCGCTTCCCGCAGCGAGGTGGCGTGCACGATGAGGTCGAGCCCGGCGGCACGCGCCTCCTCGCCGATCTGCATGAGTCGCGCGTCGAGCTCGTCACGCCGGTCCGCCGGTGGGCGGAGGTACCACACCTTGGCTGCCGTCGCTCCCATGTCCGCCACCTTCTGGACGCTCGCCGAGACCTCCTCCGGCGTGTCCATCGGCAAGAACGTGTACAACTCATCGTCCGCCATCAGGGCCGTCCGGGTCGCGTGCGTGATCAGCGGGCCCGCGGCGCGAACGTGCGCGGCGTTCGGGTCGTCCTCCGACGCCGCGGGCAGTCCGGCGGTCCAGGGGTGACCGCCCACGTCGTAGACCGCCGTGATTCCGCTGCACAGGTACGACCGGTGCCAACGCTCCGGGTGGTCCCGGTTGTAGCGAGACGTCTCCAGGTACGGATACAGGTCGGGCGCCTGGAGGCCGTCCGGTCGGCCATCGATCCACCCGGTCTGGCTGAAGTGCACGTGAGCGTCCACGAGACCGGGCGTGATGTAGCGACCCGAGAGGTCCACGCGGGTGGCGCCCACCGGGATCGGGCAATCGGTTGCCGATCCGACGCAGGTCAGCCGGTCACCCTCCACCAGCACGACTCCCAGCGGGATTTCAGGGGCGCCAGTCCCGTCGATCAGAGTCGCACCGACGAGCGCGATGGTTTGGGCAACGCCCGAGCCGGGCAGAGCGAACGCGAACAGCGCTAGCGCGAGCGAAATCGTGGACGCTGCGGGTCGTGGCATGACGGCATCCTAGTGTGGAATCGAACTTGAGCTCGACGGGAGAGTGCCACTGGAGCCCGTCGGTTCGCAATCGCATGGCCCGACCAGTAGTGCTCCGCGCATATTCACACCCATGAGGCCGCGCCGAGCGCTTCGGGTCCGTTCAGCCACGTGGCTTCCCCGTTCGGCCGATCAAGAGAGGCCATCATGAAATCGAACAGTCTGATTCCCGCCGTTTCCACGGGTTGGACGTGTGTCGCTCTGGCCTGCGTGTGGGCCCTTCTCGTCACTGGGTGTGGTCCCGCGCCCGGGCCTATCGATTACTCGGGACCCACTGCGGAGTGGGTGGACTATGGTGGTTCCGCGGGAGGCGACCGCTACTCTCCGCTCACCCAGGTCACGCCCGAGAACGTGGGGCAGCTCGAGATCGCTTGGACGTACCACACCGGCGACGTGTCGGACGGCAGGGGGGACGTGCGCTCGGGCAGCACCTTCGAAGCGACGCCGATCCTCGTCGATGGCACGATGTACGTGTGCACGCCCTTTAATCGGGTCATCGCTCTCGATCCGGAGACCGGCGAGGAACGTTGGACCTACGACCCGAAGACCGATCTCTCCGGCTCGTACGCGAACCAACTCGTGTGCCGCGGCGTCTCGGCGTGGCTCGATCGCCAGGTGGACGAGTCTGAGTCGGTGGCGTGTCGCCGGCGGATCTTCACGGCCACCAACGACGCGCGTCTCATCGCGCTCGACGCGGCCAATGGCGCCCCGTGCGAAGACTTCGGCGCAGCGGGGGAGGTCGACCTCAATCCGGGCGTGGGTGAAACTCTGTGGCGGGGCGAATACCAGGTCACGTCGCCGCCGGCCATCGCCGGCGATCTGGTGATCGTAGGCTCCGCGGTCGCCGACAACGTGCGGCTCGATGCGCCGAGCGGTGTCGTGCGGGCGTATGACGCGCGCACGGGGGAGCTACGTTGGGCCTGGGACCTCGCCCCACCCATGGAGATCTCCGGTGCCCTGTATGCGACCGAAACGGGATACATGCTGGGCACCCCGAACGTGTGGGCGCCATTCAGCGTGGATGAGGGGCGGGATCTGCTCTTCGTGCCGACGGGCAACCCGACACCCGACTACTACGGCGGACAGCGCAACGGCAGCGACTACTACGGGAGCTCCGTGGTTGCCCTCCGCGCCTCGACCGGCGAGATCGTGTGGCACTTCCAGACCGTGCACCACGACGTGTGGGACTACGACGTGCCCGCTCAGCCGACGCTCACGATCATCCGGCGCGAGGGAAGGGAAGTCCCCGCCTTGGTGCAGGCGACCAAGATGGGTATGCTGTTCACCTTCGACCGGCTGACCGGCGAACCCTTGTTCCCGGTCGAGGAGCGCCCGGTTCCGCAGAGCACCGTGCCTGGCGAACAGACCTCGCCGACACAGCCATTCCCGGTAAAGCCCCCACCCCTCGTCCCTCACGAGTTGTCGCTGGACAGCGTGTGGGGACTCACGCCGTGGGATCGAAAAGGTTGCCGGAGGAAGCTCGAGGCCGCGCACTACGAGGGGATCTACACACCGCCGGGGCTCGGGCAGGGGACCATCAACTACCCGGGTACTGCCGGGGGGTCGAACTGGGGTGGTGTGGCGGTCGACCCCGAGCGGCAGGTCGTGATCGCGAACGTGATGAACCTGGCGTGGGTCGTCTCACTGGTCCCGGCCGACCAGTTCGATGAGGCGAGCCAAGCGAACCCCGGCGTCGAGTTCGGTCGTCAGCGAGGCACACCGTACGGCATGCGGAGGGAGATGTTGATGTCGACATTCGACCTCCCCTGCAATCCACCGCCCTGGGGCACGCTCGCCTCGGTGGACCTGGGAACGGGCGACATCCTGTGGCAGGTGAAGCTGGGGACGATCCGCGACCTGGCTCCGATACCTCTCCCGTTGAAGGTCGGGGTGCCGAGCCTCGGCGGGCCGATCGTGACCGCCAGCGGACTCGTGTTCATCGGGGCCGCGGTGGACGACTACCTGCGCGCGTTCGATATCGAGACCGGTGAGGAGCTGTGGCGAGGGCGCCTGCCCGCCGGCGGGCAGGCCACACCCATGACCTACCGTCTCAGCGACACCGGCAAGCAGTACGTCGTCATCGCGGCGGGCGGGCACGGTCGCGCGGAAACGACGCTTGGCGACGCGATCGTCGCATTCGCCTTGCCGGACGAGTCAGGAGCGAACTGAGCGCGATCGCCGAAACTCGCACCTTGACCCGGTTCCCCGTACGCTGCGAGATTGGTGTGTCCCGCCTGTGCGCCCATCAGGAGGTCGCACAATGGCTCCAAAGACGGCTTCGCTCACCCTCATCGAACGCATCGAGCAGGAGCTCTCGGGTCTCCAGACACGCGCTGCCGAACTCCGCTGTGCACTCAAGGTTGTCCGCGAGTTTACCGCAGAGCGAGACGAATCCTCAGTGCCCGTCGCGGACATCACTGAAGTGATCAAGCCCACTGTTCAAGTCGCCGAACCGGTTAGGTCGCGCCTCGCCCAGACCAAGGGAGAACCGGATAAGACCAACGGTGGAGACCTGGATAGAGACTAGTCTCGACAGCGCAAGCAATCAGTCCTTGCCCCGGACAGGCCACCGGTAGACGGAGAGCCTACAACCACGCGGGCTTTTTGCGTGCGTCTTTGGGAGTAGCGCTCAAGAGCGGGCCGAATCACCGAGGGTAGTGCTTCTTCTCCGCACATCCGATTCACAACCGGATCGAGCGCATCGGCAGCACGGACCATGTCGCGTTCATCCGGGCAGACCTACCCGGGCTATCACGCCGCCATGCGGGACCAGAAGATCCCCCGAGGGCCGGAGGTCAACGAGTAGCTCGAGGCTCCCGACCCTCCCCGACCGGAGCCTGGCCACACCCCGATCTCGACGACATTTTCGATCGTGCCCCGTCCTTCCAGTACACTCTTGTTTCGATCTGGAGGAATACAATGCGACTTCGCGTCGCTTTACTCGCCACCTTGGTGTCCGCGGCGGGGGTCACGGCTCAGCAGACTCCGCGAGCCCTGACCGCGGACGACTACGCCCGCGCCGAGAGCTTCCTCTCGTCCAACACCAATCCGCTCGTGTTCGGTGGCGCGGTGAGCCCCACCTGGATGGAGGACGGACGGTTCTGGTACCGGAATCGGTTCTCGGGGGGCGAAGAGGTCGTCATCGTCGATCCGGATGCGCGCACACGGGCGCGGGCTTTCAACCACGAGAGGTTGGCCGCCGCGCTCACGTCGGTCACGGACACGGTGTTCACCGCCTTCGCGCTTCCGCTGCGCGGGTTCGAGCTCGGGGATGGGACTGCGGCGTTCGAAATCGGCGACAATGGGTATTCCTGCGATCTCCAGTCCTACCGTTGCCGGGTGGCGGCTCAGAATGAGTTCGCGGCCACCCGAAACGACGTCGTCTCGCCGGACGCTTCGATGGCCGCCTTCATTCGAGCCCACGACCTCTGGGTGCGGGACCTGCAGACGGGCGAGGAGACCCGCCTCACGACGGACGGCGTGGAAGACTTCGGATACGCCACCAACAACGCCGGGTGGGCCCGTAGCGAGCGCCCCGTGCTGAAGTGGTCCCCCGATTCCAGGAAGATCGCCACCTTCCAGCACGATGGTCGCGGTGTGCGGATGATGTACCTCGTCCGCACCGTGGTAGGCCCGCCGGAGCTGGACGCGTGGCGATACCCCTTCCCGGGGGACTCGCTGATCTTCCGCATGCACCGGGTGATCATCGACCTCGATGCCCCGGAGGACGGCCGAGTGGTGCGCCTACAGAGGCCACCAGACCCGCACCGCTCGACGGTGTGTGATCACGTCTCCTGCCGCGGGACGTTCGCCGATGTCGAATGGAGCGCTGACGGCTCACGGCTCGCGTTCGTCTCCAGCTCGCGCGACCACAAGCGGGCCACGTTGCGGGTCGCGAACGCGGCCACCGGAGAGGTGCGCGACGTCCTCGAAGAGGTCGAGGAGACGTTCTACGAGTCAGGGGGCAACTGGCGCTTCCTGGCGGAGACCGACGAGGTGATCTGGTTCTCCCAGAGAGACAACTGGGGACACCTCTATCTGTACGACGCGGCCAGCGGCGAGCTGGTACGCCAGATCACGTCGGGCGATTGGAACGTGAACCGGGTGCTGGCCGTCGATGAAGCGAACCGCACCGTTCTGTTCCTGGGAAACGGGCGCGAGGCCGGCGATCCCTACTTCCTCCATCTGTACCGCGTCAGTCTGGACGGTGGTGAGGTTCTCCTGCTCACGCCCGATAGCGCGAATCACACTATTTCGCTTTCTCCGAGTGGAGAGCACTTCGTCGACAGCTACTCCACCCCGACCCTTCCTCCCCTGAGCGTGGTCCGCGATATGGAGGGGAACGTCACCCAGACCTTGGAGGAGGCCGACATCTCGCGGCTGGTGCAGTCGGGTTGGGAGCCGCCTCTCCCCTTTATAGTAAAGGCGCGAGATGGTGAGACGGACCTGTACGGGCTGATGTTCTTGCCTCGGAATCTCGATCCCAAAGAGAAATATCCCGTCATCAACTACCTCTATCCGGGCCCGCAGACCGGCAGCGTGGGGAGTCGCAGCTTCCGGTCGTCGCACCGAGACCTCCAGGCTCTGGCGGCGCTGGGTTTCGTCGTGATCGAGTTGGATGCGATGGGCACACCCATGCGCTCGAAGGCCTTCCACGAAACGTACTACGGGAACATGGGCGACAACGGGCTGCCCGATCAGATCGCGGGAATCCGTCAGCTGGCCGACCGACACCCGTGGATCGATTTGGACCGGGTGGGGATCTACGGGCACTCTGGGGGCGGCTTCGCATCCACGGACGGGATCCTGCGGTACCCGGATTTCTACAAGGTGGCGGTCTCTCAGGCCGGCAATCACGACAATCGGAACTACGAGGATGACTGGGGCGAGAAGTGGCAGGGGCTGCTGGAGGAGTACCCCGAAGGGGCCACGAATTACGACAACCAGGCCAACCAGCTCCTGGCGGAGAACCTGAAGGGAAAGCTTCTCATCGCCCACGGGACGATGGACAGCAACGTGCCCCCGTCCAACACGATGCTGGTCGTGGACGCCCTGATCGCGGCCAACAAGGACTTCGACCTCCTGCTCATGCCCAACCGCGGCCACGGGTTCGGCAACGAACCGTATATGATGCGGCGGCGGTGGGATTACTTCGTGAGACACCTGTTGGGGGCGGAGCCGCCGGAGGGATACGAGATCGGGCAGGAGCGGCCGCTAGTGCCCTGAGGCATCCGCCCGGCGTTCGCTACGTGGCCTTGGGCGGGTTCCTGTCGGGTTGTTACGGCGTGTATTGGGTATTGGGGTGGATTTCGAGGTGCTACTCTTGCGAGACTCACTGAGCAACGTATTTTTATGGGTTATCTTGTTTCCCTGTCCCGTTGACCTGTCCCCGGAGGATCTGCTCATGAAGTGGAGGACCCTGCTGTTTGCCGTCGTGGCCGTTTTCGTGTTCGCCCCTCAGGCGGCCCAGTCTCAGACCCTCGTCGGCACGTACTATCGCTGCAGCACCGCCTATGAAGGCGAAGCTGACTTCATCATGAACACCGTGCTCAGCGAGATCTTCGACCGTCACGCCGATGCGGGTGAGATCTCTGGCTGGGGTTGGGTCGAGCACCAGGCGGGTGGAGCCTGGCGCCGGATCCAGACCATCACGGCCCCAGATCGCTCCACGGTCTTGACCCAGTGGGGTCAGATCATCGAGGAGATCGAGGACGAACACCCGAACGCGTGGCACCGATTCAACGAGATCTGTGACTCGCACGACGACTACATCTGGAATCTGGTTGCCGCCTCGGAGGGCAACGATCCGGGCGTCACGCCGGATGCCTGGGCGTCGACGTATTGGGTCTGCAACGAGAGGACCGAGTCCCGGGCCGATGAGCTCATGGAGCAGGTAGGCCCGGTGATCGACCAGCACGTCGCCGCCGGCCACCTTGGCGGTTGGGCTTGGTACGCGCACGACATCGGAGGCCGCTTCCGTCGCCTGATGACCCTCCAGGCCGCGGCGGATTTCGATGTGCTGGAGGGGCGGGAGATGTGGATCAACGATCTCCAGGCCAATCACGCCGAGCTCCTCGACGAGTTCAGCTCGATCTGCGGTGCGCACGTCGACTACCTGTGGGCCAACGGCCGCGCCGGCGACGACGACTAGAGCCGCCCAATCTCAGACGACAAGGGTCGTCGATTCTCAGACGAGTCACAGCGGAGAACAACCGAAAGCCCGCCAAACAGCGGGCTTTCGTGCATCCAGCGCCAGGAGAAAGGAAGAATCGCTCTCTAGAAACTTTTTTGCGACGTGGTCTCGTATACACCTGTGCACTCAACCTGGTGTGCAGGGGACCAGTACGAACTAGACCTGGAGGGACGTCTTGAAAGACTGGAAGAAGCTGTCGCGAGCGTTGCTGCTCGCGGGCGGGCTCAACTGGGGCCTGATCGGACTGTTCGGGTTGAACCTCGTCGCGACGGTGTTCGGCCCGCTGGCGAGAATCGTCTACCTGGCAGTCGGTTGGGCGGCCGTTTACGCACTGGCCAACGGAAAGGACTCCTGAAGGAGTCTCAGGTCCCCGCTGTCCTGACATGATTCAACTGCGGAAGCTGATCGCGGTCGGCGCCCTGCTCGCGCTGGCCGGCCTGATCTGGACGCTGGAGCGAGGCTCCTATGGCGTCAATCCGCGATTGGTGATCGCCACCCGCGTGCTGCTCATCCCGTTGGGTGCCACCATCATCGGGTTGGTTCTCGAGAAGTACTGGGGACGGTGGCTGGCGCTCGCGGCCGCAGTAGTGGTCCTCCCCTGGGCGATCGTCCTGACCTTCGGGTTGCCGTCCGGCGCCCCCCTCGGGCAGCAAACCATCGCCTTGGTCGCCTCGGGGTTGCTGCTCGTGACCCTGACAGGTCGAGCCATGTTCGAGCGCTACGAGGCCAGGGCCGCGACGGACTGGAGCGGACCCCGCATGGGGCTCGTGCGCTGGACCATCATCCTGAACATCGCTTCCGCCGTGGCGCTCTCCCTGTTCGTGGCCGTATACCGCTACACGATCGAGTGGCACGTCGCGTTCCCCGCAGTGCTGATCGTCGCTCTCCTGGTGGGAGTCCTGCTCCTCGCTCGACAGAAGACGCTCGGACTGGTTCTGGTGGCGTTGAGCTGCGTCTTGTTCGTTCCGGCGGCGGTGTTCTTCGTGTGGATGGAATCGAGCTACGCCGCGGGAGTACGGATCTTCGCAATGAGCTTCATCCCCGGTGTCGTAGCCGGGTGGGTCTGTCTGTTCGCCTTCGGGCGGCCCGTCTGGCGGGCACTTCGATCGGATTGAGGTGAGATGGCGCTCGTCCCCCGGGCGGAGCGCTATGAGCAGTCGATCGTCCCGGTCTTCTCCACGAAGCTGACGCTGGAGGTGGTGCGGCGGACGAGGACAGCGACCGCCGGCGCCGTGATCACCTGAGTGGTGGCACACAGCGGACCCGGGGATGTCTCCATCACCACCGGGAAGAGAGTTCCGCTGTCCTCGAAAATGTCCTCGATGTCGATCGCATACCCACCGCTTGGGCGCTGCCCCATGGTCGCAGCGATCACCATCTCGCGGCCGAAGTCCACGTCCGGTGGCTCGGGCGGCGGCGCGACGTTGGCGTACAGCTCACGCCAGAAGGATCGCCACGCGGCCACATCCCGGATTACGAGACGTCGGCGGTCGGGTATGAGACTGAAAGCCGAGCGGGCTCCTTCGATCGTCTCGAACAGGATCACGGAGGCTGCCTGTGGCACCCCCGGGGGAGGGGTCGGGGTCTCCGACCGATCCGCCGAGTTCAGCGAGCTACAGGAGAGGATGGCCAGAGCCACCACGGTAGAGGCGGCGAGCGAACCGATAGACATCATACATCTCCGCGCGGGTTGACCCCAGAAAACTAGCCCGGATCCGAGGATGATCCAAGCGGGGCGGACAACCAAGGTCCACCCGTCGATTCACCAGCTGATGTACTTGTACATAAGTCGGATCAACCGGTACGCCTCGTCCATGGTTCGCGCGTCATACTCGACGGTCGTCCCGCTCACGCGACGCATGCCCGGTACGGCTTGCAGGATGTCGGCCCGCGTCGTGGTCGCGAAGCGCATACGGATCGTCACGGGCTCCTCTACGTGGAGCGGTCGCGCGGCCGCGAGGCCACTCAGCGCCTCGAGCGTCGTCGTGCGCAGTCGTTCCCTCACGACCTCGGGGTGATGGAGTCGGGCGACCGAGGAGCCGATTGCCTCCTTGGTGGCCACGGTCCGGACGTTGACCAGCTCCCGAAACTGAAGGGTGAACGTCGAGTCGCCGCTTGCGAGGATTACCGGCACGCCGCGAGCTCCGGCGTAGTGCGCATTCAGGCCCCCTTCGCCGGCCTCCACGCCGTTGATCCACAGCCCCTTCACCGAGCCGGATCCGGTGTGGGCGAGAAAGCCGTTCTCCGTCCCTGCCCGCGCGTGATACCCGAGGAAGATCGCCGCATCGAACGACGCATCCAGCCCCTGCACCATGCCCAGCGGCTTGGTGTTCCCCTGGATGTACTGGACCCGCTCATCCAGCCGAGTGTGGAGGAGGTTCTGCATGTCGCCGTGCGAGTCGTTGACCAGGATCTCCGCCGGGCCATGCTCGAAGATCGCGGCGACCACCGCGTTCACCTCCGCGGTCATGAGCTCGCGGCCGAGCGCGTAGTCCTTGCCGGTACCGGAGGTCATCTTCGGCGTGCCGATGCCTCCGATCCCCTCCATGTCCACCGAAATGAAGATCTTGAGCGCGCCGTCCTGAGAGGGGCGGTCCTGCGCGTGAACCGGAGAGCGCGTGAAGGTACCGCAAAGACACGCGATAAAGGTGAGGCAGGAAACCAGGAGTCTGGGTCGAATCATCCGGAATCTCCCATTGGCTGGCGGCCGAATTGGCTGCTGGGCCGGCCGCTTGCGATGTGAATCGGCATACCGTCAGGTCGCCCCCCAAGGTCGTGGCTGAGAAGCGGTCACGCGAGGCTCTACCGCAGCTCCTCTCCCGGCGCCGGAACGCCGACCTCTGGCGCCATACGCCACTCCGCAGCACCGTATCCACCGTTTGGAAGCTCAATCCATTCACGAAAGGACGAAGATATGCGCCGACTAGCGGTCCCCGGCTTTCTGGCGGGAGTGCTCGCGCTCGCGGCCGTCGTTCCGGCCGCCGCCCAGGAAGCGGAGTCGGATCTCCTCGCCGTCGGTGCCGTGGCTCCCGACTTCGAGCTACCGGGAGCGACGCGGTATGGCCTTCTGGAAAGCCCCATCCGCTTGAGCGACTATCGAGGCGAGACCGTCGTCCTGGCGTTTTTCTATCGAGTCAGGACGCCTGGGTGAACGGTGCAGATGAGAGCGTACCGTGATCAGTACGCAAGTCTTTTCAACGAGGGACGGAACGTCGTCCTGATCGGCATCTCGAACGATTCACCCGAGGAGCTCGGCTCCTGGCTCAAGGACGAGGATTTCCCGTTCGTATTCGCGAGCGATGCGGCCAACGACGGCACTACCTACACGGCATTCGGTGGTGGCCTGAGGGACAACAACATGGTCGAGAACCGGTCCGTGATCGTGGTCGGGCCCGACGGTCAGATCGCGGGCATCATCCCCCGATTCAACCAGGTCGATCCGCTGGCCTACGAAGAGCTCGCCGAGATCATCGACGAGGTGACGCCGGAACCGGAAGACCCGTAGACGGGAATGGGCGGGGGCCGAGCAGCTCCCGCCCTCTCAGCTCCCGCCCGACTCAGCCTTTCCCAGGACTCTCTTTACGGCGCTCATCAGATCCTGCTGCGCGCCGACGCCCGTGTACGCGACCTTTCCGTCTTGATCCAGGATGACGATCACCGACGTGGTCGGCGCCTCGTAGGCACGCACCGCGGCGCCCCGGCCGTCCCACAGGTACGGATAGCCAGGGTCGTGCCCCTCCACGTGCCGCTTCACCCGGCGGAGTGACTGCGAGACGGCGACCGCGACGGCAACCACGTTTAGCCGATCGCCGTAGGTGGCGTGAATCCGGTCGAGCTGTGGTTGGAGCGCCTCGCAGTTCTCGCACCAGCTGGCCCAGAACTCGATCAGGGTCGGCGCTCCATCCACGTAGTCCAACAGCTGGACGGCGTTGCCATCCAGATCCTGAAGAGCCGCAGCCGGTGCCTGGGTTCCGATGGGGAGGCCGACCTCGCCCTCGCCCGCCTGGGCTCGAAGCCCGACCGGAACCAAACAGGCCACGAACACCAGGAGACCCGCTGGGATCATCGCACGGCGAAGAGGTATAGCACCTAACGATCCGGCACTCCGAGGTGCGGTGCTCGTCATAGGTTGAAGCCCGCTCTGATGAAGTAGTATTCCGCCATTGCGATCATGATGACCGCCGCCACCCGTTTCATCCACACCATCCACGGACCCGAACGCGGCAAGCGGGCCAAAGTTCCCGAAAAGATACCCACGACCACGAGCAGAGTCGTCATGCCGATCGAAAACACGAACAGGTACACGAAGCCCATGAGCCCGGCCCGGGTGGCGGCCACCCACGTGAGGACGACCGCGAACGCCGGTGCTCCGCACGGTGCCGCCACGACTCCCGAGCTCGCCCCCAGCAGGAACACTCCCCCATAGGAGCCACCTCCACGCCGGGTCGCCCACTCCAGCAGGCGGCGCGGGATCGGTACCGGGAAGACGTCCAGCATGAATAGCGCGAACAGGATGAGAAGGTTGCCGATCGCTGCGAGCGCCCAGGGGTTGGCGCTGACCGTTCCGAACAGCGTGCCGGTAAGGCCGGCGATCATACCGAGGACGGCGTACAGCATCGCCATCCCGACCACATAAGTGAGTGTAAGTCCGACCGTGCGGCCGCGTGTCTGGTCTTCACGCGCGGTTCCGGTGATGATCGACGCCGTGATCGGGATCATCGGGTAGATGCACGGCGTGAGGCTGGTGAGAACTCCCGCCACGAACAGCGTTCCCAACGCGAGCAGCGGGCTGTTCGAGAGAGCCTGGGAAAGCCCGCCCGACGGCTCTACCTGGAGCGACAGGAAAAAAAGATCCATCACGCGACGAGGGTGCGGAGAATCCGAGAGGAGCGCAAGCGCAGCGTGTCGGATAGCCGCGCCCGGACGCTCGGAATAACTTTAAGTAGTCCTGACAAGACGCATCGCTTCGAC
Source organism: Gemmatimonadota bacterium (assembly GCA_039588215.1). Taxonomy (GTDB): domain Bacteria; phylum Gemmatimonadota; class Gemmatimonadetes; order Palauibacterales; family Palauibacteraceae; genus JBDHAC01. The sequence continues at coordinate 70,270 of JBDHAD010000016.1, forward strand.
GGAGCTACGCTATGAAAGCGGTCATCCTGGACGGTTCGAGGAAAGGTGACGATTCCCTGAGCACCGCGCAGCGGATCATCCTCGACGAGCTCACCGGGATGGGGTGGGAGGTCGAGACCTTCATCTTGCATGCGTTGGACATCTCCTACTGCCGCGGGTGCTTCGAGTGCTGGGTGAAGACGCCCGGCGTGTGCGTTTCGACGGGTGTGGGACGCGATATCGCGGGGGCGGTCATACGGAGCGATCTGACCGTGTTCCTCACGCCGATCACGTTCGGTGGGTACTCATCGGAGTTGAAGAAAGCCGTCGATCACCTCATCGGTCTCGTATCGCCCTTTTTCATGCGGATCGGGGGGGAGACCCACCACAAGCCTCGCTACGCCAAGTATCCCCGATTGCTCGGCGTGGGTGCGCTGCCGACGGCGGACGAGGAGAGCGAACGAATCTTCACGACCCTGGTCGAACGCAACGCGATCAACATGCATTCGCCCTCCCACGCGGCAGGGGTCATCCTGAGCGGCTGGTCCGCGGCGGAGGTGCGGGCCGGCGTACAATCACTCCTGATGATCGCTGCGTAGACGCATGAACCCTCCTGGGCGAGTACTCCTCCTGATCGGGAGCGCCAAGCGGAGCCGGAGCACGTCGGACGTGCTCGGCACCACCCTCCTCGAACGGCTGCGCGGGCACGGGCTCGAGGACGAGACGCTGTTTCTGCACCGGTCGGTTCATACGGAGAAGCGTCGCCAGGAGCTGCTCCAGGCGACCGACCGCGCGGACATCATCATGCTCGCCACCCCGCTGTACGTCGATGCCCTGCCGTACCTGGTCGTCAGGGCCCTGGAGCTGATCGCGGAGCACCGCCGGACAAGACCCGCCGTGAACCGGCAACGCCTCGTCACCATCCTGAACTGCGGGTTCCCCGAGGCGCACCACAACGATACGGCCCTCGCCATCTGCCGGCAGTTCGCCCGTGAAGCCGGTTTCGAGTGGGCGGGCGGACTCAGCCTGGGCGGTGGCGAGGCCATCAGCGGCCAACCGCTGGAGAGCAAGGGTCGCATGGTACGGAACGTCGTCCGGGCCCTAGAGCTGAGTGCCGATGCGCTGGCCGCGGGCGAGCCGGTGCCCGGGGAGGCCGTGAGACTGATGGCCAAACCTCTCGTTCCGGCCCGCGTGTACACCTGGCTGGGTGCGGTCGGCTGGAGGCGGCAGGCGAAGAAGCATGGAGCGGCGGACAAGCTCCACGAGCGGCCTTACGAGCCCGTCGCCGAGGTGGCCGACTCGCGGGAGTGAACCGTTCCAAGCTCACGTACGCCGATCACATCACACGATAGACGTACGCTTCCTGAACTCGCACTCCGTTAAGCACGTTATCACGAATGCGGACGCCGTGAATACCCGGGCCGGTCCGAAGAGCGGAACGGAGGATTCGGACGACCTGTGCGTCTGGTTTCGCCACACCGATCAGCTGCATCGTCAACGGATCGAATCGGGCAGATTCGGCGAGTATGCGGCGAATCCGTGAGTGAGCGATCCGGGGTCCATGCCGGACGAGACGGCCCCCGCCCAGCACCAGGCGCCAATCGTCAACGTCTCGGAACCGAAGCCAAAACGCCGTATCCGGCGCAGCTCCCGCGGCGTCGAGCGCCTCGAGAAGCGACGCGCCGGCCTCGACCAGCCCCGCAGCCAGTTCTGCGCAGCCCGACTCGGAATCCAGCCGCGGCGCAGGCGCTTTCCCCCGCGTCGCGTGGGCGACACGCTGCATCTGCCGCGGCGTAACACCTGAACCCATGGCGTTCACCTGGTCCAAGAGACAGCTAGGACGACCGAGAACCCGTGCTGCTCGAGCCCCCTTCCGCGGCGCCTGAGGCACCATCCTTCGGCGGAGTAGTCGACCGGCTCCCACCCCCCATGTGACCCATGTGCAGGCGCCCGTCGACCTGCCCGCCCTCGTCGAGCTTGATGCGCGGGCCATGGACGTTCCCCTCGACCTTGCAGGTATCCTGGAGCTCAACGCGCGTCTGACCGGTGATCGTGCCCGCGACGCTACCTGCGACCACGATATCCCGGGTCGTGATGTCGCCGTCGACGGTCCCATCCCTCCCGATCACTACCGATTTCGTCGCCTCGATACTTCCTTCCACTCGACCTTCGATGCGCACCGTCCCGTCACACTTGATCTCCCCGGTGACCTCCATCCCGGGCCCGACGACCGAGACCGTGCTGCTCGCCTCACGAGCCGCGCTCTCGCCGTGATGATCGTTTGCCATGTTCGAGCCTCGATTCCTCATCGTGAAATCCGAGTTTCATCGGGATTCAAGGTGATCCGTCTCCTCTCTCCGCCGCCAATACCTGCAATTGCCGTGCGCGTCTTTGGGGATACAATGAGTCGGTGCCAATGAGCCTCATGCCGGCCAACGTGCTCCCGCTACTATGGTTCCATAGCGGTGGCGCTCACGGTCGCCCCGCCGAGAAGATGCCGTTGCGAGTGTCCCTCCTCCCTGAAGATACCGCCGGCCCCCCCCGACGTCGTGACCGCACGAGCCCGGCAACCTGGCGATGAATGGCTGTGCGCTTGGGATGCCTGGAACCTGGACGCCTAGCCCGGTCGTGTGAACTCGATGATTCGGTCCAAGTGGGGCAGAAACGCCTCGTCGGCGTCCGGACGGACGTTCGATGCGAGGATCACGACCCCTGGATGCTCCTCGATACGCTGCAGCAAGTAGTCGACCTTCAAGTTGGCGTATCGGTCGTGAGCGTCTTTCACCTCCGACCGTTTACCGAACAAAGCATCCGCCTCGTCGAAGTAGAGAACGGCGTTCGCTCGCTCGGCCTCGCCGAACACCCGGTCGAGGTTCTTCTCCGTCTCGCCGATGTACTTGCCAACCACGCGGCTCACGTCCATGCGGAAGAGATCCACGTCGAGCTCTCCGGCCAGCGCCTCGATCGCCATGGTTTTGCCGGTGCCGGACGAGCCGGTGAACAGAGCCGCCAAGCCTCCGCGCTCGCGAGCTCGAATCAATGCGACTAGTTCCCGCAGTTGTTCCTCAACGGTCGCCGGAGCCGTAAGATCGCTGAGCCTGCGACTCGGCGTAAGTCGCGTAATGGGCATCTCCACGGTTGGATCGGAACCGCCGCGCTCCTGATCGTCCATCTAGTATCCCCTCCACCCCGGGCCGCGCACCACGCGCCCTGGTCGCGCGTCGGTGTGCTCTCCGTCCAGGAGGACTGGTCTTCCATTCACGAACACGTGCTGCACCCCGGTGGCCAGCTGGTGGGGCTCCGCGAACGTGGCGTGGTCCTGGACCGTGGCGGGATCGAACACGACGACGTCGGCAAAGAATCCGGGCCGGAGCCGCCCGCGCCCTTCCAGCCCGAGGTTGTCGGCGGGGAGCGACGTAAGCTTTCGGATCGCGTCTTCGAGAGGGAGTATTCCCTCGTCACGGACGTAGCGGCCCAGTAGCCGCGCGAACGTCCCGTAAGCGCGCGGGTGGGGATTCGAGAGCAGGAAGACGCCTTCCGGTGATAGCGATCCGGCATCGGATCCGAAGCTCACCCACGGGAGAGCGATCTTCCGGCGCACGTTGTCCTCGGACATGATGAAGTAGACCGTCCCCACACGGCTGTCGTCTTGAACGACGAGGTCCATCGCCGTCTCCTCGATCGATGCCCCACGCATCTCGGCGACCTCAGCCAGCGTCTTTCCGGTCAGATACTTGAGCGAGTCCTGCTTGAATTCGACCAGCAGCACGTTCTCGGGAGAGCCAGCCGCGAGCATCAGGTTCTCCCACTCATCGGTCGGTGCGCTCATCTCGCGCGCCACGCGGGCTCGGATCGTCGGGTCGCGGAGTCGCTCGGCCCACGCGTCGTGCCCGCCCTCCTGCACCCAGGGGGGCATGGCCGCGTCCAGCCCGGTCGCTCCGGCCGGATAAGTGTACATGTCGGCCGTGATTCGGAGCCCCTCGGCGCGAGCGGCCTCCACCCTCGCGATGGCCGCGTCCAGCTTGTCCCAGTTCTCGCCGCCGGCCGCCTTGAGGTGGTAGATCTCGGCCGGCACCCCCGCCTCGCGCGCAATCGTGATCAACTCCTCGACCGCCTCGAGCAAGCGGTTTCCTTCGCTCCGGATATGCGAGATGTACGCCCCGCCGTATTCGCCGGCCGTTGCCGCGAGCGCGATGAGCTCGTCCGTGTCCGCGTAGAAGGCAGGGGCATAGATGAGCGACGACCCGACCCCGAGAGCGCCCTCCTCCATGGCCGCGCGGACCAGTCCCTGCATTTCCTCCAGCTCGGTCGGCGTCGGGGGGCGGTCTTCGTAGCCGAGGACGTGAATGCGCACGGTCGTCGCCCCAACGAACGAGGCGACGTTCGTCGAGACCCCGCGGTCCACGAGGTGGTCCAGGTACTCGCCAAGCGACGTCCAGCTCACGTCGAAGCGTATGTCTCCCTGGCGGGCGACCGTCTCCTCCTTCATGGCGTCGTTGAGGGGTCCCAGCGACCAGCCCTCGCCGAACACCTCGAGCGTGACGCCCTGCTGGATATCGCTCTGAGACCGCCCGTCTTCGATGAGCGATTCGGTTGCCCAGCTGAGCATGTTGATGAAGCCGGGTGAGATCGCCATCCCGGTTGCGTCGATCTCTCTCACACCGCTCGCGACCGCCAGCTCGCCGATAGCCGCGATCGTATCACCCGAGATCGCCACGTCCGCGACCCTCGGCGCTTCTCCGGACCCGTCGTACACGGTCCCGCCGCGGATCAGCACGTCGTACTCGGGGGCGGAGTCCGCGGTCGTGCAGGCCGCCACGAGGGTGCCCACGAGGGAAAGCAGGGACAGTGCGAAAACCGAAGTTCGAGCATGCTTGGTGGACATCCGTTGCACCTCACGGTCGCCATCGTGAACCAGGACGCGTGGTGTCCCGAAATGAGCCGGAGTAGTATCGGGACGTTCTGTGAAAATTGGCGTCCGGCAGTCAATCGGCACCAGAGGAGGAATGAGCATGGACGGGAGCCTCGACCGACGAGCCTTCTTGAGAGGAGTCGCCACTTCCGCGGTGGCAGTCCCCCTCGCACACCGCACGGTTCTGGCTGCGGCCGCCGAGGGACTCGCGCCTGGCGCCCGATCGCGGGTACCCGATCCACGCGCGCTCATCATGGACGCGATGGGCGAGCTCCGCCCGATCTACGAGGCCCCCCTCGTTCGCGAGATGCTCGCCAGCGGCATGGACTCGATCACGGTGACGCTGTGCGATCCGAAGGCCCAGGGAGCGGAGGCCCTCGAGCTCGCCGTAGACGGGCTGATGGAGTACGACCGCTACCTTGCCGCGCACCCGGCCCTGTTCGTGAAGGCGAAATCGGTCGCGGATGTCGACGCCGCGCGCCGCTCGGGTCGGATGGGGGTCTTCTACCTGTACCAGAACGCGACCCAGTTCGACGATGACCCGGATCGCGTGGAGATGTTCTACCGGCTCGGGCTGACCAGCTGCCAACTCACGTACAACGAGCGCAACCTGGCCGGTGTGGGGTGCCGCGCCGAGGGCGACGACGGCGGGCTGACCGACTTCGGGCGCGAGCTGATCGATCGCATGAACGCGGTCGGTATGCTCGTGGATCTCTCGCATGCGAACATGCGCACGATGGCCGAGGCGATCGAGCACTCACGCGTGCCTGTGATCATCTCGCATACGGGGTGCGACGCCGTGCATCCGCACCTCCGCAACACGACGGACGTAAACCTCCGGCGGCTCGCGGACCGCGGCGGTGTCGTGGGCGTGTGCCAGCTGCGGCCGTTCCTGACCCTGAAGAAGCAGGACAACCTGCACGCCTATTTCGACCACATCGACCATGCGGTTCAGGTGGCAGGTCTCGAGGGCGTGTGCATCGGGAGCGATCGAGACCACCGGGTGATCGAGATGACCCCCGAGTACGTGGCGGAGCTCAGGGCGGAAGAGGGAAGCCAGGTCGTCAACCATGAGCTCCCCTACTTCATCGACGAGCTGAACGGGCCCCGGCGGATGGAGGTGGTGTGGGACGGGTTGGCCGGCCGCGGCTACTCCGAGGACGAGATCGAGAAGATCATGGGGCGGAACCTTTATCGTCTCTACGAAGAGGTGATCGGTTGAGAGCGATCCTGCCCGTGCTGCGCCCTCGTTCCCGTCCACCCTCGCCCGCAGCCCCGCTCTTGTAGCAGTGGCCCGACACTCCGCGATGCGCCTCGTGACCAAGGGGCCGGCAACCCGCGGGCCATCGGGATCTCCGCCCCCCTTATTGGTTGGCGTGTTTTCTGCCGGTGCGTTACCCGTATCGTATCGAAGCGGATCGAGGAGACGGACCCCAGGAGAGCGAGAATAGAATGACGTCCGTTGGCGGAGTCGCCTTCGCTTGCGAAGGCATCTCCCGCAGCTATACCCACCTTCCACCGCATGTGGCGGTTCTTCCTGCTGAGCTCCGCGGCGTCCTTCCGGTCACGCAGAAACCAGCTGTGGCAGCTCGTGCTGTCGCCGCGTGGGGTGCCGGGCGGATATGTGGTCCCTCGTTGACGGCGGTGTGCGCGTCGTTCGTCCCAGCGCGTCGGGCCAGCCGGCTCGATCCGCTCGTAGCGCTACGGAGCGGCGCTGAATAGGACGGCGGGAAGGCCTCGTTGTTCAACCACCACCGACGCGGAGCTGCACATAGTCGTCGTCCACGCTCGAGCAAGGGCACATCTCCAGTCGATAGCGAATCTCGGCACGCAACAGCTCCAACGCGCTGGCACTGGTCGCACCCCGCATGCTGACCATGGGGTCCGAGCAACTGGCCTCGTACTGTCCGTCCGCGGTCGTTTCGACCTGCACGTCGAACATCATGCGCAAACCTCGCAATGATCGAAGGGTGGATTCGGTCCAGGTACTGCGCCAACTGCGCGGCTGTCCTCAGTGTCACCAGGCTTCGATCTGTGCGCTAGACCTGGACGAGGGCCGTCAAGAGTTGACGCGGTCGCGACTTCCAGGCGCGCATGTTAGACTATGGTCGCGCAGATAATGGGATGTGATGGGTGAGGGCATGGACCGATTCGACACCGAGGTGCGCGCAAGACCAGCCATAACACTCCTCGGGCTGGACACCAGGTCGGAACCCCGTGCGGTCGCACGCATGCACCCCGAGCCACACCGGCGGAGGCTCGCGTGACCGAAGCCGGACGGGGTGGCGGGGGAGCGACCGGTGCCGTGCTCGGAGTGATTCTCGCCGCGGGACGGGGGATGCGGCTGGCCCCGTTCAGCGAACGCTCGCCAAAGCCGATGCTGCCCGTACTGGGGAAGCCCCTCCTCGTCTACCACATCGAACGTCTACGGGACATCGGGGTCCGCCGAATCGTGATCGTCATCGGACACCTTGGATCCGAGATCATGCGAAGCATCGGCGACGGATCACGCTGGGATGTGACCATCGATTACGTCGATCAGACCGAGCTCCTAGGAATCGGGCACGCCGTGGCTGCCGTCGAGAGTCATATCGACCGACCCTTCTTCCTGTTGCTGGGAGACATCTTCATCCTTGAGGGCGGCGATCTGGGAGCGATGCTCGAGATCCTGGACCCGCCGGACACCTACGCGGTGCTCGCGGTTAAGGAGGAGCCCGATCCCACGGCGATCCAGCGGAACTTCGTCGTCCTGGAGGACGAGGGCGGGTTCGTGAACCGAGTCATCGAGAAGCCTCGACACCCGCAGACCAACCTGAAGGGTTGCGGAATCTACCTGTTCGATCCCGTCGTCTTCGACGCGGTGCGGCGCACGCCCCGCACGGCCGCACGAGACGAGTACGAGATCACCGAATCCATTCAGATCATGATCGACGACGGGTACGGTGTACGAGCGGCGCGAGTGATCGAGGACGATCTCAACGTCAGCGATCCGCGCGATCTATTGACCGTCAACCTGAGAACGCTCGGCGATGACGTGTTCATCGGTGAAGATGTGCACCTCGCCGAAGGCTGCCGAATCGAGCGAAGCCTGATCATGGAGGGCGCTCGGGTGGAACACCCGATCGCGGTGCAAGACTCGATGATCTTCCCTCACACGGTCGTGAGCGGGCACACGGATATCAGTCGCCGGATCGTCACGCCCGACGGAACCATCGATTGTGAATGAGGGGTGGCGACAGGCGCTTGGCCGAGTGCCGAGGGGCGATGCGGTAGCGTGGACAGGATCCGCGTAGTTCCCCGATGAGCACGTACGAGCATGCCCTCGTGACGGGTGGGGCGGGCTTCATCGGTCACCACCTCGTCCATTCACTCCTCGGCCGTGGCCTTTCGGTGACGGTCCTGGACGACCTTTCCGTGGGAATGAGGGCCAACGTCCCCGCTGGAGCGACGTTCATCGAGGGTGACGTGCGAGATCCCGGCACCGTCGCTCAAGCTCTGGCAGGAGTCGACTGCGTCTTCCACCTGGCGGCGATCGTGTCGATTCGAGCTTCGGTGGACGGCTTCCTGCGGGACGCCGATGTCAACCTCATGGGTACGCTCAACCTGCTCGAGGCGCTACGGGGACGTGGTGTACGAAAGGCGGTGCTAGCGTCGTCGATGGCGGTGTACGCGGACAGTCCACGGCCTGTTCCGGTTCCGGAGTCCTACTTGACAGCTCCGATTTCACCCTACGGCGTCGCGAAGTTGGCGGCAGAGCAGTACTGGTTGCTCATTGGCTCATCCTTCGGCGTCGGACCGACCGTTCTCCGCTTTTTCAACACGTACGGACCCGGACAAACGCCAACGCCCTACGTCGGAGTAATCACGATCTTCGTCGAGCGCTTGCTGGCCGGGAAGTCACCGGTGGTGTACGGGGATGGAGAGCAACGTCGCGATTTCGTGCACGTGGACGACATTGTCGCGGCAACCGTTCTCGCCTTGGAGCATGAGACCCCGGGTGCCGTCTTCAACGTGGGCTCCGGACGCCCAACCTCGGTCAACGAGATCGCGACGGCGCTGATTCGCGAGCTGACCCCGGGGATGAAACCCGAGAACGCAGCGGCTCCACCGGGTGAGATGCGGAATGCGATCGCCGACATCTCGTTGATTCGCGAGGCCCTCGGGTACGAGCCCTCCCGACCTGCCGTGGACTTCGCGGATGTCATCGCCTACATGAGAGATGAGCCGCAGTGAGTCCCGCCCTGTCCCAGTCTCCTTTCGGTGTTTCAGTGTGGCAGCTTTGCGACATGCCAGGCGGGTGCCATGCGCAGGGGCAACGTTGCCGGTCTGGTATCACGCTATGTTACAACATGTTATGCTTGATCGACCCACGCTCGGCGACCAGGTTCGAAACTCGCGATCCACCGCCCACCGGATTCGGCCAAAGTAACGACCGTCCAACTAACTGCGGACAGGCTTGAACCCTCGGAGGGGTTTGATGACGGTACAGATCAAGAACTTTCGCTGGCACCTCTCACACAAGCGCAATCGGCTCCTTCAGGAGGTGGGCAAGCGAGTTGGGAAGCCCTTGGGCAAGCCGACGCAGATATACCTCAAGGTCACGCACCGCTGCCGTACCCAGTGCATCATGTGCAGCATCTGGCAAAACCCGAATCGACCCGCGGAAGAGCTGTCGACAGATCAGTGGAAGACCGTGCTCGATGACTTGCGAGCCTGGATGGGTCCCTATGAGGTGTGGTTCATCGGCGGCGAGCCATTCGTGCGCAGAGACATCTTCGAGATACTTGAGCATACGGCCCGGATCGGGCTTCACTCGAAGATCGTAACGCGGGGGGTCGGGATTCTGAATGAGGACCAGGCTCGGAAGCTCGTGGCATCCGGCCTGGACGAGTATCACGTTTCGGTCGAGTCACTCGACCCGGCCATCCATGACTATCTGAGTCCCCCTCCCGGGTCGCATGAGAAGGCCCTGCGTGGGATTCAGATGATCAACGACATTCGCCGCGAAACCGGCAGTTCGCTGAGGATCGTCGTCAAGACGATCATTATGGATACTAACGCCGAGGAATTGGTCCCGATCGTGAACTGGGTGAGGGAGAACGACCTGGACCGCATCAAATTCCAGCCGATAGAGCAGGAGCTCGAGACGCAAAGAGAGAAAGACTGGTACGAGGAAAGTCCGCTGTGGCCGCACGGCGAGGAGAGGGTTGCCGCCGTCGTCCAGGCCATCGACGGGCTCATCGCGGCCAAGCAGGATGGGGCGCCGATCCAGAACACCGAGTTCGAGCTATCGAACATGCGACGGTACTTCGAGAACCCCAAGTTCATGTATGATCCGGTCATCACACACCAGTTGAATATCGCCGGCAAGAAGGCACCGCTGTTCGGACATCTGGAGGTATGGCACAACGGAGACGCCATGACAGTCTGGGACGGTCCGGTACTCGGCAACGTTCTGGAGCACGGCTTTGCGGACCTCTGGCGGCAACGAGCGACAGTTGCAGACAGTGCCGCGCTTGCCTAACCGGGACCGGCTGAGCTCGGCACCAATGCGATCAGCGCGTCTGCGCGTTCTAACCTGGATCCAGATGTACCCGAAGAAGTTCGGATCGATCGAAGAGTACTGCCTGTTTCTCACAAGGGAGCTCTCGTCGCGTGGGCACTCCAGCCTTCTCGCCTTTCCTCACCCACCGTTTGCTGCCCTTCGAGATCGTCTAGTCGAGGCTGGCGCGGAGATCGTCCAGCTACGAATACCGCACGGTCCGAAAGAGACTTTCCAACTGTGGAGGGAGATTCGTAAGCTCGACGTCGACATCGTGCACGGGACGTTCCTCCCCATGTTCTCCATCCTTCCGATCGTCTTCAAGCTGGCAGGGGTGCCGCGAGTAATATTCTCGGATCAGATCTCGCGGTCGGCGGCACCGCGCGGGCGGTTACAGCGCAATCTGTCGGTGCTCAGGACTCGCCTCCTCTCACGCTGGATCGACCTCATCATCGCAGACGCCGCATACGTTCACGATTCCGTGGTCAATGAGCTGGGATTCCCGGCGTCGAAAGTCATGACCTTGTACAACGGGGTAAATCCGGCCCGGTTCACCCCGAACCAGGAAACGAGTCGATCGCGAAAGGAGTTGGGCATCAGCGAGACGGCCGGCGTCGTAGCCTCGGTAGGCCAGGCCATCCCCGAGAAGGCTCTGGATATCTACTTGCGAGCGGCGAAAGCGGTGCTCCAGCGCAACCCGGACACCGTATTCCTGGTCGTGGGGGACGGGCCAGCGCTCCCCGAGCTGCGGGAACTCGCAACGTCACTCGGCATCTCGAATAGCGTGATCTTCACCGGGCTCTTGACGGAGGTGCAGCACATATTTTCCGTCAGTGACGTCCTCGCTCTCGTGCCCCGCTGGCGGGAAGCGTTCGCGTTTTCCATGCTCGAGACGATGGCCTCCGGAAAGCCGTTAGTCGCCAGCTCGATCGGGGCGATCCCAGAGGCGGTCATCGAGACGGGTCTTCTGGTGCCGCCCGAGGACCCAGAGGCCACCGCGGGGGCGTTGCTGGAGCTCCTTAATGATCGCGCCAAGGCGAGGCGCCTCGGGTCGGCCGCGCGTCGACGCTGCGAAGAGCTTTACGATGTTCGGGACATGGTGCGAAAGACCGTCGACGTCTATTCGGGGGTCGCCACACCCAGCTCAGATCGGTTAGCGGCTGATGCACGCGGATCGGAGGAGGCTCCCGACGAACCCGCAAGCGCGCACCGGGCGATCTGAGTCACCCCTGAGGCCCCGGCCCCGTCAGCGGGCGATCTGAGCCCAGGGTCGGACCATTAATCTGCGAGTGCCGCCCGCCTGCACGGCGCCCAGCGCCTCGTCGTAGTGGACCGAGACCGGTCCCGAGCCGCCCTTCCAAATCGTCACGTTGCGCCCGACGACGGCTCCGAACACGTCGCTGTCGTTCTCGACCACGATGTCGTCTTCCGGCGCGTAGAGGGCTGCCCACGCCAGGGAATTCTGGTTGAGGCTCCACAGGTCGAGGCTCGTGCCGCACCCGTACACCATGAGATCGGGGGGGAAGCCGTCCGCGTTCAGGCGCCCCTGGTTGGCCAGGGTGAGGGCCCCTTCGACATGCATCACCACCTCGTCCCCGGGGATGGGGCCGAGCTTACCGCTGGGTTTCTTCACCAGCACGTTGTTGAAGTAGTACGTGCCCGTGGGGAGATCGAGCGTCTTGTTGTCGACCGTCAGGTCACCGGTCATCTCGTTGTAGCTGTACGGCCCCGGCGGAAGATCGGCCGCTTTCGTATAGCCACTGGTCGGGCAGTGCACTGGGGGATAGTCATGCGGAGCGGCCCCGCTCGAAATGCCTTGGGTGGCGGTGCCACCTGTCGCCGTTGTCACCGCGCCCGTTGCGCTCGCTGCACCGCTCACCGTCGAGTTGTTGGTGATATCCACGTTCCCGTTGGCGTGGACGTCTCCCTCGTCATCGATGTTGGCGCCCCCGTACGGACCCAGCTTGGAATCGTAGCTGTCGACGATCGCGTCATTGTCGATCTTCAGGTTGCCGCGGGCGCCGATCGCCTTCGGGAACAGGTTGGCCCCTTTCGTGCTCCACAGCTCCACGACCCGCTGTCCCCCCTTCACGCCCGGCCCTCGCCCTTCGACGCGCATCACGCGGACCTCCTGAACGGAACCGCTGTCGACGCGCGTGATGACCGCGTGGTATTGCAGGCCATCTGGGAGCGACCTCCACCCCAGATCCACGCTGTCGCCCGGCGCGAGCGTGCTGGCGGCGGCGGGCCAGTTCGCCCACGTCTGGTTCGCCCCGGCCTGGGCGGCGAAGTGGGCGCGCTCGCCTCCGGCCACGGCCCACGACGCCTCGCGATCCGAGAGCGACACCTGCACCGCGACGACGGCGATGACGCTCATCACGACGAGCGAGAACACTACCGTGGCGAGAGCGAATCCCCCCTGTGTGTCTCGGGGGGAGGTATGCCCTTCTTGTTCGCGGATATCCATCAGAACACCTTTTGGTCGTCTCTCTGATCGCTGGCGATCAGCCACGTACGTGGACTTTCATTCGAACGCTATCCATCGGAGCGCCGTGGACGGCGTCCACGCGTCGTGTGCTCTCCGCGCGGAGGCGGAATTCCACCGCCGACACCTGGCTGGGTACCGCCGTCGGCAGGCCCGCCGCGTCGAAGTACCTGAGCTGGAGTCCCGTCGAATCAGGCATCGGACCCGCGAGCGGTTCCCAACCGAGACCATTCACGTTCCGACCCAGCCACCAGCGCCCGTTCCATTGGAAGGGGCCGTACGCCACGCTTCGGAACAGGCGAACCGGGCCTCCCACTCGAACGCCGCTCGTATCGGCCGGTGACGCCACGTCCACGTGCAGCCTCCTGACAATGACGGGTGGGGAGGGCCAGTCGCAGATGGCTCCGCCGGGCGGAGCGAGTGTCTTCAGCCCGACAGACGTCCATCGGTCATCCAGTTGGCCCACCGTGCCGGCGGCGAAAATGAGCACGCTGTCGGCGCCGAGCGACACGTCGCCTTCCGTGCGGACCAGCCCGTACCACCCGCCGGGGTCCTTCGTGCAGATGAGAGCTGTTCCCTGATAGGATCTGAGCGCGATCGAGTTCGGTCCGATGGAGTACAGATCGCCGCCCGCCGGTGACGTGTACCGCAGGTTCCAACCGAGGAGCGCCGCGCTGGAGCGCAGCGTACTGTGCACGTCACCCAGCTCCCGTACCCTGGAATACCCTCGGTTCTGCACCGCCATCAGTGTGTACAGACCGGCGGTGAGGATTCCCGTGACCACGAGGGCGATCATCAGCTCGACGAGCGTGAACCCCGCCGTGACTTCTGTCGCGGAGCGTCTACGTTGCGCGAGGTTCCGGATGCGGGTCATGGCGTGGGATTCGACAGGTAAAGGGTCATAGTGTCCTCGACCACGCTCGTGGCCAGAGCCCCCAGGCGCTGGACCACGAGGTCCACCCTGTCGAGGTCGGCCGAGACGGTCGTCACGTTCCAGTTGATCTTGTGATGCGCGTGCGCTTCGGTCCCGTTCGTTACGGCGCCCCACCCGGTCACCGTGAGGCTGTCGGATATGCGAGTGACATCCGACAAGACCTGGAGATCGCCGGCGCTCAGCGCGGAGCGCTTGAGCGACTGCCCGGCTACCGCACCCAGTGCCAGCAGGGCGACGCTGAGCAGGATGACCGCCGCCAACACCTCGATCAACGTGAAACCCGACTGACGTCGTCCGTCCCTGGGCAGCGGTCGCTTCGCGCTCATCTCAGCACGTTCCCGGCAGCTGTGACCCTGACGGTGTCGGAGTGATGACCGGAAGAGAAGACGATGACGGCCATTCCGGAGCCGCACGAGCCTCGGCTCGAGGCCGCGCCGCTGGCGTCAAAACAGATCATTGGTCGGCTGCTGGTGACACGCACCTTGCTCCTAGCCGGGTATCGTGGGACACCGATGGTGTCTGCCGTACCGACACCCGCCGTATCCACCTGGACCCAGAACTGGCCACTCGACGGATCAATGTGGAGCTCGCTCAGCCGGCCGTACTTTGTCGCCATCGAGCGAGCAAAGCCGTGCATGCTTGCGAACTCATCGGCGATAGTTCGCGTGGCGTACCGCCGATATGCGTCCGAGACCCTGGGCGTCACCACAGCGATCGCGATCGCCCCAAGGACGAGGGCGATGACGATCTCGATGATGCTGAATCCGCCGGCTTCCACGGACGGTGTTCGTGCTCCGCTCACGCTTCGACTCATTTCATCCTCGGTACGAGACCTGGAGACCGTAGCCCATATGCGGCAATTCCCCATCCTGCGCGGGGGGAAAGCGTGCATGCCGGGCACCGATCCGGGAAGCTCTTGCTAGATCGTGTAATGGCAGTGGGTTACAGGCTCCGGGAGGACCGGAATGAGGCTGGGCCGCCACACTTCCGTTGTGGCATTCTGAGAGACCCGGTGCACAATCCGAACCCGGGCGCCGCCGCACGGTTAAGTTCGGTCAGCACGTGGTGATGCGAGGAAGGGTATGAGTCCGCGGATCTCCTGAGGCTGGCGGGGCTGTTCCCCGAAGGCTTCGTTCCTCAGGAGCCCGGCGGCTCGGGCTCCTCGAAGGCCTCCAGGAGGGTCTCGGCCTCCTCGCTCAACGCCTCGTACATATCCTGAGCGAAGACCCACTGGCTCGCCTGGTCGCCGGTCAGCGGACCGACGGTGTCCTGCGCTTCGCCCTCCAGACGGCCGATCCGACTCGCGAGCTCTCCGGTCTCGCGCGCGAGGACCTCGAGTGCTTCGAGCGACGGGTCCTGGGTCTCGTCGTCCGCGTTCTCCGACTCGGGCCGCGCGGAGCCCAACACCTCCCGGACCCGTCGTGACAGTGCCCGCGCCTCGCGTCGTAGCTGGGCGATCTCGAGCAGCATGCCCGTCCACGCCGCGCGCTCGTCGGGATCCATCTCCGCCGCGATACGTGGATCCTCGCGCACCTCGATGGTGCCTTCAGCTGTCTCGCCAAGGGCGCTTACTCGCACCGTGTAGGTGCCTGGGACCACGAGCGGTCCGCGGCGCTGGGATCCACCGAATCCGCCGCCACCCGGGCCGCCGCCACCGGGACCCTCGCCCGGATCCGCACCGTCAGCCACCTCTGGCTCCGAGTGACGCAGATCCCACACGACGCGGTTGATGCCGGCGTGCCCCGTTCCCTCTAGCTGGGCCACCTCTGCCCCCGAGGCATCATGCACGGTGATGGAGACCGCCTCGCCGTCGGCCCCCTGGTTTCCGGGCCGCTCGTCGCTGGACTCCTCGCCGCCGGATGGCTGGTTACCGGCCCCCTCTGCATCAGTCTCCTCATCCCCAGCGACTTCGGAGGCGAGCCAGTAGTCGATGATCCCGCCGGCGGGCGGATTCTCACCGAAGAAGATCGCGTCACCGCCGTGCCCTCCCTCCCGACGGTAGCGGATCTGCTCGGCCGGCTCGGTCGAGAACACGTGCACCGGAGAGGTCTCGTCGTTGTCGCCGCCTGCCATCGCGACGGCACCCAGCTCCTGAAGCGGGTTCACGTTGTCCAGGAGCCAGATTCCCCGGCCGTGGGTGCCGAGGACGAGGTCGTTGTCTCGTGGGTGAATCACGAGGTCGTTGATGGCCATAGTGGGCAGGTCGCCCCGGAGCTCGGCCCACGACGCGCCCCGGTCCGGAGAGTAGAACAGCCCGAACTCGGTGCCCATGTACAGGACGTCCGGGTTCCTCGGGTCTTCCCGCACCGCCCGGGTCACCATGTCCGCGGGCAGACGCGCCGCGATCGAGCGCCAGGTCTGGCCGAAGTCCTCGGTGGCCCAGGCGTAATTCGCATAGTCGTCGTTGCGGTAGTTGCTGGCCACGACGTACGCCCGCCCGCCCGTCGCCCGCGATACCTCGATCGTGTTCACCCACATCATGTCAGGGGCGCCGGGCAATCGGTCGGTCACGTTGAGGAAGCTGGCGCCTGCATCGGTCGAAACCAGCACCTGACCGTCGTCCGTGCCGATGTAGAGCAGCCCCTCCTGCACGGGCGACTCTTCGATCGCGGTGAGAGTCGGCCAATACGGAATCCCGTCATCCAACGAGCGAGTCGTGTCGGTCGGCGCCTGGCCCATGATGCCCAGCGTCCGCCGGTCCGTGCCGGTGGTCCAGTCCCCCAGGTCCTCCCAGTTCTGTCCCTGGTCTCGGGAGCGCCACAAGCGGCGCGTACCGGCGTAGATCGTGTGGTTGTCGTGCGGCGAGATCGTAAACGGTCCGTCCCAGTTGGCGGGCTCCATGGCGTTTCCCAGTCGCTCGAACGGATCACTCAGATCGGGCCACGTGCGCCAGTTGCGTCGCGCGCCGATCGCGCCTTCCGGGTCACCGGGCCGGATGTCGCTTCGCTCTCCCGTGGCCATGTCCACGCGTGACAGCCCCAGGTACTGCGATTCGACGTAGAGGGTGCGGTTGTCGGTGGTGTCCACGACGTTGAGGAAGCCGTCGCCGCCGCCCCACTTGATCCAGTCGTCGTGCCGGATCCCCTCGGAGCGGTAGGTGGCCGAAGGTCCCGCCCAGGATCCGTTGTCCTGCAGGCCGCCGTAGACCCAGAACGGTTTCTTCATGTCGGTGCGCACGCGGTACCACTGGCTGACGGGCAGATGCCTGGCGTACCACCACGTGACCCCGCGGTCGTACGAGATGCCGAGGCCCCCGTCGTCGGCCTTCATCACATGATCCGAGTCGTTCGGGTCCACCCACACGAGTCGATCGTCGCCGTGCAGCGACTGACGGGCGCGCTCGAAGGTCCGGCCCCCGTCGTCGGACCACGAGTACGTGTTCACCATGTAGATCCGCTGATCGTCGGACGGGTCCACCAGGATCTGTGACGCGTACATGGGGCGGGGATTCCAGTCGCTCATGTGCTCCCACGTCTCCCCGCTGTCCTCGGAGCGGTAGATGCCGGCCAGCCGCTCCTCGTACGCGGTGGAGGCGTTGTAACGGAGCCCCTGCTCGATGCTCGCGTAGACGATGCGGGGGTCCGATCGGTAGATGGAGATCCCGATGCGCCCGATCGTCCCCGTAGGCAGGCCGTTGTCCAGCCCGACGTTGGTGAGCTGGGTCCAGGTGTCGCCGCCATCGATCGACTTCCACAGGGCGCTTCCGGGTCCGCCGCCGTGGAAGCCCCACGGCCGCCGCCGCCGCTGGTAGGTGGACGCATACATGACGTCGTGATCCACGGGGTCCATGGCCACATCCACCGCGCCCGTATCCTCGTCCACGAACAGGATCCGCTCCCAGCTCTGGCCCGCATCGGTCGTGCGGTACAACCCTCGCTCTTCGTTCGGTCCCCACAGATGCCCCATGGCCGCGACGTAGGCCACGTTTCGGTCCGCCGGGTGAAGGACGATCCGCCCGATGTGGCGCGAATCCGCGAGGCCGACGTGCGTCCACGTCTGGCCCCCATCATCGGAGCGCCAGACGCCATCGCCCCACGACGACGACTGGCGGCTGGCCCGCTCTCCCATCCCGAGCCACACGCGCGCCGTATCGACGGGGTGGACGGCCACATCCCCGATCGAGTGGGTGGGGAGGTCGTCGGTGATCGACTCGAACGTGATTCCGCGCGTGGTGGTCTTCCACAGCCCGCCCGTCGAGGAGGCCACGTAGAACACGTCGGGATCAGCGTGGAGCACCTCGAGGTCCACGATCCGGCCGCTCATGGTCGAGGGCCCGATGGTGCGGAAGTCGAGGTGGGCGAAGGGGTCGAGATCCTGGCCGGCCAGCGGAGTAAAGAGTGCCCCCAGAACGGTAGCGAGTGCCCCCAGAACGGCGAGCGCGACGAACGAGGTCACGTGCTTCATGTCGGCATCCAGATCAGATGTGTGGCCGGCGTGGGCTACAGCGCGTCGAAGAACTGCTCCATCCGAGTACGCATCGCCGCGTCGGGCATCCAGCCGCGGGCCGCGCCCATGTTGTCGACCATGTGGTGCGGCTTCGTCGTGCCGGGGATCGCGCACGTGATGGCCGGGTGCGAGACGACGTACTTGAGGAAGAAGTGCCCCCAGCTGTCGCACCACTCCGACGCCCAATCGGGCACATCCATGCCCTCCACGGCCTGGAACAGTCGCGCTCGACCGAACGGGAGGTTGATCAGCGTGGCGATCCCCCTGTCCTGGCACATGGGGAGGATGCGCTCCGAGGACGCACGGTCACCGAGCGAGTAGTTGATCTGGACGAAGTCCAGCTCCTCGCTCCCGATCGTCTGCTCCATGCGCTCGAAGGCGCGTGCGCTGGACGACGTGACGCCCGTGTACCGAATTCGCCCCGCGGCCTTCCACTCCCTGATCGTGGCCAGCTGGGTGGCCGTGTCGCGCAGGTTGTGGACCTGCATGAGATCGACCTGCTCCTGGTGGAGCTTCTCAAACGAGCCCTCCATGCGGGCGATCCCCTCGGCTCTTCCCTCGCGGTCGACCTTGGTGGCCCAGAATACGTCGTCTCCGTGGCCGAGCTCCGCGATCAGGTCGCCGAGCACGGTCTCGGACGTGCTGCGCCCGTAACCGGCTGCCGTGTCGATCACCGTGCCGCCGTGCTCGACAAACGCCGCGAGCGTCCCGCGGAATTGCTCCATCTCCTCCGCCGTGGCAGACGTGTTGTAGCTCCGTGTCCCGATCCCGATCACCGGGATCTCTTCACCGCTGGACGGGATCGGCTTGGTGACGACGTCGGATGATTGCGGACGCACAGTCCACGCTCGCGCGGATCCGCGCCCGATGGCCAGGTAGGCCCCCGCACCCGCACCCAGCTTCAGCAGTTCTCGGCGTGTCAGCTTCATGGGAGATCTCCGGTACATGGTTTTGCCAGGACGTCACTTCTTCCCTAGGGAACAGATGGGCGCGGGGCAACGTTGGACGGCCCGCGACTCTCGGTGCCGGCGGTCCCGGCCAGAGCACCGAGCCGCCGCCGGGAGATCGCTCGCACGGAGCGTCTTATTGGTTGGCGGTGTCGCAGATGGTGGGTGGCTCGTACGTCCAGCCGTGACGCGATCGACGATCCTCACGCCGCATCATGAAGCCGGCGTACCGTCCGACGAGCGGCCCCACCGCGCGAGCCTTGAACCCGAATTCGCGGTAGAAGTCACGCAGGATCCGCCTGATCTTCGGCTCCAGAACCGGGTCCGCGCGAGCCCACCGCCGTGCCGCCCACAGCGCACCTGCGTAACTGGCGGCGAGATTGCGGGCCTCCCAGGCGAACCGCCGGCGGATTCGGTCGTCGGAGTAGTTCCGGTACCGCCGCCACCCCTGCAACGTAGTTCGCGCGACCCTCACGATGCTCGGCCCGTTCACCTTGAAGTCGCGGTCGAACGCCCTGCGAAGGAACTCCGTCTCCTGCCCATCCTTGATATGGGGGTGCTGGTGCGCGAACCGGAATTGTCCGTGACGGTCCGCCTCGGGGCACTCGTCGGGATCGACGAGCGTGCCCTTCTCCAGATGCTCCGTGTACAGCGGTGTGCCGGCGACGGGCGTGTACAGCATGAACTGATGGAAGTCCGTGTCGTGAGCCACGGCGTAGTCGATGGCGGCGTCGATGTTGTCGGGCGTGTGCCCCTCGAGCCCGATGATGGTCGAGCCGAGCACGCGGATCCCGTGGCTTTGCAGCGCACGCACCAACTCCTGGGTGTCGGTCCCCCTGAGCTTGACGTAGTCCGCTTCCTCGCCCTCGAGCCCCATCCACACCCACGAGATCCCGAGAGCCACCAGCTGCTCGATCGTGTATCGCTGGAGCACGTTGGCCGAGCTGAACGAGTACAGTGCCCAGGGCTTGTCGTTGTCCGCCATGAGGTCCAGCAATCGCAACGCCCGCTTCCGATACAGCAAGAAGTTCTCGTCCATCACGAAGAACGACCGCACCTGCATCGCGTCTTCCAGCTCACACATGACGTCGAACAGCTCGTCCCCTGTCTCGTAGAAGTGGACGAACTTCCCTTTTCCGCCGAACATCGCCGAGGTCGCGCAGAAATTGCAGCCCATCGGACAGCCCACGGAGGGGATCAGCGTCGCCGCGCCGTTGCCGGGTCGGCCGCTGAGGGGGATTCCCATCGAGCGCCCTCCGATGCCGGAGGGGATATGGGGGTGCCGGATCGGGCGGTTTTCGTCTTCCGAGAGGAAATGCCGCATCCAGCGCACGCCCTCGCCCCGGACGATGTGGTCGGCGTCGATGTACAGGTGCAGGTCGGGAAGGTTAGCCACGTGCCCCCCGACCACGATCGTGGCCTCGGGCGCGTGCTCGCGAATCAGCTCGCACATCTTCCGCACCTTCCCGACGTTGGGCTGGATCGCTCCGATTCCCACGATGTCGTAGCGGTACGCCGTGATCTCGTAGATGAAGCGATCCATGCTCGGGAAATCCAGCAGCGTGCAGGGAGCGTCGATGTTGTTCTGGATGAGCATGAGCCCCCACGAGCGATGGAACATCCGCAGCGAGAACCCGCCCTGCTCCCTTGTAACTTGGTTGTGGTACAGCTCCATCGGATTGATGGCCCGGCTTCCGTACTCGTCGTCGCGCGCGTAGGGGCCGAACACGCTGGTCAGCAACACGCGCGCGTCGGATCGCAGCGGATGGCGCGGAGGATCGGGCGGGGTCGCCCCGAGGGCCGGAATCACGGTTCGGCTGTCTCCAGGCAGAAATCCGTCCAGGTAAAAGCGAACGGGCGCTAGCTCCGGCGTCGGCACACGGAGCTTAAGCAAATATAAACATACGCAAGTCGGTAACGCACGGCACCTTCCCCCCTTTTTCGCTCCGGCACCGCGGGGCCGCTTCCGCGACCCACAAGCGTACCTGAGGTAGCCACACGCCCCAGGGGCCCTGAGGCCAGATGGATGACCGGACCCCCGGAGCCATGTCGGCCCCGGGGGGTCCGGTTGTGGTTACCGAGCCAGCCTACCGGGTCGCGCCGAGCCCGTCGTACATGACGTGATGGGCTCGGCTCTGCGGCTCACTCGCTCGTGTCCAGCAGCCGCTCGATCTCCATGCGGATATCCTCGAGGTGGAGCCGGGTCATGGAATCACTGGCCCGCGGGATCGCCTGCCCCAGCATCGCGTCCAGCGTCCTCAGCTCTCCCCGCAGCACGGGGCGCTGGTCGGACTCCCAGCGCGGTTGCTGCTGTGCCTGCTGGCCGAAGCCTCCACCCCCCGTCTCGCGCGGCGGGGGCGGATTCAGCTGCTGATCCACCGCCTCCATGAAGGCGCGCTGCAAGTTCCGGCGATACACGTCGACCCGGACCGTGGCACCCTCCAGCTCGCTCCAGATCGCTTCGCGCAGGTCCTCCATGAGATCGGCCGCGGTGTAGGCGCGCGAGGCGCTTCCGGCCAGGGCCTCGTACTCGACGAGCCGGTCCATGCGACTCTTGTTCAGCAGCGTGTTGATCACGCGCGACTGAGCCTGCCGGAGTCGCGGGATCACGCCCTCCGCCTCGATCCGGGTCAGGATCTCCCGATCCACGAACATCTCGGGCGTGCGGAACGCGTTCTCGGCCAAGAAGCGCACCGCCTCCGCCTGCCGCTCCCTGCTCACCGGCTCGAAGCGAGGACCGGTACCCAGCTTCTCCTGCGTCTCGGCACCGCCAACGACCGCTGCGACGTGACCCATGTAGCGCCCCCACTGCGACACGGCGGCCCCGTACAGCTCGTCCAGCGTGTCGTACTCCTCACCCTCCTTCTCGGCGACGTCCACCAACATGCCCATGACCCGCTCGAGATTCCTGAGCGCCAGCGTCGTCGAGTAGACGGCGTCCGCGTCGCCCACGGCTTCGGTGAGGGCACCGGGATCGTTGCGTGAATCGGAGGTCGTCCACCGGAGCCACGGGACCGTGTCCTGCACCCGCGACCACTGGTTGAGGGTGTCCCACTCCTCGTCGGGAGTCGTGGCGCCCGGAATCGGCTTGTAGCCCCACGAAACCGCGAACCGGTCGTACGGCCCGACACCCGGGATGAGGAGCTCCACCGGGATGTTGTCTTCGGGTTGGGCCACGTAGTTCATGCGCGAGTAGTCCATCAGGGTGGCGACATGACCGCCCATCCGCCGCAGGAACGACTCGCTCCGCAGACTGTCCGCCGGGTACTGCGAGCTGGCCTTCATGTTGTGGGGCATCCCGATCGAGTGCCCGATCTCGTGCGTGACCACGTACTCGACCAGCCGCCCGATCAGCGAGTCGGGCATCGGCAGGCTCTGCGCCCGCTCGTCCAGCGGCCCGACCTGAATGAAGTACCAGTTGCGGAGCAGATTCATGATGTTGTGATACATGTTCACTTCACCCTTGAGAATCTGCCCTGAGCGCGGATCGACGGTCTGGCCGCCGGTGGCGTTGGCGACCGTGGAGGGACGCCAGTAGATGGCGGAGTAGCGCGCGTCATAGAGCGAGAAGTCGGGGTCCTCTTCGGGGGTGGGAGCCACCCTGCCGAAGATGGCGTTGCTGTAGCCGGCGCCCTCGAACGCGGGTTGCCACTTCTCCACCCCCGAGACCACCCAGGGCTGGAGCCATTCGGGGGTGGCGGGATCGATCCAGTACACGATCGGCTCCACCGGATCGGAGATCTCCTGATCCGGGCTCTGCTTCTCGAGTCGGAAGCGCCGGATGATGCGGCGCGTCTCCGCACGGTGCTCCGGCCGGCTGTAATCGATGTACTGGTTGCTGTTGAATCCGACGCGCGGATCCCGCAGCCGCGGCATCATCGGATTCTCAGGCAGACGCCGCATGCTCCAGTGGATGCGGGCCGTCTGCGTCGTGGGCTGGTTGTTCGCGCCGCCCGCCGGAGGCCCGGGTGGCTGGGGTCCCCCGCCTCCCCCCGTCGTCTCACGCGAGGAACCGGTCTGGACGGCCTCCACCTCGACGTTCTCATCGAAGGGCGCCACGTGGTCGATATAGGACCGACTGCCCTGGACGCCCTGGATGGAGTTCATGTCCGTGTTCGTGGACGTATACAGGTCGGTCACCTCGATGACTGCCGCGCTGTCCGGTCCGTACGCCTCGACCGAGAAGCGCCCGATGATGGGTCCCTGGCGCAGGTGGTCGACCGCACGGGCGACGTTGGTCTCATCGTCCGCGATCACCTCGTAGGTGCGCTCACGGAAGTTGACGTGGTTCCCATCGCGCTCCCAGACGACGATGCGGCTTCGCCCGCCACGGAAGAAGCCGCTGGCACGGGTATCACTGACGCGGCGCGCGATCAGGAGCATCTCCACTTCGAGCTCCGCCTCGGGAATCTCGAAATAGAGCTTGTCGCCGATCTGGTGCGTCTTGAACATCCCCTCGCGCGTGCGCGCGTCCTCGGTGATCACCTCGTCATAGGGCTTGGGTTCCTGGCTCTCCTGCTGGCCCCCGCGGTCGGGTGGGCCGCCCTCTCCGCCGGGCCGGCCCTGTTGGGCCGCGGCCGACGCGGGCGGGAAGACCCAGACCAGCGCGGCCGCCAGGGCCACCGCGAGCGTGGGTGTGCCGTATCGAATGCGCATCGTGTCTATCTCCCTCCGGGGCGTGAATCCTTCTGCGATACAAACACGCGAGCGTGCGGATGGGATGCCGAGGGCACCGCTCCTCGGCTCTCGGTTGAAGCGCTGGTTCGGAGGGTAGACGCTCTCGGTGACCGGGCCAGAGCACCCCATAGAGTTGGTCCGCACTGTGGCTTGTGGCCCACAGGAGATCCACCCGTTAGGGTGGGCCAAAATGTCCGGGTAGCGGCCCCGCTGCACGGAAGGTGGTCTTGCGTAAGCAGTTGCCAGTGTTAGCTTTTGGCTTCCTCCATGTTCCGAATCCTGGCATGGTTTTGGCTTCCAGCTTTTGAGTTGCCCCAGGCCCTCGCCAAGGTGGCTCTTGGCACGTCCGATAGAATCCAAGGGAGACGGGCTATGGTGAAGCGCCTCCGTACACTGATCCCCGTGGTACTCGTCGTGACCCTCCTACCGTGGGTGACGGCATGCGAGGATACTGAGGAACCCCAGTTCCCCACGATCACCGGATCCTGGGAGGGCACGTCGGGCGAGATCACGATGGCCCTCAGCATCTTCGAAGGCGAGAACGGAGTCATCGACGGCTCGGGAACGATCAGCTCACAGCACGCGTCGTTCCCCTTCCGGGCGCAGGGCGGTCACCTGTTCCCCGATGTCTCATTGACGCTCGATCTGACGGGTGAGAGCGAGCAACTGGCGTTCGATGGTGTGGTTGCTTTTGATGCGCAGGGCGTGATTCCGGAAATGGACGCATCGGTGACCGGAGGCGGCTTCGACCGTTTTCCGATCACTCTTGCCCGACGTTAGTCACGAGTCCGATACGATAGCGGGAGTCTTATGATGAACCGTCGAAATATGCTCGTCTTCGCTCTCGTGGCCGTCGGCCTCCAACTCGCGTGTGAAGCGGAGGATTCGGCCCCACTGGGGATCGATCAAAACGAGAACACCGTCAGCCTCCTGGCACAGATCGAAGGGCAGTACAGCGGAGACTGGACCATCGAGATCCTTCCGAGGCACCCGACCCTCAGCGTGTTTGGCGTCTGCCCCGGCCATGTCATCATCCGGCGGGAGTCAGTCAAGGAGCGGTTGCTCGGTTCAACTTTCACCGGCACCTACTTCATCGATGCAGTCAGCGACTGCGCGGGGGGCAGCACCGTGACGGGCGAGGTAATCAACGGCACGCTTCGAGAGGACGGCGGGGTGAACTTCGGCCTCGATGTACCGCGATCAAACGGGAATTTCTTCGAAGATGTTCTTGCGGGCAGTGGGGTCAACTTCTCACCCACGGAGGCTTTGGGCTGTGGGCTTGTGGCGGCAGACCTCAATAACCATATGGATGGCTCGATTGTGGCCGACCGCCTGCGGACTGCAAACAGCGCGGGGTTGGCTTGTGCGCAAAACCCCGATTCGCTCCCGCCGCCCGCGTTCGCCATGCGGGTCTCTATCGACGCGACCAAGTGAGCGGCTGATCGCGACTGCTTCGCTGGCATGCGCGAATCCGCAGGCCGGATGCGTCTGAGAGCGGGTGTTCCCGCTGCGCTGGTGCTCATCTTTACGGCGGGAGGAGCCGCAGCTCAATCCTATCTGACCGTCGAACCTCGCGTCGGTGTAGCGATTCCACTGGGTGACTTGAAGGACATTTCTGACGAGGGGTTCGCGGTCGGGGGCTCGGCCTCCTGGTTCTTCCATGAGAATATCGGGATTCGTGCCGATCTCGTCGCGCAGGTGCTGAACGACCGGATGGACCCTTTCGGCATCGTGCCGGCCCCCCCGCTCACACTGATTCACTTCACGGCCGGATTCGAGATCGACTTCGCCCCGCCCAGCGGCCAGGTCCAACCCTTCAGTTTCCGGATCCATGGCGGCGGCGGCGGAACTCGGGTGAGTGGAAGCGCCGAATACACGGACGGTAGCTCTGT
This sequence comes from Gemmatimonadota bacterium, assembly GCA_039588215.1. Lineage (GTDB taxonomy): Bacteria > Gemmatimonadota > Gemmatimonadetes > Palauibacterales > Palauibacteraceae > JBDHAC01. The sequence continues at coordinate 96,084 of JBDHAD010000016.1, forward strand.
GGACTTCTCGGAGACCTATCTCTCCGTTGTCGGGGGCGCGGCGATTGGGTATCGCGTAACCTCGCGCATCGAAGTGTTTGCGGATGGTTCCGCGTACCTCGTGCTGTTCAAGGACGAGGATACCGAGGTGTTCGCCGAGCGCTCACTGCAGGTCAAGACGTTTTCGGAGGGATGGTTGTTCCCGGTCACCGCCGGCGTAAGGCTTATCTTCTAGAACGCCGCAAACGGTCACGCCGCCGTCGCACGTCCTTCAGCACGCTTCGTCACAGGTATTGTACGAGCCCGGGCACGGCCTAGACGGCAGGGAATCGGGCGTCGAGGCTTACAAGCGTCGCATCTTCCACCGCCTCCCGACGTCCTCGAGGACGTTACGACTGGGCTGGTCAGGAGCGCTAGGAGCGTGTAGATCCCCCCATCGCGGAATCGCCACTACCGCACGATCCACCTCAACCGAGGAGATCCAAACATGCGCAAGTTCATCATCGAGCGAGACCTTCCAGGCATCGGCGGCGCCGCTTCGAGTGACCTCCAGGGCGCGGCGCAGACGTCCAATGCCGCGCTCGCGGAGCTCGGAGCGGACATCCAGTGGGTGCACAGCTACGTGGCGGGAGACAAGACGTTCTGCGTCTACCTGGCGCGCGATGAGGAGATCATTCACAAGCACTCCGAGTTGAGCGGTTTCCCGGCGACCACGATCACCGAGATCAAGCGCATCATCGATCCGACCACGGAGGCGAAGGTTAGCCGGACGCGCTGACCGCGGACGCTCCGGCGCTTGAGAAAACCACGCCGGCCCCCTCCTTGACCTGTGGCGCTGGCCCGCGGCACGCTCTATCTCAAAACCCATTGTGAGAAGCGCGGCCGATTCTGGCCGAAAACAGCGCTTCGAAGCACGCCGAACCAAAGCGCCGGGGGATAGGATGGACACCGAGCGAGGCTCGAACGGGGAAGGCCACGGAGGCGCGGAGACCAACGACCACCCGAATCACTCTATCGAGCGCCGAGAGCTGATCAGGCTAGGAGCGCTCGGCGCCGGTGCGGCGCTCTTGGGTGGTTGCGCCTCGGGCACCGGTGCCGCCGGCGTGGCGGCGGGAGACAGGCGCCCGACAACGAGAACCGCCCCAGCCGAGCCCTTCGCGGTGCCGCCCATCGAGCGCGTCCGAATCGGGTTCGTGGGGATCGGCGGCATGGGCTCGGTGCACGTCCAGAACCTGCTCGACATCGAGGGAGTCGAGCTCACCGCCCTGTGCGATATCCGCCCGGCTCACGCCGAGCGTGGACGGGAGTGGGTGCTCGAAGCGGGACAGCCCGAGCCCACGCTGTATACCAGAGGTGAGACCGACTTCGAGCGCATGTGCGCGGAGGAGGACCTCGACCTGGTCTACACGGCCACCCCGTGGCGCTGGCACGTCCCCGTGTGCGTCGCCGCGATGGAGAACGGGAGCCACGCTGCCACCGAGGTACCGGCCGCGTACACGCTGGAGGATTGCTGGAGGCTAGTCGAGACGGCCGAGGCGCGGGGGAAGCACTGCGCGATGATGGAGAACGTGAACTACGGCGAGTGGGAGATGATGGTCTTTTACATGGTCCGGCAGGGCCTCTTCGGCGAGATCCTGCACGGCGAGGGCGGTTACCTGCACGATCTCCGCGGGATCAAGTTCTCCTCCGAGGGAGAGGGGTTATGGCGCCGCGACCACGCCTGGACCCGGAACGGCAACCTCTACCCGACGCACGGGCTCGGTCCGATCGCAAACTGCATGGACATCAACCGGGGCGATCGCTTCGAGTATCTGGTCTCGATGAGCAGCCCATCGCGCGGGCTCCAGGAATACGCGCGCGAGCACTTCCCGGCGGAGGCCCCCCAGCGGCGGGAGACGTTCGCGCTCGGCGACGTCAACGTGAGCATGATCAAGACCGCGAACGGGCGCACGATCTACGTGAGTCACGATACCAACCTGCCCCGGCCGTACAGCCGCATCCACCTCGTGCAGGGGACGAAAGGTCTATTCCAGGGCTACCCGAACCGGGTGTACGTCGAGGGTCGAAGCCCCGAGCACCAGTGGGAGACGGCCGACGAGTACCTCGAGGAGTTCAGGCACCCGCTATGGCGGGAGCTGGGAGACGCCGGGGAAGGGCGCGGGCACGGGAGCATGGACTACCTGGAGGACTATCGCCTGATCAAGTGCCTGCGGGAGGGGCTGCCCACGGACATGAACGTCTACGACGCGGCGGCGCTCTCGGCGGTGTGTGAGCTGTCGGAGCGCTCGGTGGCGGACGGGAGCCGGCCGATGGAGTTCCCCGATTTCACCGGCGGTCGCTGGAGGACGTGGCCGCGACTCGCGATCCTGACCGCCTAGAGGGGGCCGGCCGGGATAACCGAGACCCCCGCCATTCCGCGCAGTCGCGCGCGGACGCTCGCTGACAACCCGAGTCTCACGGCCTACTATTCAGCGCATGCAGGAGCCGAGAATGCGAGGCCTGGACGGGTCGTGACCGACCCGGGCGGGGCGTCCGAGACGCTGGAGCGGGTGCGGAAGGAGTTTCACGCCCTCTACTCACACCCTCCCACGCACCTCGTGCAGGCCCCCGGCCGTGTGAACCTCATCGGGGAGCACATCGACTACTGCGGGCTTTCCGTGCTGCCGATGGCGATCCAGCGTCGCGTACAGATGCTGGTGCACCCCCGCGATGATGCGGAAGTCCGAGTCGCGTCTTCGGCATACAGCTACGAGCTGCGGACCTTCGAGCTGGCCGAGGCGATTCCCCGCTACGCAGGTGGTGACTGGGGGAACTATGTGAAAGCGGCGGCCCAGGCGATGGTCCGTCGCCTGGCCTCCGGAGCGGGCGGCCATCCCTCCGGAGCCCCACTCCGCGGATTCGATGGTCTCATCTACGCGGATCTGCAGCCCGCCGCCGGGCTCAGCTCCTCCTCCGCTGTCGTGATCGCATCCGGGTTAGGGCTGCTGGCGGCGAACGGTCTCAAGGTTCCACCGCTCGCTCGAGAGGGTTCAGGACCGGATGCGAGTCAACGGGCGGTCACACGCGCCCAGCTTGCAGGACACCTGGCCCATGGCGAGCGGTATGTCGGTACGGCGGGAGGGGGGATGGACCAGGCGGTCTGCCTGCTCGCTCGTGCCGGGACGGCGTTACGCATCGACTTCGACCCGCTGCATACCAAGCCGATCCCGATCCCGGAGGACTGGAAGTTCGTCGTCGCACACAGTTTCGTGGCGGCGGAAAAATCGAAATCGGCGCTCGCCGTGTACAATCAGCGCACCCGCGAGTCCCGCGAGGCGGGGGAGACCGTGTGGGATGCCCTGAGCACGTCGGGTGGCTCGGGCGGCTACCCGGATCTCCTCGTGGAGCACGTTCCCCACGAACTACTCATCGACGCCGAGGACACGCTTCACCCCACGCTTCGCCGCCGCTTCAGGCACGTCGTTACCGAAGCGCAGCGCGTCAACTGGGCGGAAGCGGCGCTGGAGGCCCACGATCTGAACCGCTTCGGTGAGATCTTGACCGCTTCGCACCTCAGCCTGCGAGATGATTACGAGGTAAGCGCGGTCGAGCTCGACGAGTTGGTCAAGATCATGGAGGAAGCGGGTGCCGCCGGTGCGCGGCTCACCGGAGCTGGCATGGGGGGGTGCGCGATCGGGGTGTGCACGAGCGCCAAGGTCGAGGCGGTCTGCGAAGCCCTGCGCGCGAAGTTCTACGGGCGGCGCTTTCCACCCGGCGAGGTGGTGGAATATCCGTTCGTGGCGCTCCCCTCCGACGGTGCCTCGGTGACGAGGTTGTAGAGATCTCCGGGCCAACGCCCCTCAAAAGTCGTCCACCTCGCGGTACGCCGATATCACCGCGAGCTCACCCTCGGGGCCGGGTCGGGAATTCCCGTGCTCCATGCCGAGGATGCCCGTGTACCCTTTCTCGTGGATGTGCCGGAAGACGTTCCGGTAGTTGATCTCGCCCGAGGTAGGCTCGTTTCGCCCCGGGTTGTCGCCGATCTGGAAATACGCGATCTCGTCCCACGCGGCATCGATGTTGGGAATCAGGTTCCCTTCGGTGACCTGCTGATGGTAGAGGTCGTTCAGGATCTTGCACGCCGGGCTGTCGACCGAACGGCAGATCTCGTACGCCTGCGAGATCTTCTCGAGGAAGAGGCCGGGATGGTTGAAGAAGTTGAGCGGCTCGAGGACCATCACGAGTCCGTGCGGCTCGAGTATGTCGGCCGCCTGCCTGAGACTCTCGATCACGTTCGCCGTCTGGTATCCGAACTCGCGCCGCAAGTCGACGTGACCCGGCACGACCGTCATCCAGGTCGCGTTCGTGCGCTTGGCCACCTCGACGGAACCGCGGATGTCTGCCAGGAACTCCTCGCGCCAATCCTCCCGGCCGCTGGTGAGGTTCGGTTCGCGCCAGTGGATGGTGTGCGCCACGAACACCCCCATCGCCAGGCCCAGCCGCTTCATCTCGCGGGCGATCCTCTCCTGCTCTGCTTCGGGGCGCTCGCGCATCCCGTTGTCCTCGAGCGCGCGGAACCCCTGCTCGGCCATGAAGCGCAATTGGTCGACGGGGTCCTCCCCGGCGCTTCCCTCGAACATCCCGAAGTGCGGTGCGTAGCGGAGCTTGAAGGCCTGGCTGGCAGGCGCCGCTATCCCGCCCGAATCGGTAGCGGAGGCTCGACCATCGGAATCGGCCGTGGGGCTCACGGCCAGCGCGGAGCGCGCGGCCAGTGTCCCGAGGGCCGCGGCCAATCCTGATCTGATCAGATCTCGACGTTCCATGCTTCGATCCGTTCTCTAAAGCGCGCGGGTGACTCCAGGAATCGGCACCGCATAACGCCCATCGGCGTCGGGCAGAACAGGCGGGTCCGCGTCCCAGGCATAGCGCGCGGGCATCAGATTCAGTTCCGATTCGAGCGCCTCCTCCCACTCCACTTCCTGACCGGAGTAGGTGGCCATGCGTCCCATGATGGCGGTCATCGTCGCGACCGCTCCGAGCTCGGCGTCCGCGTACTTGAACTCGCCCGCGGCGATGGCCGCAAAGAGACGGTCGTGCTCGACCTGGTACGGGTTCGGGTCGCCCTCTTCGTCGTGCTCGAAGAGCACATGCCCCGAGTTCGACAGGATCAGACCCGGCCGGGGGGCGGCTCCGTTGGTTCCGTGGAACGCTTCGGAGACGAGGTTCATGCAGTCGGGTTGGTGCCGGCATTGGCTGAGCACCCGGCTCCCATCCTCGTATTCGAACTCGACGAAGTGATGATCGAAGATCTCGCCGTGGTCCTTCCCCTTTCGGACCTCGCGCCCGCCCTGACCCTGGGCGCGCACTGGGTGCCCCTGCTTGACCCAGTTGGCCACGTCGATGTTGTGGATGTGCTGCTCCACGATGTGGTCGCCGCACAGCCAGTTGAAGTAGTACCAGTTCCGCATCTGGTACTCCATCTCCGTCTGGTCGGGCTCCCGTTCCCGCACCCAGACCCCCGAGCTATTCCAATAGACCCTACCCAGGGTGATGTCACCGATCATCCCCGCGTGCAGCAGGTCCACCCACTCGCGGTACACCGTCTGGTAACGGCGCTGCAGCCCGACCACCACGTTGAGCTCGAGAGCTTTCGCCTTCTCGTGCACCGCCAGGACTTTGCGCACGCCGGGCGCATCGGTGGCAACCGGCTTCTCCATGAAGACCTGCTTCCCCGCGTCGATCGCCGCCTCGAAGTGCAGCGGGCGAAACCCCGGCGGCGTGGCGACGATCACGACGTCGACCAGGGGTAAGACCTCGCGATACGCGTCGAAGCCCGCGAACCGGCGCTCCTGCGGCACATCGATGCGATCCCGGATGTCGCGCTCGGGTCCGAGCTCCGTGGCGAGCTCGTCCCCCGTGAGCGTCTCGAAGCAGCTCTGAACGCCTGGGAGGCGGCTCCCGTTCCACGTCCCCCACAGCCGATCAGTCCGACACGGATCGGGTCTGCGGTCGGTTGCCCGAGTGCTGGCCGGTCCGATTCGGGGGACTCGAGTCCCCCGTCCGCAGACAGCGACAGCGGGGCGACCGCGAGGGAACCGACGGCGGCCGCGGAGGTCTTCACGAAGTCGCGGCGATCGAGCATCGACTTGGAACCAGCGGGTGTGTCATTCATGAGCCTGAGCCCGGGTTGAGGGTTCTTGGCGGCTCTGCGCCGGCGGGCACGCCGTTAACCTGGCGCCCGGGATTCAACCGGGGCAAGGAGGTCGTCCCAGTAGGCCCGGATCTCCTCGAGCGACCGCTCTCCAGACGGGCGAACGAGCCTGAAACCGACGTGGGGAGAGTCGGTGTTCCACCACCGGCTCTTCGGCAGCTGCGGGTCGCGGCGCTGCCAGGCCGGGGTAGACTGGAGCCGGGCGGCGCAGCGAAGCGCAGGCGCATCGTCGTCGAACGCGCCCCCGCGCACGGTATGACGAGCGCCTGGCTCGGGCCGCGACCACGGCGCCTCGGCCGGTTCGCCCTCGAGCGCGGCATAGAACTCGGGCTCGTACTCGTCCAGGGTCCACTCGGCGACGTTCCCGTGCATGTCGAACAGGCCCCAGCCGTTCGGCTCCTTCCCGCTGACCGGGTGGTGGGAATCCGCGCCGCTCGCGGCGTACCAGGCGTACCGCTCCAGCTCTTCGGTAGTCGGTACAGGCGTCCGGTCTTCTCGGAGAGCCAGCGGGCATACTGGAGGGCGGCCCGCTGGGTCATGCCCGCCGCCGGGTGGGCGCCGTGCCCCATCCCGTGGGCCGGGTCCTCGTAAGGGGGGCTCGGCCGCGACACCGCGTCGACATCCAGCAACACCCCGGGTACGGCCGTCCGCTCGCTGTCCAGCCTCCGAAATCGGAAGATCACGTACTCGTCGTAGGTGACCTCGTGCACGCCGATCCAGAACGGATCGAGCGTTACGGCTCGCTGGGGGCCCTCGTCGGCAGACCGGCCCGACTCGTCGGCCGGACTTCCGATGAGGAACGTTCCGCCGGGCACGTACGCCATGCTGAACGAGACGTCGGTACCCGGGATCGTCTCCACATCGATGGCGCCGGGCTCCTGGTCCACCCGGCCGGTGCTCCCGGGATCGGCGACGATTCGCTGAACGCCGAGCCCCGCCAGGGCACCCGCCAGGGTTAGGGTGAGACCGATACCCCATCCACCGCGCAACCTCATTCGAATCCCACCCGGTCCACGACCCGGAACAGCGCCACGGCGGCGAGCGCCGTCAGGCCCAGGCAGGCCACGCCGAGCCCGATGCGTCCATACAGCAGATACCCCGTGCCGAAGAGGGCCGAGTACACGACCAGGCACCCCAGCGCCCACGCGAGCAGCCCGGCGGACGCGCTACCGATCGCACCGCCCGCATCCGCGCGAATCTCGACCGCCCTCCGCCACCCTCGATCGAAGGGTCGAATCCGGTCGTAGAAGCTCTGGAGCGTGGGCCGGTCCACCGGCGGTGTGAGGAAGGTGACCGTGACCCACGCGACGGTCGTGATCGCGACCCCCACGACAAGCGCGACGGCCGGGTGAATGGGCGCGAACCCGGCCGCTTCGTGAGCGAACTGGAAGTACAGAGCTACGAGGAACGAGACGATCATCGCAGAGATCTCGCTCCACACGTTGATCCGCCACCAGAACCAGCGCAGCAGGAAGATGAGTCCGGTGCCGGCCCCGATCTGGAGGAGGATCTGGAAAGCCTGGAGCGCGTTTTCCAGCCACAGAGCCACCGTCGACGCGAGGACGATCAACCCGAACGTAGACAGACGCGCCACTCGGACGTAGTGGGCCTCGTCCCGATCGGCGGCCACGAAGCGGCGGTAGCAATCGTCCACTATGTACGACGCGCCCCAGTTCAAGTGGGTGCTGACCGTGGACATGTAGGCCGCGGCGAGCGAAGCGACGACGAGCCCCAACAACCCGTGCGGCAGGAACACGAGCATGGCCGGATAGGCGAGGTCGTGCCGGATGATGGACGGGTCCAGTCCCGGGAAGCGGACCGCGATCGAGTCCAGCGTCGGATACATGATGAGCGAAGCGAGCGCGACGAGGACCCACGGCCACGGCCGGAGCGCGTAGTGCGCGATGTTGAACCACAGCGTCGCCCGCATCGAATCGCGCTCGTTCCGCGCTGCCAGCATCCGTTGCGCCGCGTATCCCCCACCCCCGGGCTCGGCCCCCGGGTACCAGGTACTCCACCACTGGACGGCGATCGGGATCAGGAAAACGACTGCCACGTTCCTCCAATCGGAGAAGTCGGGGAGCAAGGACAGCTTGTCCGCGAGCGCCGGGTGCGAGACGAGCCCCGCCAGCCCGCCGACCTCCGGCTGTCGCAGGGCGAACACGGCAGCAGAGATGGACCCGACCATCGCGATCACGAACAGCAGCAGGTCGGTCACCACCACGCCCCACAGGCCCGAGGTCGCCGAGTACAGGGCCGTCACGAGCCCGGCGACCAGTACGGTCGTGTACTTGTCGGCTCCAAGCAGCACCCCGGCGATCTTGATGGCGGCCAGGGTCACGGTGGCCATGATCATCACGTTGAAGAACACGCCGAGGTAGAGCGCGCGGAACCCGCGCAGGAAGGCGGCGGGCTTCCCCGAATACCGGAGCTCGTAGAACCCGATGTCCGTGAACACACCGGACCGGCGCCACAGCTTGGCGTAGAAGAAGACGGTGCACATCCCGGTGATGAGGAACGCCCACCACACCCAGTTCTGGCTCACGCCGCCGTTTCGCACGAGGTCCGTGACCAGGTTCGGCGTATCGGTCGAAAACGTGGTGGCGACCATCGAGGTCCCGAGCAGCCACCAGGGGAGCTGACGCCCGGCCAGGAAATACTGCCCGGTGCCCGACCCGGCTCGTCGCGCGAAGAGCAGCCCCACGATGAGCGCGATGAGCCCGTACGAGGCGAGAACCGCCCAATCCACGGCCGTCAGTTGCATGGCGTCTCCATCACCCTGGCACCGTTCCGCGCCGCGCCCGAAACCACGCCGCCAAATCCAAGGGATAGTCCCCGGCGGCTACCGCCTCGTTGACCCCGGACACCACCGCATCGCGATCCTCCGGGAACGTGAGTGCCAAGCCGCGATCCTCCGTCGGAATCACACGTACCCGGATCCGGCGGGACTCGACAAGCCCGCCCACGGCGCTGCTCAACAGGAACTCCGCTTTGATGGGGTCGTCGGCCTCGGCGTGGAAGCGCTCGAAGCGGTGCCACAGCGGCTCGAAGATCGAGGGTTGAAACGCCCACAGGTTCATCGAGACGAGTTCATCGCCCGTCAACAGACAGGGGCTCCCATCCTCCTGTAGTCCGGCGATGGCTGAACCCTCGTGCCGGATCTCGCGCACCTCCTCGATCGACTCGGCGAAACCGGAGCTGTCGCACTGACATAGACCGCGGTTGGCACCTCGCGACGAGGGCAGGAGGGTGTCCCGCAACCGGTACCCGATGACGAAATGCGACGGGTCGCCGGTGGTAAGGGCGTCGCGCACCCGCCGCGTGAGCCGCCCGATCGAGCGCGGGCCATAGAAATCGTCCGCGTTGCAGACGATGAACGGCTCCTGGACCAGGCGCCGGAGCGCCAGGACGGCATGACCGGTGCCCCAGGGCTTGCTTCGACCGGCGGGGGTCCGGAAACCCGCGGGGAGGTCGCTCGTGTCCTGGACGACGAACTCGACGCGGAGCGCATCACCCAGTCGGTGCCTCACGTGAGCCCGAAGGCGGGGCTCGAGATCGGGCCGTGTGACGAACACCACCCGGTGGCACCCGGCACGAATGGCGTCGTGGACACCGTACTCGAACAGCGCCTCGTCGCTCGGCCCGACGGGCTCCAGCTGTTTGAGCCGTCCGAACCGGCTCGCGCGACCGGCCGCCAACACGACGAAGGAAAGGCGCATCGGCCCATTGTACCGCGGGGCCCCAAAAGCGGATAGCTTCGCGCCCATGCTGGACCGCTACTTCGGGCTCACCGAGCACGCGACCGATCTGCGAACCGAGGTGATCGCCGGAATCACCACGTTCCTCACGATGGCGTACATCCTGTTCGTGAACCCTCTCATCCTCGCCGATGCGGGGATGGACCATGGCGCCGTCTTCGTCGCGACCTGTGTGGCGTCGGCGTTCGGGACCCTAGTCATGGGTCTGTACGCGAACTACCCGATCGCGCTCGCTCCGGGGATGGCCCTGAACGCGTTCTTCTCGTACACGGTCGTGGGATCTCTCGGTTACAGCTGGCAGACGGCGCTCGGGGCCGTGTTCCTGTCCGGCATCCTGTTCACGGCGCTCAGCGTGCTCCGTGTCAGGGAACAGGTGGTGCGGGCCATTCCAGTGACCCTGAAGCGGGCGATATCGGCCGGGATCGGGCTCTTCCTGGGACTGATCGCCTTACAGAGCGCGGGCCTCGTAGTGGGCGATCCGACGACGCTCGTGACCCTCGGGGATGTTCGCCAGCCCGAGCCCTTGCTCGCGGCGCTCGGGTTTGCACTCATCGTCGCCCTCACGCACCGTGGCGTGCTCGGGGCCGTCATCGTCGGGATCCTTGCCGTCGCGCTGCTGGGACTCCCCTTCGGGCTCGCGGACTACTCCGGTGTGATCGCGATGCCGCCCGATCCGCGCCCCACCCTGCTGGCGCTCGACATTGCCGGCGCGCTGGATGTCGGGGTGGTGACCGTGATCTTCACGTTCCTCTTCGTCGACCTGTTCGACACCACGGGCACGCTGGTCGGCGTGGCCCACCGTGCGGGGATGCTCGATTCGGACGGCAACCTGCCGAGACTGAACCGCGCGCTCCTCGCCGACAGCACGGCGACCGTCGCGGGGTCCATGCTCGGTACATCGACCGTGACCAGCTACATCGAGAGCGCGGCGGGCACCAACGTGGGGGGTCGGACGGGCCTGACCGCGGTGGTGGTGGCTGTACTGTTCCTCCTTTCACTGTTCCTGGCGCCGCTCGCGGGCATGATCCCGCCCTACGCGACGGCCTCCGCGCTCTTCTTCGTGGCGTGCCTCATGGCCAGGGGGCTGTCGGAGCTGGAGTGGGGTGATCCGACCGAGTACGCCCCCGCCGTGCTCGCCGCGATCGCGATGCCGCTCACGTATTCGATCGCTACGGGAATCGGTTTCGGCTTCGTCGGGTATGTCGCCGTGAAGGCGCTGGCTGGCCGGTGGCGAGATCTTCATCTGGCGACCGTGACGATCGCGCTTCTCTTCATCCTGAAGTTCGCGATCGCATGAGGCGGCGCGCGAGTCGACCGGGACGGTGAACGGGAGGAGTCGCGGAATGCGGCGGACCATGACAGGACGATGCGGACCCCAGGCTCGCGTCGCTGTACTGGGACTGGGGATGCTCGCAGTCCCCGCGCCCGCGCTGCTCTCGACGTCGTCCGGACCTCCGGTCAAGCCGGACGAGTCACGCCTCGCGTCATCGGCTGCTGTCGTCGCGGAGGCGCATGCGGCGGATACCATTCCCCGAGTGACCGACTTCGACCTGGATGGAGAGCTGGGGGAGTGGCGCCTGCGATCGACGGATCAGGTGCTCCCTGCGACCCCGACGACGCCACAGGCTCTCGTGTGGATCGGCCAGGTCGAAAGAGGACTCGCGGTCGCCGCGGAGATTCGAACCGCTGGCGTGTCCGATGTGGAAGACGCCCGCCTCTCGATCTGGCTGGCGGATGCCGATCCGCCAGCGCTTCCCCCGGTTGGCTGGGGCCACCAATTCGGCTTCGAGACCCTCGAGAGCGAGGCCGACTGCGAGGCAATGGATTGGGGCGAGGAGCTGCGGGCGTTCTGCGCGCAATGGTACCGCGACCAGATCGAGCACCGATCCCGGCTGGCGCCTCTTTTCGAACGACGCTGGTTGGTGTCGACGCGGGCGCCCGAGGCACCCATTGAGACGCTGGCGCGGCCCGCCTTCGCGGCGATCGTGCCCGAGGTGCGCTCGAAGCTCGAGCCGTTGGAGCCGTCGTCCGGACCAGAGGCACGGGCCCGACCACTCGCCGGAACACCGGGCGCGCTGGGACTGGAGGTGCTCGTGCCCTGGGAGGCTTTTCCGCCCGTGAAAGCCCTCGACCTGTCCGCTGTGCGGGTGAGCGTCGGCATGGTTGCGGGTGATACGGGCACGGAGCCCGCCGTTCCGGAAGGCCTGCTCCCCCGGCCCCTCGCGGCGCCGCTAGCACATCGCCTCACGCCCTGCGGATACGGCCTCCGCCAGATCGCGATCTTCAGCGAGCCCGAGATCGGGGTCCGTCTCCCCTCGGATCAGGCCGGGCTTTACATGATTCCCGATCCGTCGTTGGATCTCAGCCGTCTCATCGTGATCGACAACGAAGCCGGCGGCTACCAGTACGAGCCCGACTCCACCTCGATCTCGCCGGCCGCGTTCGTAGCCGAATACTCCGCCCTCGAGCTGGGCGGCGACGAGGTCCTGTGCGGGCCTTTCTTGGCTCACAAGCACGGGGAACGCGTCTCGGACACCGTCCAGGGCACACGCTCGGGCGAAGAGAGCCCGTGGCCCTTCCTCGTGGATGCCCGGCACATGGAGGCCCGGCAACTCGCTGACGGGGATTGGCTGGTGAAGGAAGGACCGCGGGTCTGGTGGAGCTACTACGGGTCCGGTCAGTGCGGGGCGTGCCCGCGCGTCGGGGTTCGGGTGCACCACGTCGATACCGGGACGGGCGCGGTGACGGAGACCCTAGGCTTCACGCAGTTGGTCGGCAGCGGTGTGTCGGACGTAGAGATCGAGGTATCGGAGGACTGGCTGGAGGTAACCGCGTACGAGCTCGTCACCGACTGGGAGGCCGACCCCTTGGAGAGCCACTGGAAGGCCACCCGCTACTGTTTCCGGGACGCCGCGGCGGGCCAGCGCCCGCGCTACGACGTCTGCGGGGAGGAAGAACCGGTACCCGAGCCGCCCAAACGGCTTCGATTGCAGTACGAAGAGTTCTCAGACCCGTAGCGGGTCGCCGCAGGATTCCAGCGGCGAACTCGAGCTCTTCGGCGGCCGACAGAGTCCAGAGGGATACTCCAGGCGTCAGCCGCCCCCGAGAATCGGTCGGCCGGGGTACACGCCCGCCACGATCTCGCCGTCACGCACCACGAATGTGCCCTCGACCAGCACGTGGTGGATGCCTGCGGATGGCGCATCCGGCTGCTCGTAGGATGCACGGTCGATCACGGTCTGTGGGTCGAAGATCGTGAGATCGGCATCCGCGCCTACCTGGACGCGACCTTTGAGGCGCATGTCGGATGAGACCGTCTCGACGCGACGGGCGGGCAGGATGGTCATCTTCGCGAGCGCCTCCATCAGCGACAGCACCCCGCGATCCCGGGCGTAGTGACCCAGGACACGTGCGAACGTGCCTGCGCCGCGCGGGTGCACCGCCAGGTACAGGAACGGGATCCCGTCGCTGGCGACCATGACGTCGGGTTGAGCCACGATCCACTCGTTCGTCTCCTCGTTTCGACCGTGGATCACGACCCAACCACCCTGCTCCCGGTACTCCCTGAACGTCCGTGTGGTCAGCCGTTCGCCGGTGCCGGGCCACTCCAGACGCTGGTAGTCATCGTCGTCGAGCCCCTCCCAGGAATCGAACAGGGCGGACTCGATGAACGTGGAGCTCGCGGTGTACGGATACGCCTCCGTGGTGACATCGATGCCGCGTTCGCTGGCGCCCCGAATCATCTCCAGGGTCGTGCGCGCCATTTCATCGGCACTGCTGTTCATATGAACGACGTGCACCGACGCGCCGGTGGCGGCCGCATCCGCGATCACTTCTTGGAAGGCGCCCAGGGTCCCGCCGGAGTTCTCGCCCCGCAGGTGCACGTAGGCCGGCACGTTCCGCGCGGCAGCCAGCTGGAACAGTCGGTAGATTTCCGTGCGCGATGCGCCAGGCGTGTAGGTGATCCCGAAACCGATCCCCAACGCACCCTCGTCGAGCCCCTGTTCGATCAACCCGGCGAGCTCCAGGACCCGGCCCTCGTCCAGCTCCTCGTAGATGGCCTCGGTGCCGAATGGATTCGGAGCTCCAGGGGGGCGGGTCGGTGCATGGCCGACCTCGATGCCGGCGATCAGCTTCGCGCGCGCGCCTGGGTGGCCGACGGTCGCACCGTAGTGAATGAGAGCCGTCCCCTCGCGCGACTCGAGCCACCCGGCTACGGGCCACACACCAGCTTCCACGTCTAGCGCCGTCGTCACGCCGTCCAGCGCCTGGAGCCGGGCGCTCACGGAGTCCTGCCCGTGCGCATGGAGATCGATGAACCCGGGCGCCACCACGAGCCCGTCGGCCTCCAGTGTGTCCGAGGCGGCGAGAGGCTCCTCGCTGATCGTTACGATCCGGCCGCCGGTGATGCCCACGTGTCGCACACCGTCCAGACCGGTCTCAGGATCCATCACGCGGCCTCCCGAGATCACTAGGTCCAGCTCGGCGGCGGCTCGATCGGCAGGGGCGTCCGACTGGCAAGCCGTGACGGAACACAGGATGCCGGCGACGATCGCGGCGAGCCCGCTCGGCGTCCGGTGCAGGGAGAACGACGTCGACACCCAAAGACGGTCCATTCGCCGGCTCATGACCAACCCCACCCCTCTCGGAACGTCGGTCGGATGTACTCCTCGGGGATCGACGCGTTGGTGACCTGCCCGGTCGAGGTGTCGAGCTCCAGCGCGCGAGCGGTGCGAGTCGCCACGTTGCCCAGCAGCACCATCTCCGAGAGCGGTCCCGCATGCTCCACGAAGTTCGAGCCGGCGGGCGTCCCGCCCTCGCAAGCCCCGACGAACTCGGCGTACACGCTCTCGGTTCGAGGGTACTTTTCGGCTGGAGGGTTCGCGCGGATCTCGGCGTCCCGCTCCTCGTCGAGAAGCTTGGGGTCTTCGCCATAGATCCCCGCCATCAGCTTCCCATCGTCACCGACCCATAGCTGGCCGCTGCTATCGACCGGCCACCGCTGTCCGTCCCCGACCTCCTCCGGCTTGGGGGGTGATAGGTTGCCGTCCCGCCACACGACCTTGATCGCCCCGCGTCCGCCCTTCGCGGGGAAGTCGTACTCGATGCGTGATGCGGCCGGTGCCGTCTCCTCGTATAGGGTGGTCGACTCGGCCGCGATTCGGGTCGGATAGCCCAGATCGAGGGTCCAGAACGCCGCGTCCATCGCGTGGCAGGCGATGTCGCCCAACGCACCGGTGCCGTGATCCCACCAACCGCGCCATCGGAAGGGGGCATACGCGGGGTGATACGGTCGTTCCGGCGCGGGTCCCAGCCACAGGTCCCAATCCATCCACGGGGGCGCGTGGTGCGCCTCCGACGGCCGGTCGATCGCCTGCGGCCAGATAGGACGGTTCGTCCAGTACTGGATCTCGCGCACGGTTCCGATCGCGCCCGCTTCCACCCACTCCCGGATCTGGCGCGTGCCCTCTCCCGCGTGCCCCTGGTTGCCCATCTGCGTCGCGACACCCGTCTCGCTCGCGACCCGCGCCAGCTCGCGGACCTCCCAAAGCGTGCGCGCGAGTGGCTTCTGGATCCGGCAATGCAACCCGAGCTGCATGGCCATCACCCCGGCAACAGCGTGTGTGTGATCCGGGGTGGACACGATCACCGCATCGAGGTTGGCGCTTTCTCGCTCCAGCATGAGACGGAAATCCCTGTAGCGCTTGGCGGCCGGGAACGAGCCGAACGCACCTTGCCCCTGCCGGTCATCGACATCGCACAAGGCGTAGATGTTCGCGCCCGCACCGGCGACCCCCCGGACATCGTTTCGACCCATCCCTCCCACGCCGATACACCCGACATTCAGCGTGTCGCTGGGAGCTTGATATCCGGGACCGCCGAGGACATGCCGGGGCACGATGACGAGCCCGGCTCCGGCGGCTCCGGCCGCTCGAACGAACGTCCGTCGTGGAATGGAGCGTCGCTTCATTGCGAGCCTCTCCTGTGGGTATTCAGGTGGAGATGCCGCGCGCGACCGCGGCTGCGGAAGTATGGACCGCGCATCCAGGCCACGCCAGACGGCGAGACGGTTGACTCGCATCTTGCGGCCGGTGGACCGCCTGATTCCGTTTGCAGCGAGCCCCGGACGATCGGGGTTCCGTCCATTCCCCATCAGGAGAGTAAGATGACTGGAGCCACACGCTCCGCGTCCGCCGGCGAACTGACTCTGGCGGAAATCGCGAAGAGAATCGACGGCACCGTCCGGGGGCACGCCGAGCTGAGAGTCCGTGGTGTGGCGCCGGTCCGCGACGCCGGGCCGGACCAGCTGGGTCTCCTGGCCGCGCGCCGATATCTGAGATTCGTCGATGACTCGCAGGCGGGGGCGCTGCTCGTCTCCTCCGAGTTGGCCGACACCGTCCCGACCGATCGGTCGTGCGTCATCGTGCCGGACCCGCGTCACGCGTTACCGCGCCTACTGGAGCACTTCCATCCCTCTTCGGACCGACAGCCGGGGATCCACCCGACTGCGGTGATCGGGTCCGATGTGCGGCTCGGAGAACGCGCGCAGATCGGACCCTTCGCGGTGATTGGGGACCGCGCGTCGCTCGGGGACGATGTGACCATCGGCCCACACGCCTGCGTCGGAGCGGACGTGCGGCTCGGTGACCGCACGGTGCTCCACCCGCACGTGGTCCTCTACCCGGGCGTGACCGTCGGCACCGATGTCATCCTGCACGCAGGAGTGCGTCTCGGGGTGGATGGGTTCGGCTACGTCACGGTCGACGGTGAGAATCGGAAGGTTCCACAGGTGGGCGGCTGCATCATCGAGGACCACGTCGAGATCGGCGCGAACGCCTGCGTCGACCGAGGCTCGATCGGCGACACCAGAATCGGCGCCGGCACAAAGCTCGACAACCTCGTTCACATCGCCCACAACGTGCAGCTCGGCGAGATGTGTCTGTTCGCCGCCGGTGTGGGGATCGCGGGCTCGACCCGGATGGGGAAGGGTGTGGTCTTCGCCGGTCACGCGGGCGCCATCGATCACCTGGAGATCGGCGACGGTGCCGTAGCCGCCGCCAAGGCCGCGGTGACCCAGGACGTCGGGCCGGGCGAGATCGTGATGGGGAATCCCGCGCGACCACGGCGCGAGTTCCTCCGCGCACACGGCGCCGTCTACCGTTTGCCCGGCTTCATCAAACGGCTGCAAAAGCTCGAGAAGGAGTCCGCGAGCGAGTAGGTATCCGACAAGAGGATGGGTGCCGGCTGCCTACTCCGCGTCGCGGAAGAACTGCGCGGACTGATCGCCACGGTACACGAGACGCCCCTCCTGGCGGAACTCGAACTGGTAACGCTTCCTCCTCGTACAGGAACGTCTCGAGGAAGCAGGGCATTTCACGCGGATCGTGCGATCCCGAAATCGTCCTGGGCACGTTCTGGTCGGTGATGTGTGGGGAGGGGTGCGAGTCGGAAGGCCGGTGATCCCCGGCCTACGCTAGCCCCAGCCGTTCGAGCACCTCCTGCGGGGGACCGTCGAACTGGGACATGGGCAGGTTGCCGATATACCCGAGGTCGGACATCCCCTCCTGGGTGGTGTAGAACGCGGTCGCCGTGAGATCGCGGACCTTGTCGAAGAACCGGGCGGCGGCTCGGTGCTCGGGACGTGCCCTCGGCGCATAGGCGATATCGTCGCATATGGCCTGCTGCTCGGCGAGCGAGAGATCCGCGAACTCTCTCCCGAACCGCCTGCCAGCCTCCACATTCAGCCACGTGATCCCGCCCCGAACGACTACCAGATCCCTCTGGTTGCCCTCGTACGGAGCGCTCACCCATTCGTTCACGAAGTCGTGCGCGCCAACGGCGCTGGCGCTGGGGGAGCCCTCGTCCTCGGGGATGATCACGTCGCACAGAGTGGCGACCGTACGGAGCTCCTCCTCCGTCAGGACACCGTCCCACGGCACCACCGGGGTGATCAGATCCGGATCGGTGGGAGTCCCGGCGGCAAGCGGGTTACCGGTCGGCGGCATGGGCTCGGGCTCTGGAGCACCGGTCCGCTCGGCGGTTGCCTCGTCGAGAGATTCCAAGACGGGCTCGGGCGGCACGCAGCCCGCCGCGGGCAGCGTCGCGGCACCCGCTGCGCCGGCCGCGAGCACCTTGAGCGCGGTGCGACGTGTAAGGCCCGTGCCCTCCGGCGCACCATCCTCCGTCGCTTCCGGCGCTCGCTTGGACCGCTCGTCCATCACAGGCTCCCCTGTCCGAGTTGCTCGACGAGGTACTCGCTCGATCGCCATGCGAGGGCCATGATCGTCAGCGTCGGGTTCTTGTCCGCGTTGGACACGAGAGGCCCACCGTCCATCACGAACAAGTTCGGTACTTCCCAGGCCTGACAGTACTGGTTCAGGACCGACGTCTGCGGGTCGTCTCCCATCCTCACGGCTCCGACCTCGTGGATGATCTGACCCGGCTTCAGGATCGCTTCGGCCCCGTCCGTCTGCACGGTGCCGAGCACGCGACCCCCGAGCGCGTCGAAGATCTCGGCGAACGTCTTGTGCATATGGGCGGCCTGGTTGAGCTCGTGCTCGGACCACTTCCAGTGAAACCGGAGCACCGGGATACCCCATTGATCGACGGTATCGGGGTCGATCTCGCAGTAGCAGTCCTCATTCGGGATCATCTCGCCGCGGCCGTCGAAGAACATGAACGAGCCGTAATAACGCCGGCAGTCTTCCTTGAAGCGCCCCCCGTACGACCCCCCGGTGAGCTGTTCGAGACCGCCGAACACCCCGAATCCCGGCATCTTCTGACCACCGCCGAACTCGATGTGATACCCGCGCGCGAAATCGAGCTCTCCCGCCAGCTGCTCCCCGTATAGCCACCAGGGCATGTACAAGTGCATGGCGGAAGCGCCTTCCTCGTTGTGCCTCGGGAGGTTCTCGAGCGCCGGTACCTGCCCGTACAGCCCCGCACCGACGGTATCCATCAAGTACTTGCCGACGATCCCGTTCCCATTGGCCACACCGTCGGGGAACAGCGAGCTCTTCGAGTTGAGGAGGATGCGCGCCGACTCACAGGCGCTCGCCGCCAGAACGACGACGCGGGCGTTCGCGCGGCGGTCGCTGCGCGTGCCCCGATCGATGTAATGCACCCCGGTCGCTCGTCCGGAGGCATCGACCGTCACCTCGCGGACCATCGCATCGGTCACGACTTGCAGGTTCCCGGTCGCCAGAGCAGGGGGAAGCGTGACCGTGGGCGATTGGAAGTTGGCCTTGATCGAGCAGCCACGCCCGCACGGCGTAGCCCAGAAGCAGGCGGCCCGGGATTCCATCGATTCACGGGTGACGCGCGTGGCGAGCTCGTTCCCGGGCCACAGAAAGCGCGACAGACGGTCCGCGTCCTGTTGGCGCGTCAGGATCGCGAGATGCGCCGGGATGACGGGGATTCCGAGTGGCTCGCAGGCGGTCCGTGCCAGGAGCTCGTACGCGCGAGGGTCGGGCGGCGGCTGCAAGATCTCGGGAGACGAATCCGGGGTGTTCTCGAGCCCCTCGTTCGACCCATACACGCCGATCAGCGCCTCGGTCTTATCGTAATAAGGCGCGACGTCATCGTACGAGATCGGCCAGTCGAACCCGAGACCGTCCCGGCTGTAAGGCTTGAAGTCGTACGGGCCGTTCCGGAGCGAGATGCGGCCCCAATGGTTGGTGCGCCCACCCAGCATTCGGGCGCGCCACCACATGAAATCGACCCCATCCGCGCTCGTGTACGGTTCTCCCGGTACCCGCCAACCCCCGTCGACCGTTGCGTCATAGAAGCCGAACGGCTTGTCGGTGGTGCCCGCCCCCCTCAGGGGCGCGTCCTTCGGGAGCTGGAACATCGGGGTCTCGGTCAGCGGGTCGTAATCGCGGCCCGCCTCGAGCATGAGCACGCGGACGCCGTGACAGGCGAGCACATATGCAGCCACACCTCCGCCAGCACCCGAGCCCACGACGATGACGTCGTACTCCTCTTGGGATTTCCTGCGGATGTAGGAGATGGCTGACCTCCGGGTGCGCGCCGACCGCCGGATCCTGTTCCGACGATGGGCGACGGCACATCACCTGGTCAAGTGAAGCTGTCTGATCAGTCCGGCATCGATCGCGGAGGATTGCTCAACGTACGTGACGCAGGTGCCGGTGGCGCTCCAGCATCATGGCCGCGCTGATCGAACCGACCGTGAACAGGGATCGGAACCAGCCCGTCACCTCGACGCGCGCCCCTTGTCTGGGAACGCCGCGCTCATCACTGAGGATGATAAGCGTCCCGGTGCCGTCGTCGAGGGCGTACGCGCCATGCCCCAGGGCCCCGACGGAACCGGTCACCTCGCCCACGATCTTCACCGTGTTTCCCTCGTATTGATACGGATCGTCGAGGAGGTGGCCAATCGGGACCGTGGCACGGCACCCCGCCAGCGCGAGCGCCGACACGACGACCGCGATCGCCGGCGAAGAGATCCGGGCACGCCGTGACGTGTCGCGATTCATGTCATCGAGCTCCTGCATGAGAACGTCGCCGAGCACCACGATCGGCATCGTCGTTGAGACGGTGCCGGGGGCGCGTGCGTCACCCCGCGCGACACTTGTAGCGGCCGGCCGGCGTACGCTATGCTAATCGATGCCGTGCCGGTCCAGCGCCCCCGAACACCTGCAGCGGACGTCCGTGACGTACGTCCGACCGATCGGCCCCGCTTCACCGACGACGTAGGAGTTCTCATGAATAGTCACTCCCGCAGGTCCCCGAAATACGTGCTCTCCGTCCCGATCCTCGCGCTCGCGGTCGCGTGCGGATCCGCGGATGAGGCGACCGATTCCCGGGAGTTATCGCGGGGCGATGTCCCCGAGTACACGATCGAGCAGTTCATGGAGACGACCAACATCTTCGGCAGCTCGTTCTCGCCCGATGGGAGCAGGATCCTGGTGAGCACGGACGAGACGGGGATCCTGAACGCGTACGCGATCCCGGTCGCCGGCGGCGACCCCATCCCGCTCACGAGCTCGACATCGGAGTCGATCCGCGTCTCGAGCTACTTCCCCGACGACGAGCGCTTCATCTACATGGCCGACATCGGCGGCAACGAGCTCGACCACGTCTATGTGCGCGAGCTGGACGGATCGGTCACCGACCTCACCCCGGGTGAAGGGCTCAAGGCCTGGTTCGGAGGGTGGGCGGAGGACGACCAGACGTTCTTCGTCGGCTCCAACGAGCGTGACAACCGCTTCTTCGACATCTACGAGGTCACCGTTGCCGCTTACGAGAAGACCCTGATCTATCAGGACGAGACCGGTTATGGGTTCGGCGGGATCTCGCCCGACGAGCGCTACATCGTGTTCACCAAGCCCAACACGACGAGCGACAGCGACATCTACCTGTACGATCGCGAGGCGGAGGAGATGCGGCACCTGACGCCGCACGAAGGTGAAGTCTCCAACGGGCCGCAGGACTTCAGCCCGGATGGGACGAGCCTGTACATCACGACGGACGAGGGGAGCGAGTTCGCCTATCTGGCGAAGATCGATCTGGCCACGGGCGACCGAGAGGTCACCCTTCAGCCTGATTGGGACGTGTGGTTCGCATACTTCTCCGAGGAGGGCGCGTACATGGTCGTGGGCGTGAACGAGGACGCCCGCACGCGCATCCGCATGTACGAGATGCCTGGCATGCGTGAGGTCGAGCTGCCCGCCATGGAAGGTCTCGACCTCACGTCGGTGAACATCTCCGATGACGAGCGCGCGATGGCGTTCTACGCCAGCTCGGCGCGCTCGCCTCGCAACCTGTTCGTGCACGAGATGGGTGGGGACGTGCCGCGCCAGCTCACCGAGGCACTGACCCCGGAGATCGAGTCCCTGAACCTCGCCGATGCCGAGGTCGTTCGGTTCACTTCCTATGACGGAGTCGAGATCCCAGGTGTGCTCTACAAGCCACACGAGGCCACCGCGGACAACAAGGTCCCCGCGCTCGTGTGGGTGCACGGGGGTCCGGGCGGACAATCACGGGTTGGATACAGCGCGCTTATCCAGTACCTCGTCAACCACGGCTACGCCGTGTACGCAATCAACAACCGCGGCAGCTCCGGCTACGGAAAGACGTTCTACAAGATGGACGACCGCAAGCACGGAGACGCCGACCTGGACGACTGCGTCGCCTCGAAGCAGATGCTGATCGACACCGGTTGGATCGATCCGGATCGGATCGGGATTCTCGGTGGGAGCTACGGTGGCTATATGACGCTCGCGGCGCTCACCTTCCGCCCCGAGGAGTTCGCCGTCGGGGTCGACCTGTTCGGGATCTCGAATTGGCACCGGACGGTCACCAACATCCCGCCCTGGTGGGAGTCGTTCCGCGAGGCGCTCGAGCAGGAAATGGGCGACTTCGACGACGAGGAGTTCTTCAAGGCGAAGTCACCGCTGTTCCACGCGGACCGGATCGTTCGCCCGCTCATGGTTCTCCAGGGCGCGAACGACCCGCGCGTGCTTCAGCTCGAGTCCGACGAGATCGTGGAGGCCGTGCGCGCCAACGGCGTGCCGGTCGAGTACGTCCTGTTCGAGGACGAAGGGCACGGGTTCCGCAAGAAGGAAAACCAGCTTGAGGGCTGGCGGAAGGTGCGGGAGTTCCTAGATCAGTACCTGCGCGAGCTGCCCGCCCCAGAGCCCGCGGTGGCGGATGAGGAGGCGAGCCAAGGATAGCTCCGGGTCTCTCGCCAAACCTCTCGCCAAACCCTGACGGCTCCCGGCTCCACGTGAGTCGGGGGCCGTTTTCGTGTGATTCCACTTGGCCGTGGGACCGGCACGGGCCGCCCCCTACCTCCGACTGATCAACTTCCAGAGCAGGATCAACACCAGTACCATGGCGATGACGGCGATGGGATTGTCGCCGAGGAAGTTCGCGAAGTCACGCCCCGCGATACCTACCGTGCGAATCCCGTTCGAGATCATCACGCCGACATATTCGGCGGCGGCCTGGGAGAGTGCGTACGTCATGAGTCAGTCCATCCCTCCGGCGCGGCGGCTCAGAAGCGATACAGGTAGCTGAGCTTGGCGAAGAACCCCTCGTTGATCGGGTCCATCTCGCTCAGGCTGAACGTGCGATCCCCCTCCATCTGACGCGACCATCCGATGAAGAACACCGTACGCGGCGAGGGTTCGTAAGAGAGGAGGAACTGGGTCAGGAACCGCCCACGCTGCTCGTCCACCGAGAGCTCGTCGTCGATGATGAGCGGCCGGCCGGTCTCGGGATCGCGCTGCGCTTCCCGCTCCGACAGGTCGTATTGGAGGATGACCCGCGCGAACAACGCCTTGGAGAATTGGTACTGCGTCCTGAGCCGTGGGATGTCGGCCGAGGAGTAGAACGTGTGGTCCTCCTGCCGGCGGAGCCGCGACAGCGTGTACGACAGGTTCAGCTGCCAGGATGCGGTCGGACGAAGGTCGATGCTGGGCGAGATCCGCAGCTCGAGGCCCCGAGATGCCTCGGTGAAGATGGGGATTTCGCGAGCCAGAACGCTCCCGTTGAGCTGCACGGCGGAGGACACCCGATAGCGGGCTCGCACGGCGCCGGCCCACATGTTGGCCAAAGGCTCCGGGATCGTGAACGGCTCCCGGCTCCCGTCCCGAAACTCGACCTCGTAGTCCTCGTAGTCCTCCGGACGGAAACGGAAGTATCCGTTCCGCCCCGTGAAGGTGATCGAGCGGTTTCCGCGGAACGAGAGGGTGCTCTCCACCTCGACCTCTCGCTCGAACGGGGACATTCGTTCGCCGCTCCAGAAATCGGCGTGGTTGAAGAACCCCTCGAAGCGGGCCTCCAATCCGATGCTCTGGAGGTTCGATCCGGGCGGGGTGAACAGATTCACCTGTGCGGAGGCGAACGTGCGGATGTCCCCGACGCGGCGGATGAATCCCGTCTCCGTGAGGAAGTCGGTCCCGACATCCTCGGCGGTTATCTGCCACTCGAAGCTGCGTCCGGATTGCTGTAGAGAGGCGTACCATAGGGCGCCGAACGCGCTACCGGCATCGGCCTCCGAGTCACCCTCCGAGGCCTCACGGGTCCAACTCCCGGCGACCTGGGTGGTCAGCGAGAGGCTGCGACCCAACAACAGACGCGCATCGGCGCTCGCGACCCGGTTGTAGGTCGCCTCGCCGACCATGCTGCGGTCGGTATACAGGAGCCCGATCGCGGAGCCCGTCCCCACGTCCGCGCGCACGCGCGCGAGGTTGAAGAGCGCACGGTTCTCGCTGTCACCGAGGCTGACCGGACTGTCGTCCAGGGATCCGAGGTAGGCCAAGCTCAGGCCCCCGATCTTCCCAGTCAGCTTCGCCCCACCCGACGGGTCGATGATCTGTCGCGTGTGCACGAGCTGCGTCGGGCTCTGGAAGATCTCGGTCCCGTCCAGGAAGAACGGCCGCTTCTCGGAGAAGAAGAGGGCGAAGCGCTCGTTAACCGCGATCTGGTCCGCGTCGGCCTCGACCTGCGAAAAATCCGGGTTGACCGTCGCTCCGAGGCTCAGGTTGCGCGTGATCCCGTACCGCCCGTCGAACCCGAACTCGGGCTCGACGCTACCCCGGCTGAACACGTCATCGACTTCCTCGCCCGTGAGCTTGCCCGTGAGGACCGGATTGATCTCGAGCAGTTTCTTGGGGTTGAGCCCCCTCATGCCCAGCAGGCGACCGCTCTGCGCCAGCGTGCTCGTCTGGTTCGCGGTGAGCGGGGCCCAGGACTGCTCATACCCGAGCCGACGGACCTCACGAGCGATGTTCAGCCTCCACACCTGTTCGTCGGCCTGCGGGAACTGGACGCTGATGTACGGGATCCGGATCTCGGCGACCCACCCGTCCTCTGTGACGCGGCCGTCCGAGTCCCAGATGAAGTCCGGGTTGAGCTCGACCGGCGGCCCGCCGTGCTGAGAGCGCTTCCCCTCGATCCACAGCCCGTCTCCCTGGATGCCGCGCGGATTCACATAGAACAGGTACGCCTGACGCTCGTCGTTGAAGGTGTCGAGCATGATGCGGACCCAGTCGTCGCTGAAGAGCCCGCGGTCCCGCTGGCCGAGCTGGGCGGGGATCGCCGAGGGCTGACTGTCGAATGCTCGAATCCCGAAGTAGATGGCGTCGGGTGCGTAGAACACTAGCACCTCGGTGGGCTCGACGGCCGGCACTCCCTCGGTGGGCTGGTATTGGGTGAATCCCGTGAGTAGGGCCGCCTGCGCCCAGGTCGCCTCGTCCAGTCGGCCGTCGATGCGAATCCCCGGGTCGACGAAGCGCGGCACCCGCACATCGAGCTGTCCGGCGGCGCCGTCGAAGCGAAGCGAGTCCCTGGCGGCGTTGCGGACCGCCGCAGACGGAGCGCGTCGGTCGGCCCCGGGCACCAACGGAGAGGATGAGGGAGCCTGTCCGCCTAATGCGGAGGCGGTGATCGCCACCAGGCCAAGGGCAATCCAGCCTCCGGCGCTCACCGCACCGCGTCGTATCGGGCCGATCTCGTCCCCCGCCTGCACCTTGGTCAGCGACCTGCTACAGCTCAGATGGTTCACGAAGGGCCCAATCTGCAAGAAGCGGGCGGCTCCTGGCCACACCCGTTGGTGTAACCACGGTGCCGGCGCAGTTGTCTGAGGCTCCTGCAGCCCCGGGAAGTCGCCGAGTTGTCTGGCGACCCGCTGAAGCGTTTTCGACCTACCCTATAACCCTTGGAGGTCGAAGCGCGCTGCACCGGTCGTCTGGAGACGTGGAGCGGAGGCTCCTATTGTTCGGGGGGTCTGCCGCCACCAAAGGACCTGGGTACCCTTGAAACCGCTCGGGGTGGAGCGGCGATGCGTAACAGAGAGGATCTGATGAATCTGACGAAGCGAGGCCTGAGCTGGAGTTTGGCCGTCGGGATGTTCGCTGTCGTAAGCGGCAGTTGTGCCACCAATCCCGCGACGGGAGAAAGGATGCTCTCGCTGGTGAGCGAGAGTCAGGAGATCGAGATGGGCCAGGCCTACTCGCAGCAGGTCGAGGCCACCATGGCCGTCTACGATGACGCCGAGCTGGGAGCGTACGTGAACCAGATCGGTCAAGAACTGGCGGCGGTGTCGGAGCGTTCCCAACTCCCATGGAGCTTCAAGGTCATCGATGACCCCACGGTAAACGCGTTCGCGGTCCCGGGCGGGTTCCTGTACGTGACCAGGGGCATCCTGACCCATTTCAACTCCGAAGCGGAATTGGCGGCGGTGCTGGGGCACGAGATCGGACACGTGACCGCGCGCCACTCGGTGGAGCAGATCAGCCGCGCCCAGCTAGGAGGGCTGCTCCTGGGCGTCGGGTCGATATTGAGCGAGGACGTGCGCCGGTTCGGCGGACTCGCGCAGACGGGACTCGGGATCCTGTTCCTCTCCTACGGCCGCGATGACGAGCATCAGGCGGACATGCTGGGAGTGCGCTACGCCCTGAGGAAGGACTACGATCCGCGCGAGGCGGTGGAGGTGCACCGGATGCTGAGTCGCCAGACGGAGCTCCGTGGTGGCAGCGGGATCCCGAACTGGCTCTCCACGCACCCGAGTTCGAGCGACCGAATCGACCGCATTCAAGCGCAGGTCGACACGATCCCCGACGCCCGTCTCGCACGGACACACGTACGTCCGAACGAGTACCTGCAGCAGCTCGACGGGGTGGTGTTCGGGACCAATCCGCGGCACGGGTTCTTCCGGTCCGCGCTCTTCCTGCACCCCGACCTCGAGTTCCAGATTCGCTTCCCGGCCGATTGGGCGACGGCGAACCTGACACAGGCGGTGATGGCACAGAGCCCGAACGAGGACGCGATCATCCAGTTGACGCTGGCCGAGACAGCCGGGCACGCGAACGCGGCGCAGAGCTTCTTCTCGCAGGAAGGCGTGCGGAGGCGGCGCGTGTCGACCGGAACCGTCAACGGCCTCCCGGCCACGACCGGTAACTTCGAGGTCGCCACCCAGGATGGAGTTCTCGAAGGTGTGGCCACGTGGCTGGACTACGACGGGCGCACTTACCAGATCCTCGGGTACACGGCGCGGGGCAATCTCTCCACCTACGATGGCGCGATTCGGGCGACCATGGGTTCTTTCGATCGACTGACGGACCGGGCCGCCCTCAATGTCGAGCCGCTTCGCGTGCAGCTCGTGACGGTTCAGCGGCCCACGACCCTGCGGCGAATGGCGAGTGCTCGCCCGTTGCCCATCCCGCTCGAGACGCTGGCGATGGCGAACGGGTTGACGGAGGATGAGAACATTCCCGCCGGAACGACGGTTAAGTGGGTGGTAGGCGAAACTCCCCCGGGTACATGAGGAGCATGTCCGCTCGCACGAAGAGTCGTCGCCGGACCTCGCGGTCGGGCCGGAACATCAGAGCACCAGGAGCCGTGGCCGCGGCCGCGCTGGTCGTCCTGACCGCGTGCCGTGCCCCGGCAAGCGCTCCCGCCACGGGCCCCGTGGCCGATGAGATACGAGCAGCCCTTTCTTCCGGATCGGCGACCTTCGACCACGCGGAATGGGACCGCTTGTTGGCGCAGGGTACGGGGAGCGGACTGGTCGACTACGCCTTCATGCGGAACAACCGGGCGGTGCTGGATGCCTATCTGGATCGCGTCGCAGCCGCGGATCTCGCGGGCCTGGCTCCCGACGAGCTGAAAGCGCTGCTCATCAACGCCTACAACGCCCTTACGGTGCGGGTGATCCTGGACAACCCGGGCGTTTCGTCCATTCGAGAGATAGATGGCGTGTGGACCGACATCCGACATGGCTTCGGAGGCCACGAGCTTACGCTGGACAATCTGGAGCACAACCTCCTGCGACCCTTCTTCAGAGACCCTCGAATCCATTTCGCCGTGAACTGCGCGTCGATGTCGTGTGCCCCTCTCCCGGGGTGGGCATTCGAGGGGCCCGAGCTCGAAGAGCAGCTGGAAGAACGAAGCCGGAGCTTCCTCAGCGACGCCCGGCACGTTCGAGTCGAGGACGGGCGGCTCGTGGTGTCACGGTACTTCGACTGGTATGGGGACGACTTCACGGCCGAAGGTTGGACTCCCCGCGCGGAGACGGTTCCCGGATTCATCCAGAGATACGCCGGCCCCGAAGTAGGCGCGTTGGTCTCGAGCGCGGACGGACGAGTGCCGCTCGAGTTCATAGACTACGATTGGTCGTTGAACAGCGTCTCCGGAGCCAATGCGGGTGCTGCCTGGAATGCTGGAGATACCGCTTCCGCCGGAGCCGCGGGCGACGCGAAGGCCGGGGGCTGGGTGGCGCGCATGCGTGAGTGGGTCGAGGCATTCGGGCCCGCCGCCCCCCTCGTGTACGGGCTCATCTACGTGCTCGCGGTGGTCCTCCTGATCCCGGGCTCGTCGCTGACGATCGGGGCCGGCCTCGCGTTCGGGCTCGGGCTCGGAACGCTCGTAGTGGTCGTGGCCGCGAACATCGGCGCCGCGCTGGCATTCCTGCTGGGACGATATCTGTTGAGGTCGCGGGTGGAGCGGTGGTTGGAGGGGCGCGAGAAGCTGAGTGCCGTGGATCGGGCCGTGGAGAGCCAGGGGTGGAGGGTCGTGGGGCTGACCCGGCTCTCTCCGGCGTTCCCGTTCAATGTGCAAAACTACTTCTACGGTCTGACCGGGGTCGGCTTCGGCTCGTACGTGCTCGCCTCCCTTGTCGCGATGCTCCCCGGCACCCTGCTGTACGTGTACATCGGCGTGGCCAGCGCCGAGGTTGCATCCGCCATCGGGGGCGCAGCCAGCTGGGGCCGCACGGTGCTTCTGGTCGCCGGCCTCCTCGCCACCCTCCTGGTGGTCGCACTCGTTACCCGTGTCGCGAAGCGCGAGTTGGATAAGGTCACGCGAGAGGCTGGGAGTCGCGGAGCCCTCGCGTCGGGCGGCGCAGAGGCCGCGCGCGCGTAAGAGACCGCAGTCACTCAGCGATTCGCCAGAGGCTGCTCGCCGCGGAGCCGGCCGATCACGTCGGTCGTCTCGTGCCCGCTCAGGTCGATTGCCAGGCCGTCCGGAGCCCCTTCCGCAATCCAGCGCGTGATCATCAGGCTCGGCACCGTGTCACGCGGTTCGAGCACGGACGGGGCTCGTAACTCGCCGACGCGGACCGCGTAGCACGCGTCCTCCACCGCAGGCTCCCACACACCGTCCCGCCAGGGCACGGAAGTCCGCTGCAGCGCGCGTCCACCCGCCACGGGCTGCAGAACCTGGTGCTCGGACTGCGCGCCGGGGAGCACCAGGAGCCACGATCCGCCGCCACCATCCGCCTGCAACGCGAAACGCAACTCCTCTAGCTCATCGAGCCATGAGAGCCGCGTTTGGTGGTACGCCGCCTCCTCGAAGGCCATGCGCTCCGCCGCCTCGTCTCGGGCGCGCTCACACCGATGGCGAACGCCGGCGGCGTACCCGGCATCGGCGAGGCTCCGGGCGGCCGACTCCATCTGGGCGCGGTAGTCGTCGATCCCGATGAGCCTGGCGCACGGTGCGGTGCAAAGGTGGAGGTCGTACTGGATACACGGAGGATTACCGGAATCCGGTCGCACGGGCTCCGTGCAGGTTCGTAACCGGAAGGTCTTCTCTGTAAGCCTCCGGGTCCGCTCCGCCAGCCGCCGGCCCCAGAAAGGGCCGAAGTACCGTGACCCCACGTGTCGTGGGCGGCGCACGACCCGCAGGCGCGGAAACGGCTCGTTCCAGCGAACCTCCAGGTACCAGCCTCGCCACCTGTTCTTGACCGCGCGGTTGTACGGAGGCTTCTTGCCCAGAATCCGGTCCGCCTCTTCCAGGCGGGCCTCCAGATCGCTTCCGGTAGTCCGAACCGAGACCTGTCGAGCGATGCTCAACATCTCCGCGAGGCGTTGATCCTGTGGACCGCCTCCATAGAAATACCCGCGCACACGGCGACGCACGTTGACGCTCTTGCCCACGTACAACGGTCGCCCCGACTCGTCCGCGAAGGTGTAAACGCCCGGGGCACGCGGGAGGTCGCTGGGGACCCAATCCGGCACCGGGCTCGCTCGCGGCCTGCTCAAATCCGGATCGGTGGGGTCTCGGTATCCGCGTCGAACGCGCCGTCCGGCATCCGCGAAAGCTCGACGGTAGCTAGCTCGCGCTCGCTCGCGGCCGGATCGGGGATGCGAGACAGTGGGCCAGCACTACACAGATCGGCGAATGCCGTCACGAGATCGGGATCGAACACGATCGACGCCTGAAGACGCATGTACTCGAGCGCGCCCTCGTGCGACAGCGCGCGCCGGAAGCCTCGTTCGCTCCGCAACACGTCGTAGGCATCACAGATCTGTACGAGGCGGCTGAATCGGTGGGCGCTTCGAGGATAGTGTCGGACCGGGTAGCCGGTCTCGCCCTGGAAGGCCATGTGATGCTCGTATGCGACCACGGCGGCAAGCGTGTGTCTCGCCGGACCTGCCAGCAGAACCCGGGCGCCCTCGGCCGGATGCCGCTCCATGACCGATCGTAATTCGGCGGTCAAACCGTCCGGCGCCGTATCCCCGAGCGGCAGACGGACCTTGCCGATGTCGTGCAGCAAAGCCGCTTCGGTGACGAGATCGAGCTCCTCGCTATCGTACTCGAGGTGCGCCGCGAGTGCCGCGGCCGTCAGCGCCACGCTGAGGCAATGGCTGGTCGTGTAGCCGTCGGCCGGCACCAGGAGCCTGGGCGACGCCAACGCGAGCTCTCCCCTCGACGCCACGCCACGCAGACTCTCCACCACGCGCAGGGTCTCTGTGGACGGGAGCCGTCCGGTCTTGGCGATCTCGCCGTGGATCCAATAGAGGAGATCGGAAACCTCGTCCAGGCTCTGGCCGTCGGTCTGTGCGAGCTGCCGCACGTTTTCGACATCGCCGGTTTCGAGCTCGACATCGTCGGGCTCCGTAGGCGCCGCGTCGTACAGATCGAGCTCGCGCGCCAGCTCATGGAAGCGCCGTTCGAAGGCGGGGGCATCCATGCCCCCGTCGAATACGAGCCTCTCGACCCCGGCG
This sequence comes from Gemmatimonadota bacterium, assembly GCA_039588215.1. Classification (GTDB taxonomy): domain Bacteria; phylum Gemmatimonadota; class Gemmatimonadetes; order Palauibacterales; family Palauibacteraceae; genus JBDHAC01. The sequence goes on from JBDHAD010000016.1 coordinate 126,983, forward strand.
TCCCGTAGCTTGGTCCGCCACGGCCCGGCTCCGAGATCGGTGACTTCCCGCCCGCCGCACAGGACGCGATCCGCCTGAATCTCGAACACTACGTCGCCACTGCCTTCGGTCGCGGACAACGCTTGCAGCTCCTCGAAAGCCGCCGCGAGGCCACGCGCGAGCATCGGGTACGCCGGCCCGTACAGCGACGTGGTCGAGAGCTGCCGAGCGAGCGCGCGCAGGAACCTGGCGGCGGAGGTCATGGTTCCTGTAGGCCCAGCGCCGCCGCACGTATCTCCGGATCGCCCGATTTGGCGGCCTTGGCGAGCACCCGCTGGGCATCGGCGGGACAATCGGGGAACGTCGAGAGTGCCTGAAGGGCGGCCAACAGGATCGGTGAGCTCTGGCGCCCGCGTGAGCGCAGGAGCCTGGGTCCGCGCGGCATCCCTTCCTGCACGAGATCGAGTAGGGGGGCGACCGCCGCGAGATCCCCCGACAGACCGAGCGCTCGGACGGCCATGACACGCAGCTCCGAGCCTATCGGTTCATCGCATGCTATGTCGGCGAGTAACGGTACGGCTTCTGGCGGGCACGCCTCTACCGCGGCGGCGAGGCCCAACCCCATGGCGCGTGGGTCGCCATCCCCGAGGAGTCCGCACAGGGCGCGATCCCGGCAATGCGGAAGACGGAGCATCAGCTTCAAGGCTTCCCGCCGCACCGCCGGGTGTGCGTCTTCGCTGTACTCGGCCGGGCTCCACTTCGGTGGCCAGCTCTCGAACTCACCCATCAAGGCCAGCATGTTCCGTCTCGTGAACCAGCGCTTGTCTCGCGTGCGACGGATCACCTCCGAAGCGATCGACGGCCCGAGGGCGGCGAGGCGGGTGAACAGCTTGCTTCGAGTCGCGAGTGAGTCCGACTCGGAGAGGATGTCCAGGATCGCGCCCGCACCTTCGGACCCGATACGCGCGAGCAGTAGATCCAGGGCTTCGAAATCGGGGTCCTCCGCTTCCAGCAGGGCGTGCGTCGCGTCGGAGGCGAGAACTCGCTCCCACACGAGCGGGACGAGGGGGGAATCGGGTGGGGCCGAGTGCAGGATCCGCAACAGGACGCCGAGTCGTGCCTGGGTGAGCTCCTCGACCGCCTGCCACACACCCTCCCCGCCCGCCCCGAGTTCCAGACCCATCATCACCAACCGCTCCGGTTGGACCGGCGTCGGGAGTGTCGGGACAGCCTCTGCGGTGTCGCGCATCGAGTCGGGTGTGTCGTCGCGGTTAGTCTGAGCAGGCAGCTCCGATGACCTGCTAAGGGCGATTCAGAGCGTAACTTGCGAGCAACACCACCAGCGGAGCAAGAAGTCTGCCGGCCTCGATCTGCCCGGAGTCGGCAAGCGGGTAGCCCGAGCTCCGGACACGACGGCCGGTTCTTTCGACGGTCTGTGAGCAGCCCCCTCGCTTGCTCGTGCTGGATGCGCGCACATATTGCACCCGGCAGAAGCGGCGACATCTCTCAGCGGCGTGCTTGGCACAGGACCAATGATCGCGTTAATAACCGGAATCACCGGACAGGACGGATCGTATCTCGCGGAGCTGCTGCTCGATAAGGGATACGAGGTTCATGGTATGGTCCGTCGATCCTCGCTCGAGAAGTTCGACCGCATCGCCCACCTCAAGGATCGGATCCACCTGCACCGCGCGGATTTGCTGGACCAGCTTTCGCTGATCCGCATGCTGCGCGAGGTGAATCCGACCGAAGTGTACAATCTCGCGGCGCAGTCGTTCGTCCCCACCTCGTGGGAACAGCCGCTGTTGACGGGTGAGTTCACCGCCCTCGGAGTGACCCGGGTGCTGGAGGCGGTCAGGGCCGTCGACTCGTCGATCCGCTTCTATCAGGCCTCCTCCTCCGAGATGTTCGGGAAGGTGCGCGAGTCTCCGCAGAACGAGACGACTCCCTTCTATCCGCGAAGCCCGTACGGCGTGGCGAAGGTGTACGGCCATTTCATCACGGTGAACTACCGCGAGAGCTATGATCTTTTTGCGGTTAGCGGAATTCTTTTCAACCACGAGAGTCCGAGGCGCGGGCTGGAGTTCGTGACCCGAAAAGTCACGTGGCATGCCGCGGCGATAAAGCTGGGGCTCGCTGATCGGCTCTCGATGGGTAACCTGGAGGCCCGTCGCGACTGGGGATTCGCCGGCGACTTCGTCGTTGCCATGTGGCAGATGCTTCAGCAGCAGGAGCCCGAGGACTTCGTCGTGGGAACGGGTATCACGCACTCCGTATCCGAGCTGCTCGACGCGGCCTTCAGCAGCGTGGATCTGGACTGGCACGATTTCGTCGTGAGTGACCCCGCGCTGATGCGCCCGGCCGAGGTCGATCGGCTGCGCGCGGACCCGACCAAGGCGAAACACAAGCTGGGGTGGGAGCCTACCGTCTCGTTCGAGGAGCTGGTGAAGATGATGGTGGACGCGGACCTGGACAGGCTGCGCTCCGGGGCGGCGGAAGGCGCCCTCTGACGAGATATCGCCGATGAGCAGGATCCTCGTCACCGGAGCGGCCGGCTTCATCGGGAGCCATGTGGTCGAGCGTCTGTTGGACGGGGGCCACGAGGTGTTCGGGCTCGACAACCTGGATGACTTCTACGACCTGGAGGTCAAGCTCCGTAACCTGTCCGCGGCTCGAGAGAGTTCCACGTTCCACTTCCTGGAAGCGGACATCCGAGACCCCGAGGCGCTTGGAACCCTGCCTGACGGGATCTCGCTCATCATCCACCTCGCGGCACGGGCAGGCGTACGCCCCTCCATCGAGCAACCGCTGCTGTATCAGGATGTGAACGTGCGCGGGACCCAACAGCTGCTCGAGTACGCCCGCACCGCGGAGATCGGCCGGTTCCTCTTCGGATCGTCTTCGTCCGTTTACGGGAACAGCGACGTGGTTCCGTTCTCGGAGGGCGATCGGGTCGACCACCCCATCTCGCCGTACGCGGCGACGAAACGGGCGGGCGAGCTCCTGTGTCACACCTACCATCACCTGTTCGGGATCGCGTGCGTGGCGCTCCGCTTCTTCACCGTGTACGGGCCGCGTCAGCGTCCCGACCTGGCGATCCACAAGTTCACTAGACTGATGGCGAATGACCTGCCAATCCAGCAGTTTGGCGACGGGAGCACGCAGCGCGACTACACGCATATCGATGACATCGTGCAGGGAGTCGAGGGCGCGCGGCGACTTCTGGAGGGCGGCGGCGATTTGTTCGAGATCATCAATCTCGGGGAGAGCGAGACCGTGGAGCTGTCGCGCCTGATCTCGCTGATCGCCGGAACTCTGGGAGTCGAGCCGCGGATCGAGCGGTTACCCATGCAACCGGGCGATGTGCTTCGCACCTATGCCGACATCTCCAAGGCGCGGCGTCTGCTCGGGTATGACCCGCAGACGAGCATCGAGGAGGGCATCCCGCAATTTATCGACTGGTTCCGGGCGGAATCCGTCGCCTGACAGCCGGCCACGCCAAGCCCGGGCGGTCCGCGTCCGCCGCCGTCTTCTCGGTGGCCTGTTAGGTACGGACGCGCCAGTACAGGGCCAAACCCGCCAACAGGAACAAGGCGTTGGGGGCCCAGGCCGCCGCCACCGGTGGGAGCGCACCTCCTGCCCCGAGCGCTTCCGAGATCCGGATCAGGATCATGAAGAAGATCGTCGTGGCGAGCGCGATGGCGACGGACATCGGTGCACCTCCCCGGCGGCTCGAATGCGCGAGCGGGGTCCCGAAGAGGACGATGATGAAGCACGCGACCGGAAAGGCGATCCGCATTGCGCGCGCGGTCTCCAGATCCAGAGCCGTGCCTCCGGAGCGCTGGATGGCGTTGATGAACCGGCCCAGTTCCGCGAACTGCATCTCGTCCGGTGCCTTCGGCTCGGCACGTAACTCCTCGGGCGTCTCGTCGAACGCTCGCTGCCGCAGCTCCCGGAAGCCGTACGTTCGCGTATTGGTCGAGTCCAAGAAGCGGCGCAGCTGGCCATGCTCCAGCACCCACCGGCCGGAAAGCGTGTCCAGGTGGGCCCCGGCGGCCGTGATGTTGTAGGTCGGGTACGCGGGTCCGGTCCCCTCGCGCTCGACTTGCACGTCCGACATGCGGAGATCGCGAGTGTCCAGCCTGCGGACCTTGTAGACGCGCCCCTCGTTCGCTCTGTAGACGAACGTCAAACGCAGAGTCTGGCTGCGTGTCTCCTCCTCCCCGAGGACTTCCTCGGCCCGCCGGTTCGTGACCGGAACGAGATCCGTGAGCCCCAGGGCGACGCCGCTCAGCACCAGGCCCGCGAGCACGATCGGCGCGGTCATCCGGTAGAAGGAGATCCCTCCAGCCTTGATCGCCGTCGTTTCGAATCGGCGAGTCATGCTCGAAATCGTGAACACCGAGGCCAGAAGCGCCGCGATCGGGAAGCCGACCAGGGATTGGTACGGGTACTGATAGACGTAGTGGAGCGCGACTTCCGCTCTCGTCGCTCCCTGGGCCAGAAAAGTGTCCAGGTTGTCCACGAGATCGATGACGATGAAGAGCAGCGGAACCCCGAGAACGCAGATGCCGAAGATCCGCAGGAACTGACCGACGACGTACCGGTCGAGGATCCTCAACGCGTCACCTTCGTGGCGCGCCACAGCGCCGCGAGCCCGACGAGCCCGAAGAGCACGTTAGGCGCCCACATGGCCCAGAACGCGGACATGAATCGGTTGTCCGCCAGCTCCTCGCCTCCGACGAGTGACACGTAATACGCCGCGAAGAAGCACAGGCTCACGGCCACGACCAGCGCGACGCCACCACGGGGGTACCGAACGGCGATCGGGGCTCCGATGAGCACGAACACGATACAGGCGGCCGGGATCGTGTACTTTTTGTGGATCTCGACCGCGAACTGGTTCACTCGGGCCTGCCCGGCGGCGGCCCGATCTCGATAGGCCGCGAACTGGGTCACCGCGTCTCTCGGGTCCCCGCCGGATCTCCGCACAGCAATCCGACCCGCACTGGCGGCGGAATCCTCGGGCGACCGCGCCGGCAGAATCCCGCCGCTCGTGTCGGAGGGGAGAGCCGGCGCCTCGACGCTGTCGGAGGCTAGCGTGGCTGTCTCGAGGGAGTCCGGCGCCACCTCACCCATCGTGGCGAGCTGCGCCAGAGCCCTCCCGTACTCGCGGCTCTCGGCGATCGCCCTTGCGGTCTGTTCCTTGCCTTTGCGCACCTCCTCGCTCATCTGCCCGATGCTCATCTCGCGGTCACTGCGAAAGGCATTCAACGTGTCTCGCTCGAGCTCGTTCGCGACTCCGGCCACCCGCATCGTCAATGTCTCGAACCCCACGCGCTGAAAATCCGACGGCCTGTCGCCCACTCGCTCCTGCAGGATTCCGTGGTGGAGCGTCATGTAGAGATCTTCGCCATCCTCGCTGATCGCCATCTGACCGCTGTCCGCGTAGATCGTGCGACTCCGGCGGCCGTCGCGCTCGTCGTAGATGACCGTGTCGTGAAGACGACTGCTGTCGCGGTCGATCCGGCCGGGTTGCACGTACAGGCGTCCGGGGAGTACCTCGTTGATCGTCTGATCGCGGAGGTAGAACGTGGGCTTCTTGCGTCCGATACCGGTCAACAACACCTGGAGCTGGTGGTTCGATTCGGGAAGGATGGTGTTGTTGAACCAGGTCATGGCCCCCGCCAGCAGGGTCGCCGCGACGACCAGAGGCACCAGCAACCTCGCGAGCGGCAGACCGCACGCCTTCATGGCGGTGATCTCATGGTCGGCGGCGAGGTGGTTGAACGCGTACAACACCGCGATCAACACGGCCATCGGGAGCGTTTGCGCGAGGATGAACGGGATCGAATACAGGAAGACTTCCGCGATCACGGACCAGTGGAGGCCTTTACCGATCAGGTCCTCGAACCGCTTGCTCACCTGGTCCAGGAGGAGCAGCAGCGTGAGGCCGGTCACGGCGAAGAAAAAGGGCGCCAAATGAAGGCGCAGTAGGTATCGCGTGAGGATGCGCATCGTCCCGACAGTAACCGAGCCGCCCCGTCTTGTCAGCCTGTCACACGATCAGACCGCGCTGCCCGGTCTCGCGCGGCCACTGCGGATGTACCAGTGGCTGCCCGGCAGGATCCGTCGGTGTGCGCCGCCAAAGCTGGCATGACTCCGATCCCGGGGTTGAAGACACCCCCACGTTCGGTGGCCATCGTGCGGTTGAGCGCGATCGGAGACACGATCCACGCGATACCGATCGTAGCTTCCCTTCACCGCGCCTGGCCTGAATGCCGCATCACTTGGGTGATTCAACCCACACCTTACGAGCTGATGCAGGGCCGACCCGATGTAGCCGATTTCGTGCTCTTTCGCCGCGATCTCGGGGCGCGCGCCTACATGGACTTTCGGCGGCGGGTGAAGGACAGGCGTTTCGACCTCGTGTTGAATGTCCATCCCTACCTGAAGGCCGGGGTCGTGACCCGATTGCTCAACGCGCCGATCCGGCTGGGCTATGACCGGTCCCGAGCCCGCGACCTGAGCTGGTTGTTCACCAACCGCCGGATCGATGCACGCCCACCCGGACACGTACAGGACCAGTACTTCGAGTTTCTCCAGAATCTGAGCGTACCGACCGTGGCGGAATGGGACTTTCACTTCACCGAGGAGGAGCGAGCGGCGCAGGCCGCGTTCTTCGCCACCTTCGAGCGCCCCGTCCTGGCGATCGTGCTGAGTTCCTCGCGAGCCGACAAGGACTGGACCCTCGACCGATACGCCCGGGTAGTCGAGGTGGCGGAAGGGGATCTCGGCTTCCGGGCGATCGTGGTCGGAGGCGGCTCGGCGCGCGAGCAGACCGACGCGACGCGCCTCCGGTCCCTGTGTCGGGCGGCGCCCGGCGTTGAATTGCGTTACGATCTCCGCAGGCTGGCCTGGATCCTGGACGGAAGCTCCCTGGTCCTGAGCCCGGACAGCGGGCCGCTGCACCTCGCGGTTGCTCTGGGAACCCCGACCATTGGGCTCTACGGTACGACCGATCCAAAACGGTCGGGTCCGTACTGCCGCTTCCAGGACCTGTTGATCGATCGGTACACACGCCCTGGCGAGACTCGGCCGTCGCGCCGGCGCCGGCCCGGGAACATGGAACTGATCACCGAGGACGATGTGCTCGAGAAGCTGGAGCTAGCGCGGGAGAGATACATGACCCCTGACGCGGTTGCCACATGAGCGGACTGACCTCCGCGCAAGAGAGTGGGCAGCGCACCGGCCGCATCCTGTGGGTGGATGACGAGGTCGATCTGCTTCGTCCGCACCTCATGCTCCTGCGCTCGGAGGGGTACCAGGTCGACGCGATCATGAACGGCCAGGATGCCCTCGAGCTATTGCGTAGCCAGAGTTACGATTTGGTGCTCCTCGACGAACAAATGCCTGGTCTTCGCGGCATCGAGGTGCTTACTCGTCTCCGCCGCACGTCCCCTCGTCTGCCAGTCGTCATGGTCTCGAAAAGCGAGGCCTATTCAACGATGCATGAGGCGATCGGGCACCGAGCCGACGACTACATCGTCAAGCCCACAAGCCCTCGGCAGGTGCTCTCGGTCGTCACACGGCTTCTCGAGGGGCCGGCTCTGCAACACGAGCAGATCGCTCGGGACTTCACGCGCCGGTTCGCGGAGCTTCGCGAGGACCTGGCCACCGCTTCGACTTGGGACGAGTGGGCCCGACTGTATTCGGAAATGGTCGAATGGGACCTCAGGCTGGAGGAAGCAGGAGAGACCGGACTCCGTGAGGCCCTCGACATGCTTCTCGCCGACCTTCGTAGGGGCTTCTGCGATCTGGTCGACGCACGGTACGGTGACTGGGTCCACGAGGGGGGCGAGGCCGGACCCACGCTCTCGGTCGATGTTCTGCCGCGCTTCTTCAAACCGCTCCTGGTCGAAGATCCGGCTTCGCTGCTCATCGTGATGGACTGTATGCGGCTCGATCAGTGGCGCGCGATCATGCCACTTCTGAGCGACATGTTCGAGATCGAGGAGGCGCTGTACGCGTCGATCCTTCCCACTGCCACGCCGTTCGCGCGCAACGCGATCTTCAGCGGCCTGTTTCCCGACGAGCTGGCCGAACGTCGCCCGGATTGGTGGACAGGGGGTATCGAGACCGGCTACAACACGTTCGAGGATGAGCTGTTCGCGGAATTCGTGGCCGAGCTCGCGGGCCACCGCATGCGAACGCACTACGAGAAGATCTTTTCCGCCAGCGAGGGCGAGAGCATGCTCGAGAGGTTGTCGGGCTACTTGTCCCGACCGTCGGCCACGGCACTCGTGTTTGGCTTCGTGGACATGCTCACACACGGCCGGAGCGAGTCGAAGCTGATCTGGGAAATGGCTCGAGACACGGGCGCGCTGCGCTCGCTCACCGTGACCTGGTTCAAGCGCTCGACCGCGTATCGCGCGCTCGCTCTGGCGGCGCAAAGCGGCGTCCGCGTGCTGCTCACGACGGACCACGGCTCGCTACACTGTCACCGTTCGGCGACGATATACGCCAAGCGTGACGCCACCGCGAACTTGCGGTACAAGTTCGGCGACGATCTGCGGGTCGAGAACCCCGCGGCCGTCTTCGCCACCTCCGACGCCGATGAGCTGCGGCTTCCCCCGGGTGGCATGAGGCGGAACTACGTCCTCTGCCGGGACGATTTCTTCTTCGTCTATCCGACCAAGCTGAGGGAATACCAGCAGCGCTACCGAGACAGCTTTCTGCACGGTGGGGTCAGCCCGGAGGAAATGGTGCTTCCGGCGGTCCTCCTCACGCCACGCTGACCTTGGAGGAGTCACGTCCGGCGCGTTTCCGCCGGCTTCTTCAGTTCCTCAGACCCTATCGCTGGGTTTTCGTCGCTGGCCTGGTTTGCACGGTGCTCGCGGCCGCGCTGGATGCGTTCAGCCTCCTCCTCTTGATCCCCTTCCTGCGCTCGCTGTTCGGGATGGGACCGCTCCTTCCCGATGGGGGGCGTAATCCGGCGGAGCGACTCATGGATTGGGTCGCCGGCGATTGGCTAGGGACAGCGCAGGGACTGGACGCACTGAGGGTCGTGTGCGCGCTCGTACTGGTCACGCTGCTCATCAAGAACCTGTCACTCTACGCGGGGCGGGTGATCTCGATCGGCGTGCAGGAGCGAGTCGAGCGGGACATGCGGGATTCGGTGTACTCGCATCTGCAACGCTTGCCGCTGGGTTTCTTCGATCGAACAAAGGCGGGGCAGCTCATCGCGCGCGTGCTGACGGATACGAGGGTTGCCAAGGGAGTCGTGAGCCAAGCCCTCTCCGACACGCTGCGACAAGTCGCCACCGTGATCGCCTACCTGGTCGCCCTGTTCGTCCTCTCATGGCAGCTGGCCTTGATCACCCTGCTCCTGGTGCCCCTGATCGCCGTCGTGCTGAGGCCGATCCTCGGCCGCCTGAGAGTTCGCTACAAACACACCTTCTGGGAGCAAGGCGAGTTGCTCAGTCACCTCCAGGAACGGGTGAGCGGCATCCGGCTGGTGAAGGAGTACAGTGCCGAAGCGTTCGAGGACGAGGCATTCCGGCGGCGCTCCGACGAGTACAGCCGTGAAGTCATCCGTACGGCGTCGACCGCGAGCCTCGCATCGCCCCTCTCGGAGGTGCTCGCCTCGCTGGTCGCGATAGGTCTGGTCTGGGTCGGCGCGGGCCTCGTGCTGGACTCCGGGACCTTGGGACCGGAACAGTTCTTGGCGTTCGTGACGATCGCCCTGCGATCGATATCGCCCGTCAAAGGCCTCTCCCAATTCCCCGCGCAGATTCAACAGGCGTTGGCAGCGGCTGACCGTTTCTTCACAGTGCTGGACTCTCCCGCCGAGCCGACAGAAGCGGAAGGCGCGCTCGAGCTCGACCGGCTGGAACGAGAGATTCGCATTGACCGGGTCACGTTTGGCTACGGGCCAGGCAATCCCGTGCTGAGAGATGTCGAGTTCACGGTCCGGTCGGGGGAAGTGGTGGCGCTCGTGGGACCATCGGGCGGAGGGAAGAGCACGCTGGCTGACCTGCTCCCACGCTTCGTGGAGCCCGACAGCGGACGGGTCCTCCTGGACGGCGTAGACATACGTCAGTTGTCGCTGCGCTCCTTGCGAAGGCTAATGGGGATCGTGAGTCAGGAGACAACGGTCTTTCACGATACCGTTCGGGCGAACATCGCCTACGGCGATATGGGGAGCGCGAGCCCAGAGGAGATCGAAGCGGCGGCCCGGGCCGCGCACGCGCACGAGTTCATCATCGAGCTCCCGGAGGGTTACGATACGCTTCTCGGTGATCGTGGCGTTCGGCTTTCCGGCGGTCAGCGCCAGAGGATCGGTATCGCCCGCGCTCTCCTCAGGGATCCGCCGATTCTCATCCTGGATGAAGCGACGTCATCGCTGGACAGCGAATCGGAGCGCTTGATCCAGGAGGCGCTCGAGGTCGTGTTTCAAGATCGGACCGTGATCGTGATCGCCCACCGGCTCTCGACGGTGCGGGGGGCCGATCGAATCGTCGTCATCGATGCCGGGCGGGTGGTCGACAGCGGACCTCACCAGGAGCTGCTGGCTCGCCACGGGTTGTATCGCCGACTCGTCGAAGCGCAACTGGAAACAACGCCCCTGCCGATGATATGAACGGGGAAGCAGGCGAGCGCCCCAGAACCCTGATCCTCGTCCGGCATGCGAAATCCCGCGTCGAGCGCGCCCGCCCACCGGACGAATGGTCGCTCTCCCCGGCAGGCGAAAGGGGGGCTGCGGTCATCGCGCCCATGTTGGAGCGACATCGACCAGGCCGATTGATCGCGAGCCCGGAACCGAAGGCGAGACAGACGGCCGAGATCCTGGGGCGGTGCCTGGACCTCGATGTGGAGATCGCCAATGGGTTGCGCGAGCACGATCGGACCGGGGTCCCCTTCTTCGAGACGCAGGAGGAGTTCGAACGCCGGGTGACGGAGCTCTTCGAGCGCCCCACCGAACGCGTCTTGGGTCGCGAGTCCGCGGTGGAAGCGTGCCGGCGCTTCTCCGCGACCGTGCAAGGCGCCCTGGACTCGCGGCCCGAGGCGTGCTTGGCCTTCGTGACGCACGGCACCGTGATGAGCCTATTCCTGGGCAGCCTGGCGACTCTCGAGCCCTTAGGCATGTGGCGGCGTCTGTGCATGCCCGCATACGCGGTGCTCGAATGGCCCTCCGGGCGAATCATCGAGCTGGTGTCCGAGCCCGCGCCGCCGCCGACCGATGGCTAGGGCCCGAGATTACCTCGCCGACGTCGCCGCGCGAGGGTTCGAGGCCGGGGTCGGGTCGCTCTCCGAGCCTGCCGCACGCCGCGCCGGCCGCAGCCTGGCGCTCGTGACGCATCGGCCGCTGCGGATCCGACGCCGGGTCGTGGAACGCCAAATCGCCGAGTCCTTTCCCGATCGAGATGCGGCATGGGTGCGCGACACGGCGTTGGCGTGCTACCTCCATTTCGGCGAGGAGATCGCCGCTCTCGCGCGGCCGACGCCCGATCGCGTCGAGAGCATGTTAGCGCGAGCCCACGACCCAGCGGGCCTTTACGCGCGCCAACGACAGGTGTTCGAAGGTGGATCAGGGGCCATCATCGTTACGGGTCACATCGGGAATTGGGAGCTGGCCGGCGCCTACCTGGCGACGGCGGGAGTGCCCGTCACGGCGGTCGTCCGTCGGCAGCGCGGAGCCGTCGACCGCCGATTTCAGCGGATTCGCCGTGCGATGGGGCTCGAGATCGTGTACGAGCAGGAGCCGGCTCGGAGTCTCGTTCAGGCTCTCCGCGCGGGAAGGACCCTGACGCTCGTGGCCGACCAGCACGCGGCGCGCGGGGGCGTTCCCGTGCCTTTCCTCGGCCGCCCGGCGTCCACGTTCCGGGGACCCGCGCGCCTCGCCATCGCCTGCCAGGTACCCCTCTTCTTCGGTGCCCTCCTCAGGGATGGGGACGATTACCGCGTCGCTCTCGAGCGCGTCGATGGCGAGAACAGCAGTCCTGACGACATCGCTCTCACCCGGGGCTGGGTCGAGAAGTTGGAGAACCTGGTGCTACAGCACCCCCACCAGTACTTCTGGTTTCACCGTCGTTGGAAATTCGGGTCACCCGGAACGTCGGCTACGACCCGGGCGTACGAACCGGGCACAAAGGAGTCTGCGTGATCTATATCGGAATCCCGGTTCACAACGAGCGGCACACGATAGGACCGCTCCTGTGGAGGGTGCGCGAGCTTCTCTCCGGACGCGCCCGCGACTTCCACGTCCTCGTGTGTGACGATGCGTCCGGTGATGGGACGTCCGAAGCGCTGGCGTCGTACGAGCGAATACTCCCATTGAACGTGCTCACCAACGAGCGGCAACGGGGGTACGCAGCCAGCCTGGAGCGCCTAGTACGAGAATCCGTCCATCGATCGAGCTACCCGAGACGGGATGCGCTCGTGACCCTCCAGGCCGATTTCACCGATTCTCCCGAAGCGATTCCAGAGATGGTGAAGCGCTTCGAGGGGGGAGCGGACCTGGTGTCCGCAGGGGGAAATGGGACACTTCCTCGCGGTCGCAGGGTCGCCCGTTTCGGCGCCCGTCTGCTCACCCCGACGCTGTCGATTCCGGACGACAGCGCCGATCCCTATGGCAGCCTCCGGCTCTATCGCCTGTTCACCCTCGCCCGGGCGCTCTCCGATCTCGCAGCGCCCGACGTCCCGCTGATGGCACACGAGGGGTGGGCCGCCAACACCGAGCTCCTTCTACGTGTGTGGCCTCACGTCCGAAGAGCGGAGCAGATCCCCGCCGATTCGACTTTTGGCCGCCGGTATCGGGCGAGTCGCTTTCACGCGCTCGGTGAAATCCGGGGTTTGATGCGCGTGGCGCGCGATCCGGTCCTGCGCTCCGCTGCTTCGGCCGGGGTCTCCGCAGCCGAATGACCCGCCCCCCACGCCGCGAGCTCCTGCACCGGGGAGGCCTGGCGACGCTCGCCTTGCTCCTCTCGTGGACGACGGAGGCGAGACCGCAGGGTTCGGCGTTCGAGCCGACCGGAGCGTGGCCATTCGCGGTGGGTGAACGCGCCGTGTACGACGTGACCTTCGGACCCATCAGAGTCGGTGAGGGACACCTGTTGGTCGAAGCGATCGAGACGCTGGCCGGAGTCCCCTCGTATCGGGTCGCTTTCGAGATCGAGGGAGGCCCGTTCTTCTACAAGATCGACGACCGCTCCACGAGCTGGATCGCGACCGACCCCTTCAGGTCGATCCGCTTCGAGCAGATCCTCAACGAAGGCAGTTACCGCCGCCACCGGCGGTATACGTTCGACCACGAGGCGCTCACATACACGCGGGATGATTGGGACGCAGAGGCGTCCGTGTACCGCCCTCACTCCGAGGAGCGGGACATTCAGATCCCTCCCGCCGCGTTGGACGAGATCGCATACCTCTTCCTCTCCCGAATGCTGCCGCTCGAGGTAGGGCGCACCCACCGGTACGACAGGTATTTTGAAGAGGAAGGGAATCCGGTCGTCCTCGAGGTCCTGCGCAGAGAGCGGGTGCGCGTATCCGCCGGACGCTTCAACACGGTCGTCGTGCGTCCGGTCATCCAAACGGAAGGAATGTTCGGAGAGGGGGGGCAGGCCGAGCTCTACATCTCGGACGACGAGCGGCGCGTGATCGTGCAGATCAAGACACGGATGAAGGTGGGCGAGCTGAACATGTACCTGCGAGAATACGAAGCCGGAGGGCGCTAGCGGATCACGAGCGCGGAAACCCGCTTTTGCCGGGGCGGCTTGTGGAAAATATATTCGCAGCGCCGGTCGAAGCTCAATTTCCCCGGCAAGGAGGGTATTTGGCCAACGATAACAAACCGTCGGTGATTGACCGAGCTCGAGACGAGCTCTTCAGCCATATTCAGCGCTGCGGAGTGTTGGATGCTGAGGAGGAGCAGCGTGACGAGTGGCTCGATGACACTATCGGGTACTTGTCGGAGCGGTTTCCGCGGCTGTCGCGTGACGACCTGACGGCTCTGCGCAAGATGGGCCAGCGCTATTGCAGTCCTGCTATCCGCCGGAGTCCAGCGGAGGAAGCAGTTGAAGACGTTGTGGACAGTGGAGTTGACGAGTCGACCCCTGCCGAGCCGGATGTGGCGGATGCGGCGGGAGAGGACGATGCGGCACAACCCGGCGAGGTCAGCGTAGCCTGAGCGAACCCCCGTCTTCGGGCGATCCCGGATCCATGCCTGTCGAGGGTTTCCGGGCAGCCCCACTCAACGAGTCGCGAGCGACCCCTGAGCGGGCCGTGGATTACCGGTCCGTGCACACCCCGCCCTGATGGACCTTGCCACAGTCCTGCGCCTGCTGGGCGTTGTCGGGCTCGTACTCGCGAATGCGTTCTTCGTGGCGGCCGAGTTCGCACTTGTCAGTGTCCGCAATACGCGCATCCGGGAGCTTGCCGAGGGAGGCGACCGGCTTGCGCGCAGCGTCGAAAGGGCGCTGGGAGATCTGGATCGAGCCATCTCGGGCACGCAGCTCGGCATCACCCTGGCCTCGCTTGGACTAGGGTGGATCGGGGAGCCCGCCGTGGCCCGCACCCTCGAACGCCTCATGACAGCTATGTCGGTCCAGCTGTCACCCGTGGCGCTACATACGATAGCCCTCGTGATCGCGTTCGGGTTCATCACCTACCTCCACATCGTCCTGGGGGAGTTGGCGCCCAAGTCGGTAGCCCTACTGCGACCCGAAGCCGTGAGTCGCCTCGTCGCTCCCCCGTTGAACGCGTTCAACCGGCTCGTGGCACCCGGCATCTGGCTGCTGAACGGCTCGTCCAACCTGTTCTTGCGCATGATCGGGCTTCGTGAGCCTACCGCGGCGGAACGCGTCCACTCCCCCGAAGAGATCGAGATGCTCGTGCACCAGAGCCGGCGGCAGGGAGTCGTGGAAGAGGATGAGCAGGCGATGATCCAGGGCGTCTTCGAGCTGACGCACACCGTGGCGCGCGAAGTCATGACCCCCCGGCCCGACATCGTGGGTGCCCCAGCGGAAGGCTCCATCGAGGATCTCCTGAAGACGGCCGCTGACTCGGGTTTCTCCCGCCTGCCTGTCTACGAGGGGTCGATCGACGATATCGTAGGTGTCGTGGTGGTGAAGGATCTGCTCCCCTGGATCGTGGACCAGTCGCGAGAGTCGGCGAGCGCGCGAGAAGTGATGCGCGAGGCGCTCTTCGTACCGGACACGAAGGCGGTGGATGACCTGCTGGCCGAGCTCAGGTCGCAGAAGCTGCACATGGCGATCGTCGTCGATGAGTTCGGCGGTACGGATGGCATCGTTACACTCGAGGATCTCGTGGAAGAGATCGTCGGCGAAATCTACGACGAGCACGATGTGGCACAGGCCGACGTAGCGGTGGGGCCGGACGGCCGTATCGTGATCGACGGCGGCTACTCCTTCTCCGACCTGCTGGCCCGGTTCGATCTGCCTGCTGCCGAGGAAGAGTACGACACGGTGGCGGGATACGTGATCGGTATGTTGGGCCGTATCCCCGAGGTCGGGGAGAGCGTGCCCATCGGTGAAGCCGAGTTGGAGGTCATGGAGCGGAGCGAGCGCCGTATTACGCGTCTGGAGTTGAAGGGGGTCACGGGAACATCTTCTACGGGTGCCGCGGAGGAGGGGCGATGACTTCTGAGTTCTGGAGCGGCGATCAGTTCGACGCAGAGGCGCAGCGCCTCTACGAAGCGGGCGACTACGATTCGGCGTTGGAAGTGCTGCGACGCGCGTTGGACCTTCACCCCGGCTCGGTCGAACTGCTGGTGTCGCTCGGGTACACGCGGCTCGCGCGGGAGGAGTATCCGTGGGCTCGCAGGGCGTTCGAAGGCGCCCTGGCGCAGGAGCCCGATCACGAGGAGGCCCTCGCCGGTCTGGGCGAAGTGGTCCTCAAGCTGGGCGAGCGCGGGCGGGCGTTCCGCGCGTTCGAGAGAATTCTCGAGCTCGGGTTCGAAGAGGACCTCGAGCTCATGCTTTGCGTCGGGCGGAGTCTGCTCCGGGAAGGTCTGCTCCAGCGGGCGGAGCGCTTCTTCCGATTGGCCGTCCGCGCCGACCGGCGGAGCGCCGAGGGGCCGCTGGATCTGGCATATGTCCTCTATCGTCAAGACGATCACGAGGGTGCCCTGTACTGGGGCCGGCAGGCGGTCCACCTCGACTCCAGCTCCGACGAGGCCCGTGCCCTGTACGGCAACCTGCTTTACGAGAAGGGTGAATTCGCGGCCGCGCTCCGACAGTTCGAGCGGATCCCACCGGGCCGCGTCACGGATCCCGTGGTGGCCTGGCGGATCGTCGAGCTGACCCGGCGACTCCGCGACCTGCCTGGCGATGCGCCGGAGATTCAACCCTACGTGTTGATTCTGGACGAGCTCAGCGCGGAGCCGAGCCCGGAGGACCGACTGCTCGCCGAGATCGAGGCCAGTCACTCCGGGCTCCTACCGATGCAGGGAACCGATCTCAGAGATCAGCTCGATCTGTTCGGCAGACCCCCGATCCCGAAGTCGGAGGGCGCACACCGCGTGCGGAGCGCGGACGGTGCGGTTTTCGAGGGAGATTGGGCGGGGATCGTGCGAGCGATGCGAGACCGGTGCCCGGACCCATCGATGTCGGTCGAGGATTTCATGCGTAGTGAGGCGCGGCGGCTCCTGGACCTGACCGGTGTCAGCGTCCCGTTTGACGACCCGCGGGGGTTTATCGAGGAATCGGCGCGCCTCGGCGCGCTCGAGATAGAGTGCTGATGCAGATCGCCGGACCCGAAGCGCTCGGCCCGCTGCTCGCTTCTCGACTTGGGGAGGAGTGGGACACCGGGAGGTCGATAACGGTGGCCGACCTGCTGGCGACACTCCTGCCGTACGCCCACGTGCGCAGCGCGTTGGGGCTGACCATGAAGGGGGAGTACGATCTGGCGATCCTCCGTCTTCTGCTCAGCGAGGAGCACATTCGGGTGGATGCCGAGCTGGCGGAGGCGGTCGAGCGCGAACTGGCGGCTCCGGAGCCCGGTCTGGACTTCCTTTCCGAGCTCGCGGAAGCCGAGGTGGAGGTACGCCCCGAGGCGTGGGCGCAATGGTCCGTAGGCAGTACGTCCGACCCGGGGCCGGGAGCATCTACCCTCGAGTCGCACGCGGCGGAGACTCGATCGGAAGGTAGCCTCAACGGTGCTCCCATCGTTCGTGAGTGGGATCAATTCGAGGTCGCAGGGGAAGACACGACGGACCGATTGGGTCAAGCGGCCGGCGAGGCCTGGGGGGAAGCCGATCGCTCGGCGACGTGGCGCGAGCGTTGTCGGCACTGCCAGCGCGTACTGCCGGAGCGCGGCGATCTACAGTTCTGTCCTTACTGTGGGGTGGGACAAGCAGATCCCACGTGCGCGAACTGCGATGAACAGCTTGAGCGAGGGTGGGCGTACTGCCCTCGGTGTGGAAAGGCAAAGGAAACATGAGTGCATATGGCCGAATGGCCCGCGCCCTACTTCTGGGTGCACCGTTGCTCATTCTGGTCGGGACCTCGATACCGGCCCAGGAGCCGCCGCAAGAACTTCCCGAGGGGGTGACGGCGGACTTGATCGCACGGGGTGATTCGCTCTTTCACGGCGGCGGTCTGTGCTACGCGTGCCATGGATCCGGGGGCACCGGCATCCCCGGTCTCGGTGCCGATCTGACCGACGATGAATGGCTGAACACGGACGGATCGTACGCGGGGCTGATCCAACGGATCACCGAGGGTGTAGCCGCGGGCGATTCAGACTCCGGCGTCCCGATGCCCGCGAAGGGAGGCTCGCAGATCACCGACGATCAGGTCCGGGCGGTCGCCGCGTACGTCTGGTCGCTCCGACTCCCCTAGCAGGCCGCTGAGCGCGTGCCTCCGCTGCGCGTAGCGATCATAGGGGGCGACGGAGTCGGCCCCGAGGTCGTGGCGGTGGCGCGGCGCGTGCTGGAGGCCGCAGTCGAAGCAGGCCTCGCGTCGATCGAGTTCGAGGAGTTTCCACAGGGCGCCGACCATTACCTGAGTACGGGAGAGACACTCTCCCGCGAGACGTTCCGTCGTCTCCGCGATGAGTTCGACGCGATCCTGCTCGGGGCGGTGGGTGATCCGCGCGTACCCGACGGTCGCCACGCGCGCGATCTCCTGTTGGGCCTGCGGTTCAGACTCGACCTGTTCTTGAATCGACGACCGCTGCGTCTCAGGGCACCGGAGCTGTCCCCCCTCAAGATCGCTGCCGATCAAGCGATCGACATGGTGATTTTCCGCGAGAACACCGAGGGGATGTACGGAGGCCACGGTCGCATCGAGGGAGAGGGGACTCCCGACGAGATCGCGGTCAGCGAGGCGATCGCGAGCCGCCGTGCGGTCGAGCGCATCGTACACGCCGCGTTCGGGCACGCGCGCACCTCCGGTAGACGACTCGTGACGCTGGCGGACAAGGCGAATGCCGTGCCCCACGTGTACGGATTCTGGCGCCGCACGTTCACCGAGGTTGCGGCCGAGTACCCGGACGTACCCTCTGAAACGCGCTATGTGGATGCACTCGCGATGGGGATGGTCCGTACACCGCAGAAATTCGGTGTGATCGTCACGGAGAACCTGCTCGGGGACATCCTCTCCGACCTGGGAGCGGGGCTGATCGGCGGGCCGGGGCTCGCTCCATCCGCGAACGTGTACCCGGGGCGTCACGGTCTCTACGAGCCGGTTCACGGGAGCGCGCCGGATATCGCCGGAACGGGAACCGCGAACCCGATGGCGGCCGTCTTGAGCGCCGCCATGATGTTGCAGGATGCTCACCAGGAGGAGGCGGCGGCGCGAATCGAGGACGCCGTCGACCTGGCTCTGGCGGAGTCGGTTCGGACACCGGACGTGGGTGGGGACGCCTCCACGGAGGAAGTGGGGCGCTGGCTCGCGGAGAGGGTGAAAAGCGCCCCGGCCTAGCGGCAGACAGCGGAGGAGCTCCAGCGAGTTGCAGTCCGCTCTTCCCCCTCGGTGCTCCCGGTGACTACCAGACTTCCGAGACGGCAAACGAGCCGCAGCGGAACTCGACCTGTCGCGCTACTTTTGACCGTCTGCGGTGTTCACCCGCACGGTACCTTCTAGATACAGGAGATTCGGATGAGCCCCTCGCGAAACGGAACCGATATCGTCTTCCTGTCTGCGGTCCGCACGCCCATGGGGACCTTCGGAGGGAGCCTCAAGCACCACTCCGCCACCCAACTCGGAGTCGTGGCGTCCCAGGCGGCGGTCGAGCGCTCTGGCGTGGCGCCCGACGAGTTCGGCCAGGTCGTGTTCGGGAATGTCATGCAGACCTCGGCGGATGCGATCTACCTGGCCCGCCACGTCGGCCTGCATGCTGGGCTCCCGATCGAAGTACCGGCTGTCACCGTCAACCGGCTTTGCGGATCCGGCTTTCAGGCCGTGATCGACGGCGCCCAGGAGATCATCCTCGACGAGTGCTCCGTGTGTCTGGTGGGAGGCACCGAATCGATGAGCCAGGCTCCCCACATCGTGCGGGGGGCGAGATGGGGATTGCGGCTCGGGCCCGCTCCTCCGTTCGAAGATTCGCTGTGGGAGGCGCTGACCGACCCGTACAGCGGCTTCTCGATGGCGGAGACGGCGGAGAACCTGGCCGAGGAGTACGGCGTCTCTCGAACGGATGTCGACGAGGTCGCCGTCCGCAGCCAGCAGCTGGCCAAGGCCGCATGGGACGAGGGCCGCTATGCGGACGAGGTGGTGCCCGTGATGATCGGCCGCAAGGGGAAGGAGAAGCCGTTCGAGCGGGACGAGCACCTCCGCCCGGATACGACGATGGAGGGTCTGGGGACCCTGCGGCCGTACTTCAAGAAGGACGGGCTGGTGACTGCCGGCAACGCCAGCGGGATCGGTGACGGCGCGGCTGCCCTGGTGATCGCGGATCGGTCGTATGCGGAGGCGAACGGACTCGCGTCCATCGGCCGGCTGCTTTCCTGGGCCGTCGCCGGCGTGGAGCCCCGGATCATGGGGATCGGACCCGCGCCCGCGTCCCGCCGCGCGCTCGAGAAGGCCGGCATGACGCTGTCGGATATCGACTTGATCGAGGTCAACGAAGCCTTCGCCCCGCAGTACGTGGCGGTGGAGCGCGAGCTCGAGCTGGACCGCGACATCGTCAACGTGGACGGCGGCGCGATCGCGCTCACGCACCCGCTCGGAATGACCGGCGCCCGCATCACGACGCATCTGCTGCACGAGTTGCGCCGGCGCGGGGGTGGCCTGGGTCTGGGTACCGCGTGCATCGGTGGCGGACAGGGGGCTGCGGTCATCGTCGAAGTCGACGCCTAAATAGTCGGTCGAAGCGCGCGACCCGCTTGGGTCCCGCGACGACCTGCTGACCATAGGGAGGCGATCCATGGAAATCCTCGCCCTGGTGGCGGCCGCAGGTGTGGCCGCCCTCGCCACGAGCCTCAGGATCCTCAGGGAATACGATCGGGCCGTGGTCTTTCGACTCGGACGGGTCCGTCCCGTTCGGGGGCCGGGCCTCGTCTTTCTCGTCCCGTTCGGGATCGAGCGGATGGAGCGCGTGAGCCTTCGGATCATCGCGATGGATATCCCTCCGCAGGATGTGATCACGCGTGACAACGTCTCGGTGAAGGTGAACGCCGTCCTGTACTTTCGCGTCGCCGAGCCGATGAAGGCCATCCTCGAGATCGAGGATTTCTTGTTCGCCACCTCCCAGCTTGCACAGACGACCCTGCGCTCGGTGATCGGGCAGGCCGAGCTGGACGAGCTCCTCGCAGAGCGCGAGAAGTTCAACCAGATCCTGCGCGACATCATCGATGAAGGGACGGATGCGTGGGGGATCGATGTGACGGGTGTCGAGGTGAAGGACGTGGATCTGCCCCAGGAGATGAAGCGGGCGATCGCTCGTCAGGCCGAGGCCGAGCGCGAGCGCAGGGCGAAGGTGATCAACGCGGAAGGGGAGCTGCAGGCAGCGCACAACCTCCGTAAGGCGGCCAAGCTACTGAGCGAGCAGCCGGCGTCGCTCCAACTCCGCTTCCTGCAGACGGCGTCGGAGATCGCGGCCGAGAACAACTCCACTACGCTCTTCCCGCTGCCGCTGGACTTCGGTCCGTTTACGGCCTTGTTCAGCGGCAGGCGTGTCGGAGCCCAAGCCGAGGTCGATGAAGAGGCCGAGCCCGAACCCGAGTTCCTGTCGGGATCGGAGACCGTCGGGTCGATCGGGTCCGGGTTGGATGAGGCGGCGCGCAAGCGACTGACGCGCGCCACCGAACGGAAGGATCGGGAGGTGGACGAAGCGCCGGTCGCTTCTCGCCGAACGTCGGGCGACTCGGATGCCGGAGAAAGCTAAAGACCCGCACGAGGGGGGGGACGTGCCGGCTCCCATCTCCAAGGAGGGGGGGCTCCCGGCGCCTGCGTACAGGGGGGGCGTGCCGGTCACACGCGCGCAGCTTGAACGGGTCATCCGGCGCGCCTCCGATCTGCAGTTTCGCGATTCGAGCGAGGCAGGCAGCGCGCTCGACGCGGCCGAGGTGGTGCGAATCGGAGGCGAGGTCGGCCTCGAGCCCCGCTACGTGCAGCAGGCGCTCGCCGAAGTGCAGGCGGAGGCTCTCATGCCCGCCATGCCGGCCGACACGGGTCTGGCTCAGAGGCTGTTCGGATCCGGCTTGGTGCGAGCGAGCCGCGTGGTCCAGGGGGACCGGAGCGAGGTCGAGGAGAAGCTCGAAGAGCACCTGAGAGACCGCGAGCTCATGAAGCAAGTGCGATCGCGCTCCGGACTTTCGTTGTGGGAGCCGGCGGGCGGGCTCGTCAGCTCGATGCGGCGCGCGATGGACGTCGCCGGACACGGCTACGAGCTCGCGAAAGCCCGAAACCTCCAGGTCGCCATCGAGCAGCTCGAGCCGGGGTGGTCGCTCGTGACCCTGACCGCCGATGTCCGCAATGCCCGGAATCAGGCGGCTGGAGGCTTCTACGGTGCGTTCATGAGCGCATCGATCGGGATCTCCGTGGCGATTCTCGCCACCGCGGGACTCGCGGTGCTCCCGATCATCGGTGCCGTCGCCGTCGGCGCGGCCGGATTCGGCGGTGCCACCTGGGCAGCCGGGACGACCGTGCGACGCCGGCACGCCCGCATGGAGCTCACGCTTCAAGGGTTGTTGGATCGGCTGGAAGTGGGTGAGGCGCTGGCAGGCGCGGAGGGACAATGGAAGGTGCCTTTTCTGCGCTGACCCCCGGGGTCTCGAGTGACGCAGCTCCCAGGGCCGGGCCCGCTACGGCTCGGCTGAATAAACAGGAAGGAGAGCGACATTGAGTGAAATACAGCGTGTGGGAGTGGTCGGGTGCGGTTTAATGGGAAACGGGATCGCGCAGATCTCGGCGGGTGCCGGGTACGAGACCGTCGTTCGAGAGGTGAGCCAGGAACTCTTGGATCGCGGGATGTCCTCGATCGAGAAGAACCTGGACCGAGCCGTTCGGAAGGAAAAGCTGACCGAGGCCGATCGGGACGCCGCACTCGGACGCCTGACTCCAACGCTCGATACGAGTGATCTGGCCGAGTGCGATCTGATCATCGAGGCCATCGTAGAAAGTCTCGATGAGAAGAACGCGCTGTTCGGCGACTTGGAGTCTCTCTGCAAAGCGACGGCCATCTTCTCGTCGAACACTTCGAGCCTCTCGATCACCGAGCTGGCTGCGGGTACCGAGCGTCCCGATCGCTTCGTGGGACTGCACTTCTTCAACCCGGTGCCCATCATGCCGCTCGTCGAAGTCGTGCGTTGCGGCAGCACCTCCGAGCAGACCTTCAACGCGGCGTTCGCGTTCGCGAAATCGGTCGGAAAGAACCCCATCGCCTGCCGGGACAACACCGGATTCGTCGTGAACCGTCTCCTGGTGCCGTACCTGCTGGACGCGATCCGTGCGTACGAAGAGGGTGCAGGTTCGATCCCGGATATCGACGCCGGCATGAGACTCGGGTGTGGGTACCCAATGGGGCCGTTCACGCTGGGTGACTTCGTCGGTCTGGACACCCTTTTCCGTATCGCCGAGATCATGTACGAGGAGTACAAGGACCCGCGCTTCGCACCTCCATCGTTGCTGCGGCGCATGTACGTAACACGTGGCTGAAGGCTCCAGCGAACCGCGTTACGAGCGCGTGGAGCACTCCGGCGATCTGCAACAACCTGTCTTCTTCAGGCCGTCGGCCGGGCTCCTGCCCGAGCCTCGCCGACGGCCTGAATTTCCTTGCATGACAAGGGTTTTGGGGATATTTTAGTTCCCCTGATGGCGACCCCAGAGGCACGTACGGCCGGTGCCGCACCGAACGATCCGGCGCCCCATCTCGGCCGGCTTTCATTGCGCAACTTCAGGAACTTCAAGGAGCTCGCGTGTGAGCTCCCGGAGCCGGGAGTGGCGATCATCGGGGCGAACGGCTCCGGCAAGACGAACCTGCTCGAGGCGATCCACTTCCTCGAGGTCTTCAGGTCCTTCCGAGGGGGACCGGACTCGCAGCTCGTACGCTTCGGAGAGCAGGTGTTTCGCATCGAGGCCGGCCTGCGAGGTGGAGAAGGAAGCGAGATCGCGGCGGCGTACGATCGCGGTCTCAAGCGAAAGAAGATCGAGATCGATGGTCGGGAAGTGGAGCGCGTCTCCGAGGGAATCGGCGCTCTTGGGGTCTCGGTCTTCCGGCTCGAGGATGCCGAGATCATACGCGGATCCCCCGGCGAGAGACGTCGTTATCTGGACATCGTCCTCTCATTGACGGAATCCGGATACCTCGCCGCCTTGCAGCGCTATCGGGCGAATCTGGTGCAGCGGAACGAAGTGCTTCGAGCAGGTGGCAGCGCACCCGAGGTCGGCGCTTGGACTGGCGGACTCGTCGAGGCCGGTGCACGGATGCTCGCGATCCGGTCGCGCTGGGTCGCCACCGGGGCGTCCGCGTTCCGCGGGTATTACGAAGCGATTTCGGGGGGCGTACCGGGTGAGTTGTCCTACAGGAGCTCGGCAGAAAGAGCGAAGGGTCGAGCCTCCAGATCAGAAGACCCCCCTCCGGCTGCCGGTCGCCCCACCGGGTCGGACGAGTGGGCGACCTGTCTGCGCGAGGCTCTCGAGGCAACCGCCGACCGTGAGCGCCGCCGCGGGATGACGGTCGTGGGGCCGCACCGGGACGACCTGCGGTTCGCGGAGTCGCGCCCGGGTGGCGAGTCACGTGATCTGCGCCGGTACGGGTCGAGCGGCCAGCAGCGAACGGCGGTGCTGGCGCTGCGACTGGTAGAGGCCGACCGGTTACGCGAACGGTTGGGCCGCGAGCCGATCTACTTGCTGGATGACGTGTTTGCGGAGCTAGATGACGCGCGCTCCCAACAGCTACTCGAGTTGCTGGAGGACGGGCGCTCCGGGCAGGTCATTCTGACTGCCCCGAAGGCGGGCGATCTGGAGTTGCGCGGCGGACGGCTGGAACGCTGGCGTCTTCTCAACGGTCGGATCCTGTCGTGACGGCCGTGGCGGAGGGCGACTATAGGGTGGGGCGCGGGCGGCGAACCGGATTAGCCAGGAAGTCGAGCCGCCCGGAACGCGTGGGCACTGTCGTCGACGCCCTGCTGGACCGAATCGGTATTCGCGGCCGGGTGGAGAGGGCGGCGACCGCTGCATCCTGGGCGGACAGCGTGGGGCCGCACATCGCACGTGTCACGAGAGCCACGCGGGTGCGGGGGCGCACCCTGTTTGTCGAGGTCGAGAACGCAAGCTGGTTGACAGAGCTGAACATGATGAAGCGGTCGCTGCTGGAGGGTCTCAACGAGAACCGGGAGAGCGGCAAGATCGACAAGATCGTGTTTGTGCAAGCCGATGGTGACGGCCCGAGAAGCATGGAGATGGGGGGACGCCGTCGGACACAGAGAACGGAAGGCAACGAGCGGGGGAGGGGCTGATGGCTGTACCGACGGCGACCAAGAAGAAGACGCCGAAGAAGAAAGAGCAGGCCACGAAGAAGAAAGCGGCGAGCCCCAAGGGTGGCGAGTACACCTCCAGACAGATCCAGGTGCTCAAAGGCCTGGAGGCGGTCCGGCTGCGCCCCAGCATGTACATCGGGTCGACCGCTGCGCGAGGTCTTCATCACCTGGTGTACGAAGTTGTCGACAACTCGATCGACGAGGCGATGGCCGGCTACTGCTCCAGCATCGAAGTCTGCATCCGGGCGGATGATTCGATCCTCGTGAGCGACGATGGCCGCGGCATTCCCGTGGATCCCCACCCAACGGAGAAGATCCCAGGTGTGGAGGTCGCGCTCACGACGCTCCACGCAGGGGGCAAGTTCGACAAGACGAGCTACAAGGTGAGCGGTGGGCTGCACGGGGTCGGCGTCTCGGTCGTCAACGCGCTGGCCGCGTGGCTCGAAGTCGAGGTCAAGCGAGACGGTCATGTCTGGACGCAACGCTTCGAGCAGGGTCTCAAGAAGTCCGACCTCGAGAAGGGGAAGAAGACGAACGAGACCGGGACCACGATCACCTTCAAGCCCGACCCCGAGATCTTCACTGAAGTGCAATACAACTTCGGCACGCTGGCTAATCGTCTGCGCGAGCTCGCGTACCTGAACCGCGGTATCCGGATCGTCCTGCGCGACGAGCGGGAGGAAGAGACCCGCGAGGACGAGATTCGCGAGGAGAAGTTCCTCTTCGAGGGCGGTATCGTGCAGTTCGTCGAGTATCTGCGCGGCAAGAAGACGCCGCTGCACGAAGAGATTGTATACGTCGCGGGCACTCAGGAAGACACGGAGATCGAGCTCGCGCTCCAATACTCGGACGGCTACAACCAGGACACGTTCACCTTTGTCAACAACATCAACACCCATGAGGGGGGCACTCACCTGAGCGGCTTCAAAGCCGCGCTCACCCGCACGATCAACGTCTATGCGCAAAAGAACGGCATCCTCAAGAAGGCCGACTCGAGCCTCTCGGGCGATGACGTGCGTGAGGGCCTGACAGCGATCCTCTCCGTCAAGGTGATGGAGCCGCAGTTCGAGGGTCAGACAAAGACCAAGCTGGGCAACAGCGAGGTGCGGGGGATCGTCGAGAGCCTGGTCAACGACAAGCTCGGTACCTGGCTCGAGGAGAACCCACAGGATTCGAAACGGATCATCGAAAAGGCGATCCAGGCTTCTCGTGCTCGCGAAGCGGCGCGCAAGGCTCGCGACCTGACGCGAAAGCGCTCCGCGCTCGAGACTGGAATCCTGCCTGGCAAGCTGGCGGACTGCTCGGTCAATGATGCCTCGATCTCCGAGCTGTATCTCGTCGAGGGTGACAGCGCGGGAGGCACCGCGAAAATGGGCCGGGATCGCGCGTACCAGGCCATCCTCCCGTTGCGCGGCAAGATCCTGAACGTGGAGAAAGCCCGGATCGACAGGATCCTTTCGAACGAGGAGATCCGCGCGATCATCACGGCAATCGGAACCGGGATTGGGGACGAGTTCGACCTCGGCTCGGCCCGGTACCAGAAAGTCGTGATCATGACCGACGCCGATGTGGACGGCGCCCACATCCGAACGCTGCTCCTGACCTTCTTCTTCCGTCAAATGCACCAGCTCATCGAGGCTGGTTACATCTACATCGCGCAGCCTCCTCTGTATCGCGTCCGGAAGGGCAAGCAGGAGTTCTACTGCTATTCCGAAGACGAGCGCGAAGAGATCCTGAGCCGGCTGAACGGCAAGAGCTCGGGTACCGCCAACATCCAGCGTTACAAGGGTTTGGGGGAGATGAACGCCGATCAGCTGTGGGAGACGACGATGAACCCGGAGAAGCGCACGCTCCTCCGCGTCACGATCGACGAGGCCACCGAGGCGGCCAAGCTGTTCGAAACCCTCATGGGTGAAGAGGTCGAGCCACGACGGGAGTTCATCGAGGCCAACGCTCGCTACGTGAAGAACCTCGACGTCTGAGCACGAGCAGACACGGGTGACCGACCCGCGCCACCTGCTCGCGATCGATCAGGGCACGACGCCGGGGTGGGTGGAGCACGACCCGGAGCGAATCTGGGAGGACACGCTGCGCGTCTGTCGAGACGCTCTCGTGAAGGCCGGAGTCACGGCGAGAGACGTCGCCGCGGTCGGGATCACCAACCAGCGCGAGACGACGGTCGTGTGGGAACGTGCGACCGGGCGCCCGATTCACCCCGCGATCGTGTGGCAAGATCGCAGGACGTCCGAGACGTGCCGCGCGCTGAGGGAGCGGGACCTGGAGCCACTCGTCCAACGGCGCACCGGCCTGCTGCTGGATCCCTACTTCTCCGCCACCAAGCTCGCGTGGATCCTGGATCACGTCGATGGCGCCCGCGCGTCGGCCGAGCGAGGAGAGCTCGCTTTCGGCACGATCGATAGCTGGCTCCTGTGGCAGCTCACAGAGGGTCGCGTCCACGCCACGGACGCGTCGAACGCCTCCCGTACGATGCTGTTCGATATCGAGCATCAGCGATGGGACGAGGAGCTCCTCGACACTTTTCAGGTGCCCCGCGCCGTCCTCCCCGAGGTGCGTGACTCGGCAGGTCATTTCGGGGAGACCGGCGGCGAGCTGCTGGGCGCCCCGATCCCGATCACCGGCATGGCGGGCGACCAGCAGGCGGCCACGTTCGGGCAGGCGGCTTTCGAGCCGGGCATGATGAAGAGCACCTACGGTACCGGCTGCTTTGCCCTGCTGAACACGGGCGATCGTCGCGTCGAATCCCGCAACCGCCTCCTCACCACGATCGCGTGGCGCATCGATGGGCACACCACGTACGCGCTCGAGGGGAGCATCTTCATCGCGGGCGCCGCCGTCCAGTGGCTACGCGACAAGCTCGGGCTTATCGACCAGGCGGCGGAGACCGAGCGGTTAGCGCGTAGCGTCGACGATACCGGTGGCGTGTATCTCGTCCCGGCGTTCGTCGGGTTGGGCGCTCCGTACTGGGACGCAGAAGCGCGAGGTGCTCTTCTCGGGCTGACGCGAGACACCGGAGCGGCCGAGATCGCCCGCGCCGCGCTGGAGGCGGTGGCCTATCAGACTCGGGATCTACTCGACTCGATGGCGGCCGATGGCGCCGTGCCTTCCGTGGCGTTGCGCGTCGACGGGGGCCTGGTGGCGAACGAGTGGGCGATGCAGTTCTTGAGCGACATCCTGGCCGTGCCCGTCCAGCGCCCGGTCGTCACCGAGACGACGGCCCTGGGTGCCGCGAGCCTGGCTGGACTCGCGAGCGGCGTGTTCGCGAGCACGGAGGAGATCGCCGAGACCTGGAGTCTCGACCGGTCCTGGGAGCCCGCTATGGATGAGGATCGGCGTGAGGCGCTGTACGCGGGCTGGAAGAAGGCCGTGAGCCGGGTTCTGACCGGTACGTAGCAGTACGCCGCCTGCTGGCGACGCCCCCAGCGCTCCCCGTATTCTGCGAGAACCGCCGAACACGGGCCACCAACCGAGATCCGAGATGGAAACGAAACGACCTACGATCCCAACCGCAGAGGAGATACTCGGCGGTTACTTCCCGGTGTTGGACCACGGCTTCGTGTCGTTGGTCGACTACATGGGCTCCGATGACGACATCGAGCGGGCCGCTCGCGTCAGCTACGGGTACGGAACCCGCAAGGTCAGCCAGACACGCGGTCTGATCCGGTACCTGCGCCGGCACGCGCACACCACGCCCAGCGAGATGGTGGAGCTCAAGTTCCACTGCGCGATGCCGATCTTCATCGCTCGCCAGTGGATACGGCACCGAACGGCCTGCCTTGCGGAAGGCACCGAGGTCTACTTCGATCTGCCCGGCGGCATCGAGCGGCGCGGAAACCAGCTGCGCAAGCTCCGTATCGAAGAGCTATGGCAGCGCTTCCAACCGACGCGGAACCTCACGCGTCCGGACAAGCAGAGGAACCCATACCACCGCCGTGACCACGTCCGCTGCATGCGCCTTCGACAGGTCAACGAAGACACCCTGGACATTCAACACACGCGGATCGTGGACGTGGTCTTCAACGGCCCGAAACCGGTGTTCAGAATCAAGCTGGCCGACGGGAAGGAGGTCGAGGCAACGGCAGATCACCGCTTCCTATTCGCGGATGGGTGGCGGACGCTTCACGACGCAGTGGGTTTGGGGGAGCGGGGGGGAAGGGCACACTGGCGCCATGGGGACCACTATCTTTACGCCAACGGCGTCGTGATGGAGGAGCCGGCGCTGTACCGGGACCCAGCTTGGCTGCGCGAACAGTACCACGTCCTTGGTCGACCCATCGAGGAGATTGCTGCGGAAGCGGACGTCAGCTATCACACGATTCGGAAGTGGCTCCGAAAGCACGATCTATCGAAGCCGTACCGCTGGGAGCCTGGGAACGCGCCGTGGAACAAGGGGCTGACGTACCAGCTCGGCCCTCGCGCGCCGAGCGAGGTGTGGATCGAAGCGAATCAACGAGCCCGCGGTGGCCCGGCATCGAACTTCTGGCGTGGAGGGTCGTCGTCCGACCGCGAGGCGATCGGCCGCTGGACGACGCAGATCGCTTCGAAGGTTCACGCACGTAACGGTTGGACCTGCCAGCTCTGTCATGAGCGGGCCGGTGTCCTTCACTGCCACCACATCGTACCGGTATGGGCGAACGAGGACCTCGCCCGTCAGGAAACGAACCTGACGACGCTCTGCGAGAGGTGTCACAGATCAATCCAGGGGAGAGAGCTTGACTACGCGGAGCAACTGGCCGGAGGGCCCGTGGTCGTCAAGCGTCGATCCAGACCGCGAGTGGCTTGGAACAAGCTCACCAGGGCGCGCTTGGTCCGCATCGAGTCGATCGAGTACGTGGGGGTCAAGAATACCTACGACGTCGAGGTAAAAGGCCCGTACCATAACTTCATCGCGAACGGAGTTGTCACCCACAACTCGGTGAATGAGTACAGTGGCAGATATTCGCTGATGCCGCTGCTATTCTACCGCCCGGAGTCCGAGAGCTTCGCGTTTCAGAGCCGCGACAACCGGCAAGGCCGGCAGGAGCCGGCGCCCGAAGCGCTGTACGCCGACGCGCTCCAGCGTTGGGAGCGACTGCGATCGGAGGCTGCCGAGACCTACGGATGGCTGGTCGTCGAGGATATCGCCCGAGAGCTCGCGCGCATCGACCTGCCGCTATCGACGTATACCCAGTGGTACTGGAAGATCGACCTCCACAACCTCCTTCACTTCCTCACGCTTCGCGTGGATCCGCATGCGCAGTGGGAGATCCGTCAGTACGGGGAGGTCATGGCCGGGATGCTCCAGCGCGTCGCGCCACTCAGCTACGAGGCGTGGTTGGACTACAATGTGCTCGGCACTCACATGAGCGCGGGAGAGCGCGAGGTCCTGCGACATTTCCTGCAACCTGAAGGTGATGGGGTTAGCGTCCGCCCCGGGGCCAAGGCACTGTCCGCGGAGGCCCTCAAGGAGCTCGGTCTCGCACCGCGCGAGGTGCGAGAGTTGCTGGATAAGCTCGAGCCGGTGGAGCGGCCGGACTTCTCGCTCGACCTCTCACGGATGAAACCGGCCGAGGAGATCGAGACGAAGATGAGCGCCGCCGTGCCGGAGACGTCGCTCTAGGCTGTGGTGTCCTTCTGGGGACGCCTCCCGCGCCGCAGAAGGGTTGCCCACGCGAACCAGACCAAAGAACCCAACCACAGCGCGTACAGCGTCACGCGTACGGGATGCCAGGCGAGAGACTCGCTGACGGCTGTTTCGACACCGAGCCCGCCCAGAATGACGCGCGCCAGTTGCTCTGCGGTGAACCATCCCCACAGCGCAGCGGCCCACACCATCCCCCACTGCGTCCAGGACGGCGCGGAGAGCTGGTCGGGGAGGCGTCGCGCATTCATATAACCGACCACGAGCGAGTACACGTACATGCTGGCTATCGTGAAGGGTCCGGCGATCAGCACGAGGAAGTTCGGCTGCAGGGCGTTCAGGGCCTCACCCCCGACCCAGGAGGCGAGGATGATCGCCATCGCAGCCAGCACGACCAGCGTGAGGAAGAGTAGGAAGGTCCGCTTCAGCGTCCAGAAGCTCGTCCGCCGGCCGTAGCGCTCGTAGAAGACGGTTCCGGTGATCCGCGTCACCGTATCCACGATTCCGAGCTGTGTCGAGAACAGCGCGAAGGCCCCGCCCAGCAGGAAGGTCACACGCAGCCACACCCCACCCACGCGTTCGATCGCGACGCCCTGACGAGCGACCATGCCGGTCAGATCACCCGCCAGCTCCTCGTTCCCGGTCCCGATCGTCGAGGTGACGAGCATGGTCGTGAGAACCACGCTGAGGAGGATCAGGAGGACGAACGTGATCAGTAGCTCGCGCCGGGCGACCCGCATCCAGCCCCGAAAGCGCCGGAGGGCGGTTCCCCCCGGGCCCGGGTCGAACACGAAACCGGTCTCGCTGATCTCCTCGTCGCGTCCTCGGATGCCGGCGATGCGACCCTGGTAGGCGCCCATCCCGAACCCCTTATCCCGAATCCACAGCGACTGCGCGAGCAGGATCGTCCCACCCGTCCCGGCGTACGCGACGGCGAGCAAGAGAGTGGGGAATTGGTCGCCCGTGAGGAGCGCGGAAGGTGCGTTGCCGATAGACGCTGCACCCTTTGCCAACGCCCACAGGTCCGAAGGCACGAGCCCCATCACGATCAGCGTGATCGCCATGAGCGGAAAAAAACCGAGCACGAGGCCCATCTCGAATCGCTCGAGCGCATTGTAGACGATCTTCGAGACGGCGAGTCCAACCCAGATGAACGCGAGCATGAACAGCGCGATGGGCTGCCACGCCGGTCGTGCGCCAGTGACGACCTCGATAATCTCCCCAACGAAATCCGCTGAGGAGGACGCCCAACCGGGCCAGAAGAAGCTGATCAGGGTCGCCGCGAGGAAGAACCAGGGCCAAAAGCCGAATCTGTCGAGCCTGGCCATTCCGGCGAAGATGGACTCACCGGACGCGACCGTCCATCGCTCGATCTCTGCGACCACGACGAATTGGGTGAGGACACCGATCCAGAATAGCCACCAGATCCCGTAGCCGTTCACCGTCACGAGGTTGGGCCACAGGAGGAACTCCCCGGCGCCGAGGCCCATGCCCAGCGCGATGACCGAGGGCCCGATGAGGTGACGTAGCCGAGGTACGCGGGGAACGTTTTGAAGGAGCTTGAAGGGCGGCCCGCTTCCTCGAGCCGGGAACCGCAGATCGTCGGGTGCATCGGGCAGCCCCGCATCGGGGATCGGGCGATAGATGCCCTGGCGAAACCGCCGGCCCTCCTCGTCGGGAGCCGCGACATCGGAAGCCGCGACGCCCGGAGTCGCGACGCCCTGAGCCGCGACGTCCGCGTGAGGTCGCTTGTCGGCCGCCGTCAAGCCTCGAAACCGAGCTCGGCCTGCTGAACGCGACCATTGCCGGCGACGTCGCCGGCCTCGCTCGCCTCGACCGGTGTGACACCTCGGTCTTCGGCGGGCACAGGTTCCGCCCCCTCAGGAGTTGTCGCGATCTCGTCCTCGGTCGACACCGGTGAGGCCCTCAGGGGGTGGATGGCCTCCACGGCCGCTCCGGACGGGATCTCCACAGCGGACCGCCCCGCCTCGCGCCGGGCTCGCGTCAGGATATCCGACGCGGCGGTCGTCGCCACATCGCCGTCCGACAACTCCCAGGCGACCTGGTCGTTCGGGTGCACTTCGAGCAACCCGACGAGGTCTCCGACCTTCGCGCGCTCAGGCAGGATGTTCACGCCTCTACCGGCTCTTCCCTGTCGGCGGAACTCCGTCAGCGGGACGCGCTTCCCGTACCCGCCGCTCGTACCGACGAGGAGATCGGCGTCACGACGCGGTGCGACGGCCGCGACGACCACATCCCCCTTGGCCAGCTCAATCCCCCTAACGCCGCGCGCCGCACGCCCCATGGCGCGGACTTCATCCGCCGCGAAACGAATCGCGTGACCGGTGCGGGTGGCGATCAGGATCTCTGCCCCGCCGTCGGTCAAGAACGCCGCGATGACTTCATCGCCGCGCGCCAGGCCCGCTCCCTTGATGCCTCCGGCCCGCGCGTTCGCGTACTCCGAAACCGCTGTTCGCTTCACCTGCCCCTGTCTCGTGGCGACGAACACGTACCGATCGTCGTCGAACTGTTCGATTGGAAGCACCGAGGCGACCTCGTCTCCCAACTCGAAATCGATGAAGTCTTCGAGTTGCTTGCCGCGTGAGCTCCGAGTTCCTTGTGGCAACTCCGAGATCGGTAGGACATACGCGTTCCCGCGAGCCGTGACGAGGAGCAGCTTGTGGGAGGCCCGGCACAGAAACGCCTGCCGGGCAAAGTCCCCCTCGCGGGAAGCCAGCGCCTCCGCGCCCGCGAGCCCCCCACCCGAGATCGCGGGTTGGGCCTTCACGTACCCCTGCCGGCTGATCAGGACGAGCTTCGCCTCGTGCCCGCCCCCGCGTGGGAGCTTGAACGTCTCTGTGTCGTCGACGATCTCGGTTCGGCGGGGGTCGACGTAGCGCTCGGCAAGCTCGCTCAACTCCTCGCGCAGGAACTCCCTCCGCGCATCCTCCTCGCCTGCGAGATGTTCGAGTTCTACGATCGTGCTCTTCAAGGCGGAGAGCTCGTCACGCAGCTTCGTCCTCTCCAGGCCAGTCAGCTGCGCGAGGCGCATGGCCAGGATGGCCTCGGCCTGTCGCTCCGATAGCCGGAACTCCTTGCGGAGCTTCGTGCGCGCGGAGTCGGGGGTGCGGGAGCCGCGGATGATCTCGATGACTCGATCGATGTCGTCGAGGGCACGCATCAAGCCTTCCACGACGTGCGCCCGATCGCGCGAGCGCTCGAGATCGTGAACGGCGCTGCGTCGGATCACCTCGAGCCGGTGATCCACCCAGCACTGAAGGGCCCGTTTCAGGTCGAGTTCCTCGGGGCGCCCGTCCACGAGCGCCAGCATGATGACCCCGTACGTATACCGGAGCTGGGTCTTCTTGTGGAGGATGCGCACGACCTTCTCGGGGTCGGCGTCCCGTTTCAGCTCGATGACGAGGCGGATGCCGTCTCGATCCGACTCGTCACGCAACTCGGTGATCGCGTCAGAGCGCCCTGCACGGACCATCTTCGTGATCTGCTCGATCACGCGTGTCTTGTTGACCTGGTAGGGAAGCTCGGTGACGACGAGCGAGCACTTGCCGAAGCGCCCTTCTTCCACGTGAATCCGGGCCCGCATGTCGATCAGACCGCGGCCCTTTCGATACGCATTCAGGATCCCTTTGCGACCCCAGATGTAGCCGCCGGTGGGGAAGTCGGGGCCCTGAACGAGGGCAAGAAGATCCTCTATCTCGCACTCCGGGTGCGCGATCAGGTGATCCGCCGCAGCCAGCAACTCGCCCAGGTTCTGTGGCGGGATCTTTGTCGCCATCCCGACCGCGATTCCATCCGATCCGTTCAGCAAGAGCTGGGGAAGGCGCGAGGGCAGCACCTCCGGCTCGGTGAGGCGGCCGTCGAAGTTGGGGCGCATGTCGACCGTGTCGCGCTCGATCTCGCCCAACAGCTCCACGGCGAGAGGTGTCATCCTCACCTCGGTGTAGCGATACGCCGCGGCGCTGTCTCCGTCGATCGAGCCGAAGTTGCCCTGCCCGTCGATCAGCGGGTAGCGGAGCGAGAACTCCTGAACCATCCGGACGATCGTGTCGTAGACCGCGCTGTCCCCGTGGGGGTGGTAGCGGCCGAGCACATCACCGACGACGGTGGCACTCTTCTTGTGTGGCCGGCCGGGCTGGAGACCCTCCTCCCGCATGGCGTACAGAATCCGCCGGTGAACGGGTTTGAGGCCGTCCCGCGCATCGGGGAGTGCCCGCTGGACGATCACGCTCATGGAGTAGTCGATGAAGGAATCCCTCATCTCCTGCTCGATGAAGCGGATCCGTATTCGCTCTCGTTGTACAGTGGGTTGAGACAAGTCCTCTCCTCCCTGTCCTCACTCCGCGTGGTCCGCGGTACTCGCTTCGGACTCCCGGGGTGGGAGCCGGACTGATGGGCAAATAACCGGGTTCGGGTGGTCTTCGGTGCCCGCTCGTCCCAACCTCGCAGTCGATCCCGCGAGCGACAAGGGGCCGCCGCGTCCAGGTCGCAGAGTTTGAGAGCGACCCGAGCGCGAGGTAGCTTCCGGACCTTCCCAGCCGTGTCCGCGGGCCTTGCTCTGGTAGTCGAGGCCCGGTGGCGGGTTTGGTGATCCTGGACGTGAACGAAGGAGAACGCATGAGGCGCACCGCCGCGCTCAATCCTCATCGGTCACTGAATCGGTGGCTGACGGCCGTCCTGATCGTTCCTGCCGTCGGAGCACCAGGTGGGGCCTGCGCGCAGGGACCGCCCGGTCAAGAGGTCTCCGGCGCTCCGTACTGGCAGCAGGAGATCCACTACCTGATCGAGGCGTCACTGGACGAGGAACGCGGGGTGCTGCACGGGCTCGCTCGCGTCACGTACGTCAACCGATCACCCGACACGCTGGATCGCCTCTTCTTTCATCAACACCTCAACGCGTTTCGCCCCAACTCCGCCTGGGCGCGCGCCGAACGCCGGCGGCACCTGAACTTCCAGGAGCTGGCCGAACCGGAGCACGGCTTCGAGCGGCTGCTCGCGGCTCGTTCCGAAGGCACCGAACTCGAGGCTTCGTATCCCAGCGCGCCCGACTCCACGATTCTGGAGCTGGCTCTCGTCGTACCCCTCGCACCCGGTGACCGCGTGACGCTGGAGCTCGAGTGGAAGGCGCGTCCCTCCACCATTTGCCGGCGCCAGTGTCGGCGGGGCCGCCAGTACGACTTCGCCCAGTGGTATCCGAGGATCGCGCCTTACGACCGCACCGGATGGGCGCACCATCCGCTCTACCCGCAAGGCGAGTTCTACGGGGAGTTTGCCACCTATGACGTGCTGTTGGATGTGGCGGAAGACCAGGTGTTGGGCGCCACGGGCGTGCCCGTGGAGGGTGACCCGGGCTGGTCGGCGACCGACGCAGGGGTGATCAGCGGGCAGCGTGACTGGTACGAGGTCCCCGTTCGGTCGTCCCTGGGCCTTCTCGACGGCGCGGCCGCCACCGGGCGAAAACGCGTTCGGTTCTTTGCCCAGGACGTACACCATTTCGCCTGGAGCACGAGCCCGGACTACGTGCACGACGGTGGCGAGGTTACCCCGAGAGGCGATCGGGCGCGTCCGATCGCGATCCACGTGCTCTACCGACCGGGCGACGAGCGCAGCTGGGGAAACGGACGCGCCGTCCAGAGCACCGTTCGCGCGCTCGAATTCCTAGAGGACGTATTCGGCCCTTATCCGTGGCCGCAGCTCACCAACCTGCATCGGCTCGAGGGAGGGGGCGGGACCGAGTTTCCGATGGTGATCATGGATGGGTCGGCCGCGGACGGGCTCATCATGCACGAGACCGCGCACCAATACGTGCACGGGATCTTCGGGAACAACGAATGGAGGGAGGCGTGGCTCGACGAGGGATTCGCGAGCTTCCTGGATACCTGGGCGTTCGAGGACGGGGACCAGAGTGGTTGGCGACGGACGCGCGAGCGGATGGCGCAGACAGAAAGGAATGGCTTCGAGCACCCGATCTCGACCAATTCCGAGGAGTTCCGCGACTTCAACATGTACGGCTACATGGCCTACACGCGGCCATCCTTCGTGTATCACATGTTGCGCGACCTAGTGGGGGGCGACGAAGCGTTCCGCGAGATTCTGCACGAATACTACGCTCGCCACGCATTGAGGCACGTGACCGAAGCCGACTTCCGGGCCGTGGTCGAAGATGTGAGCGGGCTCGACCTAGATTGGTTTTTCGATCAATGGCTGCACACCACCGCGACGCTCGACTATCGACTCGGAGAGATCACGGTAGACCGAACCGCGGACGGCTGGACGGCTCGCGTCGAGGTGCTCCGCGATGGCGATGCCTGGATGCCGGTCGTTCTGGAGGCCCGGGCTGCGGGCGAAGTGCTCTCGGCGCAAGTCCTCGATGCGCGAGATCGACGACAAGTCACGCTGCTGACCCTGAGCGCCCGCCCGACCGAGTTCGTGCTGGATCCGAACGGGGTCGTCTTGGACTTCGATCCGTCCAACGACCGCCGGCAGATCGAGCCCGAGTAATACGACGTCCTCCCGCGGCTTTAGCACCGCGCGTCGAACTGCTCCGCCCCTGCCTAGAGTCCGGACATTGCAGACCGGCTCC